>CAXBMX010000048.1:0-30480 GCA_963977055.1 uncultured Verrucomicrobiales bacterium
GACTCGAGTCCGAGCGACTCGAGTCCGAGCGACTCGAGTCCGAGCGACTCGAGTCAAAGCGGCTCAGTGGTTGATTTGGATTCTTTGGTGGAGCCTTAAAATGAGTGAGACACTCCATGCCATCTATGAGGGGCGCCGCGTGGGGCGTCTGGACTATCAGGACGATCGCATCACCTTTACTTACGATGAAGAATGGCGGCACGATCCGGATGCCTTCCCCTTGTCGCTTTCGATGCCGCTGCAGACAACGATCCATCCCGATTCGATCGTTCGCAGTTTTGTCAGTGGCTTGTTGCCAGATGATGGGGAGGTCTTGCGACGATGGGGGCAGAAATTCCAGGTATCGGCCAGAAATCCGTTTCGCCTCTTGGAAAACGTGGGGGAAGAATGTGCCGGGGCGGTTCAGTTTATTGCTCCAGAACGAGTCGATGCCTGGCTGTCCGGCAAACCACCGAAAGGCATTGACTGGTTGAACGAGGAACAGCTCGCCGAGCGGATTCGAGAATTGATAAAAGACCGCTCCCGCGCTCGTCAGGCGAGTGACGAAGGGCATTTCAGTTTGGCAGGGGCGCAGCCCAAAACGGGTTTGTATCGGGATGACGCCACCGGCCGGTGGGGCGTGCCCAGAGGGATCACCCCCACGACTCACATTCTGAAGCCAAGCCTGGGGGAGTTTGCCGGCTATGAGGAGAACGAGCACTTTTGTCTGCTCCTGGCTGGGAAATTGGGATTGGCAGCGGCGAAGTCATGGACAGAGAAATTGGGAGGGGTGGCAACCATCATCGTGGAACGATTTGATCGGGTGAGGCATCACGGGAACGTCATTCGCGTTCATCAGGAGGATATGTGCCAGGCGCTCGCTCAGATGCCGGACCGGAAGTATCAGAACGAAGGTGGTCCATCGGCTCATGCTATTATCGAATTGATTCGGGATCGTTCGTCACAGCCTCAAGCGGATGTGCTTCGGTTTGTGGATGCCATGATTTTCAATTATCTTATCGCCGGGACGGATGCTCACGCCAAAAACTTCGGGTTTCTTCTCGGTAGGGCTGGGCAGGTTCGCCTGGCACGTCTCTACGATTTATCTTCCAGTTTGCCCTACCCAACAGACATTGATCCTCGAAGGGCCAAGCTAGCCATGAAGATCGGAGGCGAGTATCTCCTCTCGAAAATGGGCAGCCATCAGTGGGAAAAGGCGGCGAAAGAGTGGAAGGTGGACCGTGATGATGTTTTTGAGCGCCTCGTGGCAATGGCGAAAAACCTTCCTGAAGTGGCCATTGCCGTGAGAAAAGGGATCGAGACCGATTCGGGCGAAGTCGGTACCATGTTAGATACCCTTGTGGAAGGAATCGCGCAACGATCAGAGGCGACGACGAAGTTGTTCAGTTGATGCGTGACAGGGTGGGCCCGTTCTACGCCAAGGCTTCCTTCTTCGCCAAGGCTTCGAAGGACAGGTCGGAGGACAGGACTCTTACTCTTAATCTTCTTCTTAATCCTTTTCCCCGCAGAGTAAGAGTAAGAGGGAATGCTATATCGCTAAAGAGCTAAAGAGCTACCCGCAGGGGACTGATCACTTCTTCTTGCCCGTAGGCTTAGCCTTGGCCGTAGGCCCCACCTTCACAAATCCTGTCTCCGTCTTCACCGGATCGGCATCGTCCCACTTTTCCAACCAGCCCTCCAACTCACCCTGCAAGCGCTGCCGGATTTCCTCGTACTCAGGATTACCGACCAGATTCTTCAGCTCCTTGGGATCGGCGTCGCGATCATACAAGGCCCACTCGGGGCGATGATGCAATCGCTCGACCAGCTTCTCCTGAAACGGGCGGCCGGCTTTCTGTGCCTTGAGCACCCAGGACGCGGCCGGGTCGAGTTCCCCTTCGATTGTTTCGCCATCGAGCAGCTGCAGGGCTTTGGTCAGGGTCGTGTTCGACGTGATTTCCACCTCGGCCTTGGGCGACCAGATCAGGCTGTAGCGTTCGTCGCGGATGGAGCGGATCGGGAAGACGCGCTCGCGGTTTGCGATGATATTGCAGTTGGAAAAGGCGCCGTAGGCGTAGGGATGGACGGGCTCGTTGGCGCCTTTGAAATTGGCCCATTGGCTCTGGCCGTCAAAGTCGTCCGGAGTGATCTCGCCTCCGGCCGCTTCGACGAGGCTGGGGGTGATGTCGGAAAGCCAGAGGATGGGATCGCTGGCGATGTCGGCGGGGATGACGCCGGGCCAGGCCGCGACGACACCGGAAGCGAGGCCGCCATCGAAACAGGTCCACTTGGAAAAGGGGAACTGATTGCCCTGCTCGGAACAGAAGAGGACGAGGGTGTCCTCGGTCAGATCGTGGTCGGCGATGAGCTCGCGCAGGCCGCCGAGCAGTGCATCGAGATTGGTCACCTCGACGAAGTTACCGGCGAGGTTCTCGCGATAGGCTTTCGTGTCGAGCGCGTCTTTGGGAATGGTTAAGGCAGCGGGATCGTAAGCACTGGGATCGCCATGGGTGTGGAAGGGGGCGTGCCCATCGTGCGAGGCGACAACGAGGCAGAAGGGCTCTTCGGCTTCGGCGGCCTCAGCGATGTATTCCCCGGCGCGCTCGAGCGCGAGTGGATTGGGGTCTTCTTTGTTGGGGATCTCCCCGAGATTCTCGAAAGGATAGGCCTCCTGCGGTCCGACGTGGCTTTTGCCGAGCAGGGCGACGCGGTAACCGAGCGGACGCAGGTAATGGGGCAGGCTTTTGGTGTCCGGTGAGGATTTGGAATGGTTCGGCATGGCACGCGTCCGCCACGGGGTGCGGCCGCTGTAGAGTTCCTGACGGAAGGGCGCGCACATGGCGACGGTGGCGTAGCAGCGATTGAATTTCACGCCCTCGGCGGCGAGCTGGTCGAGGTTCGGCGTGAGCGCTTCGCCGCCCCAGGGGCCGAGGGTGTCGCGGTCGATGTCATCGCCTAGGATGATGAGGATGTTGGGCTGATCCGCGCCTTCGGCGCGGGAAGGGGTGACCAGGAGAACTGCGAGGATGACGGCGGTGAGGAGGGGGAGGGGTGAGCGGGCTAGGGGGGACATGTCAGGAGTGTGAAGGCAAGGGGGGAGCAAGATCAAGATTAGGATCAAGAGCAAGAGGGGAATCTGAAGAGGAATGCTATATCGAATGTTGAATGTTGAATGTTGAATATCGAATTCTGAATGGGGAAGGAGCTGGGGAAGATGGATTATCAAAACCATGCGATGCAGCAAAAAGCTAGAGCCCTAATAAGCTAAAGCGCTAAACGGCTGTATGTCTGTGCTTCTATTTTTTGCATGGGATGCCCCGCATGGATAGAACATGGATTTTGACGGATTGACATGGATTTTTCGCCAAAGAGCTAAACTACTAAACCGCTACCCGCTACCCGCTAAACGGCTACCAGTAGCCTCCCACATACCGCATTGACCTACTGCCTTATTCAAGGCATCTTCTTTACGTGGACTCGAAAAAAAAGACGCTGAAGGTTCAGGAGATGTCGGAGAAGGCGCAGACTATTCGCTTGAAGCCTTCTACGACCGATTATGCGTCTTATGTGAAGCGAACGTCTCGGGCCATGAAGGAAACCGGCCCCGCCTCTCTCAAAGTCAAGCCGAGCAAGCGCTTGTTGCAGCTCGCGAAGCCCGAAGTGTGTGTTTAACGTCGGGGTTCAGGCCGCGGTACTATCGCGCAGGAAGCGTGGCATTTCTCATCCGAAAAAGCAGCAGCACTCATCTCTGTGAATTACCTCCAGAGCAGCGGAGAAGGTAGGGACTTCGGGGGACGGAGGGTAGCGGTGCCATTTGAGGTCGGCACGCTGCCAATAGATCTCCCAGACGTCCCGTGTCCGGACGTAACGAATTTTGGCAATGGCATGCTCAATCCACTCGTCTTTGTTGCGAAAGTGCGGGCGTTCGAAGTACAGCTCGATGGCCTGATCTTTCATTCTTTGCGCTTCTCGTATTTTATCCCGCAAAGGAAGAGGTGGGCGACGGTGTTTCCAAAACTCGTTTTCCACTTTCTCAAGCAGTAGCTGTTGTTCTTCCTCAGTGAACGCCATGAAAGAAAGAGAAGACCGCTATTCCACTTATTCAAATCACTTCTTCGTATGCTTCACGATTCTCCCGCCTGGGTCGTCCTGACCGTTCTCAACGAATGTCCCGCCTTCGAGGATTTAGGGACAGGCCCCGCAGGATTCACCGGGCCCCGCAGGATTCACCGCAGGATTCACTTAGTTCTTGGTTTTTAGTTTTCGAAAAGGGCGCTCCTGTTCACTCAGGGCGTCTTTTTTTCGTGCATTCTTACTCTTACTCTTAATCTTCTTCTTAATCCTTTTTTCCAGCAGAGTAAGAGTAAGATTAGGAGTAAGGGGGAATCTGAAGAGGAATGTTATATCGCTAAAGAGCTAAAAAGCTAATTACGCGCGGTCGGAGATCCACCCGGTTGCGGGAGCCCAGGTTGATTGGCTCACTTCTTTCAGGAGGACAGGAAGGAGGAAGTTTGAAATTCTTTGAATCGTTGCTTCGAAATCCAGGGGTTCCAGACGGCTTTTTCGGAGGAATGCTTTCCACTGGGTTTGCTTGTCGGTTAGTCCGTAAAAGT
This sequence comes from uncultured Verrucomicrobiales bacterium, assembly GCA_963977055.1. GTDB lineage: Bacteria > Verrucomicrobiota > Verrucomicrobiia > Verrucomicrobiales > DEV007 > Arctic95D-9. Next base: position 4,593 of record CAXBMX010000048.1, read on the forward strand.
GATGGGTGAAAGCGATGGGAGTTTCCGTGGGCCAATGAGTTCCGCGCCTCTCGAAGGTCGCTTCAACGGCTGGCTGCAAGCGGTTGCCGGTGAATGTTTGATGGAGACTGAGCCAGTGGATGTCATAGAAATCTTTCATCCGGCTATTGGCTGTTTCGAGTGCAATGGCGGCTTGCAACTTCTCTGCGATGGCCGTTTCCGGGCAGTAAACGAGAAGCGGCACCGTGGGGAAATCCAGCGGCATGACCCAATCAGCGGTGGTGGCTTCCGGCGTGATGGTATCACCGAATCCCACGTCAATTTGCGCCGGGATTCGCATATTCCCGAGGTGGGCGGTGAGTTTGATCCGCACCCCTCCATAGAGATTGTCTTCGCGGATAGGCGCGGCCTTCTCAAGGGTCCATTCGATTCCATCCGGCGGGCTGGTGGCAGATTCGCAGATTTCTTTGAACGTAATTTTCAGCACTTCGGGATCGGGTGGACCAAGGCTGAGGAAGTCGGCATCGCGAGTCGGGCGGTGGGCGTATCCGACCAAAGTTTGAAGAGTTGAGCGCCCTTAAGAATGAAATCTTTCCGGTAGCGGCTGGCGCTCAAACGGGCAAAGAGACGGGCATTCGCGTAGTCTTCCAGGATGAGATTGAGGGCGATCCCTTCCGAGCGGGAGAGGTTCTTGAGTCGGTCTTGAATGGAGGCGACCAGGTCCTTCATGTCAGTGCCTCCAGGTAGGGGAGCATGATTTTCTCCACGCGGTTCATTCGAGCGTAACGGAGGATTTCTGCAGGGGGAGTTCCGGCCCGGAGGACTTCCTTCAGTGCTTCGAGACAGAGTTCTAGACCGAGCTTGCTGCGGTGTTTGAAGCAATCGGCCACGGTTCGGGCGGGGGTGGTGATAGCAACCTGGACGCTATTGAGCAGATGGATCTCAACGCCTTCGGTGAACGCTTCGGGATGAATGGATTTGACCACTTCGACCGGGGGGTAGGTGAGGCGCGGTGCGACCGCATTTTGCTTGAGGAGGATGTAGACTGAATGGGCCTGATGCGTTCCGATTTGGTGAAAATTGAGGGCGCTGGTGAGGACGACAACAGCATGGGGCACTCTGGCAAGGACTTCGGACAGGTTGAGGTTCTCATCCCACGAGGCATCCTTGTGTCGATAGACGCCACGGCTGATGCGCTCGATGTCACCAGACGCCACGGCAGCGGAAATGGTCGCGCTTCCGATACCGGCCTCACGGAGATCCCGGGCCCGTAGAATCTGGCGATCCCTGGCGAGCTGGACAAGCTGTTCGGCTTTGGTTGGGGGATTTGACATTGAACAAATTTAAGTAAAAGGTAATTAATTTACTTAAATTTGAAAGTTTATATTGGGGGGAATCAGGAGGACCCATTCTTCGCCAAGGCTTCCTTCTTCGCCAAGGCTACGAAGGACAGGTCGAAGGACAGGTCGAAGGACAGGTCGAAGGACAGGACTCTTACTCTTAATCTTACTCTTCTTCTTAATCCTTTTCCCCGCAGAGTAAGAGTAAGATTAGGAGCAAGAACAAGAGTTTCTATTTCGCCGAATGCCTAAAGAGCTAAATCCCCAACCATTTACTCCGGTCCCCGGAGAAGATTGAAATCATGAACCGACCAAAACCCGTTCTTCTTTCTTCCTGTCTGTGTGACCCTGACAAACTTCGCTTCGCGTTCGTCGAACTCGACGGTCAGCTTGGTTGATTTGTCTTCTTTGACCTTCACGGGGCGTGTCCATTTTTTGCCGTCCTTGGAGAATTGGATTCGGCAGCCGCGGGCGTAGTCGCCTTTGGAACTTGCGACGTCGAGGACGAGGCCGAGGAGGACGGCGACGAGACCGAGGAGGCCGACGACTTTCTCGGGTTGGGGCAGTTCGACCTGGATCCACATGTCGGGGACCATCGTTTTCTGAGTGGTGTAACGCGTCGTGAGATCGCCGTCGATAGCGAAGTCACTGGTGTCAGGGTTGTGGCTTGCGGTCACTTTCCAGGCACTGCGATCGGTAAAGCCATGCGGGATGCTGGCGTAAAGTTCGGCTTCGGTCCAGGGGGTGGTGCGGTCGGTGGTAGCCTCGCGGATCTGGGTGACTTCTGCTTCGGTGATGAATCCTAACTCATTACCAAAACTGTTCTTAACATACGAGACGACGGAGGCGATCCACTTGTCGCCGTTGGAGGCCATCGCGATCATTTCGCCGGGGTAGGCCTTGCCGTTGAGCGGGCCGGTGAGACCGTGGAGAACGACTTTGGGCGCGAGATCCTTGTGTCCGGCCAGGATGGGCGAATCGACGAAGGAGGCGGCGAGGCGGAGGTCATCGCCTCCCGGGATTTGGGTGCCTTTTCCGTCGGAACCGTGGCAGGCAAAGCAGAGCGACTCGTAGATGACCTTGCCGTCTTTGTAGAGGGTGAGCTGGTCGGGCGTGATCTTCTGAGGTGGGGTTTGGCCGCCTTTGAGCATCTGCTTTCCGATCTCGGCGACGCCGGCGCTGGAACTGGCTTCCATGGTGGTGGCGGTGAATGCTTTGTGATCGGGGAAGTCGAGAAACTTCGCGGTGAGGATGGACTGGATCACGACTTCGGGATCGTTGTCCCGGGCCATGTTTTTGAAGTCGGATTGGAGGGCGGCCTGGAAGGTTTCGTCACCGCTTTTGTAGAGCGTTTCGCTGGCGCGCAGGGCGGCGCGGCGGACGGAGGCGTGTTCGTCCTTCATTTTCTCACGGGCAAACTCGGGGGTGAGTTTGCCGAGGCCTTCGAGCGTCCAGATGGCGTGCATGCGAGTCAGGTCGCTGGTGCTTTCGTTAGCGAGTTTCTCGAGGGCGGGGGCGACGGACTGATCGGCGCGGAGGATGAGCAGCTTCTGAGCGTTGTCACGCCACCAGCCGTTGGGGTGTTCGAGGTGGGCGACAAGCTGCTGAGGCGTTTCGTCGAGCATCTTGGGAAGGGGGCCGGGCGTGAAGTCGTCGTGGACGAGCCGGTAGATGCGTCCGCGCTGGATGTTTTTGGCGAAGCCGTAGTCATCGACGACGCCGCGCAGGTAGCTGCCGGGTTGGGTCCAGTTGCCTTGCTGGATGATGCCGCGGTACATGTCAACAATGTAGAGGGTTCCGTCAGGACCGGTCTGGGTGTGCATCGCGCGGAAGTTCGGGTCGGTCGAGCGGATGAACTCGCGGCCGGGATCGGCGTTGCTCAGGTAGGTGATGCCATCGCGCACTTCGACCTTGGAGCGACGGATGAGTCGGCCGACGGGCTCGGCGAAGAAGAGGTCGCCTTTGAGTTCCTCGGGGAGGCGATCGCCGCGGAAGAAACCTTCGCCGCAGGTGGCGGTGAAGTGGTTGAGGGTATTGTTCTCAGGACGAAACCGTTTCTCTCCGCCCTGGACGTCGGGAATGCCAACGAGCGGGAGGACTTCGCGGTAGTCGATGGGGAATTCTCCAGCGATGTTGAAGGCGCCATAGGCGATGGGCTGCTGGAAGTTGAGTGGGCCGCGTTCGCCTCCGGCGTTGACGAACCAGGGTTTGCCGTAGTCATCCTGACAGAGGCCCCACTGACCGCCGTTGGGGGCGGTCTTTTCGACATGAGCGAGGCCGTCGGGATTGTGGCGGAGGCGGTAGGCGTTGTAGGTGGTGTAGATCCAGTTGTCCATGGCCCAGATCAGGCCGCTGGGCTGGTGCTCCATGTTGCCGCCGCGTTCGCCGCCTTCGTACCAGAGGGTTTTGGTGTCGGAGACGCCATTGCCGTCGGTGTCACGGTACCAGTAAATGTCGAGCGTGTTGGTTTCGTTGATGAGCGCGCCGTCGTGCAGCGGCAGGACCATGCGAGGGAGGAGCAAGTTGTCGGCAAAGATGGTGTGCTTGTCCATTTTGCCATCGCCGTTGGTGTCTTCGTGACGTGAGACGCGGCTAATGGGCTCCTGTTCGCCAGTCGCATCGGCGTCCTGCATGTAGCTGAGCATCTCGATGACATACATGCGGCCATTGCCATCGAAGGCGCAGGCGACGGGTTCCGCGATGTTCGGCTCGGTCAGGACGGGCTCGAGATGATAACCCTCGGGCAGTTCGAAGGTTTTGAGGCTGTCCTCGACGGAAAGGTAGGGCAGGCTGCCGGTGGGTTCGAAGACTTTGACCTCGGTGTCCGGAGCGGCAGAGGCCGCGGAGACAGAGGCGAAGGCAGCGATGAGTGCTAGAGAAAGGGTGCGGATTTTCATGGAGGCGAGGAAGGTCTGAAATACCCTGGATCGTAATTATCGACCCGTAGGGAATTGAGAACGTTGAATCTAGGGCGGAGTTCTCAGTCGAAAACCGCATATTGCGCATAAAATCTGGTGATTTGCGCCAACACTAACGCGATGGCGCTCGATTTCGCGTTAATACGGGTCAATGGGCGAGCCGGACGCCTTTCGCCACTGCTTACTTCTCCTATTCCCCGTCGGCAGACGAGATGGGCTTTCGAATCTGGAGTTGTTTCTCCGGCCAGGCCAGGGTTTTGGACATGGCGGTGAGGTATTTCCACTTTTCAGGCTGCTCTTGATAGAGGCGCAACTGACTGAATTCGCCCACCATGGTGGCCACTTGTGGCAGATCGGTGAAACGCAATACGTTCAGATAAGTCGGTCCGGTTCGATGACTGATCGGCAGGTCATGCAGATCAAGTCGATGGATATCGGGCTCATACAAGGCGGCATAGAGGGCATTGCCGGCCATGATATCGGAGGACTGGATCCAGAGACTGGGCTCATTGCCTCCTTCGAGTTCCCGGAGGGCCTGAATCCCTCGTCTGATGTCCCAGACTCGCATGCTGTCGAGGGTTTGGCCGAGCAAGGCAAAGCGGCGGCGAATGTGAGTCCGCTCCTTGGGATCCGAGGTCCAAGCGGTCGGTCCGATCCCGCGAGGGGGCAGGTAGAGCATGCCCCACTTCATGGATTGATGCATTTTCTTCTCAGCTCCAAAGGCGTCTTCGTCGAGCTCGGGCAGATCCACTCCAGGGAAGGCTTCGGCAAAGGCGGCTCCGGGCGAGGCGAGGAAATCCTGCCAACCTTTTTCGTCGACGACATTCAGCACGATCAGGTCGAGATCGGCCAGCGACACGCCGGCCGGAGCGGCCAGGTAAAGCGGCAGGCGCACGCCGGTCTGGCTGTCGAAGCTCCAGCGGACGAATTGGATGTTTTCGCTTTCGTGGCGGTATTCCTCCGAAACACTGAGATCCTCGCCGGCGGAGGGCCATCCCCGGAAGGACTTGGCTTTGAGCCGATTGAGAATGAGGGCGCGCTCGGCGTTCCAGTCCGATTTTTTAGCCGAGGGACGCAGGGTGCGGGGGACTCGTTTGGTGAAGTAGTCGTCAATGAAGGTATTGCGCTCGTTGCTTGGGGTTTCCTTGAGCACTTTGAGCTCGGCTGGTTCGAAGAGCTTGGGGGTGGTGGTGTCGGCGAGTTCCGTGGTGAGATCGCCGCCTTTGAGGTGGCGCTCGAACCAATGGAAAGCCGGCACTCGGAGCGGCTGGGTGTCCTTGTGAGGTCCCTCGTAGAGGGCTAATCCGAGCTTATCACTGGCATCGAGGGCCTCGTAAACCTGCTGAGTTTTCTGGTAGACGTCGACGACGCCGTCGAGCGGGAAAATGCGGTCCTTATCGGTGTTTAGAATGAGCTGAGGACGGGGCGCCACCAATGACGCTAAAAGCGGAAAATCCCACCGGTAGGTGTTGACCATGAACATACAGTCACAATGCCCTTCTATGCATCCGTCGACGACATGGTTCTGCATCGAGGTGATGCCGGCAACCGGAGCCGAAACCTTGATTCTTTCGTCCAAAGCGGAGATCCAGAAGGTGTAAGCGCCGCCTCCGGAGCGTCCTGTCGCACCGAAGCGGTGGACGTCGACTTCCTCGCGGGTTTCGAGGTAATCGAGGGCGCGAATGCAGTTCCATGCCTCGACTCCGGCGGGGGTGTATCCGCGGGAATTCCACCACCAACGGTCGAGGCGGTGGGTGCCGTGGTGATGACCCTCGATTTCGCCGAGCTGGAGCGTGTCGATGGTCAGACAGGTGTAGCCGTTTTTGGCGAACCAGGTGCCGTGGTGCTGGTAGTTGGTTTTGTTGCCGTAGCTGACTCCGTCGATCTTGACTTTGGCGTGGCCACAGACATAGAGGATGGTGGGGAGCGGTCCCTCCTGCTCGACCGGCCGGTAGTAGTTGGCGGTGACGTAGAGTCCGGGGCGAGACTGGAAAAGGATGTTTTCAACGATGACTCCGTCACGCTCGGTGGTGCCGGTGATGCGGGCTTTGAGATCCGAGCGCGCCGGGAGCGGCTGGAGGCCGAGCATTTCGAAAAGCTGACGCCGCAAGTCGGCCTTTTGACGGGGCCAGTCGTCAATGTTCGAAACGATGGCCTCGGTTCTGGTGGTGAGCTTGCGCGTTTCCCGCTCGAAGTAGTCGTCGAGCATGGCATCGCCCGGCAGTGGTTCGGTAGGGATCTCACGGAAGTCGGCGGCGCCTGCGGTGGCAGGAGCCAAGACGGAGAGAGTCAGTGAGACAATGAAAAGGGAAAGAGGTGACCGTGGTGTCATTGGCAAGAGGCTAGGGAATTCAGGTAGGGTTCCTCAAGTCTAAAGCTGCCTCAAACAGGGGGAGTGTGCGACAGAGCCGGGGCGATGCGTTGGTCTTGTTGATAGGGTGAATGGCACGGTTATAAGCGGATTACCAAATGGTCGTGGCATCCTGTAGCCGGTGGGCCGGCCCCCGGCATCCCTGTAGCCGGTCTCTGTGAGGCCGGGAGAAAGCGTTCGGGCATTCATTGCGCGTTCAACTAAAACCCGGGCTCCGGCCCCCCGGGGTCACAGACCCCGGCTACAGGCCTTCGGCCAAGCCTTCGCCAGAGGCGGTATGACATACAGAACACTCGACCAATAGGTAATTTCGTCTCACACTTTGCCTAACCTCGTATCTCCATGAAAGCACTCGTCAAACGTCACAGCGAACCCGGCCTCTGGCTGGAAGATGTCCCTAAACCGGAAATCGGAATCAATGATGTGCTCATCAAGGTCGATCGCACCGGGATTTGTGGAACGGATGTTCACATCCACAACTGGGATGCCTGGGCGCAGAAGACGGTTCCTGTCCCGATGGTGGTGGGACACGAGTTCGTCGGCGAGATCGTCGACATCGGATCCAACGTGATCGATTTCCAAGCGGGGCAAGTGGTGAGCGGAGAAGGTCACGTGGTGTGCGGTCAATGCCGCAACTGCATGGCGGGTCGGCGTCACCTCTGTGCCGACACCAAAGGGATAGGCGTGAATCGTCCGGGGGCCTTCGCCGAGTATATCGCGTTGCCCATGGCGAACGTGTGGCAGCATGACGATGGGATCGATAAAGATCTCGCTTCGATCTTTGACCCTTATGGTAATGCGGTTCACACCGCACTGACTTTTGATGTGTTAGGGGAAGATGTACTGATCACCGGTGCCGGCCCGATCGGGGTGATGGCGGCCGCAGTTTGCCAGTATGCCGGAGCTCGCTACGTGGTGGTGACCGATGTGAATCCCTGGAGGCTGGAACTGGCGAAGAAGATGGGGGCGACCCGGGTCGTCGATGTGCGACATGAGCGGATCGAAGATGTGCAGAGGGAACTCCGGATGAGCGAAGGCTTTGATGTCGGATTGGAGATGTCTGGCAACGCGAGTGCCTTTCGCGAGATGCTGGACAACATGTGTCACGGCGGCAAAATCGCGATGCTGGGGATCCCAGCGGAAGAGATCGCGATCGACTGGAACACGGTGGTGTTTAACATGCTGACGATTTCGGGGATCTACGGGCGGCGGATGTATGAGACCTGGTACAAGATGACTGTGATGCTGCAGGGCGGGCTGGATATCAGTCCGGTGATCACGCATCATTTTGATTACACGGATTTTGAGAAGGGCTTTGATGTAATGAAGAGTGGGGAGAGTGGGAAAGTGATTTTGAAATGGTGAAAGGGATAAAGGCAGGAGGGTAGGGAAGGCAGAAGGCAGAAGGCAGAAGGCAGAAGGCAGAAGGCAGAAGGCAGAAGAAATTAACTGCAGAGGAAGGAAAGTAGGAAAGTAGGAAAGGAATTAACCGCTGATGGGCGCTGATTTTCGCTGATGTTTTTTTGGGATGCTGCGCATCGAGGAGACTTGCAAGGGGCGCTCTACTTGAATGGTGGGGAAGGGCAGAAAAAGAAAAAGAGTAGGACTACTAACGTCTCGCCTGGGCGAGATAAGAGAAAACTTGAGTAAAACGAAACAACTTTGGAGACCGTGCAAGCCACAGGCGAGCAGGATAAAAGGCAGAAGGGGAGTAGTTAAGTAGGGGAGTAGGCGTTGAATTTTTTTGGAATGAATAGGGAATATCAAACACACTTGCAGGAGGTGCTGGAGTCGATCCGACTGGCAGGGCTATATAAATCTGAGAGGATTATTACGACTCCGCAGTCGGCTCATATTGGAGTGAGCACTGGGGGATCGGTGCTGAACCTTTGTGCTAACAATTACCTTGGGTTGGCGGATCATCCGGAGGTGGCGGCCGCGGCAACTGAGGCGATCGAACGATGGGGGTTTGGGCTTTCGTCAGTGCGCTTTATTTGTGGAACGCAGGGGATTCACAAGGAGCTGGAGAATGGGCTCAGTGAATTTCTGGGGACGGAGGATACGATTCTTTATTCGTCCTGCTTTGATGCCAACGGCGGATTGTTTGAGACGATTCTGGGTCCGGAGGATGCGGTGATTTCGGATCAGTTAAATCATGCATCGATCATCGACGGGGTTCGGCTCTGCAAGGCGCAGCGCTTTCGCTATGCCAACAACGACATGGCTGAGCTGGAGAAGAAATTGCAGGAAGCGGAGTCAGCTCGATTCAAAATGATTGCGACCGACGGCGTCTTTTCGATGGATGGTTCGATTGCGAATCTCAAAGGCATTTGTGATCTGGCGGACAAGTATGGTGCGTTGGTGATGGTGGATGATTCTCATGCTGTCGGGGTGATCGGAGAAACAGGGCGGGGGACTCATGAGCATTGCGGGGTGATGGATCGAGTGGATATCATCACCGGCACGCTTGGCAAAGCGTTAGGCGGAGCCAGTGGCGGTTACACCAGTGGCAAGAAGGAGATCATCGAACTCTTGCGACAGCGGTCGCGGCCTTATCTCTTCTCGAATTCGGTGGCTCCTGCGATCGTGGCGGCATCACTCAAGGCGCTGGAGCTGGTGACGGGTTCGCCGGAGCTGCTGAGTAAACTGCGATCCAATACGGTCATGTTTCGCGAGGCGCTGTCCGAGTCAGGGCTGACGATTCAGCCAGGGGAGCATCCTATTGTTCCGGTGATGCTGGGCGATGCGAAGGTGGCTTCCGCGATGGCGGAATCACTGCTGCAGCGGGCCATCTATGTGATCGGGTTTTCTTTTCCGGTGGTGCCTCAGGGTAAGGCGCGGATTCGCACGCAAGTGTCAGCGGCTCATTCGGAAGAAGATCTTACCTACGCCGCGAGTCAGTTTGCGGAAACAGCGGTCGAGCTGGGGATCGTTTGAAGCCTTGTGGACTGACTAGAATGGCACGGTTTTAGGCGGATTACCAAATGGTCGTGGCATCCTGTAGCCGGTAGGCCGGCCCCCGGTCTCTGTGAGGCCGGGAGAAAGCATTCGGGCATTCATTACGCGTTCAGCCAAAGCCCGGGGTCCGGCCCCCGGGGTCACAGACCCCAGCTACAGGACTGCGGGTCGCAGATTGCGACCTTCGCCATTCTGGTCCGACTACCAAGCCGCGGGACCGACATTCCATTCCTCAACCATTTCGGTGGGGATGTCATCGAGGAACCGGGAGGGACGCTGGATCGTCTCTCCATCGAAGGCGCCGTGCCAGATCAGTGGGTAGGTCAGGTAGAGTTCGTCTTTGGCGCGGGTCACTGCGACATAGAAGAGGCGGCGCTCTTCTTCGAGGCCGCTCTGATCTTCATCGTCGTCATCGATTACGCGATTGTTAGGAAATTTTCCGTCGGCGAGCCAGACCACAAAAACGACGCGCCATTCGAGCCCTTTGGCCTGGTGCACGGAACTGAGACAAACGGCTTCTTTATCAGGCTCCGCCTGAGTGGCGGCGACGGCATCCTGTCCCGCGAGCAAACTGAGCTGGCTCAGGAATTCCTCCATCTCTTCAAACTTCTCGGCGTATTTCTCTAACTGGAGCAGATCCTGACGCCGGTGGTCGAAGTTGGTGAACTTGCTGCGCATGTAGTCCTCGTAGACGCCACCCATGATGGAAGGCATCATGGCGGCGGGAGGCTTGGCTTTGCCCTCGGGAGTGATGAGCTCATCCAGGGTGTAGGCGAGTTGCTCCCAGGTGGTCTTGGCTTTGGTAGGCACTTTGAATCCGATTAGGATATCGGAAAAGGAAAGGACCACCTCGGCAGTAGCGCCCTCTGAGGCGAGCCACGATCTCCAGAGTGAGTCGGCGCTTTTGGCTCCGATGCCAGGAAGCATGCGAGCGAAGCGCTTGAAGGCAACTTCGTCACGTCGGTTGCAAACGAACTTCATGAAGGCAGCCGCGTCCTTGATGTGGGCCTGCTCGAAGAATCGGAGTCCGCTCGTGATGACAAATGGGATGCCGCGATTGGTCAGCTCCATCTGAATCTCCATCGCGTGGAAGTGAGCACGGTAAAGCACGGCGATTTCGTTGAGCTCGACGCCTTCGTCACGGAGTTCGAGAATGCGCTGAGCGACAAAGGCGGCCTGGGTATTCGGATCCTGGAGGGGAGCGAGAGCGGGGAGCGTTTTGCGCTCGGGTCGCGACGGCGCGAGATCCTTTTTGAACTGCTTGGTGTTGGGTGCGATGGCGGCGTTGGCCAGAGTCAGAATCTCGGGGACGGAGCGATAGTTGGTCTCAATGACGTATTTGGTGGTGCCTTCGTATTGCTCCGGAAATTCGAGAATGTTCGTGTAATCGGCGCCCCGCCACGAGTAGATCGATTGCGCATCATCACCGACCACCATGACGTTCTTCTGCGGCGCACCGAGAATAGTGATCAGTTCGGCCTGGAGGGAGTTGGTGTCCTGATACTCATCGACGAGGACCCACTCAAATTGTCGCTGGTAGACCTCGCGAATGGCGGGGTTTTCTTTTAAAAGGCGCAGCGTTTTTTCGAGTAAGTCATCGAAGTCCATCGAGTTGTTGGACTGCTTTTTCTTCTCGTAGCGCTCTTCGAGTTCCTCAATCTGCGAGGCAAAGTGATGAAAATAAGGGTAACGTGTCTGCAGGATATCGTCGATACTGGCGCCGGTGTTTCTGGCCAGGCTGAAAATATCGCCAAGGATGTCCGCTTTGGGGAAGCGCATCGCTTTGGCGTCGATATCACTTTCGGCGACGACGGCGTTGAGAATCTCCTTTTGATCCTCTCGATCCATGATGGAGAAATTTCGCTCCCAGCCCACTTCGGGGGCGTGGCGACGGAGAATACGGTTTCCGATGGAGTGAAAGGTTCCGCCCCACAATTTGCTCGTGTCGTAGGGAACGAGTTCCTCGACCCGGGCCAACATCTCCTTGGATGCTTTGTTGGTGAAGGTGAGCAGCAGGATACTTTCGGGAGCGATGCCGTTGTCGAGCAGGTAGGCTACCCGGTAAATGAGGGTGCGGGTCTTGCCACTGCCAGCTCCGGCGATGACGAGAGCTGGGCCCGGAGGCGCGGTGACGGCTGCGAACTGCTTTTCGTTAAGCTCATTCGCATAATCAATGTTAGACTTGGCGTTCTTGGGAACGCGTTTGATCGTGTAATCACGTGCCATCTTCGGGGAATTCTAGTCCCCGAACCTGACTTTTGCGCAAATAAAATGCAGCCGTACCGTCGGTTTTACATTTTCTTTGCGGCTGCCTCCGCCAACTGGCTCCGCTCGCCGCGTTCCAAGGTAACGTGCGAACTGCAGGGCTCGTTGCGAAGGCGGTCGCGAGTATACACGAGGCCATTACTGAGTCGATCCACATAAGGGTTGTCTATTTGGGCCGGGTCTCCAATGAGAACCAGTTTTGATCCCCGCGCCATGCGGGTGACGATGGTCTTCGCTTCCAGCGGTGTCAATTGCTGTGCTTCGTCTAAAATGAAATAGCGATTGGGGATGGAGCGCCCCCTGATGTAACAAAGGGCCTCAACCTCGACCAGGCCTGAATCAAGCAGGGGATCGTAGCATTTTTTGCCACCGGAACCCTTGGGGCCATCGGAGCCACCTTTGCGGTTTTTTTGCGGACGGCGCCTCCCAGCGGGTATCTCGGGAGTCATCAAAAACTCGAGCGCGTCAAAGATCGGCTTGAGCCATGGATCCAGTTTTTCCTCCAATGAACCAGGGAGAAAACCCAGGGTGTCGCCCAGGGGAATGACGGGCCGACTGACGGTAACACCGTTAAAATTTCCAGCAAAGGTGGCGTGAAGCGCCGAAGCGACCGCCAAGAGAGTTTTGCCGGTGCCGGCTTGACCGTAACAAGTGACGAGGGTGACCTCAGGATTGAGCAAGGCATCAATGAAGCACTGCTGCCCCAGGTTGAGAGGGCGAAGCGGCGTTCCTTTCTGAATGCGGATATGTTCGGGGATATGCAGTTTGTGGAAAGCCCCATCGACTCCCATTCGGGCGGGCATGGTTCTTTTTTCTCCAGCCTTGAGGAGCACATACTCATTGCAGCTGATATTTTCTCCGTGAGTCGGCAGTTCGATCGAGCCAGTGCTGGCGAATCGCTGCAGTTCGTTCGATTTGAGATCAACGATCAGTGGCGTCTGCTGGCCGACTTGCTCGCTATCGACTTTCCCGTTTTGATAATCCTCGCAGGGAATGCCAATGGCGTGGGCCTTTAACTGCAGGTTGAGATCTTTGGTGACCAGCACGGTTGGGGTCGAGTTGTTCTCAGACACCATACTGGCACAAATCAGGATCCGGTTATCATTGGATTCCTGACCGCGAAACACATCCATCAGTTCTTCAACCGAGACGCTTTTTCCGCTATTGGGAACCAGGCGAATGGAGCCTCCGCCCGGGGTGGAAATCCCCAGAGTGGCTTCGTTAGGGTGGGCCGAAAACAGTTCAGCTAACTGGCGGTGAACGGTTCGAGTGTTAGCCCCTCGTTCGGTTTGTTCACCTTTGAATCGATCCAACTCACAGAGCACTTCAATCGGAATGCAGATGTGGTTGTCGCCAAACTGATTAAGGCAGCCCGGGTCGTGAAGCAGCACATTGGTATCGAGCACAAAGTTCTTCCCGAGAGCGGAAGGAGCCTTCAGTCCGTCACCATAGACTTTCTTCTTTTGGGATCGTTGCTGGCGCTGTCGCGTGGCCCCGTTCGAATTGAGCATCCCTGCCTTATCGGCCGCTCGGGAAGCTGTTCCACCTGCACCTATTTCAGATTGCAAATCACTCATAGCAGCGGTTCGTGGCACCCTCGTCGTGTAGCACGAACTTGTATGAATTAGATAGTCGCCAATTTTGTTAAGATTGTCAAAATTTAAACGAAACTAAAATTCATTGACGACTTTTCAGTGCTCCGATTTTGGTGATTTCCTTGGCCTCGAAATCAGCGAACGAAGTTAATTTCAGCTTCCCTTAATCTGGATCCTGCCACTAATGGAATAGATCTATGTTAGTGTGCGGGGGATTCACTATCCAGCTCACTAAGGAGGAATAAGTTAAGATCCGGAGCGGCGCTTCTATTTACCAGCAGCCTCGAGATTCTCTTCGAGAACACGAAGCAGGAGAGGAAGGTCGACCGGTTTCGGAAGCATGACAGACGTGCCGCTTTGTGCGACAGCACCTGCAGAAAGCTCTGCGGAATCAACTAATGCAGTGAGCATAATCACCGGCACCTTAGCGAGGATTGGGTCAGCCTGGAACAGAGCCTGAACATCTCCACCATCCATGCCCGGCATAACGACGTCGAGCAGAACAATGTCTGGCTGGAATTTACGAGCGGTTGCCAGTGCTTTCATCGAGTCATTTTCGATCATGACCTCGTAGTCACCGGACTTCTCCAGGTTCATTTTCAGAAGCTCAGTGAAACCGGCTTCATCATCGACTAACATTACCTTTTTTGACATCGTTACTTTTGGTTGCCGTTTGAATCAATCTTCATCAGAGGGTGCCAGTTTATGAGGGTTTGTGTCAACGCCTTTTGCAACAATTGAATCAACTCCTACCGTCGCATCCAACTTCGTCGGAAGAGTGATCTGAGCGATGGCTCCCTTTTGGTCCTCGCGATTCTTGATTTTCAGCTCACCGGCATGGAGTCCCACGATTTTCCGGGAAACGGAGAGCCCTAGTCCAGTGCCCTTGCCGGTTGCTTTGGTCGTAAAAAATGGGTCAAATAGCCGACTGGTATCGGCATCCATGATCCCGGTCCCATTATCTATGATTCGGAGGATGACGACCTTGTCCCCGGACCGGAAAACCTCGCGCTTTCTAGCGCCCTGATTTTTGACCACCAAATCGAGCGATTCCGTCACGACCTCAATGATGAGTTTTGGATTTGGTTCATCCGCCATCGCGTGAGTAGCGTTGATGATTAAATTAATGAGAACCTGCTCAAATTTGGATAGATCGAGAAAAACGGGAGGCAGGTCTTTGCAGGGTCTCACTTCGACCTTGGTATTGGACCGGGTTAGCTCGTGTTTCACTAGGAGCAAAACATCATCAATCAGGTCGGGAAGACGGATCGCCTCGCGAGTGAGCGCCCGCTGGGAAGAGAAGTCGACGAGCCCCCTGACAATACGATCAGCCCGCTCCACCGCCTCGCGCATCTGAGTGAGGATTTTATCGACGTTTTCATCATCGGCATCAATGCCCTGAGAAAGGTAATCCACCCCGAGCAGAAGAAGAGCGAGCGGATTTTTAACTTCGTGAGCAACACCGGCGGCGAGACGCCCGATCGACTCAAGTTTTTCCGCCTGAATCAGCTGCATCTGAGTCTCCTGCAGTTCGCGATTTGCTTCGGAGAGGGTCTTATTGAGCGTTTCGAGTTGCTCGTGAGACCTGACTTGCTCGGTAATGTCTTCGCTGATTCCGACGACGAGTTGGCGTTGCGTCGCGGGATCAAAGACCGGGATTTTAACGGTTCGTAAATGGACTTCTTCGCCGTCCTTCGTTTCCAGAATTTCATCCGGAACTTTCATCAGTTTGCCCCGTTTGATGACCGCCTTGTCGACACTGCGAAAATAGTCCGCCGACTCTTTAGCGAAAAGTTTGTAGTCGTTCTTCCCGATCGCTTTCTCCGACCGGATAGTGGTCACCTCCTCTTGCTTCTTATTCCAAAGGACGAAGGTGAAATCGTTGGTCGCATCCTTGGCAAAAATCGCGACGGGGAGGTTATCAAGGACGGATTCGACGATGCTGAGTTTTTCCATGACAGGCTGAGACAAGTCATGTTTATCAAATTTCGTCGAATAGTCGAAGAACTTAGGGAACTTATTTGATCGATATCCTGAGTGATAGGCCTTGGTTTAAGGCCTTCACTGGAAGCCTATTTCCCACAGGAGGAAAACGGAATCTGCGTGGCAGTCCCGGGTATGGTGATCAGCACGAGACTCCGTGTCTAGGTCGCGCCTTAGCGCACCAGATTTCGATTGATATCACCAATCCCGTTCTGAAGTCTCATCGTGGTGTCCATCGAAGACCTTGGCTCAGGCCCATAAACAGTCCCACTACTGGAGGGAAGGGTTCCTGGCTGAGTGTTTTGACAGGCGCTGAAACCAAGCGCTACTAATACCATTAGACCGGAGAGAACAAGGAGCTTCATAGAGCGATAATATGGAAGATTCGATTTCAGGAAAAGAAAAATCGGTCAGTTAGTTCAAGGGCTCGATGAAACAACCGATGGCTGCCGATTCGGTGTAGGCCACGGATTCTCCTGCGGCAATGGATTCAAGAACATCGCGAAGATCTTTTTTGCTAGCGGCTCGTTGGCGGTCTCCGTAGTCGTTGTACCAATTGTCAATCCTCCCTCGGTATAACAGTTCTCCGCTTTCCGCCAAGACGGCCACCTCGGGTGTGATGGTCGCTCCGCATCGATCGACTTGTTGGTGCTCGGGATCAGGGATCCCAGGCGGAAGGAGTGAAAATTCCTTTCGATGCACGGCGATCTCTTCTTGGCTTATGGTCGGGTCAGGGTAGACCAATAGAAATGAGATCCCCTTGGCCGAGTATTCCTCATGCAAGCGATTGATCTCAGGCACGTAGCTATTGGCAATGGGACAATCAGTCGCCACGAAAAGAACGACCTCGGCGATTTTCGGCGGAGCCGACACGGCAGGATGTTGCAGTGAAGCAAGGCATGCCACTATCAGGAGAATCGTCTTCATGCTTCGCGGGCCGCCTGAAGGCTTTCGAGCCAGTCTTGGAGGACCTTAATTTCGGAAGGGTTCAGTGACTTATCGCCATCGCTATCCAATCGAAGGAGCAAAGCACTCTTCATCCGGGGTGGCAGTTCACTCTCCTGCAAACTGCCGTCAGCGTTTTTATCGAGCGATTGAATGATAGTAGAAAGGCGCCCCAATACCTTGGCACTTTGAAGTTCCTTTCCCAACTGAGCAAAAATCTTCGCCTGATCGATCTTTTTGGCTCTCGACAGTTTCGTGAATTCATCTGCCACGACTGGAACGGCGATCAGGGTGATGCTTCCCATCTCATCGGTCGACTCACGGCCCCACTTCACTTGTTGAGGAGGAGAGAAAGGGTTATCGGAGTTGTCGGCTGAGTTGTCATAGGTGATGACTGATTTTACCACGGTTCCGGCCGGTAGGATGATTTTGTCGGCAAAGTAGTAGGTGTCCTGCCAATCGAGATCCCAATCAGGAATATCCAGCAGAACTCTGCTGGTGCCGTCTGGAAAGGTAGCGGTCATCAACATAGTTTCACAGATGTAGTGGGCATGACCACCGACTGATATGGCCTCGACATCGACTGGGATTTTGAACTCATCCTTGATCGTGTAGTCCGTTTCGCCTGCTGGAATATCGATGCCCATGCCGCGACCGAAGCCGGGAGGCACCTGTATTTCGACTAGCTGGCGACTCGGAGGTGTTTCAGCAAAGTAGATCCCAACAGTGGTTTGCTCGCTCTCAGCTTTTCCCGAGGGATGGAAGTGAGTCGATAGAACCAAGTCGGACCCCTTTGGCAGTGGTCGGGCCAGATCGCCCGGTAGCTTGCGAGCATTGACGCCGGGGACATATCCACCCAGAGATCCGCTTTTCCGAAATGACATCCCCCGAAAGCCGGGTTTTCCGTCTTTGCCATCCAACTTCCTCGCAGTTCCGCTATCATCCAGAAAGTAGAGCGAATGATGAACGACCGATCGAGCGGAAGGTCGGAGTTCGACCGCTTTAACCCATTTATCCTCGGGCAAATCAATGGGTAGAACAAAGTTCCGATAAATGTCAGGCCCTTCGGCGGGGACCTCGTAGGCAGCGTTCATCGTCAAAACGAGATCCGGCTCGCCAAGACGCCAGCCTGAGGGAAATGACGGTGGTTCTGGCGCTGTGTCAGGATCGCCCTCGAGCTTTCCTTCTTCGACCCAACGGGAAATTAATTCAATTTCCGGAGGATCGAGTCTTCGCACATCCTGAAAGTGCGTCTTCTCAGGATCGGCATGCCAGGGCGGCATGTAATGGTTTTCGACGACTCGCTGAACGGTGCGCGCCTTTTTTGAAACCTCTGTGAAATTAGTTAGGGGAAAGGGGGCACTCTCTCCATCGCGGTGACAACTGGTGCAGTTAGCGTAGATGATGGGCGCGATATCCTGATGATAGGTAACAGGAGTTTCGGCCAAAAGGAGAGAAGGCAGGAAAAGGGCCGGGAGTAGGAGTCTCGTCATGGGAATGGATACCGAGTAATCAGCAAGGGTCTTTCAATTTGGTTCAACCCTGCTTAGCTCAAAAAGTTTCCTTTAATGATATCACAGAGCAGAGGGACTTGGCTGCGGCTGAGCGACTCGACGCCCTCAGACGGGAATTCCCAGGTGACCACCGGAATGTCGTTTTCGTCACCCCAGGTGCCCAGTGAGCCCGGAGTCGGGTAGCCGATGTCGCCAACGAGAGGCAAGGAAGTCTTTTGGGCCAACCAATTGCCCAGCGGAGTGGGACCTGGATCGTCAATACAGGCAAGCGGGCCGTGAAGCGCGAGGAGAACCTCAGGCTGAGATTGTTCGATGATGGTGATGAGGTCTTTTGTCTCGCTTTCGGAGCCCGCTAATTCTCCCGTCAGGATAGGAAGATGGATCTCTTCATCGGCATGCCAGCGGCAGGTCGTGGGATCGGACTGCCAGTTCGCGGTGGGAAAATTGCGGTTCAAATCGACGCCTTTGGCATTGCCGCGAGTCCCCAGAGCAAGCCCATCGGGATTGGCGCAAAGAACGAGCCCTATATTAGGGGCGATGTCATCCTGGCCGATGGAACGCAGAGCCCGGGACAGAGAAATGGTCGTGTCGGCTTCCTCACCGTGAATTCCCGCGATGATCAGTATCTCACAATTTCCTCGAGGCGGAATCCAATGAAGGGGTGCGCCGAGGGACGATCTTCCGTAGATCGTGAGATCTAGATCAAGGGCGGTGCGATGGGAGTGCTCACTCACGGGTTTTCACGTTGCCAAGGGTAGCGGCCTGCTCCGTTGATGTGGATCATTAACTCATTAAATAGTTCGGCGTGTTTTTGGGGCGCCTTTGCTTTGCTTACTTCCTTCAGCTCTCCAGGGTCGGCGGCCATGTTAAACATTTGATAGGGTTCAAAGGAAGTATTCCGCAGCAGTTTCCAGTCGCCGATTCTGGCGGCATGATAGGGGAGCCCTCCGTATTTGGCATTTCCCTCCAGCCTCACCCAAAAGAGAGGACGTGGTGTTTCGTCAAAGGGTTCGCCTTTCAGGACAGGAAGAAAGCTGCGACCATCAAGCTCAGGTGTGTCGGGGACACCGGCGATCTCGGCGAGAGTCGGATACAGATCCATGGTAAGCGAAAGGTGATCTTCCTGAACTGATCCGGCTTCGATCACTCCTGGCCAGACCACACTGGTGCAGACGCGGATGCCGCCCTCCCACATGTCCTGCTTACCGCCGTGGAGTGGGGCGTTGCGGGCCCCGACATTAACCTGGCCGCCGTTGTCGCTGGTGAAAACGACGACGGTGTTGTCCCAGAGACCTTCGTCTTTCAGTCCTTTCACGACGCGTCCGACGCCTTCATCGAGGTGTTCAATCAAAGCAACCAGAGCCGCGCGTTTTTTGTCGATCCCGGGCTCACGAGCGATGACTTTGTCGAGCGACTCCTGTGGCGGTTGGATCGGCGTGTGTGGTGCGTTGTAGGCGAGGAAAAGGAAGAATGGATTCTCGCTGTCCTTTCTCTCTTTGAAATAGTCGATACTCCAGTCGCTGAAAAGATCCGTGGCATGTCCCTCTGGCTCGATGATCTCCTCGTTACGCCTCATGTAGTTCTGCTCGAACCTCAGATGAGTGTAATAATCATCCATCATGTCTCCGAGAAACCCGTGGAAGAAATCGAAGCCCACATCGATGGGCCGATCGGGGGCTTCCAGTCCGAGATGCCATTTGCCGATCAAGGCAGTGTCGTAGCCGGCTGTTTTGAGATGTTGAGGCAAGGTGACAACATCGTTGCGGAGATTGCCCCAACTGGTCGGTCGATCGGGTAAGGGAGTGCGAATCACTCCGGGGACTCCGGCATTGTCAGGATAAAGCCCGGTAATGAATGAGGCCCTGGTGGGAGAACACACTGGGCAGTTGGCATAAAAGGAGTTGAACCGCATTCCCTCATCGAACAGCGCATCGATGTTAGGGCTCTTCAGGTCAGGCGCTCCGTAGCAGGAAAGGTCGCCGTAGCCGAGGTCGTCCACCATGATGACGAGTAGATTGGGTTTGGATGTTGGCTCGTCGGCGTGGGCTGGCACGAGTGTAAATGGCGCGATGGATAGCGCGAAAAGGGCAGAAAACAATTTCATGACTTAACTGTTGTCGTTTTAACTCCAAAAAGACAACTCATGAAATCAAATTTGCTGGTCCTGATATTCGCTATTGTATTGATCGCCGCACCTGGCTCGATAATTGGAGCTGAGGAGTCAGAGGCCGAATCAGCCAATAGTGATCGATCCGCGATCGAAATGGGGACGCGGGGTGTATCCAATTTTATCGCGCGCCTGGAAAAAGACCGGAAGGCTCATGTGGCGTTCCTGGGTGGCTCGATCACACAGAATCCAAAAGGGCACAGCCAGATGGTGGCTGACTCGCTACGAGCGGCATGGCCCGATGTTGATTTCACTTTTACCAATGCGGGGCTCTCTTCGACTTGTTCGGTGACAGGAACCTTTCGCTTTGATCGCGACGTCTTATCCAAAGGCCAGATCGATTTATTGATTGTCGAGTTTGCGGTGAATGATGATCAGGACGCAGGCCATGACAGGCAGACCGCGATCCGGGGACTGGAAGGCATCATTCGGCAATACTTCGACGAAAACCCAACCGGCGATGCGATCTCAGTTCAGTATGTGAATCCAGAGATGCTCGAAAAGATCCAGCAAGGGGATGAGGCCATCAGTTCTGAGGCCCATAAGACGGTGGCGCGGCACTATGACATTCCGATAGTAGATGTTGGTCAGGCTTTGGCCGATGAAATCAAAGCAGGACGAATGGCCTGGAAAGAAAACTACGGCGGCACTCATCCGAATCAGAAGGGATACCGTTTTGCATCGGATCTCATCGCCAAAGTCATCGACGACACGATATCGGGAGAGACTCCTCAGACGGTGGTGTTGCCTGAGCCTATCGACATGAAGTCCTATTTCTCAGCCGAGATCGTGGATCCTCAGGTATTCAATTGGTTGGGAGGATGGAAGTGGGCTCCCGTTTCGCGTGAACTGCTCCCAGTGGGGCAAATTCGTCCTGACTACGAGAAGTATCATGTCCTGCGGTCAGACGAAGCCGGCAGCCACCTCTACTACAGTTTTACTGGCACGATGTTAGGGGCCTTCGTTTTGGCAGGGCCTGATGCAGGGATGCTCGAAGTCAGCGTCGATGGCGGGGCGTGGCAGGCGGTGGACTTATACAACCACTACAGCAAAGGCCTCAATTATCCTCGCACTGCCATATTGGTAGATGACCTCAGTGACGCCCGTCATCAGGTAGCGATTCGAGTTTCAGAAGAGAAGAACACTCTCAGTAAGGGTTACACTGCATCGATTTTGTATTTCGTAGAGAATTGAAATACCCAGCTGAGATGTTTGTGCGCTTTGGTGCATCAAGTTGGCGCTGTTTACTTGAGAAGGATTCTGTTAGCGTTTCGAAATCGCAATCATCCCGCCTTCATGAGAACAACACTTTTGCGCCTGACCCTTCCTGCCATTGCTCTATCGGCCACGCTTTCTCTGGCCGAAATTCCCGGCAATGAGGATGACAAGAAGTTCGATGATTTCGTGAAGAATCTGGATCTGGAAGCATCCGAATCCTACGAATTTCACTTCAAAGATTCAGGCACATCGGTTGGCTTCAAGATTTCGGAGCCGGACAAACGAAAGAAGGGGATGTTTGTCCCTGAAAATTCGGCGACCCATCTGGAAGGCGAAGTCATTGCCTATCGCCTTTCCCGATACCTCGGGGTCAGTGACATCTTCAATCCTTCCGCTTATTACACGCTGGGGCCTCAGGCGATCAACCGATTCTCAGGGATACTTAGGTCGAGCGAGTCTAACAAATGGCGGAGGGAGAACACGGGGAACATTCGCTCAGCCATCGCTAAGTCGCCTGATAGCTTGCTCGGCATCTACAAGTATCGGAGCAAGCGGGAATCCCAGGGGGTCGAGATATTAGCGAGTGGCAATCGATTCAATACGAGTCAGTCCTTTGCCAAATTCCTGACCGGTGGCGGAACCATGCCCGGAACTGATACGATGAGCTTTCGAGGTATTGTTCCCGATGAGCCAGGTTACCCGGCGCCATTGGAAATGGAATGTGTTCTCGCGGATCAGCTATCGACCATTTTTGTGATCGATGCGCTCTGCGGCCAATGGGACCGCTTCAGTGGTGGCAATATCGAGGTATACGCCCACAAGAGTGGCCGCCTTCAGTTTGTGGGACGAGACAACGGCGGTTCAAATCTGCTATGGGGACGGTCCTGGTATTCTCGCTACAAAGGCTGGGTAACACGGTTCGACAAACCCTTAATTGAGGAACTGAGAAAGCTGAACCAGTTTTTGGGAGATCAGTCGACTCCGTATCACGGACTGTCTGATAAGCCAGAACTGCAGAAGCAGCTCGGGTTCATGAGTGACAGCAGCTTTGCCGAATTTGAGTGGCGGGTGAAAGACTTCGTCGAAGTCCACGTGCCCGCCTGCGAAAAGAAGTACGGTGAGGCCGCCTACTTTAAGATCCCTGCTCCGGATTCGGAATCCGAGGCAGGCCCTGCAGCGAGTTCTACGCAATAAACGTAGCGCGGCGTTTGCGAACGTCGGTGGCGAGTTGGTTGATCATCTCGACGGTGGTGTCCCATCCGACACAGGAGTCAGTCACGCTGACGCCGTAGTCGAGTTTGGAAAGATCGGAATCGATCTTCTGAGCGCCCTCATTGAGATTGCTTTCAATCATGACTGCGCGAACCGAGGTATCACCTCCAGCGATCTGAGCACCCACCTCGGCGCTGACGCCAGGCTGATTGCGGTAGTCTTTGCCGCTGTTGGCATGACTGCAATCCAGCATCAGAGATGGTTCCATTCCTTTTGCTTCGAGTGCCTTGCGAACTGCTGCGACGCTTTCGCGATCAAAATTCGGTCCTGACTTTCCGCCACGAAGAATGATGTGGCAGGTGTCGTTGCCCTTAGTTGCCACGATGGCGCTGTCCCCGGATTTAGTTACTGATAGGAATCGGTGAGGCTGGCTCGATGACTGAATTGCATCGATCGCGATCTGAACATTTCCTTCGGTGCCATTTTTGAATCCAACTGGCATGCTGAGGCCGGAGGCGAGCTCGCGGTGGAGCTGACACTCAGTCGTCCGAGCGCCAATAGCACCCCAGGCGATCAGGTCTGCGTAGAACTGAGGACTGATCGTATCGAGAAACTCAGTTCCCGCCGAGATGCCCTTTTCAGCGAGGTCCAAAAGGAGCTTACGCGCTGTCTTGAGGCCTTCGTTGATATCAAAAGATTCATCGAGATGAGGATCGTTGATGAGCCCTTTCCATCCCACGGTGGTCCGGGGCTTTTCAAAGTAGACTCGCATCACGAGCAGAATGTCATCATTCACATCCGCTTTGAGTGCGGCAAGCCGATCGGCGTATTCGAGCGCTGCCTTCGTATCGTGAATGGAGCAGGGACCCACGATGGCAAGCAAGCGATCATCTTTACCTGATAGAACGTCGGCGATCTCTTGTCGGGCCGTGGAGACTACCTCTGCTGCTTCCGGGGAAACAGGAACTTCCTCCATCAAAATGGTGGGAGCAATCAGCTGTCTAAGGCTGTCGATTCGGATATCGTCAAGAGGGGTGGCCATGGGGCGGGGAATAAGCATCCGAATAGCGATGCGGGAAAGGAAAAAAACGCGTTTTTGACAGGAGTATTTCGTTTCAGGGATTGAGCCTTTCGATTCGATCCTCTAGCTTCTGAGCACATGAGTAAAAGAAAGCACCTCAGAAAAGATCCAAGAGACTTCACCGGAGGAGGGATTTTCGGGCTTCCGCGGACCCACGGATCGACGGGTAATAAAGGCATTGATGCGCGCATCGAGTCCCTCGTGGAGGAGTGGGCCTGTGGTGCCAACAACGCTCTGGTGCAGGAATTGATCGTGACGTCGCTGAAGATTGGCCGGGATTGCCTGCCCGAAGGCGACATGAAGCTTTTTAACCGCTCGCTCAAAGAAATGAGAAAATCGAGCCAGGTGTTTAGCCCGTATGTGGCTGAGCGAAAGCTCTCCATTTTTGGCAGTGCCAGAACGAAACCGGAGGAGCCGGAATATCAAACGGCGATAGACTTTGCTGCCAAGATGAGAGAGGCGGGCTTCATGGGGATCACCGGCGCCGGGCCAGGTATCATGGAGGCGGCCCAAAAAGGAGCGGGACGGGACAACAGTTTTGGTCTCAATATCAAACTGCCGTTTGAGCAGGGAGCCAACCCGACCATCGATGGGGATGAAAAGCTGATAAACTTCAATTACTTCTTCACCCGCAAGCTGGCCTTCGTCAAAGAGAGCGATGCGATCGCTGCGCTGCCGGGCGGGTTCGGCACGATGGATGAGTTGTTTGAGGTCCTGACTTTGATGCAAACAGGAAAGGCTCAGATCGTTCCTGTGGTGCTGCTCGATAAGGAAGGCGGGACCTATTGGAAAACCTGGTT
This sequence comes from uncultured Verrucomicrobiales bacterium, assembly GCA_963977055.1. Classification (GTDB taxonomy): domain Bacteria; phylum Verrucomicrobiota; class Verrucomicrobiia; order Verrucomicrobiales; family DEV007; genus Arctic95D-9. The sequence continues at coordinate 28,939 of CAXBMX010000048.1, forward strand.
TCGGTTTGTAGAAGATCACCTGCTTCGCCTTGGGCTGATTTCAGAGTTTGATTTTAAGTTGTTCAAGATGACGACCGATATCGATGAGGCCGTCGAAGAGATCACCAATTTCTACCGGAACTACCACAGCTATCGCTATGTCGGGAAGAATCTGGTGATGCGTCTGCAGAATCCAGTGACGCCGGAATTAATCGATCGGCTGAACAAAGAATTCAGTGATATGTTAGAAGATGGGTCTTTTGAGGCTTGCGAGGCTCTCCCGGAAGAGGCCGACGAGGTTCACCTCAAAGATTTGCCGAGAATGATCTGCCACAAAAAGCGGGGATTGGCGGGCCGGTTCAGAGAACTGATCGATGCGGTGAACGAGGTCTGAAATCTATGCCCGATCTAAGCCACGAGCGCAAGCTCAGGAAAGAAGGTTTCCCGACTATTGCAGGAATCGACGAAGCGGGTCGCGGGCCACTCGCTGGGCCCGTTTCTGCGGCTGCGGTGGTGCTTCCTTTGCACTATCGAAATAGTGTATTAAATGACTCTAAGCAATTGAGCGAGAAGGTAAGGGAGGAATTATACAAAGAAATTTCAGGGAACGATCGGATCCAATGGGCTTCGGCCATGGTCGATGAGGCTGAAGTCGACGAAATCAACATTCTGCAGGCGACCTGGGTGGCAATGAGACGTGCTTTCGAGCAGCTGCAGCCGTCTCCGTCAATTGCGCTGATCGATGGGAAACCGATTAAGGGGTTTCCCGGGCCACATCGCGCATTGGTCAAAGGAGACTCTCTGAGCCTGTCCATCGCCGCCGCCAGTATCATTGCGAAGGTCGAGCGCGACCGCCTCATGATCCATTACGCCGAACAGTACCCAGAATATGGGTTCGAGAGGCACAAAGGATACGGAACCAAAGCGCATTGTGCCGCCATTTTAAAATATGGCCCTTGTCCGATTCATCGGCGCAGCTTTTCGCCTATTTCTGAAATGGAGCTGAATTCGAAGTGAAGTGGCTCAACTACATCCGCTTTCGATGCTTTGACAGGGAACTCAATCGCCCGGTGGACTTGCCTGATCGAGATTCAATGGAGACCGGAGAATGGAATCAATTGATTGGCTCAACAGGAGAGCGCCTCGCTGGCAAGTATCTCACCAGACACGGCATGAAAGTGCTCTATCGAAACTTCCGAGCCAAAGGAGGAGGTGAAGTGGACATCATCGCTCGAGACGGTGAAACCCTGGTGTTTTCTGAAGTCAAAGCTCGAACCAGCGAACAGTTCGGTCGTCCGGCGGATGCGGTGGATAGGAAGAAACAACGATTGATCGTCAAAGGCGCCAATGCCTGGTTACGGGAATTGAATCACCCTGAGGTGGTATTCCGCTTTGATATTGTCGAAGTGTTATTGGAGGACGGCAACCCACCTGACATTCGGGTAAATGAGGCAGCGTTCAGTTCCCCGCAGGTTGGGCTGGGGATGTGACGGGTTGAATGGCGCGTTCATTCGGATATCAATCGACGTTCGCCCGGGGTCCGGCCCCCGGGGTCAGAGACCC
>CAXBMX010000049.1:0-27817 GCA_963977055.1 uncultured Verrucomicrobiales bacterium
CCTTGGAGATCGTGCGAGCCACAGGCGAGCAGGATAAAATGAAAAAGAGATTTCCCTGACTCTGCTTAAAACCGTGGCATTCCCGACAACCCCCCTCCGGAAAATTCCTTCACTTTTCCTTCCTGCCATCATGTTCCCGTAATGTAGGCGAGAGTATAGTCAGGCATACCAAGACAGCCGGTTTTCAACAGGCATCGTCAGACTAAACTCAGACCTCAGAGGCCAATGACTCGACAGCCAAAAAAAACCTCCCCATGGTCCACCGGATTCAAATTGGCCGCCGGATTCAAATTCTGCTTCTCCATCCTCCTGGTGATCTTCGCCACCTCCTTCAAGGCGCAGGCGCAGAACGCCGCCCTGCTCGACGACCTCTATTACGAGTATTCGATGGATATGGGAATTCCTGAAGTCTCAATCGACATCGCTGACCCCCTCAATCGTCTGCTCTCAATGGAGGAATCAACTGACCTGGTGAACTGGGCTCCACTCGGCACGTTTAAGGTCACGAACACCAATGTATTCGTCGCTCACACCCCGGACTTTGCCGGCCATCCGACCGTCTTTTACCGGATCACCCACGACACGGAAAACCAAGTCCCTAACACTGAGGCGAATATCCTCGATCTGCCTGCCACCCCCTTCAATTACGCCAACATCGTTCTGCCGACCCACCTGAACGTGACCGCCGTTCAGAGCATCGACAACACCCCCGTCGCCAATCCGATCACGGATGCGGGCGCCACCTTGGGTCGGGTCCTCTTTTACGACCGTCGCTTTTCGATCAACAATACGATTTCCTGTGCCTCCTGCCACCATCAGGACAAGGGCTTCACCGACGGTGTGCAGTTCAGCGTCGGTTTCGAAGGCGGATTGACCGGCCGCAATTCGATGAGTCTCGCCATGTCTCGTTTCTATAACCGGGGCGCGTTCTTCTGGGACGAGCGCGCCCCCACGCTCGAATTTCAATCGACCCAACCGACCCGGGACCCCGTCGAAATGGGGAGCTCCTTCCCGGAAGTCGCCAACGAGATTGCGGTCGAACCCTACTACCAGACGCTCTTTGCTGAGGCCTTCCCCGCTTCCCCCACCCCGACCGAGGCAAACATTCAGTTGGCCATCGCGCAGTTCATTCGCTCAATGGTGTCCTACCAATCGAAGTATGACCAGGTCCGGGGTGGGACCGCCACCTTCACCGCAGAGGAAGAACTCGGCCGCCAGATCTTCGTCAACAACCCGAACCGGGGAGGGAATGCCGTCAACTGCGCGGCTTGTCATGCCACTGATGTTTTCGTGCAACGCACTCCACGCAACAACGGGCTCGATTCAGTGACTGGCCCCGGGGACGACCAGGGTTTCGGCGCGGTCTCGGGGAACGCAGGCGACATTGGAAGATTCAAAATGGCCAGCCTGCGCAATGTCGAGCTGACGGGGCCCTACATGCACGACGGACGCTTCGACACCCTGGAAGAGGTGGTCCAGTTCTACAGCACCGACATTCAGGGGCACGTCAACGTCGACCGCCGGCTCACTCAGGGACAAGGGAACACCGGCCCCCCGCGCACGCCGGATTACACGGCAGCCGAGTCCGCCGCCCTCGTCGCCTTCATGAAGACCCTGACGGACACAAGTTTCACCTCCGATCCACGCTGGTCCGATCCCTTCAACTACACGGGATCGCCTATCACTCCGCCCGTTCCGACACCGAATTTCACCGCCACTTTCCTCACCACTCCGGCCCTTTCTCTCGAAGGCGACGTGACCTCCATCACCGTCGATGGCGTCGTTGCAACCATCCTCAGCTACGACGAACTCAGCGGCATCGTTGAACTCCTCTTCGACGACAGTTCGCTCGCTCCGGGCAGCTACAACGCAGTAATCACTCATGGGGGAGGAACAACCGTATTCTCCACCAACCAGTTCGCGGTCCCCGGCGGTCCGACACCGACCTTCGCCACGTCCTTCCCGACCGCGACCGCTCTACCACTCCTCAGTGAGATCACCTCCATCACCGTCGGTGGCGTCGTCGCAACGATCGCGAGCTACAACCAAATGACCGGCATCGTCGAACTCCTCTTCGATGACTCCTCCCTTGCCCCGGGCAACTACGACGCCGTCCTCACCTTTGGACCGGGAACCGTGGTCAACTCCAACGATCAGCACACCGTGGCGGCACCGCCCACGGCCGAGAACAACGTCCTCCTCCTCATCGTCGATGACTGGGGAATCGACCGGAGCCCGATCGACAACACTATTCCTCCGGCGCAGGCCTTGCCGAACATGCCGAATCTCGAGGCCCTCGCCGCGGACGGACTCCAGTTCACCCGGGCCTATGCCAACCCCGTCTGCTCGCCCTTCCGCGCCTCATTGATGACCGGTCGCTATGCGCACCAGACCGGAATCTACACGCCGGGAGGCACTTTGCAGGCGGCCGAAACGACCCTACCCGAAGCATTCACCGCGGCGGGCTCCAGCTACGCCATGGGTGCCATGGGAAAATGGCATCTCGGAAGTGGAGACACGGGTTACAGCACGACCGGCGGATGGGATGAATTCTACGGCATCACCGGCGGCGGCGTCGGCGACTACTCCAACTGGACGAAGAACAGTAATGGTGACACCACCGGAACCGTGACCGACCCGATTCTCGGAGTGGTGAACTCTGGACCATGGACCACCTACACCACCACCGACCAAGTCAACGAAGCGGTCGGCTTCATTGGACGCTCGGAAACCGCTGGCGATCCCTGGTTCTGCTGGCTCGCCTTCAACGCTCCGCATTCCCCCTTCCACGATCCCCCGGCTGGGCTCGCGCCTCCCGGAGGATACTCCGCCCAAGTGGCCGGCGAATCAGCCAACGCGTTTAACTACCGCAAGATGCTCGAGGCTCTCGACACTGAACTCGGTCGCCTCCTCGCCTCCGTTCCGGCAAACACTAACATCATCCTAATTGGTGACAACGGAACCCCGAACCAGGTCGTCCAGGCGCCCTTCGGCAATGGCAACTCCAAGGGCGACCTCTACGAGGGTGGCATTCACGTTCCCATGGTGGTGAAAGGTCCCGCCGTCACGGTACCGGCTGGAAGCACCACCGACAAACTCGTCCACGCCGTCGACCTCTACTCCAGCATTCTTGAGTTGGCCGGAATCGATCCCGCCACCGTCGCTCCGGCGAGCACTCTCGCCCAGTCCACCAGCATCGTCCCCATCCTCAACGGCACCGACACCGCGGACCGAGCCATGATCGCCGAGGCCGGGGACGGAGCCGCCAGAGGGCGAGCCATCATCGTCGACGAATTCCCCGGCTATAAACTGATCATCTTCAACGATCCCGACAATCCATCCCCCACTCCCATCCAGGAGTTCTACAATATCGGGGCACCTGCCAACGACGAGAACGAGCAAGCCCCGCTCACCATCGGCACGCTGACCGGCACCGCTCTTGATGCCTACCAGGCGTGCATCGCAGCGGACGCCGCCCTCGGCGGCGGCTTCCTTGCTCCGTAACGACGGGGGAAGAAATCTCAGCAGCGTCGAAAAAAGGGCGCCCGTCGGAACTTCTTGCAAGTTCCGACAGATTGAAATCTGTCGCTGGACCCCAGCCACAACGAAGCGGATCTAAATATTTCGCCAGAAGGTCTGACCCGAATGGCGCTGGATTAGGGCCAGCCATCATTCAAATTTGGTAGGTAGCGCCCAATGCCTTTTGCTTAATCCTTATCTTTTTCTAAACCCTCCGTCCCGCTGCTTTTCCCCAAATCCCTCACATACCAATCCTCCACTTTCTGGCGAGCCCAGGGAGTTTGGCGCAAAAATTTGAGGCTGGAATTGATCGAAGGATCGAACATGAAGCAGCGGATCTGAATATTGTCGGCCAGTTTCGGCCAGCCATGACGCTCGACAAGCGTTTCGAGAATCGTCTTCAGGTTGATACCATGAAGCGGATCATTGGGATGTGACTGTGGACTGGACATAGGACAGGTATGACATCTTCGGTGCTTCGTTGATTTAGTCGAAGCATTACTGAGGGCAGGACTTGAGTTCTTCGACTACCCGCCGAAGCTTCGAGGTCGCCAACAAGATCGCTACCATTGCCGCTATGCATCAAACCTTTACCGCTGAAGAGGACGGAACCCTCCTCCCGTTTCTATTTGAGAAGCTGCCGGAAGTGAAGCGAACCAAAGTGCGGCAGTGGCTCAAATTCGATGGCATTCAAGTCAACGGTCGTGTCGCGAAGCGATCGACTGATCCGCTCAAAGCGGGCGACATCGTGACTCTCGCTCCGACTCGGAAAGCAGTGCCCCATTCGGATTTGCCAGCAGGAATGAAGCTAATTTACGAGGATGCCGATGTCATCGTGATCCTAAAACCAGCCAAGTTGCTTTCGATCGCGGCGAACAAAGCGGACGATGTCACGGCCTACTCCGCGCTCACCGAATATGTCGGGGAAGCCCATCAGGGCGGACGGAATCGCGTCTGGATCGTGCACCGCCTCGACCGGGACACCTCAGGGCTGATGGTTTTTGCTCGAACCAAAGAGGCAAAAGTTGAGCTTCAGGAAAACTGGAAAGAGGCCGAGAAAAAGTACCTCGCGGTCGTTGACGGGCATCCACCGCAAAAGAGCGGCACCCTTTGCAGCCACCTCGACGAGTCGAACCCCCTTCGCGTTCGCAGCGCCCCGGAGGGAAAGGACACCCGCGAGGCGATCACGCACTACCGGACTCTCCGAAAAACAGAAAAACGCTCAGTCCTCGAACTGACCCTCGATACCGGTCGTCGCCATCAGATTCGGGTCCAGCTCGCCGACATCGGCTGCCCTATTGTCGGCGATGAAAAGTATCACCCGGATTCATATATTCCACGTGCAGGTCATCCTGTCGAAAACCGACCCAAGCGGATGGCACTCCACGCCGCGAAGCTGAAGTTTCCTCATCCTGGAACGGGAAAGATGATGGAGTTTGTCTCCGAAATTCCGGTCGAAATGGCGCGGATGATGAAGTCTTAGCGCGAGCTCAATCGCGGCCTGCCCTCATGAGTTTCGTAGCTTTGGCGACGAACCGGGGCCGGACCGACAGGCTGATAGGAAAAGCTTAATTCGCTCGGGGCCTGTCCCTTAATTCGTGTCCCTTAATTCGCTCGGCAATTCGCTTGGGGTCTGTCCCTAATCACTCGCGCCTATTTCGCCGCCGCAACATAAGCGATCAAATCGGCCAGCTCCTGCATGTTGAATCCCGCTTCCAGACCATCCGGCATCATCGATCGTCCGGTGTTGCTCAGGGAAACCAACTCAGAGCGCAGGATAACATGATCCTGGTTCGCCTGGTCTCGAATCGTAATATTGGCGCCGGTTTCCGAGATCAGGATTCCCAGAATCGCCCGGCCGTCTTTTGTGCTGGCCACATACGAACTGAATTTGCCTTCCACCGCGGCGTTCGGATCCAGAATTGATGAGAGCAGTGATCCAGGATTGCGATCAGTGACCGAAGACAAATTGGGACCAATCTCGAATCCGATACCGTCCATTTTGTGGCAGACGATGCAGACTTTCTGGAAAACGAGTTTGCCGCGCCCTACGTCCCCCTTCAGCTTCAGGGCCGGTTGATGTGCTTTGACTACCGCAAGGCGATCCGCGCTGCTGGATGTCGGCAGTAAGTCGGTGGCACGTTCTCGAAGCGCTTTGCTAGGATAGGTAACTGATCGCTGCCTAGTTCCGGCATCTATCTCCCCACGGGAGACGGTTTTGTTTTCGATCGCGTCGAGCAGAGCGGTCAGCCAGTCAGCGCGCGTGGTCAAAACGTTCAACACCTCGGCACGAATCGAAGGTGTGTAGCTACTCCATCCTGCCAGAAGAACTTCTGGCACTTCTTTGCCTGACAAAGATCCCAAGTGAGACACAGCCGCCACTTGGATCGCCGCTGATGTCTTCAGGCCCAGTAGCGATGCCAGAGCCGCGATATCAGATGCGCGGGTATCCTCATCTCTGGCCAACAAGCGAATCGCTGCTTTGCGCTCGACCTCTGGGGCTTCGGGGGCCATCGCGATCGCGCCCGCCTTGACTACCAGCGAGTGGACACGCGCCACCACTTCCGATCGCAATTCGCTGCCTTCTTCATCGTCCGCAACGCGGCGGTCCAGAGCGTCGAGCAAGCCGGAAACCGTGACATATTTCCACACCGGATCCTGACCCTCTTTGAGTGCTGCCTCCAGTGCTACTATCATTGCCTCGCGATTTTCAAATGCAACGGCGAGGGCTAGTATGGGGCCGAGAAGTTCGCCCCCCTTTTTTGCTTTTTCCCTCTCTGCCAGCAAGGAGGCCAATACGCCGTTCAGATTCTCCTCATTCACAGAACTGACAATCGCCGCCGCCATGTAAGGGTCAGTCCCATCCGTGAAAGCGAGGCGACCTAGGGCCGTCTCCGCCTTCTCATCCTGCGACTCTCCCAAACTGTAGGCCAACTGCATCCGAACCTTGCCGTCATCGTCTTCGACCAGCTTCAATGTTTCATCACGAAGGTCCGCGTGATCGTCTACCAAGCTCTCCGACAATCTCACTGCGTGCCGCCGGACACCGGGCGAAGAATCGCTCACTGCCTTTTGTAGCACCGCAGGATCCATTGCGCCCATTCCTTGCAAGGTGTATAGCGCGTGGAGGCGTGCGAGTGGTTCCAAGCCGGAGCTTGCCATATTCTCTAAAGCTGGGATCACCGCGCTGTTAGCTCGGTCGATCAGGAGCGCCTGAGCAGTGTCCCTCTGCCAACCGTTCCGAGTCTCCAGGGCTGCCACCAGTTCGGCGTCGGTGAATTTCTCGAGGTTGGGGATGGGGCGCGGTTTCTGGTCCTTGCGCACGACTCGATAGATTCGTCCCCGGTCGTCTCCCGTTCGGTAAAACGGTTTCATGGCGTCCTTTCCTTCCTGCGGCAGAAATTGCGGGTGTTCGATCATGTAACGATACATGTCGGCCACCCAGAGAGCTCCATCGGGTCCGGTTCTGGTCATGACAGGGCGGCACCAGCGATCCTTGGAAGCGAAAAAATCTAAACCATCTGCCAACTCCACGGGACCGTTCTCAGACACGGTAAAACTCACACCGTCCGGTTCTGAACGGTTGTGCTGGACCAGATTTCCAAACGGTTCCGACGTAAAAATATCGAGCGTATATGGCCCCGATTCAGGAAATAATAATCCATCCCGGTATACCATGCCCCAACAAGCTGAGGTAAACCGGCCTGTTTGTTCAAATCCATGAAAGCGTTTCTGGAACGCCTTATTTGGATAGATCTTTGGGTTTTTGGGCATCACCAGTTGGCGACGCGGATCCGGCGAGGCCGCATCGGAGTTGCGCCGGATGTAATGATCCTGCAATACATAGTGCCACATTGGGTAGGAGTTCATCTCACCAAACCAATCCCCCCAATCATTGCGATTACGGCCGAACTGGCTAGGGCCGGACTGTGCGTCCAACTCGCCGGTTTCCGGATTGAAACGAAAATCCCGACTCCCCAGTGCGATCTCTTTGCCTGTCTTGATGGATTTGATGCGATTGTCCGCGCCATAGGCCGAGCGATGCGCGCCGCTGGCGCAGTAGATCCAGTTATCCAATCCTCGAATCAGTCCATTCACGCGCAATTGCTGATTGCCCTCCTGAAATCCCTCGAACAGCACCTCCCGTTTGTCCGACACGCCATCGCCGTCAGTGTCCTCCAGGTATAGAATCAAGGGCGCCGCGGTTACCAAGACGCCGTTCTTCCACGGCAGAATTCCGTTGGGAAAGGCCAACTCCTCGGCGAAGACCACGGATTCTTCGTATTTGCCGTCGCCATCCGAATCGCGCAACCAGCGGATGCGTCCACCTGGCTTTCCCTCGCCGTCCATTCCCATAGGATAATCCGCCATTTCCGCTACCCACAATCGACCATCAGTTCCCCAAGTGAAGGCCACAGGATCGACGACATCGGGCTCGGCTGCGACCAACTCCACTAAAAAACCTTCAGGAACATGCACCATCGCTGCAGCGTTCTGTGGCTCCACCGGTTGGGAGTCAGGCTCGGTTCCAGGATCCGCGACAAATGCGGTTGAAGCTGCCAGGCACCAGGCTGTAGTCAGGCAGGTAAGGAATTTCAACGAGTGCGGCATAGTGTTCACGATGGCAGGTGGATGATAAATTCAAGACTGCTACCCTTTATTCTGCTTCTTTTTCCTTCGATGGCAATTGGCCAAACGCGGCTTCGTCACTCTTTCGATTGGTAAGCCGGATGCGGGTGTCAATTTAGACGCTCCAAAAAAGATTCCCGGCGGACGCACAAAATACTACGGGCCAGCCCATAATGAAGTCCACCTGCAACCTTTGTCCGCTCTTGCATACGCCGGGGCCAACGCTCACACCGTGCTAGCCCAGCGGCCTGATGTATTTCCAGATCGGATAGGGTTCAGTCGACGATTCAAGCAAGCGCAAATCCAATGCTCGCCCCAACACGTCGAATTCACTGGCAGTCGACAACACCTTTACACTCCGCGCTTCTTTTCCCGAATCGGAGGGTCTATCATTGCCGGAGACGCAGCCGATTGGACCATGATAAAGCACCGACGAGAGAAGTTCACCACGATCCTGACAGCCGGTTTTCTGCTCATGGCCTGGTTGGCCCGTGGCGCAGAAAGTAATGTCGGATGGCCCAATTGGCGGGGACCTTCCTACAATGGGGCGGCAGAAAATGCTGATCCTCCGGTCGAGTGGAGCGAAGAGAAAAACGTAAGATGGAAGACTCCCCTCCCCGGTCTCGGCCATTCAAGTCCGGTCGTGACAGGAAACCTTGTTTTCGTGACGGCCGCTATCCCGGGGAAGGAACCTCTCTCCTCGCCGAAAAGAAGCGGCCGACCGGGAGCTCATGACAACGCCGAGATCACCCATTCTTTCCGCTTTGTCGTCCTTGCCGTCGACCGTTCTGAGGGCGGAATCGTGTGGGAGACAACGGTCGACTCGGGTATCCCCCACGAAGGTGGCCACGTGACCGCGAGCCTGGCATCCGCTTCCCCGGTCGCGGATAAAAATCACATCATTGCCTTCTTCGGATCACGGGGCCTCTATTGCCTGAATCGCGAAGGCATTCTTCTCTGGAAAGCGGACCTAGGGAAAATGCATACGAAGCACGGTCACGGCGAGGGAAGCTCTCCCGTGCTGCACGGTGAGACAGTAGTGGTGAACTGGGATCATGAGGAGGAGTCGTTTATCGCCGCCTTTGATAAATCGACCGGCCGGGAAAAATGGAGAAAGCCCCGCAACGAAAAGACTTCCTGGTCCTCTCCCATCGTCGTGATACACGAAGGAACGGCTCAAGTCATCGTCAGCGCAACGGGAGCTCTTCGATCCTACGATCTCGAATCCGGAGAAGTGATCTGGGAATGTGGTGGCCTCTCTGACAATGTGGTCGCCTCACCGGTTTCGACCAAGGGGATTGTGATCGCAGGAAGCAGCTATGATAAACGCTCCATGATCGCAGTGAAAATGGAGGGAGCCGCCGGCGATGTAACGGGAACTTCTCAGGTCCTCTGGCGCCGGATCAATCGCACCCCCTATGTTCCCTCGCCCTTGCTCTACGACAATACGCTCTACTTTCTGGCCCACTACCAGGGAGTCCTGAGTCGGGTCGACCCAAGCACAGGCAAGGACAGGGGCGGCCCATTCCGACTCGATGGCCTGTCCGATATCTACGCATCACCCGTGGCGGCGGGAGGGCGGATTTATATCACCGACAGGCAACGTGGAACCCTCGTTCTGAGCCATACCTCAGGTGACGATCCCCCCGAGTTCCTAGCCATGAATCAACTCGATGACAGCATCAGTGCCTCGGCCGCGATCGTCGGTCGGGAGTTGTTCCTCCGCGGAGAGCAATTCCTCTACTGCCTTGCTGAGGAATAGTCCCGGCAAGACCACAGGCAGACTTTCATCTTTATCTTTATCTTTATCTTTATCTCCGCGGCTCTACCCCACTTCGTTCCTCAGCGGTCTCTGCAATTTGGCTTCGCTTATCGAGAATCTTGCTTCGCTCGATCATGGCAGGCTGCGTGAGGATTTCTTTGCCCCGCTCTATCCAATTTCGCCACTTAGGCTTCCACCTAAGTCCGCGCCATTCTCGACCGCCCCTTATTGTAATGCCCTAGATCAGACACCGGCCTTAGCTGGCTTCTCCGATTTGGCTTTGCTTGGTTCTTTTGCTGCGGAGCGACCTTGCTTGAGTCCTGCCACCCATCGTAATGAATTCTCGATAATGGAATGCAGGCTCGGCGTGCTTTCGGGGTGGGGGCTGACCGACATGACCCGGCCCTTGCCGTAGGCGCCCGAGACGATTGCTGGAGTGTTCACCATGGTTCCCTTCTGCGGTTTCCAGAGCCCGTTCTCGGAGCGATACCAGGCCAGCACCCGGTAGTCATCCAGCAGTTCGAGGCCTTTCGGTGAAATGATGGGACCATTGGCGTAGCGAACCACGAACTCCGAGTCGACCCCGACAAACAACTCCTTCCCCTGATCGGTCAGCTCAATGTCGATGTCCGATGAGCCCCCGCGATACCACATCTGCTTTTTGCCCTTGCCCGGAATTTCCCTCGAGCCGGTGAAGACGGTCGAGTCAATCAAATCGAGCGACCAGCTGTAGTGCGCCGAACACAAATACGCGCCCGCACACACGCCAACGTAGCCGCCGCCATCGCCGATAAAACCCCGCACGGCATCTCGGCCATTTTCTCCGATTGCGGCAGCTTGCTTCGAGCCACTGCCGCCGGGAAACACCACCACATCAAATTGCTCCAGCACCTCCGGTCGCATTTCCGAACCGCCGAGAAAGTGGAGCGTCATATCTTGGGCGTGATCGACAATTGGGAATAGCTTGCTCTTGCTAGCTCCCGTCCCGGGGCCATCAAACGCGGCAACGAGCAGGTGCCCTTCCCTCTTCGGTGCCGCCAGCACATCACGGCAATCCCGATCGATCAGCCCGATGTGATTCAGCAACACGTTGACCATCGCCCGTTGCTGGCGAGTGCGCAGCGAAAGTGGCTGATCTTTGAAAGTGGTTTCAAAGATCACTCCTTCCGCTCCCATCACCTCGATACAGGCCCTCGCCAAGCCGGTGCTTACGGGGCCTTGACGGAGCAGGGTGAAGCGCTTGCTTTTGTCTGTCACCGTCGCATTGGCCGCGTCGACGATTCGCCCGGCCAGTGGATCCATCTTGTCGCCACCACGATATATGACACTCGACCCGACCGATTTCTTTTTCCCTTCCGGCGGAATGTGGGTGCGATTGAATTCGTAGCCCTCGTGCAAATCAATGACCCAGTTTGGCTTCACCTTGGCCGCGAGTTTCCACAGGGCCATGGCCAGCTGACCTCGTGGTGTCACTCGCTGATCTGACTCGATTTCCCCGTTCTCTCTCGGGAAGTTCCGATTCAAATCCTTCTCACCTTCCGGCTGCTCCGGCACCTCGCGCACGTTCGCCGCCAGCCCTTGAACGTTGGCCCGCGGCACCACCACGAGTTTACCCGCCACGATTGGCCAATGCCGGATTTGCTCCGCCGCCCGCCAGCCTGCCGGTTCGTTGCCATGTATCCCGCCAAGGATCAGGACCGTCGGCCCCTCCGTCCCCGAGTCCACGACATGATACTCGGTCTCCCATTCCGTGCCGACTGCGATAGTGCCCGATTTTGATGAAGGCTCCGCCAACACCGGAGCAACGCAAAGGAATGCGAGCAGCAGGACGAGATTACCAAGGCGGTTCTTCATGGGAAAAGCGTGACGGTAGTCGGACTGGCAAGCGATGTCGCAACCGGACGCATTCGCGCGACGGTTGACTGGGAAGCGCCATCATGCCCCATCACTGCCGACACCTCACGCAACATTTCCGGACAAGCTGCGGGCGATCGATCGCAATAGGAACCGCTTTGGCGTCGCTGGAAATGTTCAGGGCTGACCATCGCCTGCCCCCCCCCCCTAGATTTGACCAATTAACCCATTGCCCAAGTGTAAAATTTTTTCGATTTAATGAAAAATCAACAATTGTGAATAATTCCGGTAATTTCACCGGTTTCAAAAATTTTAATAAAGAGATTGAAAAGTAAGACAAAAGCAGCCTAATTTATAGGAACTGATAAAATAATCATAATTGCATCAAGCCTTTGATAAACTGGCTTCGGTCTAATTCCACAATTTTTGCTGTTACCATGTTTCCAAGTCGACTTCAGGGGATAACCCGTCTTCATTTTTTCCTGCAATTGGTCGGGGTGGTTTCACTGATCTGGATTGTCTTTCCTCTGGTGAACTTGCTTCGGTTTGCGGGGGAATTAGTGACTCGGGATTATGTTGAGGCGACGTTTGTATTGATCTGCGCGTCGATCCTCGAACTACTGACTCGACCTCCCGAAACGCGCCATCTTGCGGGTTTATCGAAACATCAACTGTCCGCAGTGAGTCATCGTCAGACCCTTTCCGCGCTCGTTTCCCTCTTCGGAATGATGGTGATGCTGAAGGACGACAGTATTTCACGCACCTTTCTGGGATCATTCTTTGTGATCTACTTCCTGTGGATTTCCTGGACGAACCAGTTCGGCTACCGAATGCTTCATCGCTTTCTTTATCGCAACGAGAGCAAAGGAATGTCGCGTGCTCTTCTAGTTGGCTCCCGCTCGGATGTATCTCGATTTCACGAATCGTCACCGTCACTGAAACCACCCGGCATTGACATCCTTGGCTTTGTTGCCGTGGAGCCGGACGGACCCGGGACAGGAGGCGCGATGGCGCTTCAACTTTCCCTGCCTCAGATCGGTGTGTTCGATAATTTGCATTCGATTTGTGAGGATACGAAAACCCGGGCGCTGATGATACTAGGACTGACAGACCGGCAAGACCTGATTCAGCCGGTTTCGCAGATATCTGCGAAACTCGGGCTGAGAACGATGTGGCTAGATGATGTGAGCTCGCACTACGGCGCTCGTTCGCAGGCGTTTCACGCGGAAAATTATTCAGTGGTGACACAGCTTCGCGAACCGCTGGAGGATCCGGTGAATCGAGCGTTGAAGCGGATTCTGGATCTGGCAGGTGGGTTCTTCGGCGGAGCTCTCATTCTCCCACCGGCGATGTTATTTGTCTACTTTCTGCAGCGCACTCAGTCGCCCGGTCCTCTTTTTTACAAACAGAAACGATCAGGGCGAAATGGCGAGACGTTTGAGATGTTCAAATTTCGCTCGATGGCAGCCTCCGAGGTGGAGGGCGAATTCAAACAAGCCACAGAGAATGACTCGCGAATTTTCAAGGGCGGCGCACTGATTCGCAAGTTGAGCATCGATGAACTGCCGCAATTGATCAATGTGATCCGTGGAGAGATGAGTCTGGTCGGGCCGAGGCCGCATCCGCTCCCATTGGATGATCGTTTGGTGACAGAAAGCCCGGTCTATCGCCTTCGCCATCTGGCCAAACCGGGAATCACAGGGTTGGCACAGAGCAAAGGCTGGCGCGGCGAAACGCTGAAAGCCGATCAGGTGCGCAACCGGATCCGACTGGACCTTTTCTACATTCAGCATTGGTCGATCAGGTTCGATATCAGAATCATTTTTGACACGGCTTGGCAATTGATCCGGCCACCGAAAACAGCTCGATAGTCCGAAGACATTTTTAAAATGGCGAAAGCGAAACACAATACGAATGACGATGATTTCCACTGGCTCGAAGTGGATTTGAGCGACGTTTCGTATCTCTTCCGGAAGCATCTAGGTTTGCTTTTTTGGGCACCCGTCTTCGGATTCGTACTCGCAGTTGTCGTCGCCAAGGTTCAAAGCCCGATGTTCGCGACTGAAATGGAAATCTATCTGCGTCCGAATTTCGATCAGGAAATGCAGATCGAACAATCCTACTCGAAGCTGGATGACAGCGATTCGCTCCGATCGATCGAGAGGGTCCTCGTTTCGGACACCATGATTTTGGAAATGGTCGAAACGCTGGGGCTTCGTGCCGATTCCGCCTTTCTCGGAAAAAAATTCAAAGCTGGGGAGCTGACTGATGCAAAATTACTGAAAACGATTCGAGATCGCTACACAACGAAGTTAATACCGACCACCCGGGTTGTGAAGTTGCGGGTTGAGGATTATTCCGCATCGCGAACCGCGCTGATTGCCCAAACATTGATTGATGAATTCCTAAGTCACCTGAGAGAGGATCGTAATCTCAAAGGGGCCGATTTACGCACCACTTTGGTAGCTCAGTCGCAAAAGGCCCTCGAAGGATCTCTTAGTTCGGAAAAGGAATTAAACAAATTTCGTGAGGCGAATCCAGACACCTTGGCGGATCAAGACAGTTCCATTTTCAAAGATCGTATCCTCCAGAGTGGCACGGTTCTGAACGAAGCAAATTCAGAGCGTTCGAATTTGGCCGGAATGATCGAGGCGCTGGAAGAGATTGAGCCAGAGAAAGACCCGTTCCGGGTATTTCAGATTTTGTCGAATCGGAACAGTGAATATTTATCCGAACTTCTGGGGATGTACGCGAGAGCCAAGTCGGAACTCGGGGTGGCGAAAGAGCAATATCGGGACGTGCACCCGTCCTACAAGACAGCAGAAAGCCGACTCACGGAGGTGGAAAGTACGCTTCGCGACTATGCGGTCGAAATGAAAGAAAGTGTGCAGTCCGAATACGATGCGGCCTCGCAGAAAGTCGAGAATTTGAGTGAAACCCTTTCCCTTCTCCGGGGCGAAATGGTCGGGCAAAAATCAGTCAGCGCCGAGTTTCGCGGAGTGAAAGAGGAGCTCGACCGCAATTGGAACACCTACACATCGCTACAGCAAAAAATTAAGGATCTGGATTTGAATCCTGAGGTGACACCTACCTTTGCGACCGTGATGTCCGGTCCTGTCATTCCGGATAAAAAAGCAAAGCCGCGGACGCTATTCTACGCGGCGGGTGGCGTGATATTGGGATGTCTCTATGCTCTTGGAATGATCTTCTGGAGAAACAGATGCGGCCTGCCATTCACTTCACAATCGCAAGCGGAGGATCTTCTCGCACTCCCGACGGTAGCTTCCGTCCAAACTCTTGCCGGCATGGAAGGCATGGCCCAACTGACATCGCTCGAACAGTCACCTCAGATGTTGAACTTGTTAATCTCCTTGCGTAACACGCGGTTGATTCATACTACCTCGATCGAACAAGAGTCAGGCGCAGTGCTACTTTCGAGAGCGATGGGACGGGTGTGTGCCAGGCAGGGCTCCCGTGTATTGTGTATATCAATTCGCTACCAGAGCCAGCACCAGGCGGGGATCGTGGACGACCCTATTTTGTCCGGATTCTCATACTTAGATTTGCCCTTGGAAACCCTGGCACCTGCGAATGGATTCCAAAATGGTATCGCGAAATTATTCAAGAGTTACGACCGGATTTTCGTCGATACATCGCAGATCACCGGAACGGCGGTACGTCTGGAGGTCGGTCGTTTTGCCGAGGCAAATCTTCTTCTGCTGCAACCGGGAGAAGGGTCGTCGAGGTCTGACTACTCCCATCTAGTGGAAGAATTCAAAAGGGCCAAAATCAATTCAACCTGCCTCGTATCCGTTGAGGAAATCAAGCCAACAAGAGAGCAGAAGTCGCGTAAACCCAACGCGGTGGCCAAGCGCCGGGAGAAATGGAGCCTATTCAAAAAAAGGCCGATCCCCAATCCCGCTTGAGGATGAAACTGTTGCCCTATCCAACACTTCGGAACGCCATACCTGCATTCGCGCTGGTTGCGGTGAACGTCACGACGATGGCGGGCCCAACAGTACAGTTGGCAGCAGTGCTTGCCGTTTTCGGACTATGTTTACCATTACTGAAGATCGACCTTCGCCTGACGTGGGTTTTGCTATTGGCATGGGTCGGCATCTGCCTGCTCCTCGGGGTAGCGAAATACGGGGGCCATCATGCGGTCATCAAAGCGGGGAAACTGGCCCTGTTTTGCCTAGTCTCCGGGATCGCAGTTCGAGGAGTCGAAGGAGATAAGAGTTTTCCCGCCCTTGTGGCACTTCGCGCTTTCTTCGGACTGTGTGCTCTGAATTTTCTCTACGGCGCAGCGCTTGGGGGCAAGGTGTTCCGAGCCGACTACTTCATCGAGTTTTCGATCTACAGTTCCTATACGATTGCCCTTCTCACTTATCTTGCCCGCCCACATCTGACGATCGCGGATCATGCATTCGCATGGATATTCTCGCTGCTATGCGGATCGACGATGGGATTGTTTGTCTTGTTTCTTGCAGAAATTGTCGGTCGAAAACTGAGACCGCGTTTCCTGCTTGCAGGGCTCGCCGTATCGCCACTCGCGCTCATTGCCCTGAATTTCCTGGTGAAGGCCCGCGAGAAGTCGCTCACACTCGACTATCTCATGACGAGTGATCGAGCCTTGTTGTTAACGGCATTCAAAGACACGACGCTACAGACGTTCTCTCTGCATGACTGGATCGCCGGAGTCGGTGTTGGTCGCCCCTTTCACGAATTCATCACGGTAGACTCGGGGTTCGACGGATATCTCCTGAGATTGGGAGAAGATGGAATCTACTCGTTCTGTCTTCATAACGAGGCGTTGAGAATTCTCTGCGACTTTGGTCTGATCGGTCTGCTCCTAGTTGGCTTGCGTCTCTGGGCGAACTGCCCCCGCCCCGTTCTGGTCCTTCTCGTCGTCTGCATGCTGACGAATTCTTACCTCTATTCATTCTCAGGAGCACTCATTGCCTCCAGCCTTTTTAATCCAATTCCAAAGCGAAAGCGCGCAGGCGAAAAAGAGACGGAGTCCATCCCTGACACAGAAACCGAAACACAGAACCGACCTTTTACCTATGCGTGATCTCACTTCCAATGAACCCACTGTCGCAGTAGTAATCGCCGCCCGCGATGCTTCAGAATTTATCGGCGCTACATTGGATTCTCTAGTCGGACAGAGCAGCAAGCCGGATCAAGTCATCGTATTCGACGACGGCTCGACCGATGGAACCGCCGCACTCGCGCGAACCTTTGGCGATCGATTGAAGAACTTGACCGTAATCGAGAATCGCGACTCGATCGGAATTTCCGCCGCCAGGAATCGCGCCAATGCTGCGGTAACCAGCGACTACATTGCGGTGCTGGACGCAGACGACCTCTTCGGACCGGAAACGATTCAGCAATACTCCAGCTTCCTTCGCAAAAGCCCTGACACTGATCTACTCTACGCCGATACTCGCGTCTTTCATGCGAACACGGATTCAGCTCAGGGAAAACGCCGGTCGTATCCCATTTTCAGGAGCCACCGCGCAGCCATTCGCCGGACACTCGGCTCGCCACTCGTTCCATTCAAACACTCCAGCATGGTCTACCGTCGAGCGGCGATGGAAGAGCTGGGAGGATACGATGAAACGCTGCCGATAAAGGTCGATGTCGATCTCTTCCTTCGATTCAACTCCCGCGGAATGAATGTCGAGAAGTTGAACGAGACGACTTCGTTTCATCGGAAACATGACCGCCAGATCAGCACAGACCGCCTTCGCGGGATCAGAGCCTACCGGCGTCTCCTGAAGACCTACGAGCCAGATCCGTTGGTCCGAAGTCTCCTCTATTCCACCCGGATTCCCTCGGAGTTCTTGAAACTGCTGCTGCGCGGTTGACTCAACAGGGTTGAGTGGGCGACCTGACCCTGCTGGCTCGTATGCCCCCTGTGACACCTATTGAACAAACTCCCCCACTGCCTCGAGGAGGCGGTGAATATCGTCGGTGCCGATTTTTCCGATCGTGCCGATTCGAAACGAAACGATCTGGCTGAGTTTGCCGGGATAGATGATCAAATGTTGTGACGCGAGGTGTTCGTATAATTCGGTGAAATCAAAGTCGTCGTTGTCGGGATCCACGAAGGTCGTGATGACCGGACTGCTTAACTCTGGCGGAAGCAGAGTTTCGAATCCCAATTTTCTCATGCCCAGCACGAGGGCATCGTGATTGTTTCTATAACGCTGGTTTCGAGCTTCGACGCCTCCTTCTTCGCGAAGTTCGACGAGGGCCTGGCGGAAGGCCAGAAACGCGTGAGTTGGGGGGGTGAATCGGAATTGTCCGTTCTTCTCGAGCGCCTCCCACTGGTCTACCAAATCCAAACTGACGCTGCGGGCGTTGCCCCGGGCGCTTTCGAGCAATTCCCGGCGGGTGATAACAAAAGAAAACCCGGGCACACTTTCGAGACATTTGTTGGCGGACGATATCAAGACGTCAATCTTCGCTTCAGCTAGATTGATCGGGATGCCGCCGAAAGAACTCATCGCGTCCACGATGAGCGATTTTTGATGCCGCGACACGACATCGGCGATGTCGGCGACGGGATTGAGAATTCCCGTTGTAGTCTCGCAGTGGACAACAGCCACGTGGGTGATCGATTTGTCTCCATCGAGTGCCGCATCGATGGCAGTCGTATCGGGAAACTGAGTTTCGTCGAATTCCAGTGAGGCAACCGCGATCTCCAGTCGTTCCGCGATTTGGACCATCCGGCGACCGTAGGCACCATTGACAATGACGAGAAGCTTTCCGTCCCGGGGAATGAGGGAACCAATCGCGGATTCGATACCGAAGGTGCCGCTTCCCTGCATCGGAACGGCTTCGAATCCGGCGCTTTGGCTGACCCCTGCGATGTCGAGTAATTCGTCACGAATCTCCCGAACGAGTTCGATGAAAAGTGGCTCGCGCGATCCGCAGTCGACCAGCATCTCTCGCTTGACCTGCTGACTGGTCGTGAGAGGCCCCGGAGTAAAAAGAAGGTGCCGTTGAGTTTCCAAATTTTTCGCCATCGCTATTGGCTGATGAATTTCATGAAGCGCTCTTTCACTTCGTGAGGCTTGACAGTGGGACGGCCCAAATTTTCGGGGGATCCGGGACGAATCTTAACATGAATCAGGGCGGGACCGGATTGAGTCGACAGTTTTTCGATCACTGCGCTTAGGTCTTCCGCTCGTTCCACTGAGAAAACATGTCGGTAGTTTGAAGCGGCAGCGATGCCGGCGAAATCAGTGTTGGAGGAAGCGGTCGCCTGTCCCCCGGTTGAGTCGTGCTGCTCATTGTCGAGAACGACATGGATCAATCCTTTCGGTTGGTAGCGGCCAATCGTGGCGAACACTCCCAATTTCATGAGGGCAGCGCCGTCTCCATCAAGAACAACGACGCGCTGATCGGGCCTGGCATGACTGATTCCCAGTCCGATGGCTGATGCCGTTCCCATTCCACCAACAACATAGAGGTGATTGGCATTGTCGGCCACGGTGAAAAGTTCGCGGCCGGTTTTACCGGTGGTTGCGACAACGACTTCCTCTCCAGTGAGAGATTTGAGAATGGATTCGATTGCCTCTGTTCGAGTGATTCGCTCTCCCGACGGGAAGGTTTCAGTCTGTGCTCCGATCAACTCCGTCGTTTCTTGGTTCGTTAGTGGATGGGGAGCCACGGATCCCTTTTTCATGACAAAGGCGAAAGGACGTTGCCGTTCTTCAATCGAAGCCTCGGCTTCCGCAATGGCCGCTTCGATTTCCGATTCATTCTCGGGAAACGTTCTCCAGGGAATGTCCATGGTTTCCAATAAACGGTGGGTAATGGCACCCATTTGCTCGTGTTGAGGTTCATCCGGTAAACCGGGTTCTCCACGCCAGGTAACAATCAGGATGCCGGGAACCCGAAAAGGATAGTTCAGCGAAGTCAGGGGGTTTACCATATTCCCCAATCCGGAATTCTGACACATTGTGACCGTTTTCCGACCAGATAGATGGGCGCCCAGGCTGATACCGACGGCTTCCCCCTCACTGGCTGCAGCCACGTAATCGAGGGTGTCCGTGTTGATGACGTAGTTAATGAACGGCTTTAGAAACGAGCACGGTACCCCGGAGTAGTGGGTGTAGTCGGCTTCGCGCAACCGGTCGACGAAAGCACGTGCCTCGATCATGACTGAGCTTTGGCGGCGCGTGCGGATGACCCATTGATTGCTGCGGGCATCACAAACTTCAAATTGTTGCGGTAGTCATTCGTCGGGGCCGGAGCATGCGACGAGGTGGAAGGCAAATAGCGTTCCTCGGCATCGGAAAGCTCTTTGGTATCCTGGAGTCGAAAGACTTCTGAGAGCGGTGCGATCTGGCCATTGAGATTGGCGACACTCTGTTCTTCAAAGATTTGTTTGCACACGTTTTGCATGGCCGGAATGGTACTCCGCAATGCGTGGTTGGCCCAGATTGCCAAGCTTATCCCCATTTTTCGGAAGTCCTCCGCTGGCGTCTCGGCGTAGGTTGTCGGGACGATAACGAGTGGACATTGGTGAGTCCAGCTTTCGACGAATGAAGCTATCTCCCCAGCGGTGTTCTGCTTGCTGTGAATCAGCAGCGCATCGGCTCCCGCTTCGGCGTAAGAATCAGCACGCTCCAGCATATCGTCGAGAGAGTGGCCCGCAATAAAGCCTTCCAATCTTGCCACCACTGAGAAATCAGGATCCAGCTGGCTGTCTTTGGCCGCTTTGATTTTCCCGGCGAATTCTTCTTTGTCTGCCAGTCGTTGGTTTGATCCTTTGAGAAACGAATTGGTTTTTGGGAAGATTTTGTCTTCCATGCAAACGGCAGCGACTCCGCGTTGTTCGAGTTTCCGAACTAGCCGACGGGCATTGTTGAAGTTGCCATAGCCGGTATCGCCATCCAGAAGGATCGGAATCGTGGTCGCATCGGTCATGTACTCGACGACATCCAGCACCTGAGTCCAGCTGGCCTCATTACTGTCGCGAACTCCGAGCGCAGCGGAGATAGACAGGCCACTGCCCCAGATGGCCTGGAAACCAGCTTCTTCGGCGATCTTGGCGCTCAATCCACTGTGAGCCTCCATCGCGAACTCTAATTCTCCTGAGTTCAGCAAATCTCGAAATCGGGTGGTCTTCCTGGTGGCTAATGCGGCACTCCCACAACCATTTCCATTGCCATTCGTGGCACCGTTGCGATTCCTGTTAGTTTCGTTTCTCATAAAGGCAAATTTTAGTGTAGTTATAGATATTATCGAAAAACACTAGGCATTCAAGTGAAATATACCTTAAAATTATAAAAAATGAAAAAAACTCTTTTCAAGCGACTCAGTTATGATAATTTCATTGCAGTTGATAATTAGAATCGAATTCGAACTATGGCAGCACTAACATTTCCCGCTACAAATCGTGAATCCGTCGTCGAACAAGTCAAAAATCTCGTTCGCTTCCTTCCTGTTGGCAGGGTGTTTAAAGAGAAGCTCCTGTTTTACGGGAAAATGGGTTACTGGCCTGATTTCGATAATCCCAGGTCTTTCAGCGAGAAAGTTAATTGGAGGAAGCTGCATTCATCCAACGCCAATTATGTAAGGTACAGTGACAAACTGGCAGTGAGGGATCATGTCCGGGAAAAAATTGGAGAGCAGTTTCTCATTCCCGTTTTGTATTCCGGTGAATCGATTACGGCAGAGCAATTGCAGCGCATGGGAGACAATATCGTCGTCAAGGCGAACCATGACTCCGGATCGACACGGATCATTCGGGAAAACACTCCGGAGAAAACGGCTGAAGTCGCTGCTGACATGGAGCGGGCTTTGAAGACGGATTTTGGTCGTATTACCAACCAGTGGTGGTATTCAAAAATCCCCCGACGCGTCTATGTCGAAAAAATGCTGCCGGGAGATGAGACTGGAATTCCCTGCGATTACAAATTCTTTGTCTTTCAGCAACCCGCGCCCGAGCCGCCCCGCGTTTTGATCGAAATCGACTATGCCCGCGGAACCCCAGAGCAACATCGCACTTTCTATGATGGGGAATGCAACATCGTCGAACACCTGGGGCAGGGAATCCAGATCGATGACAAGCCAAACAACATGGTTCCGTTTCCGGACATCGACAATTACGACGAAATGCTCAAGGCCGTGCTGACGCTCGCAGAGGATTTTGATCATGTGCGCGTCGACATGTATGAAGCCGAAGGGAAAATCTATTTCGGAGAAATGACATTCTCTGATGGCGGTGGCCGCAGTCGCTGTCGTCCCCACGAGTTCGATTTCGTGATGGGTGATCTTTGGTCGCTGAATCGCGAACCCGGTGGCCCGGAACGTCCGGACGGGGTGGAGTCTCACTCACCGAAATCGAGGCGCGAACAACTGATAAGAGGTGCGCACAAAAATATCAGATCATTCATCAAAAATTTCGCTGCGACGATTTCGGCTGGCTTCGAGAGATGTCTTCGATTCTTTGCCCTGCCGTATGCTCTGGCTTGTTTGGTCGAATGGAATGAATGCAAACGCAACGTGTTCCTCGTCTTCTGGGATCATCTCTACATCTTCTTCGTATTGAAGTATTTCCCTGACAACTACGCTTCGTGTCGTCTCTGGGAAATCGATCGGAAGGAATGGAAATACTACTACGGAACGGGATATGATCCGCGTTCGATTCGGCGAAGAGAGCGCCAGGTAATGAAGCCCGAATATACAGTTGTATTCGAAGACAAAGAAGTCTGCTATCACCTGTGCGAATCCTTTGGATTGCCGCTGCCCACTCAATATGGCGCCATTGGCCCGGAAGATGATTTCCCCAAAACAGTGCGGAACATTTTCGAAAATCAGGACGCTACGAGATTGGTAGTTAAGCTGGTCGACGGAGCCGGAGGTAAAGGTACCTGCATCGTTCAGCGCGAGGCCGAAGAACTCGTCGTGCGCCAAATTAGCGACCCGACGCGGGCTATCCCGCTTGATCAATACGCAACGCCATCCCGCGCTGTGATTCAAGAATGGGTCAAACAGCACCCTGACGTTTCGCGTTTATCCGGTCGCGCACTCAACACGGTCCGAATGGTCACCATGCTGACTCCTGAGAAAGAAGTGATTTTTCTAGGTGCCTACATTCGGATTGGAATCGGTTCCAACTTCCTCGACAGCGGCAACCACGGAGGAGTCGGAGCGAAGGTCGATAAAGAAACAGGCAGACTCGGAGATCGGACGTCGGACGGGCGGGGCCGCTCGATTCCGTTCAAGCCGGATGCCCATGAAAAAGTTTCGGATGTAGTCCTCCCATTCTGGAAAGAAGCAGTCGAGCTGGCTGTTCGCGCGCAGAAGAACTTCGGCCCCTTCAATCGCTTCATCGGAATGGACATCGGCTTTTCGGAAACCGGACCGGTTCTCATCGAGGTGAATGACATTTTCGACTGTGGAAGATTCGAAAGCGTGACGGGGCCCATCCTCAAAGACGAGTCCGTTTTAGAGGCATGTCGCCAATACGGCCTCCTCACCCACAATCGCTTGTAGAGGTCTCCCATACCCGGATGCACGATCACAAAAGCCGTCACCATCGCAACCGTTCTATTAAGAATGCGGTTTCGACTGCCCTGGTTTCGAAAGGAAGCACGGCCATCCTGCAATTCGTCTCGCTACCAGTTGCGGCTCGCGTTTTGGGGCGTGAAGAGTTCGGAGTCTACGCCACGATTTCCATGGCGGTTTTCATGGTGGCGATACTTCAGGTCGGAGTCGGTCCTGCTCTCGCCCGCGGAATATCCGAGGCTTCGGCCAAGGGCGATGAAACGCGACAAGGTCGGCTCTACATCAATGGAGCCTTTCTCGTGGTGGCCCTGGCTCTACTTGGCTACCTAATAGCCGCTCTCCTCATATCAGCTGTTCCCATCCCGACTCTATTCGGCGAGGAATACAGACCGTTCGCAGAGCAAATGCGACCAGCGCTTTGGGTCGGCCTGTCATTGATTCTTGGGGACATCATCATTTCTATGACCGACCGGGTCAGGGAGGGGTATATGGAATCGGGAACCGTGAATGCCTGGGCGGCTGCAGGAAATCTGGTGGGCGCCATTGTGGTGTTCGTTGGAATCCAGTTCCAACCCAGCATTTCATTTCTTCTGATCGCCGTCTTCGCACCGAATATTGTGGCCCGGATCTTCAGTACTGCATTGCTGCTGAAAAAACGCCCATGGCTGATTCGAAGCGGAGCCCGCCCTGACCGCGCGACCATGATTGAATTGGTTCGTGACGGTGTTTCTTTTTCCGCCACTTCGATCATTGTTTACATCGTTGAGTTTGCGGTTTGTGCCTTGATCGTGGGTCGAATCGCAGGTCCAGACAGCGTCGCTCTATTTCAGATATTCATGGCCCTAACAACCGCTTTCACCGGAATGCTGGTGATGATTGGAAGACCTTTCTGGGCGGCGATTGTAGATGCCAAAAGTCGGGGGGATCACGACTGGATGGCAGGCGCGACCCGACGCTACTACCTCTATCTCGCGGTGCTAGTAGCGGGAGCCTCTATCGGTTTGATTGGGCTGGGTCCCTGGATTCTGCCAAAACTTTATGGGGAAGAGTTTGCCGCAAGCCGGGTCCTCTTTGTCTGCCATGCGATCTTTCTGGCAGCCATTGGCTGGCGCGAGGTCAATCGCTATCTTGCCATCGGACTCGGGCTTTTGCCAAAGGCGGTCCTGCCGATTCTTTCAGGACTTTTTGTTGGCCTTCTCCTTGGCACTCTCGGTCTTCGGGAGTGGGGACTTCCGGCGCTTTATGTCGGTCTGGCAATAGGCACGGCTTTGATCCCCGGATGGAAACTCCCCCTTCTCATCCGCGCTGAATTTGATCGCTCAAACACGGCGAAAAAGGGACCTGGATCATCCAGCGCTGAGCCCACGATTTCAAATATTTCGAAAACTGCCGTTTGAGAACCATCATTGAATGCGGTTCGGAATAGAGATTCTTCCGGGGTCATCTTCTTGACTAGCATTCACCTTCCACTAGGACCCTTTCCACCCGCTGATCATGAGCCCCAAAACAGCACCATTCTCGGCTGCCCCCTTTCCTGCTGCTTCAATAGCTTGATGCCGATTCTGGGGAAGCTACTGACAACTCGCCAAGAGCGATCTCGAAGTCGTTGCGAGGACGCGGATGCTCGCTCGGTTTTATGTGGTGACTAGAAGATGAGGGACGGCCCGGCAGTCGAATCGATGAATGGTCAAGAAGTGACTACTGCCCCCAATTTACTGTGTTAATCTTTCCACGTGAGAGCTCTCATTAATGTCTCCCTTTCTATTGTTGTGATGATCGCAGGTATCCTGCCGGTATCCGCGGCGGAACCGTTTGCGATTCATATCGTGGATGAAACAACCGGGCGTCCCGTTCCTCTGGTCGAGTTGGAGACGGTGAATCATCTGCGTTTTGTGACCGACAACGCGGGCATTATCGCTTTCGATGAGCCCGGCCTGATGGATATGGACGTCTTTTTCCATGTCCGAAGCCACGGATATGAGTTTCCGAAGGATGGGTTCGGATTCAGTGGGCGAAGGCTTCAAACAATTTCGGGCGGAGTCGAGAAACTGGAGATAAAAAGGATCAATATTGCGGAGCGTCTTTACCGGCTGACGGGAGCGGGGCTATATGCCGAAAGTGCCCGATTGGAGGCGGTCGCACCCATCGCGAAACCTCTTTTGAACTCGGGCGTCTTTGGCTCGGACAGTGTTCACAATGCAATCTATCAGGGGGAGTTGTTCTGGCTGTGGGGAGATACCAACCGACCCGGGTATCCGCTGGGTAATTTTCAAGTGACCTGCGCTCAATCGACGCGTCCCGGCGAGGGCAACTTTGATCCGGACGTGGGAATTGATCTGCGCTATTTCGAAGGAGAAGACGGATTTACCCGGAAGATGGCTCCGATTTCCGGAAAGGGGCCGACCTGGCTGGGAGGGCTTCTAACGCTTCCGGATCGAAATGGGAAGGAGCACCTCGTGGCAAAGTATGTGAAAGTGAAACCTCCCCTGACGGTCTATGAAAAAGGATTGTGCGAGTATTTTCCGGAGAAGGGAATTTTTGAAAGAATCCTGGTTTTCGATGAGATCGACTCGCTCGCTCCGAACGGTCATCCGTTTGTCCATCAGGTGAAAGGGAAAGAGTGGGTATACTTCGGTCAGGGCGTTCCCACGATGCGGGTGCCGGCGAATTATGAGAGCTGGAAAGATCCTTCCCAATACGAGGCCATCGTGGTCGATGTGGCGTTCGTCGATGCGACTACGGGTGAAGCAATCAAGAACCACAATGGCTCCGTTCAGTGGAATCCTTGGCGGAAGAAATGGATTTCCATTTTCACGCAGTCCGAAGGCGAAAGCTCATACCTTGGGGAGATCTGGTACGCAGAAGCAGATACCCCAGAGGGACCGTGGCGAAAAGCAGTGAAAATACTGACGCACGATCAATACAGTTTTTACAATCCGAAACAGCATCCTTATTTCTCGAAAGAGGGAGGGAGAGTAATCTATTTTGAAGGCACCTACACTGCGACATTTTCCAATGCCCCGGTTAAAACACCTCGCTATGATTACAATCAGATCCTGTATCGGCTGGACCTGGATGACGAGCGTCTCCAGATCGCCCGATGACTTTCCTCGGCAGCGTCGTGACGATCGAGCACTGGATTAAAATTCAAGCGTAATCACACAGCTACCGCTTCCACCGGCACAAATAGCCAATGATCCGTGAGCTGTCGGGTCTACTCGCTTTGAAGCTCGCGACCCAGCGCACCATAACGCTGACGTCTGCCGCAGAAACCGCATCGGATTGATTCGCCCAGAATCCCGCTTCGACCTCTTTACCTGAGAGCCATTCCCACTCGCCAGCTCCGTTCTTTTTCCCGCCCATCCAAATGGGAGCATGCCCATTAGCATCCACGGTCGGCTGCATTATTTTTCGGAGGAACTCATCATCCTCCTCACGATCAATCCAGCCGAGCTCGCCGCCGAGTGCCTGACACTGCGCCCGCGCTTCGTCCCAAATAACGCTCGGGGCCTGTCCCTAAGAATCTGTCCCTAAGAATTAACGAGAAGACGGAAAACGAGGCCGGAATGCTGGAGAAGAAATGATTAGACGCAGGGAAGAAATATCCAGACAATCTCATGCGAAGCGATGCCCGAACAAAAAACATTTTCCATCAACTATCCCGGCGACAAGCTTCGGGTTCCCTGCGGCTTCAAGATCCATTTCCTCTCTGTCATTTTCCTTTGTGTCAGCAACCTTCTGAGCGCCGAAGATTGGCCCATGTGGCGTTACGACGCCGAACACCGCGCGGCCTCTCCCGAAATTCTTCCCAACGAGCTCCAACATCAATGGACACTGAAACTCTCGCCTCGCGAACAGGTCTGGGACGATCCCTTGAACCACGACTTGATGCCCTACGACCGCGTCTTCGAGCCGATCGTCCTGGGCGATCTGATGTTCGTGACTTTCAACGACTCGGACAAGGTAGTGGCCTACCACACTGCCGACGGGAGCGAATCGTGGAGTTTTTACACGGACGGACCGGTCCGACTTCCTCCGGTAGGACACGAATCGAATGTTTACATCACCAGTGACGACGGCTTTCTCTATTGCCTCGACGCTGAGACCGGCGCGCTTCGTTGGAAATTCGCCGGCGGTCCTTCTCCGTTAAAAGTCCTCGGCAATAAACGTCTCATCTCCGCGTGGCCCGCCCGCGGCGGGCCGGTGATCCGCGACGGACAGGTCTACTTCGCTGCCAGTATCTGGCCCTTCATGGGCACGTTCATCTATTCCCTGAACGCTGAGACCGGGGCGGTGAATTGGGTGAATGATAGCACCGGGGCCCAATACATCCAACAACCCCACAGCGCTCCCTCATTCGCTGGCGTCGCTCCACAGGGAACCCTCGTCGCGACCGACAAATATCTCCTCGTCCCCGGCGGGCGTTCGGTCCCCGCTGCCTTCGATCGCGCTACCGGCGAATTCATGCATTTCGAAATCAATGCCGGCGGCAAAGGTCACGGCGGCTCCTTTGTGATCGCCAAC
>CAXBMX010000050.1:0-26632 GCA_963977055.1 uncultured Verrucomicrobiales bacterium
TGGCAATCCGATTCTGGAAGAGGATGCCTGCATTGTGAAAAGCTCTCCCTACGTCGATGGCTGGCTCTATTCCATCAAAGGCGAACCTGAGGAGACCAGTGTCGATGTTCACGGGTATATCGAGCATCTGGAAACTCTCATCGAAAAGATGCAGGAACAGGGCTATTGAGAGCTTGAAACTGTTCCCCGCTCATTCAACAGTCTCTTAGACCATGCCCTCATCCTATATCATGATCGGTGGTTTCCTTGGCGCAGGGAAGACCACCTTGATTCAGCGATTCGCGAAGTACCTCGATGAGCGTGAGCAAAAAGTGGGGCTGATTACCAATGATCAGGGAGCGGGACTGGTGGACTCTGTGATTGGTCGGTCCAATCAGTTTCCCGTCGAAGAGATATCGGGCGGGTGTTTTTGCTGCCGCTTCAATTCTTTGATCGATGCGGCGACCTCTTTGACAACCGAAACGAAGCCCGACGTATTTTTGGCTGAGCCTGTGGGGAGTTGCACTGATCTTGTCGCGACGGTGAGCCTGCCTTTGCAGACCATCTACGGAGATGAATACAAAGTGGCCCCTCTGAGTGTGTTAGTGGATCCTGTTAGGGCAGGACAGATCCTGGGCGTGATTGAAGGCCGAAAGTTTTCCGAGAACGTGACCTACATCTATCGCAAGCAACTCGAAGAGGCTGAGTTTATCGTAATCAATAAGTTGGACCTGCTTCATGCCGAAGGCGTTGAAGATCTGCGTGAGGCAATGAAACGCGAGTTTCCGGAGGCTCGGATATTTGAGCTTTCTGCTCGCGAGGGAAATGGCTGCGAAGAATGGTTTGAGGCCGTTCTTTCAACTGAAATGAATTCGGAGCGGTTTTTGAAAATTGATTACGACAAGTACGGGAAGGGTGAGGCCTTGTTAGGCTGGTTGAATGCGTCGGTTGAGATCAAATGCGAGGGAGGAAGCGTCGATGAGTTTGATGGCAATGAACTGCTTCAATCGATCGCGTCTGCCATCCGGGAAAAGCTAGAAGCGGCCGGGGCTGAAGTGGCTCACCTCAAGATGACCTTGAATCCGATAGGGGATCCCTATGAGATTTCGGCGATCAATCTGGTTCGTGGAGATTCTCTTCCGGAGTTGTCGCATCGATTGTACGAACCGATCGATGACGGTGAACTTTTGCTCAATATTCGGGCCGAGATCGATCCGGAAACATTGGAACGGGCGGCTGACTCGGCGCTGGAGCAGGTGATCGCAGTGGATGGCGGGCTGCTATTTCGAGTTGTTCATCTGGAACATTTTCGGCCTGGGATGCCCAAGCCAACCCATCGAATGACAGCAGATTCGATCAAGAGTTCACAGGATTGAAGTGATTTGAAGTATTTTGTCAGCATCACCGTTTCGATTTTCTTGGGGGCGATATTTTGTCTCATCTTTCGGGTATTGCTGATTCATGAATACAACTGGGCCGCGATTGCACCCTACCGGTTTAACCTGTTTTCCGGGTGGCTGGTGACGCTGGGGATTTCGGCGGCAGCACTAGTATTGAGTGTGTTTATCGGGGCGTTGCTTACGGCGGGGCAGCTGTCTCCGCATCGGCTCCCTGGTTGGTTGTCCCGAGCTTTTGTCGAGTTGATTCGAGGGACGCCTCTGCTGACCCAGATTTTGATTGGCTATTATTTGATCGCCGATGCGGTTGGGTGGGACAGTCGGTTCGGAGTAGGGCTGGTGGTTCTATCGTGTTTTTCGGGTGCCTACCTGTCGGAGATTTTCCGAGGTGGAGTGGAGTCGATTCCCCAGAGCCAATGGCTGGCATCTCGGGCGATCGGATTCAGCGGATGGCAGACTTATCGTTTCGTGGTGATACCCCAGGCGATCCGAAGGGTTCTGCCCGCGTCGGCAGGGCAGTTCGCGAATTTGATCAAAGATTCTTCTCTGCTGTTTGTGATCAGTGTTCACGAATTCACGATGCAGGCGAGGGAGACGAATGCGAATACCTATGCGACTTTTGAAGCCTATCTCCCGCTCATTCTCGGCTACTTCATTCTAACCTTTCCGATATCTCTTCTGAGTCGGCATTTGGAAAAACGATTCTCCTATGAGCATTGAGGCTACCGGTTTGTGCAAGGTCTACGGGAAGACACGGGCGGTGGATGATGTCACTCTGTGTCTGTCCGATTCCGTTCAGGTGCTGGCCTTGATCGGACCATCGGGAGGAGGAAAATCAACTTTTCTGAGGCTACTGGGTGGCCTGGAGGTTCCGACTTCGGGTGAGGTTCGGGTGGATGGAAAGCTATTGCCGACCAAGGAAGAGGATTTGATGAAGTACCGGTCTGGTAATGGATTTTTGTTTCAGTCCTTTAATTTGTTTCCTCATTTAACCGCGCTCGAGAATATTGTGTTGCCGCTGGTTCAGGTTCACGGATGGGAGAAGCCAAAAGCACTCGACCGTGCGAAGTCAGTGGTTGCTCGCTTTCATCTGACGGATCACATTGATAAGCGGCCTTGTCAGTTGTCGGGCGGACAACAGCAGCGAATCGCACTGGCGCGGGCCATGGCTCATGAGCCGGCTCTGTTGCTGTTAGATGAACCGACCTCAGCGTTGGATCCCGAGATGAAGGCCGGGGTGCTGGATTTGATTGAGGAACTTTGCCAATCCGGTCAGCGAATCGTGTTGTCGACTCATGAGATGGGATTTGCGAAGCGGTCCGCTGATCAGGTGGTGTTTTTATCAGAAGGAAAGCTGATCGAAGAAGGGTCTGCAGAATCTTTCTTCGAAAGTCCCGAGACAGATGAGGTGGGAGGCTTTCTGAGTAAAGTCATGAAGTGGTGAGCGATTTGCCGAAGTAGAGCGAATTGCTCTAACATTACTTTAAATTTGACCGCTGGATTTGTCACTGGACAGGGTCTTTGGATTTTGAGACGATCACTGGCATGAGTTGGCTTATTACGATTGCAGTGGGTTTTGTGGCCGGAGCATTGGGCCGTTTTTTGATGCCTGGAAAAGATGTCCAAGGATGTCTCATTACGACCGTCCTCGGAATCGGTGGTGCCGCCTTGGGCCGCTTTCTTGCAGAACAGGCTGGGATTAATGCGGGAAGTGCAGGCAGCGGATTTGACCTGCGTAGCCTCGCGATATCAGTGGGTGGTGTGTTGGTGATTCTTCTGATCTACCGTCTGATTTTGGGGAAAAAGGGGAAGTAATTACGGCAGAGCCCAGGGGATCCATCCGATCTGGAGGAGGGCAAGAAGGCCGGTCACGGTAATCGAGGCTGCCAGCGTCGAGTAGAATACCGCGGCAGCGGCGAAGCGGCTGTCGGCGTTGAATTCGTGCGCGAGTAGAGCCGTATTGACGGCGGTGGGGGAGGCGGCTCCGACAATCAGAATGGCGGCCATCTCGCCTTCGAATCCGAAGATTTTGGTCAGAGCGATAGCGGCCAGAGGTCCGCCCACCAATCGAATGATGAGTGCGTAGCTAAGGCCGCCCCGAATGGCGGGTGGTTTCGTTTTGGAAAGCTGAACTCCCAGCGTGATCAAAGCGAATGCGACCAGGGCATTGGCGAGATAATTGAGCGGCGTCCAGATGAATGCAATATCAGCGGCGGGATTATCAAAGTGGCGCAAGGTTAAGGCGATGAGAATCGCCCATGGAGAGGGTTGTTTGAGGATAGGGAGAAACCAGCCCTTTCGATCACTGCTTCCGGCGTTGGCGAGAAAGATGCCAAGGGAAAAGCTGGTCAGGTTCATCGTAGCGAGGACAAATACCTGGATGACTCCGCCCAGTTCAGAGAACGCAAGGGTCATCAAGGGGATGCCCCAATTGCCGGAATTGTAGATCATCGTGCTGAGCTTCATGGAGTAGCGCTCAGCGGGTTTGATTCCGCGGGCGGCGCAGACGAGCCAGCTCGCAGCGCCCATGGTTAGAATGATGCAGATCGTGAATCCCACCACAGCCAGTCCAATTTCTCCCTCCAGATTGGAGCTGGAGAGCCGAACGAGGATGAATGCCGGCACGAAGAGATAGATGTTCAGTTTGACCAGGCTCTTCAGGTCGATGTCAAAAATTCGATCGAGACCCCAGCCCAGCCCGGCCAAAATCAGGATAGGGAGGCAGACATCAATGAAGATTTGAAATAGCATGAGAGGGAACGCGAGTTTGGAGCGCTAATGAAAAGGTGACGCGAGACAGAGAGGTCGATCAGCCATATTCAGAGTGGTCATCGGTCAGAGCGTAGCGCAAAGAGGGGAGGTTTTCATCTCGTCTTGTGGTGGGCGATCCTGCTAAGTCTTTGAAAATGTGACAAAGCGATGAATCGAAGACAATTCACAAAAACAGCGGGACTAGGACTGCTGGCCTCCAGTGGCGCAATGGGAGCCGATCAGGCTGGAGAGGAGATCATTGATATCCATCAACATGTGAATTTCTCGGGGAGAAAGAATGAGGATTTGGTTCGGCATCAAAAGGCGATGGGGATTTCAAAAACAGTGCTGCTACCCTCCGGCGCTGCGCTGGCGATGGGATCGACTCATGATGGCAAATCGAACGGTCTAGCCGCCCGCGTTTTTGGGACAGGGGCTGCGGCGCGGCTTGTGTCGGAGTTTCCGGATTCATTTGTCTACTTCTGCAATGAGGTGCCCGATGCAGACAATTCAGTGAAAGAGTTAGAGAAGTGGCTCGACCGCGGAGCGTTGGGGATTGGAGAGTCAAAATTCAATCTCGAGTGTGATTCGGCTCCGATGATCCGGACTTATGAAGTGGCTCAGGCCTATCAAGTGCCGGTCTTGCTGCATTTCCAGCACGGTCGATACAACATGGGCTTTGAGCGATTTCATAAAGTTCTTATGCGTTTCCCCGAAGTAAACTTCATCGGACACGCTCAAACATGGTGGGGCAATATTGACGCGAATCACGATCAGGCGGTGATGTATCCCAAGGCGGGAGTCACTGCGGGAGGACTGACTGATCAGTATCTAAGTGACTATCCCAATATGTATGGAGATCTGTCAGCGGGTTCCGGACGGAACGCATTAAATCGGGATGAAGAACATGCTGCCGAATTTTTGATTCGGCAGCAGGATAAGTTACTTCTCGGTACCGATTGCAGTGATGCCGTTGGAGATGGGAAAGCTTGCTCAGGATCGCAGCAGATAGCGAACGTGAAACGGTTGGTAGAAGATCCCGAAGTCCGGGTAAAAATATTTTCAGGCAATGCAAAACGGATCATTAAATTGGATTAAGGTATCAGGAGTGTTGACAGGATTTTTCCTATCAAGCGCAGTGGGGCAAGCAGCTGATCTGCCTGTTGTGATCGCTCATCGAGGTGCTTGCGCGGTGGCTCCTGAGAATACGGCGTCTGCAATAAGAGAGGCGATTCGGCTGGAGGTGAAAGTGATCGAATTTGATGTCCGAACGACATCGGACGGTGCATTGGTGCTATTTCACGACGACGAATTAAAGCGAATCACCGGGAAAGCCGGAGCGATAGAATCATTGCTGCTTTCGGACGTGGCACAACTTGATGTAGGAACTTGGTTTGGAGACGGTTCATTTGCCGGTGAAAAGATCATCACCCTCGATGAGGCAATCAGACTTTGTGCAGAAGGCGGTGTTGTGCCTTTGATTGAGCATAAGTCAGGATCTGCTGCCGATTATGCTGTCATCATCAAGGCAGCGGATGCAGCGGAATCGGTTATCGTTCAGAGCTTTGACTGGAAATTTTTGGCAGAGCTGAAAAATGAACTGCCGACCACGATGTTGGGAGCTCTCGGGAGCAAGAAGATAAGTTCCTCCCAATTGGAATCAATTCAGTCCCTACGGCCAGAATGGGTTGCTTGGAAACACAGCGACTTATCAGCCTCTGATTTAAACTTGCTGAAGGAACGAGGTTTTAAGGTCGCGTTGTGGACGGTCAACGATATCGAAACTGCGGTGAAGTGGACCAAGCGTGGGGTGGATGGTCTGATTACTGATCTCCCAGGTCAGATTGCATTGGGTATTTCCCAATGAGTTGGAACTGATTCTACTTTGGGAGTTTTCCAATTGCTTCGTCGATATCTCCCGAGGTGATGATGCCATCGCTCAACGGAATAGCAGCCTTGTCAGGGTCTGAAGGGTAGAGGAGGTAAAATGGGACGCCGGCCCGGCCGTTTTCCTTGAGGATTTTAGTGATTCCCGGATCCTCATTGGTCCAGTCTGCGATGACGAATGCAATATTGTTGTCGGCGAACATCTGCTGCACTTTTTCTGTTTTGATGGTGGT
The DNA here is from genome assembly GCA_963977055.1 of uncultured Verrucomicrobiales bacterium. Classification (GTDB taxonomy): domain Bacteria; phylum Verrucomicrobiota; class Verrucomicrobiia; order Verrucomicrobiales; family DEV007; genus Arctic95D-9. Next base: position 6,248 of record CAXBMX010000050.1, read on the forward strand.
GCGTTCGTTCACTTTGCAGGTGACACACCATTCCGCGGTAAAATCGACGAAGACGTGTTTGCCATCGGCCTGATGCCTGGCAATGACATCGGCGATGTCGATGACCGGTGCGTCGGCTCGTTTATTGGAAGATTGGTAGGCGATCCCGAGGCTGAGCAGAAAAACGAGAAGAGCGGCAATACGGCCTTTGATGCGGGACGAATTGGGGTGGTCAAATCCGGTGTATCGGCCGAGAATCCACGCCGCAATGGCGAGGAGCAGAACGGCTCCAAGAGACCATTGCAGGCCCGATACATTGAGTTGTTTGGAGAGGACGCCTGTCAGCCAGACCACGACAGCGAGCATGGGGAATCCCATGAACTGTTTGAACGTTTCCATCCAGGCGCCGGGAGCAGGAAGGATGTCGAGCAGTTTGGGGAAAATGGCGAAGAGGAAATACGGCGCTGCCATCCCGAGGCCGAGGCTGGTAAACACCAGAATAGTGACCGGCGCGGATTGAGCTAACGCAAAAGCGATCGCAGGGGCCATCAGCGGCGCGGTGCAGGGAGTGGCCAGGAGGACGGCGAGGGCGCCGCTCCAGAAGCTACCTCCGTAACCCGTTTTGTTGGCGAGGTCGCCTCCGACGGCAGTCATTGAGGTTCCGATTTCGAAGACACCGAACAAGCTCATTGCGACGAGGACCATGATAAAGATCAAGCCAATGACAAAGGCGGGTTGTTGCAACTGAGCTCCCCAACCAACGTCACCGCTAGTCGCGCGAACGATGAGTAGAGCAATGGTCAGGGCCCAGAAGAAAACGAGAACTCCCAGTGCGAACATAAGCGAATGAGCGAAGACTTTTTTTCGATCCTCTCCGGCTTGTCCGACGAAGGAGAGCACTTTGAGGGAGATGACAGGGAAGACGCAGGGCATCACGTTGAGGATCATGCCGCCGAGGAAAGCAGCTAAGAGAATCCCGAGAAGTCCGCCTCCGAATGGGAGAGCTTCGGTGGAACTGTTTGATGAAAGGCCAGTCGTGGATGCTTCAGTGGATGCGGTGCTCTTGTCGGAGGTATCGGGAGAGCCTGCTGTTTCCGTGGCGACGCGGAAGCCTTGCTTGCCAGTTTTGGTTTTCGAAATAATCATCGCGGAAAAATCCGCCGGTACTTCGGTGAGTTTGGCGTATTTCTTAACCGTAAATGTCAGTTTTCCGTCCGCTTCACTGATTTCGACTTCAGCGAGCTGGTCGAAGACTTTTGATTTGAAAGGGTAGAGATGGAGCTCGGTGTCTTTGGGAAGCGCTCCCTCTGGAACGGCAACAGAAACGACGACATTTTCTCCATCCAAAAAGACATTGGTTGGCCAGGCCACGGTCGTGGGAAGCATTTTGGAGTAGAGTGCTAAGGTGGCAGCCTCCGCTGAGGGAGTGGCTTTTTCACCGATCGCTAGAGTGATGGTCAATTCGGCTTTGCCGGGAACGCAGGAACCGGGATCGCACATGAGCCATGATGCTTTTCCTGAAATGCTCACGGTGTCGCCGGGTTTGAGGTCGGCGGGTGGAGTAATGGTGATAGGATGGACCACGGTGGTTTCGTAGCCAAAACCAGCTTCCAGAATGTTATAACCGTAGTCGACGACGAAACGCTTCGGTACTGGATACTGAAGTGGTCCGGCCGTGAATCCTTCAGGCAGCTCAAGATCAAGCAGGGTAGGTTTGCCGGTTTCCCCGGGGTTGATCCAGTAGGTGTGCCAAGTGGGGTCGATGGTCAGCTTCAGTCCCAGTGTGAAAGGTTCGCCCGGGGCAATAGCGGAAACTTCGGAGATCAGCTGTGCTTCTACATTGCCGTCCTTGATTGCATCAGATTGTGCCAGAGCGGGAAGGGTGGCCAGGAGTGTGACGGCCGGCAGGAGAGCGTAGAGAAAAGATCGAAAGGACATGGCTGATTTTGACGAAAAGTGATCGAATTACTTAAACTGATTCTGAATCTCAGGCTTGGCAAGCGTGCAGATCCAAAGTTGGGCGATTCGGACTGTATGATATGACAATATTGATTGGAAGGATGTTCATTTAATCTCGGTGGCTAAATGTGACAGAATTGAGGAACAATGAATCAGTGATTGCACTGGATCGTGAAATGTCCGATCAAAACAGGTCATGAAATCCGCCCTCGAAGTATTACGCGAATTTTTTCTGCTGGGTTTGACCTCTTTTGGAGGGCCCTCTGCTCATGTTGCTTTTTTCAGGGAGCGGTTTGTCGGGGTGAAGAAATGGCTGACCGAGACCGAGTATGCCGACCTATTAGCGCTGTGTCAGTTTTTGCCTGGACCAGGTAGTAGTCAGTTGGGGCTGTCGATCGGGTGGCGGCGGGCCGGATGGGCGGGCGCCTTCGCGGCCTGGTTTGGATTTACGATGCCTTCGGCGATCGCATTGACCTTGTTTGGTATCGGAATGACCCAGTGGGGCGGTGGGCTCGATGGAAACACCGGATGGTTGCGTGGTTTACAGATCGCAGTGGTGGTGGTGATTGCAAATGCGGTGGTATCGATGTGGAGAGCCCTGTGTCCCGGGACTTTGCACAAGTTGGTTGCTCTGGCGGTCGCGGCATTGATCCTGGCGACGGAACCGGCCTGGATGCAACTGGTCGTGATTGCGCTGGGTGCGGTATTTGGATTGGTATTTTTGAGGCAAAAGAAGGTAGACGAAACTCTCACGAGTTTCGCTACGGCGAGAGATGAGGAGGAAGAGGGTAGCGAAAGTCGTGAGACTTTCGGTGAGGGTGGGTCAACAGGGTTGAGTGAGGGATCCGACCCTGTTAAGTCCGGAAAAGCTTTGGGCATCGTCTGCCTAGTTCTCTTTTTTGCTCTTTTAGTGGGGCTGCCTATCCTGACGAAGCTATGGCCGGGGCAGCAGTTGGAGGCGTTTCACTCGATGTACCGAAGTGGTTCTCTCGTGTTCGGTGGTGGACATGTGATGTTGCCTTTGCTGAGCCGGGAAGTGGTTGATCCAGGTTGGGTTACTCCGGAACAATTTCTGGCAGGCTATGGGGCGGCGCAAGCGGTGCCGGGTCCGCTCTTCACCTTCTCGGCGTTTCTTGGAACGATGATCGATGGGCCTGGTGGGGCATGGGGAATGGCGGCGATCTGTTTGGTCGGTGTGTTTTTGCCTGCCTGGCTGCTGGTTCTGGGAGTGATGCCGTTCTGGCACGGGGCGGTGCGACGTCCCGGGGTCCGGGCGGCTTTGGCGGGAACGAATGCAGCCGTGGTGGGATTGCTGGGGTCGGCTCTTTATGATCCTGTCTGGGTGGGGGCGATCCGGTCCTCGTTGGATGTGGTGTTTCTCCTCGGGGTGGCGGCGGTCCTGTTGATCATGAAGTGGCCTTCCTGGCTGGTAGTGGTTCTGTCAGGAGTGGCGGGATGGGGCGTCTTTTCCCTGGCGGGGTGATCTTGCGTTTGGGTGGGTAGATGTTTAGGCTGGCCCTTCCATGAGATTTTTTCTGCTGGTCCTAACTCTTCTGCCGTTTTCGTTGCAGGCAGATCCTTTCGTTGAGGCTGTCCATGTGGCGGTGAGACTGGTTGGGGAGGGTGCGTCCGGAACCGGGTTTCTCGTTAAGGCGGGAGAGGATCGGATCATTTTGGCGACCGCGGCTCATGTGTTCGATGACCTGAAAGGTGAAACCTGTCAGGTCATCTTTCGCCATCCGAAAGAATCAGGAGGATTTGAGCGAACTCCGATTGAGTTGACCATTCGGAAAGGGGAAGAGGTGCTGTGGAAACGACACCCCAAGCACGATATTGCCATCATTGAGATTGTGATTCCCGAAAAGGCAGCCGTTCGGCCAGTTGATTTGGATCAGTTGGCGCCAGAGGGAATGGCAAAAAAGGGAGAGATCGGCGTGGGAAGGGAAGTTTGTATTCCCTGTTTTCCTGTGGGGACTGAGGCCAATGAAGCAGGGTGGCCTGTGCTTCGCCGCGGTACCGTTGCGACGCATCCTCTGACACCGCTGGCGGAGGCGGAGACTTTCTTTGTGGATGTGTCCAGTTTCGGTGGTGAAAGCGGGGCGCCCGTGGTGGCGTGGAAGGGCGACAAAGTTTTTGTGATCGGTGTGGTCTCGAGTATGCAGCGACAGACGGAAAAAAGTAAAACGGCGCTGGAAGAAAAGACAACGCATTTGCCGATGGGCTTGGGAATTGTGGTGCAGTCTCCTTTTTTGCGGGATATGATTGCTCAAATGGTCAAAAATCCATCAAAGGAATAGGTTGATGAAAGAGTTAGATATACGGTGCCTGATCTCAGGTGAGGACACGGATGGCAGGGTGGCTGTCTTTGAAGAAGTCGTTCAGCCTGGGGCCGGGCCTCCCTTGCACACGCATCGCGAGCAGATTGAAATATTCCACATTATCGAAGGTCAGTTTCGGTTTCAGGTGGATGGGAAAGAGATGGAATTAGCCGAGGGAGATTCCGCTCTGGTTCCGATGGGGGCTGTGCATGCCTTCCGAAATATTGGAGAGAATCCGGCCAGAATTCATTTTGAGTTGCTGCCCGCGCTCAAGTCCGAGGAATCGTTTCGAGTGATTTGCAAAGAGGCGGATTTGATCACGGATCCTGCTGCGTTCTTTGATGAGCATGGAATGGACCTGATGGGGCCACCATTGGAAGCTTAGTTTTGGAGCGAGATGCGTTCTGGGAACCACGTTCCGGGAACCGCGTTCTGGGAACCACGTTCTTGGAACCGCGTTCTGGGAACCGCGTTCTTGGAACCGCGTTCTTGGAACCGCGATCCATGATTGACTTAAAATAAGAAAAGGTGACAGGGTCAGCGCATGAAAATGATCGCTTTGCTCTCAATAGTTGCCTGTGGATTGATGTTTGGTTTAGGAGGTGTTTTACGGGCAGGTGAATTTGAAACTCCCTTGCTTTTCGATGGATCACCGGAAAGCACGAAAGAAGATCTGGTTAAGGCATACTTTAATGGTCTGCTGGAAGAGCAGAAATCGGTCGCTCACGAACTGGAGGCGATTGAACTGCCTTCGCAGGAGGCGGCTGGCGGACGCTACAGTCGCGGCGCGATCGTTGCGATCGAATGGTTCAGCAATGGAACGATCGAGCCGAGCGATGACGGCGAAAATTTTGTCCGCGAAGAGCGTTTCCTCTACTTGATTCAGATCCCTTTGGACGAAGGGTTTCGGCGTGGATGGGAACAGCGCACCAACGCGGTGGCTTTGATCGAGGTGACGGTAGTGGAGAAAGGGAATTATGAGTCCGACAAGATCGCTTCAACCCGGATGGTGATGTCCTTCGATGGATTTGTCGATTCCGTCCCGACGGGAATTGATTGGGAAGAGTAGAGGATTCTACTTCACCTGTCCGCTGCCTTTGGCGAGGTACTTGTAGCTGCACAACTCCTCGAGAGCCATGGGCCCTCGCGCGTGCAGCTTGTCAGTACTGATGCCGATCTCGGCACCGAAGCCAAATTCGGCGCCGTCCGCAAATCGAGTGGAGGCATTCCAGAAAACGCAGGCAGAGTCGATCTCGAGCTGGAACTGTTCGGCTGCAGTTTCGTCGTTCGTCACAATGACATCGGTGTGATGCGAACCGTAGTGATTGATGTGAGCGATGGCGGCGTCGAGATCGTCGACGACTTTCACGGCGAGGATGTAGTCGAGGTATTCGGTGCTCCAGTCTTCTTCGGTGGCTGATTTCGTTTCGATTCCGGCCAATTGTTGGAATGCTGCGTCTCCGCGGAGTTCGACGTTTTTCTCAGCGAAAGCGGCGGCAATCCGTGGAGCAAAGGTCTCGGCAACATCCCGGTGGATCAGCAGCGTCTCAAGAGCATTACAGACTGAGGGCTTTTGGACCTTTGAATTGATCGCGACGGCCTCGGCCATATCGGGATCAGCGTCTTTGTCGACGAAGACATGACAGATGCCGTCGTAGTGTTTGATGACAGGCATCCGGGCCATCCCGACGACTGCTTCGATGAGGCTGGCTCCTCCCCGGGGAATGATGAGATCGAGGTAGGTGTCCATCTCGCAGAGGTGGCGAACACTCTCCCTGTCGGTGAAGGGGATGAGTTGAATACTGTGGTCGGGCAGGCCAGCTGCGGCACCACCAGCCTGGAGAGCTTGTGCGATGGCGCGATTGGAATGGATAGCTTCTTTGCCTCCACGAAGAATGGTGGCGTTTCCGGTTTTGAAACAAAGCACAGCTGCGTCAGCGGTAACGTTAGGGCGGCTTTCGTAAATGATGCCAATCGTGCCGATGGGAGTACGTTTTTTCGTCAGTTGGATCCCGTTGGGTCGCGACCATTCGCGAATGATTTCGCCAGAGGGATCGTGAAGCTCGGCGACTTCTCGAATGCCATCAGCCATCGCGACGACACGGTCGTGATCGAGACGGAGTCTGTCCTTCATCGCTGGAGTGAGGCCGAGTTCATCAGCAGCGGCCAGGTCTTCGGCATTGGCTGCGATGATCGCTGCCTCGCTGGCAACGATACCGTCTGCCATTGCCAGAAGAATGGCGTTCTTCTGATCAGAATTCAGTTTGGTAAGGGCGTGAGCAGCGGCCCGGGCTTGTTTGCCCATTTGCCAGACCTGTTCGCAGATTTCTTCGGAAGTCATGGTGACTGGAAAGGAGAGATGAATATTTTAGGAGGCAGAAAATCGAGTGCCAATACCGCCTCCAGCAACGATTTCATGGAGTTGTTCGGGGCGCAATCCGCTAGCGATAACGGTTTCGATGCCTGCTGATACTGACGCTTGAACGGCGAGAAGTTTACTGGCCATTCCTCCGACCGAGAGGTCGCCTTTTTCATCGCGAGCGAAGTCCAGCACACTATTGATGTCGTCGACTCTTTCGATGATGTCGGTTTCAGAAGTGGCATTTGGTCCAAGAAGCCCGTCGACGCTGGTGAGAAGGATCAGTAAGTCGGCTTCGATGAGTCGGGCTACGATGGAGGAGAGGACGTCGTTGTCGCCGACTTTGAGCTCGGCGACTGACACAGAGTCATTTTCGTTGATGATGGGAATGACCTGACGGTGAGGGAGAATGGCCCGGAGGGTAGCGAGGACGTTGCGATTGCGGCGTTCGTCTTCGAGGTCCTCGTGGGTGACGAGCAGTTGAGCAATCTTGAGTCCGTGATGGCTGAACTGAGTCTCGTAAAGATGCATGAGCCGCGCCTGACCGGAAGCGGCGCATGCCTGCAGCATGTCGGTCGCTTCGGGGCGGGTTTCCAATCCGAAGGTGGAGAGCCCGGCGCCAACAGCTCCGGAGGTGACCATCACAACCTCGTGTCCGGCACTATTGAGATCGGCTATTGCCTGAGAAAGACGAGCCATCATGGCATGGTGAATATCTCCTCCGCTGTTTCTCGTGAGAACGCCGGTTCCGATTTTGATCACTACTCGTTTGCCTGTGGTCTTTTCTGACATGGTGAAAATCGCCGTGTTGCAACGCCGGGCGGGACGATATGGCCGCCCGGCAAGGGTGTAAAGGGTCAGTTTCCAGCCGCGAAACGCTCCTTTATGACTTGCGAATTGAGACGAGAGGTCACATCTTAGCCGCCCCTGTCTGAGCCTGGTCATCTTCGACCCCGCAACGACTCGACAAGCACCCATAGTAAAATGGATATTACGACGGCCTCCGGAGCCGTAGGTCCAGGTTCGATTCCTGGTGGGTGTATGTGTTTCAGCGAAGCTGAAACCCTCTTAATCTTTTTCTTAATCTTACTCTTACTCTTTTTGTCCTGCTCGCCTGCGGCGCGCACGACTTGCGGCTGGCAGTCGCATCACTCCTGATTTTGCACTCTCGCCACATCCGAGACTGGGGCTGTCTTAATCGAAAGGAGTGAAGAGTCAGACATTCTCCTGGCCAACAATTGCACTTGGCCAATTCACTTCTCTGAATTCCAAAGTGTATTTATACACCGATTGGGCGAGAACGCGCTCGCCCCTAACTTTGCAGAAAGGAGACGGATACTGGGAAAGAGGGCAGGTCTGAGGAGAGCAAGAACAAGATTAAGAGCAGGAGCAAGAGTTCTTTTAGATAGCGCTCCAGAAACTTCCCAGTGGGGGACTTTTTAAGGAGTTGCCGTATTTACGCGGCACCGAATGGATTTAACCCTTCTCTCCAAAAGTACGGTTAAAGCTACCTCCTGCTCTCCAGAAAATCCAAGCCAGGATGCAGATGGCCAATGAGAGATAGCACATTGGAACGCCAGTTGATGTTTTTGGGCATTCGATGAAACCGGCGCTCTCTCCAATACTCGCGATGATTGCCAGTAAGGTGGGGAACCCCAATCCTAGTAGAAACAGAATTCTTCCCCACTGATATTTTCCTGCGAGATGTCCGACTAGCGCCGCTGCGAATCCGGCAAGAACAAGGTAGCAGGCAGGGACGGGTCCCAGGATGGGGCATGATCCTGCGGTGTTGAATTCTTTGAGGGATAGCCGGAACGCTGCACTCGTGGCAACCACGAGAACACCGAGCAGGCCAAAAAATAATATGGGGCGAAATTTGGACATGGAGGGAGAGGGCCTCCCCTAAATAGAGAAGTCTGTTCGGAGAATTATTCGACCACTACGGTGGTTCCGACTTTGACATCATTAATGGTGATGATCGGGGCGCCTAAATATTGCACTTCTATGGATTCGACCTCCGCTTCTCCTGTTCCCAGAGTGATCGTTGGGCTTGAATCGGAGCAGAGCCCCTCTCCTTTAACAAAAGGGCGATAGAGAACTTTGCCATCTGTTAGGGTTGCTTTGACGATGGCGCCTATCGAACTCGCCTTATTGGGGAGTTCCACTTTCACAAAACCACTTGTCGGTTTTTCACTGAGAAAGGCGCGGGATTTTCCGGCGATGTTGACATGGATAAGATCTGGCGCTCCATCGAGGTTGAGATCCGCCGTCAAAGGAGAGATGCCGAAAGACTTGTTCGAGACCCCGGCTTCAGCCCCGACTGCTGCGAACTCGCCATTCGTGTTTTGAATGAGAAACCGGCCCGGCAGCCGAAGGAATGGCATTTTGTGAGGAGGGAGATCGACGTAGTTTTCGGAAACAACGAGGTCAGGTAGGCCGTCGAGGTTGAAGTCCTCAAAAACGGCGCCCCACGAGAATTCGTAGTCGGCGACTTTTACTTTTTCGGCCGTGTCGGTGAAGGCGAAATCTCCGTCATTGTGAAACATAATCCAATCGGAGTGATAGACCTGATCGTCACGAAGGTCGCCTCTCGCCATAAAGGCCGGGGCAGTTGTTCCGGTATTCGAAAAGAAGAAATCAGTGCGTCCGTCGTTGTCATAGTCGCTGACCGCAATCCCCATGGGATAGCTGAAAACTCCCGAGTTGGGGTTGTCGACATTCTCGAACTTCAGGTTTCCGAGGTTACGATAGGTGCGCACCTGTCCGGTATCGTGGGCGACGACAAGATCTTCGTCGCCATCCGAGTCGACATCGTTAAAGACTGCCTGGAACGTATTGTGTTTGTAGAAAAGGCCGGACGATTTCGTCTGATCAGTGAATGTGTTGTCACCCTTGTTGATGAGCAGACGACTGATGCCTCCATAGCCCTCTTTGTTGAAGATATTAAGACCTTCGATTTTTTCTTTCTGTATGTAGCCACAGACATACATGTCGAAATGCCCGTCCCGGTTCAAATCACAGACTGCGATTGAGAGAGGGCTCGTTTCGTCATCAAGAGAAACGTTTAGTTTCTCCCCCTTGAGTTTTCCTTCGTTGTTCGTGTATAGCCAAATACTGGTTGAGCGTGAAACGATCAGGTCATCGTCTCCGTCATTGTCCGTATCCAGCGAGACGGCACTCAGAGTCGCTTCATCGGTTTCCTTCGCCAGTCCTGCCTCTTCGCTGATATTGGTGAAAGCCCCGCTTTCAAAGCGAAACAACGCATCTTCCTGACCGCGCCCGCCACCGATAAAGACCTCTCGGGCACCGGCGTTGTCGAGATCGATGATCGCGCTCCCGGTTGCCTGGATTGATTTTTCCTTGTCGTAGTGATGAGAGAAATCGATTTCGACTTCCTCAAATTTCGGAATAGTGACTCCTTCAATACTGACTTGATAGTCGATGCGCCCGTCTAGTTTGAACCGAATGATCATCATGAGCATCAAGGTAATGATGATCATCGGGATGATTAAGAGGAAACGAAGCTTGCTGCGTTTCTTTTTGGCTGTGGTGTGATTTTCGTTCATGGGTTTTGAGAGTTTTGATTTTGCCTGGGACAGGCGGAGGCAGGCATTCAAGAAGCCTTTTCGAGAGATCTGAGGCGCTTTGTTCCGGTGATGAGGGAAAGCGCGAAAACGATGACGTGCGCCACGTTCATGGCTGCAGGGAGCAGGTATTTTCCGATGGAGGGAACAAGGATGTAGCAGGTAAAGATAAGCACTAAAGGAATGATCGGAGCACAAGCGGCATACCAACGGGGATAGATAGTGCCGCCACGAATCACCACCGCGATGAAGCAGACAGAGAGAGCCAGTATCAAAACGCGAAGGGCTTGGACAAGATTTTCGAGAAAGAAGAAGTAGCGCGCCGCCACTTCCTTCCAGATTTCAACCGTCTCCGGTGTATCGAGAAGATGCTGAAGGCTCCCAATGAAGGCACGAGATCCGACCCAGATGCCTCCCACCATGAAAGAGAAAACGCCGAAAACGAATACCGCTGCGGCCAGTTTTTTCCCTCCAGGGCGAAAGCCTTGATACAGATGAAGGTATCCAAACACATAAAGGGGCAGAAATGACACCATCAGAAAATGCCCAATGGTGAGGTTCCGATCCGAAACTGGTCCGAATAAAGCGAAGTCTTCTCCCTCCATCCCTTCCGGGGAGAAATGCACCATGAACTCACCGATTCCAACCATGATAGCTCCAATGAGGCCAGCCATTCCAAGTAGGCGCCAGAGTCTTAAATCGGGAATCTGTGTTTTGTTCATTTCCATCTCAGCATGACTCAATTTTTCCTTTAAGCACTCTAAAAGGAGGAGCGGTGAGCCCATCTATAGTTGAATCAGGGAGTGAGGCCTCAAGATCTCCTGAGGCAGGTTCCTATTGAGGAAATGCTGCGGACTACGGAAAAAGTCGTCATCAAAACATCTGTCACGTCAGAATAGAGACGCCGGAGAAAGTAATTGATTACATTATTTGTGAATCTGGGCTCTGCTGAACCAGCAAAAGGGATCTCGTCGATGTTCCAAAGGCTAGAAATACCGCTTCAAAAACTTACCCGTGAGCGATTTCTTTGCCTTCACGATTTCCTTGGGCGTGCCCTTCGCCACCACTTTTCCACCGGTTTCTCCACCACCTGGTCCCATGTCGATGATCCAGTCGGCGCATTTGATGACGTCGAGATTGTGTTCGATCACGATGAGGGTGTTTCCCTGATCCCTGAGGCGATATAGGACTTCGAGTAGTGTGGCGATGTCGGCGAAGTGAAGACCGGTTGTCGGTTCGTCGAGCAGGTAAATCGTTTTGCCTGTGGCGGTTTTGCCGAGCTCGGCCGCGAGTTTGATGCGTTGGGCTTCGCCTCCTGAGAGGGTGGTGGCAGACTGTCCCAGTCGGATGTAGCCGAGGCCGACGTCCTGCAATGCTCTGAGTTGCTGACTGATTTTTGGAATCTTCTGAAAGAATGTTAGAGCGTCTTCGACGGTCATTTCGAGGATGTCGGCAATGGATTTTCCGCGGTAGGTAATGTCGAGCGTCTCGCGATTATAGCGTCTGCCCTGGCAGGACTCGCAGGTGACGTAGACGTCGCTGAGGAAGTGCATGTCGATCTTGATGAGGCCGTCACCCTGACAGGTTTCGCATCGTCCTCCGGCGACGTTGAAACTGAAACGTCCGGGTTCATAGCCCCGGGTGCGGGAAGTCGGAAGTTGAGAGAAGAGGTCTCGGATCGGTCCGAAAACGCCGATGTAGGTGGCGGGGTTTGACCTGGGGCTGCGCCCGATCGGGGCCTGATCGATCACGATGGCTTTGTCGAGATGCTCAAGGCCTTCGATTTCCTGGTGGTCACCCGGTTTGTCTTTGTTCTTGTAGAAATGGCGGAAGAGGGCGCGCCTCAAAATGGTGTCGACAAGAGTGGACTTGCCGCTGCCGGATACTCCGGTGACACAGGTGAATTTTCCGAGGGGAAAGGTCACGTCGACGTTTTTCAGGTTGTTCTCTTTTGCTCCTCGAACAGTGATGCTGAGGGTGTCGGCGTCGACAGAGTCCGGTGCGGGGATTTCGATACAGGATCGGCCCGAGAGGTAGGCGCCAGTGACGGAATCGGGGTGGGCGATGACTTCGTCGGGTGTTCCCTGAGCGAGTAACTCACCGCCGCTTTCGCCGGCGCCGGGGCCAAGGTCGAGGAGGTGGTCTGCGGCGCGGATGGTGTCTTCGTCATGCTCCACCACGATGACGGAATTACCGATGTCACGAAGGTGTTGAAGTGTTGCGATGAGCTTTTCGTTATCGGCCTGGTGCAGGCCAATGCTCGGTTCATCGAGCACGTAGAGGACGCCGGCGAGACCGGCTCCGAGTTGGGTGGCGAGTCGGATGCGTTGGCTTTCTCCTCCTGATAGAGTGCCGCTCTGGCGGTCGAGTGAAAGGTAACCGAGTCCGACCGTATTGAGAAAGGTGAGACGCTTGCGGATTTCGCTGAGGACTTCGGTCGCGTAGGTGGCTTCGAGTTGGGTGAGTTCCACTCCGTCGATCCAAGTGAGGGCATTTGAAATGCTCAGTGCGGTGAAGCCTTCGATCGAAAGGGGCTTATCGCTGTGATTGAGTGTGATTGCTAGGATCTCATCCTTGAGTCTTTTGCCTTCACATTCAGGACACGGGCGGGGAGACATGAAGCGTCTCACATTTCGTTTGGTGACTTCGCTTTTGGTGGAGGCGAGCAGGCGAACGGCTTGATGAGAAAGTCCTTCGAAATCGTCATTGCCAAAGAGGAGCGCTTTTTTGAAATCGAGCGGCAGGTCACTGATGGGTGAATCAAGTTCGGCTGAGTAAGTCTTGGCGATTTCTTCGATGGCCCGCTGATGGAATCCTTTTCTTTTCTTAGATCCTGTCCACCAAGTTTTGATGCCTCCTTCTTGAATGGATTTGGAGGGGTCTGGAACCATGAGTTCACCGTCGGGAACGAGACGGGAGCCAAGTCCGTGGCAACTGCGACAGGCGCCGAAGTGGCTATTGAACGAAAAGTGCTTGGGTGTCAGTTTGGGGAGAGAGAATCCCGTCTCCGGATTAGTGAACTGAAAGGTGAAGTCGAAAGGTTCGTAATCTTCAGATTCCGGGGCCTGCACCAAAACAGTGATCCGGTTTTCGGAAAGCTTTTGAGCCAGTTCCAGTGAGTCGGCGAGGCGGCTGCGAATGTCCTCTCTGACGACGAGGCGATCGACTACGATTTCGACCGCTTTGGCTTTGGGCGAAGCACCTGCTTCTTCGATTTCGATGAGTTTTCCGTCGAGCCTGGCGCGCAAAAAGCCCTGAGAGCGATACCGCTCAAGGACATCTTTCAGTTTTTCGCCTTTCTCCAGTTTCACTGGAGCGGTCAGGATGAGGCGGGTTCTTTCTGGATGGGTGGTGAGCTCGTCGACAATATCTTTGACGGTGTGCCTCACTAACGGTGTGCCTGTTTCAGGATCGTGGGGCTGGCCCAGTGCGGCATAGAGAATACGGAGGTAATCGTAGATCTCGGTGGCAGTGGCGATGGTGGATCGCGGATTGGGCTTGGAAGACCGCTGCTCGATGGCGATGGCGGGTGTGAGGCCTTCGATGAAATCGACTTCCGGTTTTTCCAGCTGATCCAAAAACTGGCGGGCGTAGGCAGAGAGCGATTCGACATACCTTCGCTGGCCCTCAGCATAGAGGGTATCGAAGGCGAGGGACGACTTTCCTGATCCGGAAACACCGGTAATCACCACAAAGCGATTCCTCGGTATTTCCAAATTGAGGTTTTTGAGGTTATGCTGTCGCGCACCCTGGATTTTGATCAACGCGTCGTCGCCCATATGGAAGGTCGTTTGGAACAGAAGTGGAAAACTTTAAGAAATGTTAGCTCCTCGGAACAGGAGTCCGATAGGGAAAGCCATGTTGTTGAGAAAGTGGTGGGTTCGGAAAGTAAAATGATTGAATCTTCTGCGGAAATTTCTCAGTCACTCCCTGATGAGGGGCCAGTCAGAATCCTGGTGGCTCATCCGGTGGGATCGACCACCCGATTAGTTCGGGAGACCTTGGAGAACTTTACCGAGGCTGAGGTGGAAACAACCTCAAATGCGTTGAGAGCGTTTGAGCTGGCTCTTCAGAAATCTTATCAATTGTTCTTCTTTGGGATGCAGAATGGGGAACTGAGCGGTCCGTTACTCTATGAACTGATTTCAAAAGCCTATTCCTGCGGGCGCGGGGTGAGACAGATGGCGCCCGGGGTGGTCTTTCTTCGCGAAATGGGTGATCCGAAACTGCCGGAGGAACTGGAGCGCGACGTTCGGGTGAAGGATGTGATCAGCAAACCGGTTCGAATTGAGCGAATTTTGAAATCGGTAGAGCACGTGGCTGAGGTCAAAGATCCGACGGCAAGGTAGAGAGCCGATTTATCGCCTTTTACCTATTTTGGAAAAGACGACTTCGGCTCCGGCGGCCTTGGTGTGGTAGACGAATTCCATCAATTCTCCGAGACGTCCGGATGGGAAGCCGTCCTGTCGCTCGACAAACCAGTGAAGGTATTCGTAGGGCAGGGTGTGAATGCCTCGGTTTTTGTATCGACCGAACGGCATTCGGTAGAGCTCCAGATCAGCAAGATTGTCTGCCAATTCCCAGCGCATAGCCTGGTTGGGGTCTATTTCCTCCCGATCCGCGTCACTCATCGAATTGATAACAGCAGGCGGATGAGATGGATCCGTCAGGATCGAATGAGACTCCTTCGCTTTCGAGGAGTCGGCGTTTGCGTTCGACGGGTTCGCCACCATTTTGGCCGCTGAAACCTCCGATGGTCAAATCTCCGCGGACGACCCGATGACAGGGGGTATCGGGCGCAAACGGGTTTCGTCGCAGGGCCTGGCCGATAGCCTGGGCTGACCGACAGGAAATGTAGCGCCCAAGGAGGCCGTAGGTGCTGACTTTCCCCCGGGGGATCAGCTGCAGCGCATCGTAGACTTTGCGTTCGAATTCGGTTGGAGGGCGCTCCCTTTCCATTGTTTGAGACTAACAAATCTGCTGAAAGGTGCAATTGCTGACTTGTGTTCTTTCCCGGGACTAGAGATCATGCAAGCCGTGATTATTGAGTGGATACAACCTTTTATTCCCGGGTTCGATTTAGCGATTGCCAGTACGTTTTTGTTGCTGGTTTTGGTGGTCGTAGCCTTTTTCAGAGAATGGGGTTCTCCAGATGTGGTGGCGCTGGCATCCATCGGATTCATGCTCTTGATCGGAATTTTACCGGTGGCTGATCAAGTCGAAGACGGAGTGATTTTGGAGAGAGGGATTTTCTCGGTCTTCAGTAATGGCGCTCCGATCACCATTGCGTGCATGTTTGTGCTGAGCGCAGGGCTGGAGCGGACGGGCGCGATCGCTGCGATTGGGCGATTTTTTTCCCGGATCGCCGGGAAGAGTGAGATTCGAGTGTTGTTGGTGATGATGACGATGGTCGCTGTTTTATCTGCCTTCGTGAATAACACGCCCATTGTCGTCGTGTTTCTTCCTATTGTGCTGGCTCATGCCCGGGCCACGGGGCTCAAAGCTTCGAAGTTACTGATCCCGCTTTCGTTCGCTGCTATTCTTGGAGGGACATGCACGCTGACGGGAAGCTCGACGAATCTCATTATTGATGGGGTGGCTCAAGATCTGGGGCAGGAGCCGTTTGGCATGTTTGAGCTAACGAAGCTTGGTATTATTTATACTGCGGTTGGGTTTGTCTATTTGCTGCTGGTTGGGCGAAAGCTGCTGCCGAGTCGGAGTTCCTTGTCTGAGCTGATCGATAGCGACGCGACTCGTGAGGTTTTGACTCAGTTTCAAGTTGAGCCCGGCTCTTCATTGGTAGGAGAGACTTTGGTCGAAACTTTGTTGAAGGACTATCCACACGCTCAGGTCCTGGAGGTGCGCAGAAGGGGACGTTCGTTGGTGACTCCATTGAATGAGCTAACGATCCATGAAAAGGATAGACTCCTGATCAGGGTTTACGGTGAGGAGTTTAAGCAACTTAAGGACGAGGGGGGCATCCGGTTCGAGGGTCAACCGGATCTGAATTTGACTCAGTTGGAGACACGGGATCTCAAAATGATCGAAGGGATCATTGGCCCACGGTCTGGCATGGTGGGTAAGACCTTAAAAGAGGTCGGGTTGCGTCGGAATTTCGGAATCAATGTGCTCGCGATTCACCGGCAGGGGGTGAATTTGAAGGCCGACTTCGATTCGGTGAGACTGGCTTTTGGCGATACTTTGTTTATGGAGGGGCCGCCGGAGGCATTCGGTAAACTTCAGGAGAAAAGCGACTTCATCAGCATTTCCGATGTTGCGGAGGTAAAGGTGAATTCGAAAAAAGTCTGGATTGGCGTTGGGATTGCCTTGCTATTCGTCATTGGAGCGTCGTTGAAAATTTTGACCATCCCTGCTTTGGCCGTGCTGGCTGCGCTGTTGATGATTTTGACTCGATGTGTATCCGCTCAGCAAGCCTACGAATCGGTGCAGTGGAATATTGTGTTTCTGATTTTTGGGATGCTGGCGCTTGGTTTAGCGATGGATCAGAGTGGTGCTGCACAGTTGCTGGTTGATGGGATCATGGCGCTTTGCGGTGACTTTTCGCCATTTGTGATCCTGGCGGTGGTTTATCTGCTGAGCTCGACTCTCACTGAGCTGATCAGCAATAATGCGGTGGCAGCCTTGCTGACTCCCATTGTCATAGGGATTGCAGGAAAGGTGAGTTACGCCGGTGAAATGGGCGTTGATCCGAGGCCTTTCATTGTCGCGATGATGTTTGGCTGCAGTGCCAGTTTTGCCACTCCGATCGGATACCAGACCAACACCTATGTCTACGGAGCCGGAGGCTACAAATTCAACGATTTTCCCAAGGTCGGGATTCCGCTGAACCTCATATTGTGGGTGATCGCTTCGGTGCTGATCCCCGTTTTCTGGCCGTTTCGCTAACGGTTTCAGCTTTGGCTTACTTCTGATCCAAGGAAAAGCGGTTTTTCCTTGTTATCGATGTTTGATAATTATTAAAAAAACCATAATATTTGTATTTACAGTTAACTAAAAGTATGGCTATTTATAGTAATAATCACAAATACTATAAATTTTGAAGAATATGGAATTATATAAAACTTTTCGAATTGTGCCTTTTTGCATCGGGTTATGCTTGCTGGCTTCTGCGTTAATTTCGCTTCCTGTGCAGGGACAAACCTTGCCTGAAGCGGTTTGCGCGATGCTTGAATTTGAGCCGGAACTCAATGCGGCTGAGTACGACACGCTTTCAACTCGTGAGGACCAGAAGATTGCTCGTTCGGCCCTGCTTCCCCATCTTTCTTTGGATGGAAATGGCGGCTACGCTCAGCGAAACCGCTCAACGGATGGTCTTTTCGAAACAGGTGATTCTCTGATTCAGAGTCAGATAGGCTTATCGCTTCGACAGCTTCTTTATGATGGCGGCACAGCCAAAAACGAAAGTAGGGCTTCTCGAAATGCATTTTTGGCCCAGCAGTATTTGGAGAAGGGCATGATTGAAAGTCGGGTCGTGGATTTGTGCGAGGTTTACCTCGAAGTATCACGGACTCGCCGTCAGATCTCCCTCGCTGAACTCAACGTCGAGAATCATAAGACGATGCGCGACATGTTGAGTGAGCGGGTCAAGGCAGGTGGTAGCCGTTCCGATTTGGCATTGGTTCAAGGTCGATTGGGGCTGGCTGTTAATACGCTTGCTACGGCCAGACTGACTAGTCGACTCGCCATCGGACGTTTTGAGCGGCTGACGGGAATATTGCCGGAAAATCTTACCAATTCCGTTATTCCCCAAATGCCGGATGACATTGACGAGATCGATCTGAGCCGCAATCACAACTACCTTGCAGCCGTTGAAGCTCTCGACGGTTCAAGGCATCGTGCCGAAGCGACTCGTGGTCTGTCAGGGCCTAAATTTTATCTCGACGGTAGAGCCAGTGTCGGACGTGACCTTAACGGTGTTCCCGGTGATGATAATGGAGCTAGCGCTTTGGTGGTTGGAAGCTGGGACATCTTTTCGGGCGGTTATAACAAAGCGCGACAGGAACGTGAGCACTTTCAGGTTGGGAAATTTGAAGAACTCAAACGGACTGCTGATATTCAGCGCCAATACGAACTCAGCATACTATGGCAAGAGCGAGAGGGCTCTTTCGCATCGGTCGAAGCGTTGCGCATTTATGCGACGGAGCTAGTTAGCGTGGCAGCCGACTATGAAGAGCAGTTTCAGGTAGGGCGCCAGGAGCTTTTGAATATTCTCGATGTTCAATCGGAATCATTCACTGCGGAGTCGAGGCTGCTGGATGCAAAATTTAATCTCGATACTTCTGCGTATCGGATTCTCGGCGTGCAAGGTATCGCTACCAGTACAATTTTGGATGGTTCGAATTGTCAGGATTGCACTCAAACGGACAAATCAGTCATCTTGGAAAATGATGTGGTGGTTACCTTTGACGCGGTTGATCCAGATTGCCGAGTGCCACTGACTCAGGGTGACCTCATGAACAATCGTTTTGATTCCGACGGTCCGGAATCTGACTACGAGTCGTTGCATCAATCCTACTATGTGGAGCGGGATCAACTTCCGATCCAGCCAAGCGTGGATTGTAAACCTAAGGGGAAGCACTTCCGCTTATTTCGAAGAGACACTCCAAATAATTCGGGGGTTCCAATTTTTAAGTAATAGAAAATTTATGGAAAATCCGACTAGATGTGGGATTGACTATTTTATAATAATTATATAAATTATAAAAGCTATAGCGCGGCAAGCTGGAAGGCTTTCTTCCGATTCTGCGCCTTAACAATACAAAGACGCAAGCAATGAAATATTTTCTCCATATTACAAACGCCGAAGGCGAAACCAGAGTTGTTCCAATAACGGACGGTCTGGAGATTCAAGTCACGCCCGGTGACGATATCGTGGTGATGGACGAGGATGGCAATCCGGTGGACGTGAGTTTGCGCCCGGAGGCTGAAGATTTGGTTGTCGATTTTAAAGATGGTACTGAAGCGCTCTTAAAAGACTTTTACAAATTTGGAGAGGGAGATGAGGCGATAACAATCAGCCTGAATCCCGTTGAGCCTTTGTCTGACGAATACGAGTTTAACAGCCAAACTGGCAACCTTCCAAATGCTAGAGGTTTTACCCTGATGCGGTTCTCCAACACGGAATATATCGAGTTGGTAGATCATCTGGTAGGAGTTAGTACGACATTTTTACCGGGCCAAGCTAGTTCGCTTGGCGGCGGCAGTGAACCCATTGAGGCGCCTAATCTTGGGCCGGACGCAGTTGACGACGAAGCGGTCGTGGTACCGGGAACACCTCAAACAATTTCTGTTTTAAGTAATGACAGTGATCCCAATCCCGGAGACCTGCTTTCTGTGACGGGGGTTGATCAGCCTACCAAGGGAAGTGCGACAGTTAATAGCAACAATGAGATCGTGTTCGATCCGGGCAACGACTTTGATGACCTGGATGATGGCGAAAGTGCCACGGTAAGCTTCAATTATACGATCAGCGACGGTAGAGGTGGGACGGATTCGGCCACCGTGACAGTGACTGTCAACGGCGTGGATGATGCGACGGTGACTAATCCTGATGCCGATGTGACGGATGAGGACACCGCGGTGACGATTGATGTGTTGGCCAACGACAGTGATCCCGATACGAATGATAATCCGCTGAGCGTTACTTCAGTGACGCAGCCAACGGATGTGAACGACGGAGTTGCGGTGAATAACGGGGGAGATGTGACCTTCACACCCGGTTCGAATTTTAACAGTCTAGCCGTAGGCGAAAGTGGTACGACCACATTCACCTACACGACCGATACCGGCGTGACTGAAACGGTGACGGTAACCGTCAACGGAGTGGATGATGCGACGGTGATCAACCCGGATGCGGATGTGACGGATGAAGACACCGCTGTCACGATTGATGTGTTGGCCAACGACAGTGATGTCGATACGAGTGATAACCCCTTGGCGGTAGCCAGTGTGACGCAACCAACGGATGTGAACGACGGAGTTGCGGTGAATAACGGAGGAGATGTGACCTTCACGCCTGGATCGAATTTTAACAGTCTCAGCCCGGGTGAAAGTGGCACGACAACTTTTACTTACACGACCGATACTGGCGTAAGCGAAACGGTGACGGTGACCGTCAACGGAGTGGATGATGCGACGGTGATCAACCCGGATGCGGATGTGACGG
>CAXBMX010000051.1:0-26177 GCA_963977055.1 uncultured Verrucomicrobiales bacterium
CGCATTCCCGAAGGACTGCGATGATCTGCTCTTCACTGAATCGACTTCTTTTCATCTGTTCTGCTTTTGTTAGGATAAAGCAGAACTTCAGTTTTCAAGTGTCCATTTTTCGGGAAACAGGTCATATCCTAAGCCGAGTAAAACAAGAGTATACGCTATCGTATCTATTAATCCTAACACGATGCCGAAAGAAAAACCGGCTCCAGCCCGGAAGAGGCGCAAGAACCCGCCGCTTCAGAAGAACAGCAAAAACCAAAACCAAACCGAAAAGCCAAAGAGACCGCGCCCGAGCAGAGCGAAAAGCAACGCCCCACCGAAATTCGCGTCGGGCGAGCCCTGGTCAAAGTGTGGAGCAATCCGGCTCCCGAAGGAAAAACCTGGAAGAACGCAACGATGAGTTGCCTCTTTAAACCGGAAGGCGAAGACCAGCAATGGAAGGAGAGTCACAGCTTCGGCGTCCGCGATATCACCCAACTCATCTCAGCTCTGGAGGAAGCGAACCGCCAAATGGGCGGGATCGGCGAAGAGGAAGACAAAGACTGGCGTGCCATCGTGACACACGATCCAACTCAGCGGGCCAGCCCGACGTGGTGAAGGTAGGAAATGCGCTGGTCAAAGTTTGGGAGATCGGCAACGACGAAAAATCCTGGAAGAACGCCACGACCGCGAGCTATTGGCCTATTCGATCAGACTTTGTGATAGGGAAATCTTGGAATTCTGTCAATTTACCCACGGAAACGATTTCATTCCGGATTTGGATTTGCGCAAACCGATCGACTGATTTGAACTTGGAAGGACGGTGCTTCGTGGCCGCCTCTGTGCGTCAACCACCGCCTATTTACCCCACTGCCGCATTCGTATTTATAGCCCTGATGATGCCCACAATCTTGGTGGCATCATCATCTTTGAACAGAGAAGTCGGGCCATCTGGACTTAGATTTGTAAATGGATGCTCGAAAAGCATCTTGGGGTCCATAACGCCGTTCTGCGTCAAGTAGTCAATCACCTGATTAACAAACTGAATTTGCTTAGAGTCGAACGTAGTCGTGTCTAGGTAACTATCGAACGCTCTTTTTGCTGCCTCGCGATCCAATCCGACTAGTTTTCTCATGAACAGCCCGAGACTTTCCTGAGAGCCATAACATGATTCGAACTCTTCTTTGCTCCCTACTTCGCCAGACTCAAACATAATTCGCTCCAGTTCCTGGAGGTCTAACTGTGTAAGTGGTTCGTTGTATTTAACCTTCTTGAGTGCTAAATGGTCCTGGTGATTCTTGAGGAAGTTTTCAAATTTTTTCCGGTATTGGGCTCGATCTACTGCGGCGCTTAGATTCGGCAAAGTTACTTCAACCCCTTGCTGAATTTCGTCTTCAAAATTCGTCGTAACAATTTTTCGGCTTCCGCGCTCGACGTGCTGAACCAAGTCTCGAATCCTTCGTCTCACCAGTTCGAGCATTGGAACGGTAACAAGGTCCCAGTAGTCGTCAGTTTGGAGTTCCTGAATCAGAACAATTTGGGCTTTGACTGCCGGAATACGCTCAACTTCTTCAAGGTTAGCCGCAATCTCTTTCACCCTTTGAATCAAGCCTGTGATCGCCGAATCTGATTGAAGCGTGCCCAGCTGAATGCGTAGCATCAAGAGGTCGAAGAATTTTACTGTCGGGTGTTCAGGTTCTTGGGTGTTTGGTAGGGGTGCTACGTCCGTTTGTAGAGTTGCATAGTCCTGCGCAGAGAGCTTGTTCCAACGCTCTCTTTTCTGGAAATCCTCAACATACTGTCGCTTGGGCCGGACGATGAAGTTGTCCGTGTTCATAGAAGCGACCTCACCATGGAGATGATCGGTGATACATACTTCGAACTCCTTGATCGACGACGCTCCATCTTCTGCAACGCGGCTCGAATCGTCAGACATGGCATCTTTCTGCAAGGCTTGAAGAATGTCTAACCTTGCACGAAAGATTCGAGTTCCGATAGGCTCTTGGGTATTCCCTTCCACTCCCTCGGGATTCTCGCTGAAGAATTCAAAGTTGCCGCACAGGTCAAAGACGTAAAAGAACTCCTTTTGCTCTCCTGGACCGAAAAGTTCGGGACAAAGTCGAGTCCCTCGTCCAATCATCTGCCAGAATTTTGTCTTTGAACGAACGATCTTAAAGAAAACTAGGTTGACCACATCGGGAACGTCGATTCCGGTGTCGAGCATATCGACCGATATTGCTATTTGAGGTGCGTCCTTCGGCGGACGCTTTTGAATCGAGAACTTGTCGATCAGGTTCTGAGCATATGTCTCCTGGTTGTCGATGACGCGAGCGAAATTCCCTTTCAGATGGGGGTAATTCGCATCAAAACGCTCCTGGATGAAGATTGCATGTTGGTGATTTTTAGCAAAAATGATGGTCTTCCCCAGCTTCTGGGCGCCTTCTACACGAAGGCCGTTCCTCATCAGGTGCTCTAATGCTTTATCGACGGTGTCGATATTGAACAGCCACTTGTTAACTGCAGCTGGTTCTACTTTCTCCGGCGTGTTTCCCTCCTCGTCCCAATCGACCATTTCCCACTGCTCTTTCTCCTCTTCCGGCAGGTCATCATACTTGATTCCTTCGCGGGGAAAGCGAATCGGCACCGAGACCAACTTCGGTGGCACAAGGTAACGATCCTCGACTGCCTGCTCCAGTTCATACGCATACGTGGGCACGCCACGAGTCAGCTCGAAAAGAGAATACGTATCACGGTCCACTTCGTCACGAGGAGTGGCGGTTAACCCAACCAAGCAGGCGTCAAAGTAATCGAAAATTGCGCGGTATTTACGGTAAACAGAACGGTGAGCCTCATCGATAACAACCAAATCGAAATGCCCGACTCCAAAGCGCTTGCCCTCGTCGCCCGAGTCATCGATTAGGCCCATCATCGTAGGATAGGTGGAGACGTAGACGCGGGAAGTGGCCTGTTCCTTTTGAGTTACCAAGTTGACCGGATTACTATGCGGAAGATGTGCCTTGAATGCGTTGACGGCCTGATTCACGAGGGCGACGCGGTCAGCCAAAAAGAGGACACGCAACGTCCAGTTGCAACGTTGTAGCAGGTCGCATAAGGCAATCACGGTTCGAGTCTTGCCGGAGCCTGTAGCCATTACGATAAGAGATTTTCGCTGCCCCTGATCCATAGCCTCGGTGATGCGCCGAATTGCCTGCTCTTGGTAATACCGACCAGCGATGTCTTTGTCGATGGCTTGTTTCGAAAGATCTTTGGCAATCTGGCGCCTCTGAATCATCAAGTCCAGCTCGCCTTCCTTAAGAAAGCCTTGGATCTGGCGCGGAGGATATCTTTGGTCATCCCATATCCAATGTTCGTATCCGTTAGTGTAAAAGATCACAGGGCGGAGGCCAAACTTCGCTTCAAGACAATCGGCATAGAGTTTCGCTTGGTTTCTTCCGATCCGAGCGTCTTTCTTCGTTCTCTTTGCCTCTACTACTCCGAAGGGTAAACCCTCCTTGCTCCACAGGACATAATCTACGTAGCCCATGCCAGTCTCATTCGGCATGCCCTCGACTTCGAACTCGGCTGTTTTGTGGTTGCCGTCATCGAAATCGGGGTCCCATCCCGCTTCTCTCAGCAGGAGATCAATGAATCGGTCACGAGTTTCGGCTTCGGAATAATCGTGATCAATAGGGATCGTTTCGTTCCTCTTCTTCGCCTCGGCAATTTCAGCTTGAAGCTGCTTGATCTCAGCATTGTAGTTTTCAGCATCCTTCCGCTGTTTTTCAATTTCCAGGTCTTTCCTTTCAAGGTCAGTTTCAAGGGACTTCAGCTTTTCCAGGGTGAGCTTCTCCTTGGATTCAGGAGCCTCAGTTACCGCGGCCTCATCGAATGTGACGCCTTCCAGCACCTTGGGACTGAATCGTGTGTATTGGCTTACCAACCAGAAGCAGCAATGGAACACCTCTTTCACCGCCTGAAGAGCGTCATACTGCCGTATCGGCTTCCGACTGTGAACTGCCTGATTTCCCAGAAGCCGAACAAATCTCAGTTTGGCGCGCACTTCCGGGGCGACGACCTTTGCAAATGAAGGCTCTTCAAGCAAAGCGGCCAATTTCGTCGAATATGGGTAATTCAGCTTCCCGTCGTGTTCGTAGAGCCACTTTGCGATTTGTTCAATCGTCCGGCGCGCATAAAAACAACCGGCTCTGGGATCGGCCATCGCAAGCTTTTCCATGCGCACAGCAGAATCCCAGATCGGTTTAAACTCGGTCTCCAGAAACTCGAAATTCGACATATTGAATCCAATTCACGGCCACCATACACCGAAATCCCGATCAGCACTCATCTTTGGTAGGAGCAGATTTGACCTTCCGGACTGGCCTCCAGATTTCCTCGGCCTTCGGGACATCGACATCGTTGGGTAGGGTGAAACTGGACAGTTGGCTTTTTTCAAAGGATAGGCCATATGCCACCGTGAGCCGATCGATCCAGTGTCGTTGATCGACGGTGAGGTCTAGATCTTTAGGAACCGGCATGCCAAGGTCGAACGGTTCACCATTCCGTTTGCGATTCTTGATTTCCTTCTGATGGAACATGTTGCCACCGAATCTCATGAGGACGGACTTCCCGTAAGGCTTTTCGCAGTGTCCACCGCCCCCGAAAATGACGCGTAGGCTGTTTAATTGTTGTCTCCTGATCAGCTTTTTCTTGGAAATAGCAATCGTTTGCTCGGTCCCGTCTCCTAGGCTAGATCCAATTTCGCTGCGTGCGAACTCAAGATGGGGGTGATCTTCTTGGTTTTCTTTTCGCAGCCGCCAACGTTCAAGATTTTCCCAGGCCGAGTCTCTATCTCTGTCGGCCGCTAGTCTCTCAAGATGACCGGATCCGAGTGGTAGCACCTGCGCGTGAAGATAGGTCAAATGGTCGCTTCCATCTGGCCTTGAGAAAAGAAAGACACTTTGATCGACCGTTCCAGCTCCGGTATCTGAAAACAGATAGAGACCCTCGCGGGAGGTCCGCGAACGAACGAATCCTTGAACGTTGGCGCTGACTTCCGGGTAGACGAAACAAGTGCTTTCAGTTTCGGCTTCATCGGACTCTAAGGCTAAAAGCTGGTCAAGTTCGCGCCACGAAGTAGGTGGAAAATTCTCCAGCTTGTCAGACAGAGTCCAAGCGGAACGGAGCACTTTTTGGAACACATCCACGTTGGGATGGTCGGCATTGGCTGCTGGCACGGCCATATTCACTGCCACGAATCCTTCGCCGATCTCTTTGGGAAATCTACTTCGGATATCTGCTCTCACCCCTCCGATAATTCCGGCGAGGAGATAGGTCGCACAACCCTCCACAAACCGAGCCAAATCTGAATCTGACGTCCCGGGAACGCCTCTACGAAAAGGGTCCAACACCGGGTCTTTCCATTCTTTCAAACCCACTTTCTCAAGCGCCATTTTCATGTGAGGCAGTCCATTTTCCACATATTCGCCAGAATTGCCACGATGATGAGTTAGGATGCCCTTCTCAAAAATGACGGAACTGGAGATTAAGAAAGGAAAGTCAGGGTTATTGGAATCAGGCGGCAGGTATACCCAGGTTTTATCGCCAATGGTTAGATCGCGACAAATGCATTTGGTGAATGCAGTTCCAAAGTCCAACCCAATCTGGACAAAGTAGGAGGATCGCCCGGGCGAAGCTTTGGTCGTGGGAGGAACGGATGCCGTTGGTTCGCCTTCATCATCTGTTCTACGACTTGGCTGAACTGTTTCAGAGGACGTGGACTTGCCGAAAACGTCATCCCTTAGTTTTTTGAAAAACCCTGCCATTTTTCGATTCTCCTTGTTATTGGTTTGTTGGTGCGACGACGCGGAATATTCCTGAAGCTACCTCTCCAGACACCGGGTCAACAGTCGCGCCTCTCTGCAATTCTATAATCTTCTCGTTCTTGTTTTCAAGTTCGTTGCGAAGACGGGTCTCTCTAGCGCGGACAAACTTCTCATCTTTCCCCGCTCCCTTCATGGTTTGGATGGCTTTCTCACTTTGGCTGATGAGCCGGTCCCAGTGATTGGAAGCTCTTTGAACTCGAATCTGCACAGTAGTGCGGTTCTCCGCATCGAATGCATCAACGGCATCGCTGAAGCGAGAAATCAGGTCTTCCACGAGACGACTATGAGCTTTGACTAGCAAGTCCCTATCGCAATCGACGTAGTCCCAGTCTTTGCCACGTCTGAGCACTTCTTGAGCTACTAGCTCAGCTTCCTCGGCTCCCAAAAGCTCGCCTGTAGAGAGCGGTGCGATGGCAAATGCCATTGTCTCCCGGTTGGAAAGCCCTCGCAGTGTCCAACGTTCAATCCGGTAACAATAGTCTCCGGGTAGCAGATGTTCGTCCTCCAAGATCAGTGCCGAGACGTTGTAGAAGTCATGCGCTCGATCCTGGTTATGCTTGGTGATCCAGCGAATTAAGGGCGATAGGTGATTGGTAAAATGCACCGTCTTGCGATGGCTTGCGGAGAGAGCTGCGTGAACGTCTTTGCGAAATGTAAGTGAGATCTCACGCTGACGCAGTGGACGTGCGCTCAAGGTGTGGTCGTCACGAATGAAGTCGTTTAATGAGCTTCGCGCCTCGGGGCTCAGGCGGATCCGAATGCAATCTTTCGCCGGTGTGTTGTAGTTTACCTCAGTGCCTTGGAATTGGCGCTCAAAGAAATCTGCTAGGTAATCCTCCAGTTCCTCTGCCTGGATGTAGCGTCCCTTTTCCCGATCTTCTCGAATCTTCTTCTGGACGTAATCCGCGAGCGCAACCAGAGAGTCTCCCGACTCCTCCAGGTTCTGGATTTGCAGCACTCGTTCTTCAATCACTAATTCGGCCCGGTCCATGCGGCTTTTCTCCTCTTGCGGGGTGAGGTCTTGACTCAAGAGATCGACGGTGAGCTGTTGCACTTCTTCTCCAATTACTACTTCCAAATCGCCGAGTGTGTTCGCAAAGCAGAGCAGCTTTGAGTGCAGGCGGTCGTAAAGCCGCTCCTCCACCGTGTCCTTCACCTTGAAGTTCACAATGATCAGCACATCGGCTTTCTGCCCGACGCGGTCGATCCGCCCAATCCGCTGTTCGACACGCATTGGGTTCCACGGCAAATCGTAATTCACCACGATGCGGCAAAATTGAAGGTCAATTCCCTCGCTACCAACTTCCGAGGAAAGAAGCACGCGAGGACCGTCCGAAGCTTTGAATCGTTCGAGTTCTTCCCAGCGATCCTCGTGACTCACCCCTCCATGAATCGTTGCGACTGTGAATCCTTCGGCCAGCAGCCTCCTTCTCAGATAGGCGAGAGTGGGCCGATAAAAGGCGAAAATGACGACCTTCTCATCTGGTTCAGGCGTGTCTCGTAACAGCTTCAACAGCTCGGCAAATTTCCCGTCATTACCCTCGAAGTCATATTCTACCAGTTTTCGAAGATCGACATCCGCAAACTCGTCCTCTATCTCGACCGCACTTTCAAAGCCGCTCATCACTTCGTCTCCGATACTTTCCGAGAGCAAGTCGGCCAACTCATCCAACTGACCGCTCATTCTTCCCAGGCGTCCCTCCCGAATATCCTGAGCGATGACAGGGAGGCAGCTGGCAGCGCGAAGCTGCAAACCAAGCACCCGGAAGATGTGAAAGGGTTTATCATCGCGCTTACAGAGGCGGCGCACGAGTTTTAAGATAGCACGGTAAAGGGTCATCTCCTCAGTGCTGTATTCGACAATCGGAGTCCGCGGCCTCCTTTCGGGCCGTTTCTCCTCGACCTGGACCCGCCTGGTTCTGTTGATGTAGTTTCCTAGCAGATTCAGCTTTTCAGCGGTATTCTGTGACTTGGCGAGAAGAGTCTTTTGTTCGGGGTGCTCCTCAAATTCAGACAACTGCTCAAGGAACTGCTCAAACAAGGGTGAGCTGTTGATGAAGGGACTGTCAGCCATGCCGACAGCACCTTCCTTCAGTCCTTCCCAATCAACAGGCGACTTCGAGAGCGAATTGATGGACCGAATCGTCGGGCGATTTGCCGTGAGCAACTCATCGAACATTCCCTGAGTCTCAAAGAAATCACGATCGATCAGACGCAGGAGGCTGTGCAGGTCGGTGTTGCGGTTGTTGACAGGAGTGGCCGAAACACAGAGCACCGCAGTTTCATTGTGGACCGAAAGACTCTCGCCCAGGTGAAAGGTCGATGTTCCAGCGTTTCTCATGTAGTGCGCCTCGTCAAAGATCACGAGATCGAAAGGCGAGTATGAAAGCGGCCAGTGACGCAGTTCCCGAAGCAATCGAGTCTTGACCGATCCCTCCCCGTCTTCTTCGGGGGGAGTGTCGAGCATCTTGATCTCTTTCCTGGGCGGTCGCAGGCCGGTGTAAGCTGCGATCAGAACAAAGGGGTGCGTCGGCCCATTGTTCTTCAGCTCGTTCAGTTCCTGCTGAAGATCTCGAAAATCCACGACCCTGGCATCGAACAGGAATTTGGTTCGCAGTTCATCCCTCCACTTCTCGGTGAGAATTCTTGGACAGACCACTAGCAGACGCCGTGCCTGGCGCCGCGCCTGAAGCTCCGTCCAAATTAGGGCGGATTCGATGGTTTTCCCAAGACCCACTTCGTCGGCAATGATGAGTCGCTCAGTGGGAGAATTGATGAATTTGAGAACCGGTTTGAACTGGTAGGGGTAAAAGTCGATTTGGGCTGCCTCCATCGAGTAAACCACTTCGTGGAGAGTGCCCCTCAGTTTCTCGAAGGTAATCAGCCGTTGGAAATCTCTCACTCTGCCAAAAGCACCGCTCTTTAGGCGATCTTCGATGGAGTTCCCACCATCGGTGGCGGCGGCCTTCAAGGCGCTCAACGGACGTCGATTTTTGCTCCCATCCGGGTAGCGAAGTTCGATCATGACGTAGGGCCCTGCCGTGCTGTGGTTCCCGGTGTATTGCCCGCGCTGACCGGGATTGTGCTCATCGATCACCCAGTCGTCGGGCTCAAAGGGAATAACTGGTTCGCTATCGTGTTCAGACATTCTAAGTAAAAATTCGGAGATGGATCAGTTTTCTCCCTAATTGTGGCTTTTGAAGCAATTCGGTCAATCCGGGAGCATTTTTCGGATTCTGGTAGTCAATTTCCACCGGATTTTAGACGAACGGCTCCCGAATTGCACCTAATCTGACATATTCCTGACGTCGGAAGAACTCTTTCCTAGCTGGCTGAACACCACACATGCAGCGGGCATCCGACTCGAGTCCGCAAGAACGCATCGGCGGACCCGAGAATGGCATTCATTTCCGGGCTGATTTTGGTAATGGAAATCCCCGGTTGAACGATGAAAACTTCTTTTCGAATCTTCCTGCTGATCCTATGAAGCCTCAGCAATTTCTTCAAATCTTGCGGCGAACCTTTGAAAAATCGCCCCGCACCTTCCGCATTGCGGTCCTGATGACGCTTCTGCATGCGATCAGCCAACCTTTCAATCGACCAAAACCAATGAGCGTTTTTTACCGCCTGTGACGTGACCTCGATGATGTCCTTGACCCGACCTCCTGCGGTATCTTCGGCAGAATACTTGCAGTGAAGCAGGCGAACAAGCAGTGCATCGTCTTCCTCTTTGATGGCCACAATGTCAGCAATTTCGTTTGCCCCATCATCATCAAAGACGATGTCGAACTTTTCGTCAACACACCAGCGCATCGTCTGTGCTTGAATCGAGTCGTTGTGCATTTTCTTCTCTTTCCATCGCGATTCCTCCCGAATATTGGCTTTGCTCCAATCCTGAACCTGACATTGTTCCTCCAAAAATGTGGGTGCCGAAAATGCGGGATCGACGAGGTGATTTCCTTCCAGAGAGGAGTGCTCTGTAAAGGTCAGGATTGGTGGGTATTCGTTAAAGAATTCTTCAAGCGCAAGCGAGTTTGATCCCAACGACAATTGCAACTCTGGCCCGTCCAGATGATCCACCTTAAAGCTGGCCACCTTCGGCAATATTTGCAGACAAAACATTGACTGGGCTTTTGCGCCATCGAGGAGCTGCACAGCAAAGCTGTAACTGTTGGAAGTAGGATCGAAGTTTTCCAGCTCAATCGACCACCTGTGAAATGGTTCCTCTTTGCCTTCGTAGGCCAAGGTAACCGATGTCTCCTTGAATCGGTTCAGCTTTTCCGGCCATTCGAGATACCACGGATCTTTGTTGTTCGGCAATTTCTCGATGGCCTTTGGAATAAGAACATTGTCGAGCAATTTAGATGTATCATATTCCGTCTTCAGCAACCTGCGCCCCATTGCGTCACACCATTCTGTCCATTCGCTCAAACTTCCCACATCTCTATTCCAAAACTTGCCTTTTCTTGAGCACCCGATTGCGATAGGCCCGCCGTCTCGGTAGCCGGTTCCAAAGATATTGGATTTCGTAGATTGGCCGGTCATGATGCGATTAATGGCGTCAGCAACATCTGCCCCATTGAACATCGAGTATCGGATATTGCGGGCTCCACCACCGCTCAAAAGCCCTACCTGCTGAAGAACCAAGTGTTCGATTTCGGCAAATAAACGATAGGGTTCTTCGTCTTGAAACCTTCGGATCTTGTTTCCTGACACCGCTTCGGCGAGTCTTTGGTGGCCAGTTAGGCTTTTATGAGTCGATCCTATATAAAGCAGTTCTTGTGCAGAATCGTGATAGAGAACATAAAGGTTCAGTTTCGAATCCTCAATTCGACGATTGTTTGTCCACTTGGGCTTTTCAACCAACCTCGTCACAAAGAAGACGACGTTTCCGTCATTGTTTTGCCATGCCCTAACGAAACGGTGATTGTTCTCGAGCCCATTCCGGATACCGAATTCGTTGAATAGCTTTACCTCCCTGTAAGCAATCGCGTTAAACCGATAAGAAAGGCTGTTCTTGTTCAACTTCGCGGCGATTGAGTCTTCGGAGACCTCCCCATCGGTAAGATCCCGAGCCGAATGGAGAAATTCTTCGAATCGGACTCTTTCGGCGATCTTTTCGAAGGCCAGATCGCGGAGAAGTTCATCCCAGTTCGAATCCTCATCGTAGAGCGACTGAAGCGCAGTCGAAACATCGTCAAGTCCTGTGTTTGCGATGATGGTTGGATTCCCTACTTTGTCTGATCCCACTCTCGGAAATCTGCCGGTAAACTGGAGCGTAATTGCAAGGCTTTTGAATGTGTCGTGCATCGCCGCCACCTTCAATTCGGGTAAATCGAACCCTTCGGCCAGCATGTTGACGGTGACCACGATTTTGCTTTCTCCAGATTTTAGGGCCTCAATATTGGAGTCCTGATTTCCTTCTTGGCTGTGAACGAGAATAGGATTGAGATCGTCGGCCAGTTCTTTGTAGATTGCGAAGACTTCCTTGGCCCGCGAAATAATCTGGCACCTAGCCAGAAGTCTATGATCCCAGCCCTCGGCAAGGTCTGCTCGCAGCTTCTCGATTGCCTTTTCTGCGATTCTCCGATCGGCCACTTTCCGGTCTGTTTCGAAAATACCCTCGAAACTGATTGGTTTGAAATATCCGGCCTCTTGCGCGTCCCGAAGAGGGTAGTTATAGATCACTTTCCCTCCAAGAGGCGTCCGGTCTTCTCGAAACGGCGTGGCGGTGAATTGGAGGACGGGCTTTGCACTAAACGCTTTCTTGAGCCGATTCCATGAACTCGCTGGAACGTGATGCGCCTCGTCGAAAATCAGGTGGCTGCATCGGTCAGCGATCCCTTTCAAGTGATCAATCGAAGTCCCTGAGGCTATCGAATTGATGACGGCGACTACCACGTTGCAGCGTTCGAAAATCTCCAACTCGGCCTCACTTGCAATCTGATGGTCGATAATTCCCACCACAGGGGTTCTGGCTTTATCCGAAACAATCCCGTGCCGCGGCAGAATTCCAAGTGTTTCGAATTTGTCGGCGGTCTGCTTTCGAAGCGCCTGGCTAGGGACGATTACCAGGATGCAAGTCGTGTTCTCAGCGACCATCAAACTTAGCATCGTTTCAGTCTTCCCCGTGCCGGTCGGCATCACAACGGTCGCCGGCTCGTTTGACAATGACCAATGCGCCATGATTGCATGGAGAGCGCCTAACTGAGGTGGTCTCAAGCCGAGGGTGTCCGGGCTCGTTGTTGAGTTTTTGAAGAAAAACTGATTTGGCCAACTTGCTCGAATCTCGTCCCGAACGGTGGAAGGAGACGCCCCTAGTAGCTTATCTCGTAACTCACTTGTATCCTCTCGATACAACCAGCGTTCATCCATCCCATTTTTCAAACAGATTCCCGTATAACCCGGTTTCTTTCGGTCATTCGGTGTTGTCGTGACCAACAGCTTAACTCCGTCTACTGACTCATAAGCGGTTGCGGGATTGGATTTTCGGTTGGGGAGCGAAACCTGTTCAGTAAACTCAAACGAATGTTCGTCCTTTAAGCGACACGAAATCCTGCCAGAACGAGAATACTTTTCTTCGATTCTTACGGGAGGAAGAGAAATCTCCTGTGCAATTAAATCGAGTTGTGAGGCTTCCAACATGGTCTACAGTTCTGCGTAAAAGGCTTTGATTGAAGGGAAGCGAAAACGGCAACGATTTCGCTGGGTTCATCGTTTCCGAGAGCTTCTCCGGTTTTGAAGTTCTGACCATGATAGGGTAACTCGGCATATTTGGCCTCATTTCTGACTGTCAGCTGACGTCATCCTCTTCCTCCAACTCAGAGTCTTCCTGGCCCTCCTCTGCCCCCGGCATCACATTTTTGCCCATAGCTTGTTCAACCAAGGTAAGCAGCGCTACCTTTCTGGCCGCATAGAAAGCATGAAAATCATCTGCGCGAAGCAAGGCTGGATCAATTAGGTGGGTCTGCAAAATATCGTTCATGCCTGGCTCATCTAGCTGCACCGAGGCATGGTCCTGAATTTGCTTCAGGTAGGCAGACGGAGCGCTGCCTCCGATCATCCGGTTCGCCCGAGCCGAGATGGCAGTCTTGTTGATGATCGAGTTGTAGACCTTGGGCTGGATTCCTTTCTGGTCGCACCACGCTTTCGGGAAAATGTGGTGGATGTCGATTTTCTTGTCGCTCCGATCCAGATCCATCATCCGTTTCTTCCAGAAGAAATCCTCGGAATCCTTCTGCTGGAGCAGAATGTAGAGCCCACGGTAGGCGGCTGAATTGCGGGTGCGCAGGGTTTCGAGGCGGCTTTCCTGGAAACCTGCGGCTTTCACGGTTGTGGGCAGTTCCGCTTGAGGATCCTCGATCCACTTCATCAACTCAGGAAAATCGAGCGCAATTCGGGACTCCACAGCTCCCCCATAAAGTTCCCCCAAAACTCCACACCAAAACCAACGCGTCAGCTTCTCCTGGATCATTGGCTCAAGCCACCGATCTCCGTAGTGGGCTAAGACACAGGCCAATGGAATCACCTGACTGCGATACGGCAAGAACTTGGCGTTATAGAAACCGAGGTGTTTCAGGAATTCGTGGGCCTCGTTAAAGCCCTTGGTCAGATTGTCCCGCCAATCCTTGTAGGCTTGGAGCGGCATCGCGAGAACGTGCTCCCGTTTTGCGGTAATCGCGGTGGCTTCCTTGCTTTGCTTCCCGGCAAGAAGATCGGCCTGCCTTCGGGAATGACTGTGCAAAAGACTGATACCCTGGAGAAAGTCGGTCGATTCCAAGTCCTTCAAAAGATGCCGTTTGGCGAAGTTCTGTTTTTTCCGATTTTGCCAGTCATCCCGCAGGTTAAAGTTATCTGCGGCATAGGTCGCCGTCACCAGTTCAAAAACGGAGAGCGATACGCCTCCGGTGTTCACCTTCTCGAACACTAGGCAGACCGCTTCCTTGCTGGTCTCCTTCTTGAGCCGAATTACCGGGATCTTGTAGGAACGAAACGGATTCAGCACTTGTTTGCGAAATGCCATGTAACGGCTGAATTTTTCCGGCGGATAATGCTCGTTGAGACCATCTTCCCACTTGTCGGAGTTGATGCTCTGGAAGCAGGGAAACATGAAGTGTTCGTATTCCAGCTCGGGCGTGCTGAGATCCAGCACCACATCGCGGCCGAAATTTGTCTTCACCTGCTTTGTCTGATCGACTGCGAAGAACGCCTCTTCGTAGTGTGCAGGGCCTTGCATTGCTTTTTCAATGTCGATGTAGAAGTGGCGCTGCACCTTTCGCTTCTTGTGATCTCGCGTTGGAACAGGCTCATCCATCTGAATGACACGGGTTAGCGATGTTAGTCGCTGTTGCCCATCTAGAATCAGATTCTCCGCATCACCAACCTGCGATTTTTCCACTCCCTCTACTGGGCGCAGTTGAAAGCGTGCTTCTCCGCCAGTCTCAAGAAGCATGACTGAGCCGATCGGAAACGATCTGGCGACACTGATTAGAAGCGAGCGAATGTGTTCTTCGTCCCAAACCCAACCACGTTGGAAGTCTGGAAGCTGGATTTTTCCTTCGACAACGCTCTCCAAGAGAGTTTCAAGGCTATCACTGGTGGAATCAAAAGTAGACATGATGTTGGGTAGCTTTTGGTATGGAATAATTGAAATTCGGAAGACTGACCTCGGGCTACTTCGGGAGATCGACTTCTTTGCCGTTGGACACCTCGATAGCGCCGTCCTCATTCCTCTGGATCACAAATCCATCGGGAGCTGACAGCGCGAAGGGGTTTTCTTTAAGGCCCAGATTCTCAAATGCCTCGTCGAAAAGCTGTGACACCCATTTCTGGGCTTTGCTGATGAAGGGACTGGTTACGATTAGAACGCCGTCGGTTTCCCGGAGATCTGGGTCAGCTTGAATGATCTTTCGAACGGCTTCTTTGCCTCGTTCCAGGGAATCAATCCGCCCATTGGTATGAGCGATGCAGTTTCTCAGCCTGCGAAGCTGGTGAATTTTGGACCAGTTGCTGATCTTGGCTTCGACGACCTTTGTGAGGAAAATCTCGCAGGCAATCGCCCCTGTCCCGGAGAGATCGGAAATTTTAAGGGAGAGACTCGGGTCTCGCTGGCGGAGTGCTTTGCAAAGCTCGACCAGTTGATGCTCCAACACGGCGTAGAGCGCGAGAAGCTGGGAATGGCGCAAGGCTCGGGGCACCAATTCGTGGTGAACGTCGAGGTGGCTCATCGCGAAGCACATGAGTTCCGGCGGGTTTTCTTCGGGAGATTCGCGAAGGTGTTGCTCCATCTCCGCCTTTTCTGCTTGGCGGGCATGCGCCATCCCGCTTTCGGTTAACTCGATGTATCGCGAGAGGGAGCGCAACTCTCCTCGAGTTGTGCTGACGATCTCGTCGTATGGCCGATTGGGTAGAAGTGTGGCAGGCATTAGTATATTGTTTTGGCCTACAGTTCACCCCGGAAGGCTCTGGATTGGAGGGAGAAAAAAAGGTCGTCTATTTCAGCTAGTTGCTCTTCGTACTTTCTCCTCAAAGACTCCACTTGGTTAACGACATCTGAATATCTCTTTTGAAGTTTGACTGGAGGATTCAAAACTGGAAACGGGCGCAAAATTTCCAAATTTAGATTTGCTCGGGCCGTTTGGGGAGCCCGTTCGAACAGGTCGTTTCTTCGAAATCTTAAAAATCGTTCTAAATACGCCGGATCGACATCTCCTTTGTGAGTCGTTATACCAACTACACTATCAGGGCAGTAAGCAGGAATCTTTAGGATAGCAGTTCGACCGATGGTTGCGCCCACAATTGCCATCACGATCGTACCAGGGTAGAAGCACTTGCTCACTTTCGTGCCACGATCGTTGAGCGTCTGATTCCAGCTCGTGATATATCCACCCGAATTGGCAATATCCCCGGTCTGAATAAATGGATGCTTACCATGATAGAAGGAAGGATCATTTCTAGGACGAGGCGAAAATCGCCCTCGCTCCACCATTG
This sequence comes from uncultured Verrucomicrobiales bacterium, assembly GCA_963977055.1. Classification (GTDB taxonomy): domain Bacteria; phylum Verrucomicrobiota; class Verrucomicrobiia; order Verrucomicrobiales; family DEV007; genus Arctic95D-9. The sequence goes on from CAXBMX010000051.1 coordinate 15,849, forward strand.
CCATGTCTCCGAGGGTAGAAGCCTCCCACCCCTTCGGATTGGTGACGGGGTCACCGAAGAGGTCGAGGAAGGTCGACTGGAGGAGGGCGTCGAGCTGGGCGAGCGACTCCCGGCGCTTCGCCCGCAGTTCGTCCGCCGCATCCAGAATCGCCGCAATTCGCTTCTGCTCGTCCAGGGGAGGAAGGGGGATATGGATTTCGTAGACTTGAGCAGGCCGAGCCCTCAAAAGTGAACCTCCGACACCAGAAACCGTCTGCATGAACTGGCGATGAAACGGATCAGAAAGAAGAAAATTTCGCAAGTATTCTGGGAGGACTTCGCTGCTGCGAAATTGAATCCACTCACCCGACCCGATAAGTCTTCGTCCACGATCTTCGCCAACTATCCAAGCTCTTCGTATGTGGGGCACAATTCGAGAGAGGAGCACATCTGAAGGTTCAACGATTTTTTTCGATGAACCAATGGCCCTTCCTCGGATAACTTCGGGCTCTCCCTTATCAAAAGCGGGGATGCTGTAAAGATCAAACTCTTCGGTGGGATGCTTCTCTGGGTTGACTGATCCACCCTTTGAAACGGCAAGTTCCCCAAGCTGTTTCGTTTTCCACTTCATCCTAACATCCCTTCCAATTTCGCCCGTCCTTCCGCAATCTCAGAATCCAACTTCGCGATACGTTCTAAAATCTCCAACGGCGGATCATACTCGACTTCCTCGTAGACCACTTCTTTGTAGCGGTTGAGTGACAAGTCGTAATCATTCTCCGCAATCTCCTCCTTTGGCACGAGAAAGCTCTGGTCGGTCCGCTCGCGCTTTGCCTCAGCCTTCTGATTCTTCCAGCGTTTGAGCACGTCCGGCAGATTATTCTTGGCGTGCTCTTCTTTGCTCAGTTTCCCCGTCGGTATCGCGCCTAGTTTCTCCTGGGGCACGAGAGGAGTGCGTTTATCATCGAGCGAAAGGCCATCGGCCTGGATGTCGTAAAACCAGACGTTGTCCGTGCCGCCAGAGTTGGTCTTGGTGAAGACGAGAATCGCCGTGGCAACACCGGCATAGGGCTTGAAAACGCCGGAAGGCAACTTGATGACGGCGTCCAGCTTTTGATCTTCTACCAGATTTTTGCGCAAATCCTTGTGTGCTTTGCTGGAGCCGAACAGCACGCCATCCGGCACGATCACGGCCGCTCGTCCGCCCGGTTTGAGAAGCCGGAGAAAGAGAGCGAGGAAGAGCAACTCGGTCTTCTTCGTTTTGACGATCTGCAAGAGGTCCTTGGCGCAGGCTTCGTAGTCCAAGCTCCCGGCAAAGGGCGGATTGGCAAGAATGACGGAGTATTTCTCCTCTTCCCCGGCGTGATCCTCGGAAAGCGAGTCGCGATTGACGATGCCGGGATTCTGCACGCCGTGGAGCAGCATGTTCATCGAGCCAATCCGCAACATGGTGGAATCGAAATCGAAGCCGTGGAACATACCGTCGTGAAAATGCTCACGGAACGTATCGTCGTTAAACAGCTTTAGATTTTCCTTGCGATTGAAGTATTCGGAGACAGCCACCAGGAAGCCTGCGGTGCCACAGGCCGGATCGCAGATGATGTCATCCGGCTGAGGTTCGACCACTTCGACCATGAGCTGGATGATGTGGCGTGGGGTGCGGAACTGACCGCTATCCCCGGCTTGGCTGAGCTTGCCGAGCATGTATTCGTATAGATCGCCCTTGGTATCGCGATCCTCCATCGGGATTTCATCCAACATGTCCACGACTCGGGCGAGGAGCCCGGCTTTTTCTGGCGGAATCATGAAAATGGCGTCACGCATGTGGACCGCGAATGCGGAGTCTTCCTCGCCCAAGGTTTTGATAAAGGGAAAGACGTCGTTGGCAATGCGGCTGTGCATGGCCCGGGGCTCCAGGTTTTTGAAGCGGGTCCAGCGCAGATCTTTGTAGGGCACTTTCTCCTTGGTCACTGGGTTTTTGAAATCGCCTTCCGGAAAAATCGGGTTCTCCGGTTTGCCCCCGAGGATTTGGGCCTGCTTTTCCTTGCGGGATTGGGCTTCGTCCAGGCCTTTGATGAAAAGCAAGTAGGTCATTTGCTCGATGACGCTGATGGGGCTGGCAATGCCGCCCGACCAAAAGGCGTCCCAGATTTGGTCGATTTTGTTGCGTATTTCTCCGGTAATCATGAGGAATGAAAAATTGGGATATCGGTCAGGGAGTTTTACCCGGTTCTGTTAGTTTGGATACCTGAAAAGTCTCCAATTGCGCGTCGGAGGCTTGTTTTGTGTCAGCTGGGCAGTGCGTCATCCGTTTCGACATCGTCCAGCAGCGGAATCGACTGGATTGCCCCTCCGGAAAGCGCCTGAACGTCTCCCACCATCCCCGCCATGTTCTCGATGACCAGATTGATCTGTTTTTCGCGCTTGTCCCACTTGTTGGTGATGTAGGCGCGCTCTTTGTCCAGTTCCGTGCGCATCGCGGTGAAGGCGTCAATGACCATCTGCACCCGCTGACGGAATTCGTTGCCAGTCAGGTAGTCGTAAAGCAGCTCCATTTTCTCCTTTGCACCTTCCCGGTGCCCTTTGGCGACCATAACCTCGTGCAGCGTGCAGCGGAGGGCAAACGTCAGGGGGACGGCTGAAGCGAAGTCGGTAACCCAGACGCCGTCCTTCTGCCCAAACTGCTTGATGTCCTTGGGCAACGTTTCGGTGACAATGACGCCAAAAGCGGCGCGGGCGGATCGCATGTCACCATGCAGCTTGGCGATCCACTCGTCTTTCCAGGCCTTGGTGCGCTTATTTTCAAACAAAATCAATCCGCAGGAACGGCCCGTGCGGCTGATGACCTCCAGGGACAAATCCGGGCCCCGCTTGCCGGTTGGAACCGGGGTAACATCATCCAAGGGAAAGGACTGGCGAAGCTGCGCCTCAAAGTCTTGCTCATAAACTTCACCCTGAGCCTGGACGCATCCCTGCGCCGCTTTTCGCTCGGCGTCTTGAATTTTAACCTGAAGCTCCGCAATGAGCTTTTCCTTTTCGGCGATCTTGAACCGGTTTTCCTCGTCAGCCTTCTTCTGCAGCTCCTCGCGGAGTTTCTCCCGATCCTCGTCCAGCTTCCGTTGAGCCTCGAGTTCGAAATTCTCTTTGGCATCCTGAAGTGCCCGTTTCTCGGCGAGGAGCTTGAGTTGCTTCTCGCGAGACTGTTTCAAGGCTTCCGCCTGTTCGTCGCGCTCCTCTTGAAGCGCCTTCAGCGTCAAGGCCTGTTCTTCGGCGGCTTTGCGCTCGGCGTTTTTGCGGATGTCCGTGATCTGGGAGGCGAGCCGTTCCTCTACTTGAGCTTCAACTTGTTCCTGCAGCTCGGCTTTTTGCTGTCTGAGTTCAGCCTGCTGCTCGTGGAACGCTTGGCGGCGCTCTTCCAGGGCGTGCTCCCGTCTGGAGATGTCGCCTTGAAGCTCCCGGCTCAGTTCCTCGCGAACGCTGCTGAGAACGCCTTCGCTGAGAGGAAATTGGTGAGAGCAAGCCGGGCACTGGACGTTGTTGGTGTCTGTCATGATAGTAGGTGGGTTAGAGTCGTTGGATGATCGTTTCGTTTACTGTGAGGAACCTTACCGGGATTCGGTGAGGTCTGCGCTGATTCTGACGTCTGCTGACGCGACGGACGCGTCGGCCAGCGCGGTGAATTCACTATTCGCCGATCCCGCGAACACGGTTTCGATCCAGAAGCCAACCTCCTCTTTCAGGTCACGAAGGGCGAGATGCTTGGGTAACCAAACCGGTGGGCCCGCTTTGAGGTAAACTCCTGAAGCCACCACCGCCCGACCGGAAATCTGATCGACGTGGAACACCGTAACCTGGCGTGGAAACTCACTATCCGGCCCGGCAGTGGAGCGTATCCAGAGCGTTCGTTTACCGTCGCGCTGATGGATGTAGAACTCGCGAAACCGGCCATCCAGCAATGAATTGGCCCCGAAGTCACCTTTGTCCGTCCAGAACTCGACGCCATCCAGCTTAGCGACAATGTTTTCCAACGCTGCGTGGTAGGTCGCCAAGAAGAGCGTGTCGCAGCTAGAAGCCTCTGGGCTGGTCAAGTCGATCTCCCCTGTCATGACCAACGGAAAATGGTCAGCCTTGGCAGCGGAAGGTGATGCCGCCGTTGACGTGGATTCAAACCTACCGTCTTGGGCCGTCAGATCGTCAGCAGCGATCAGGGACAGGAACAGACAAAAGAACAGAGAAGGGTGGGGCGCAGATTTCATGGCTTGGTGTGATGTGTGGATTCGCGTCGTGCTTTCCTCACATCATACCCGGAAGCCTGCTAACCGCCTGAATTGTGACAGTCAGCTGACGTCCGCAGCTTTCCTGACATGTCACCCATCAATCTGAATGTTCTCGCTGGGGATCTCGATGGCGAGGTGTCCTCCCCGCGGGACTAACCGATCGACCTGAAAGGTGTCGAAATCGGCCTTCTTGAGTTTTGCGCGGATACTGGCCGCCCATTTGCGAAGATCCTCACTGGGATCAAACTGGGCAGCAAGGGCCTTGTGGCTCCAGTGCCCAAAATTGTCGGCGACCAGACATTCCGCCTTTAGATCCCGCAAATTTTCACCGATGACCCCGTAGGATTCCACCGGAGGTCTTCCCTCAAGTGCGAGCCGGGAGAAGAATAGATAGAGAAGAAACTCGTTTCCCGAAAGGCTGATCTCCCGGCCGCTCACACTCAGGCTTCCCTTTTCCGTGTCCAGTTGCACGATCAGATCCTCATCAACATTGATGGTCTTGGTTCGCACCTGGTTGATCAGTTCGACGAAGCTCCCGGCTGATCGTTCGACGTCGCGCTTGAAGAGGTATCGCAAGGGCACAAAGGGAACATCCACGAGCTGCAATTCCGCATCCGCGCTTGAGAGGCGTGCGCCTGTGTCCCGATTCACAAATTCACCTTCGCAACCTGGGTAGAGGAAGTTTGGCTGAAAGATCCATTCGTCGTTGATGAGAATGTGGTTGATTTGGTCCTGCGCCCGTCCCAGCAGGGTCATGACCGAATGCAGCAATGCGCTGGTCGTTTTCCGGCCACCAGCGATCGAAACAATCAACCGCACCGATTCGTTTTCGGTGAAGCTTCGAATGATCTCCATGAAGAACTCGGCGACGGCCTCGTTGTCATCAATCGAGCGAATATCATCCAACTCCCTGGATCGGGAGAGGTCGGGAAAGACACGGATGGAATCGGCAATGGGCCCAAACCGGAGTTTGCCTTCCAATTCGAGCCCTTTTCCTCCGAGTTCAGTCAGCATGCGTTTCCAGTGACCATCCGTGAAAAGCTTCTCCTTCAGCTTGGCCGCACCCGGAGCGGTCGTCACTGCAATGATCCTGTCGGGGATGACGGGCTCGGATTGGGTTGCCATCGCCCAGACGGTTTCGGTCAGGACGGCGGGAGCGGTTCCGACAAGGCTGAGTAAGACGGACTGAGATGATTCGTTTTCCACGGCGTGATTGAACTGCACTCTTGGCCGAATGGAAAGTCAACTGACGTCAGCGGACGTGCCCAAACTTTGATTCAGGGCAAACTCTGCGGTTGTCGTTAGCGTCGGTTTCGCTCAACATGGAATCAGAATGATCCCAAAATCCTACACCGTCGGCAACTTCAAGGCCATAGGGGCGCCCCAGACCATCGAACTGAGGCCGATTACTCTAATTTTTGGGAAGAACAGCGCCGGGAAATCGAGTGTCATTCAGTCTCTGCTGTTGTGCCGACACGCTCTGGAGAAAGGAAATTTCGACTTCACCTCTACGAAGCGCTGGGGACAGACCATTGATCTCGGAGGCTTCCGCCAATACATCCATCGGCATGACGCGACGAATGAACTCGTGATTGAGTTTCAGTTTCGACTTTCGGAGTTAGAGAAGTCAAACTCACCGGTCGATTCTCAAGTCGAGCGGCAAACTCGGACGAATGCGGAAGATGATAGCTTTCCTCCGTGGTCCTTCTCATTCCTGAACTTTCTTTCCGATATCTCGATTCGATTCCGAGTCGGAATTCCAGCCAAAGAGCTGGGATTGAAGGGGGGCTTGTTCCCAAGGGTGAAGGAACTCCAGGTTTCAATCGACGGAGCACCTACGCTCCATTTTTCGCTCGACCGGAACGGGAACCTTGCGTTGTCCAAAACTGATCTGAACAGCATACCGGCTACCCTGGGAATAGGACAATTGGTGATGAGCTATCTTGAACTCGAGAAGAATGACGATTCATCACTTGAAGAACTTGCCGAATCACTCGGATCTGTTCCAACGGAATCGAGCGGCTTCCAGGACGTCGTGGCACGCGTTCTGGATGCCTACAATGAGGTTACCGACAAAATGAATGAGAACGGGAATTTGGTTGAACTGTTGGCATCGTCGGAAACGTTTGCACGCTTCGTTTGGACGATAGGATCCCGACTGACCGATGAAATTAGAGCCCCTGGACGTGGATTGGAGTTGACTGGCAACGGTCTAGATCTGGCGATTGTCCCCAAGAATCGTCTGCCAGCCAGTCGGTTTGACGTCGTTGCTTCAGCGGACGGAACTACGGAGGACACTGGAACTGCGTTAGGTAATGCCGTTGAAGTTCTCGCGATTGAAGATCCCTTGGACTTTTTTATCCAAGATCCAAAGATCACCGATGACGCAGATGCCTTGGCCAAAGCGCTGCGTTTTGACTTCGAGATGCTCATTGATGGAGTTATGGATTCACTCCGCTATTGGCTATTGGGGACCGAATACATCGGCCCATACCGGTCGATACCAGGGCGATTCTTCCAGATTGCCGAGTCAGAGGATTCCCAAGCAGTAGACCAAGGTTATCAAGCGTTGAGAGAGATTGCTCGAAATCCGAAATTGCTACGGCAGATTTCTGACATCTTCCAAGATACTTTGGACAGTCCATACAGGCTTGAAGTCCGCACTATTGCTCCGTCGCTCGACTTTGCCCGATTGACGGAGGAAGTGCAGCGGCATCTTGAAGTAGGTGGCAAAAAATCGGGTGACCCAAAAGACCAAGTCGGCAAAGTAATCGCAAGCTTTTCCGAGGGAAAGACTGTGAAGGGCGTCTATCTCGTCGACACAAGAACGGATACCGATGTGGATTTTTGCGATGTGGGCTTTGGTATTGGGCAAGTCTTGCCCCTGGTGGCAGAGGTGGCTTCAGATCGAATGGGAGTCGTATGCATCGAACAACCCGAGGTTCACTTGCATCCTAAGATGCAGAGCGATTTGGCGGATGTCTTCATCAAGGAAAAGTGGGAAGACTCTGGTGTCCGTCAGAATCTGTTCATTTTGGAGACTCACAGTGAACACATCGTTCTCAGACTTCTTCGCAGGATTCGCGAAACCACGAGGAAAAAACTGCCAGACGGGATCGAGCCTCTAACTCCTATGGAAGTCTCCGTCTCATGGGTAGAAGCCGGCAAGGAGGGATCAGTCATCACGCCGCTGTCGATCAACGACCAAGGGCGCTTTTCCGATGAATGGCCTTCAGGCTTTTTCGAAGAGCGTCTGGACGAAATGTTTTGATCGGCAAGGCTCATGTATTTTTACGTATTCATAGACCCGGAAATCATTTCTGAAGCAACCGAGCATGGGCAAATGGGCTTGGGCCGTTTTGTCGAGGTTTTGAAAGGCTTCCGAACAGATTGCCTTATGGCTGAAACGGACTTGTGGCGCGTAGGAGAAGAAATTAAGGGGAAAATCAAAGCAATCGCCCTTCCTGCGGAACGAAAAGAAATCCTCGAGTTGATTATTCACCTTTGGAAACAAGGCCCCTTTGTCGAAATGAAAGGTGATGGAGGGGAAGAGGAGCTGGTCAAATTTGCGGTCGAAGTTGGCGACCAGTTCGGGATCGACTTGATTTTCACACCTTCGATTAATCTTCCTGATTCGGGAGTGTCCTGGGAGGCTAGCACCCTGACCAATCTTCACTCTACGCGGTTTTCCCAAACGAGAGGAAATATCGGCAAGAGCGTCAGAGTCAAAAAGGGGGAACTTTCCTTCGAGTCAATCTGTGAAAAACATTTTGGGAAAATGGTCGCACACGCCCGGAAGATCACAATCGTGGATTACGCCTTGGGAGAATATCTCGGCGGGTCTCAGTATCAAAATGTCGCAAAATGGGTTCGCTGGCTTGAATTCAAACTTGAGTGCCCAAAGCAAGTCGAACTCGTTTTCAAGACCGTTAACAATAGCCGAACAATTAAATCGCTCAGTAATTTGATTCGGGATTTGAATCAACAAGTGGAGTTGAATCTTGTGCTTAATACCGCAGCGAAAGGAGATTTACCGCATAGACGATTTCTTATTGTCGAGGGGAAATGCCTGGACATCGATCTGGGAGTCGATATCTGCGACGAAGATGACAAGTGCCGCTCAGTTGAGATCGCTTACACAGAGGGGCGCTCCCGGTAAGGACACGGACCGCCGGGTCCCGAGTTTTTTCAAGATGCAACTTCTGGCAGGGCGGATGGAACTTCAAGGGTTGTGTCCATAGGTCGCAAAATGCGGTTTAGGAACTCTGAAATGTGAAGTAGACCAGATTTTAATCAACCGGGTCTCTGCCTCAGCTCTCCGGCAGATTTTACAGTCAATTGATTTCAGGGGTGAGCTCTTAACCCTTAACTCGCAGTCTTCCTCTGCGAGAAACCCGACGGTATGGACTGTTCGACTATTCTGCGGAATTGCTTCGTCCCGCTACTCAGTCCTCAAATCTGCACCACCCAGATAGACAAAAAATGCACAGTCTTGATTTTGCCTTGCCCTCGGTGTTCCGACAACGCCCTGATAAGGTATTGCACGCCCCGGAAGGATTCGAACACTCAGCCTTCTGATTCGTAGCCTTATCTCCCATAATTTCAGAACCTGCAAGCATTGTCAGAATGTGGAAGCGCCGGAAGCTGGCTCGGTTTTCGCTAACAGCGAAAAATTCGCAGGGTGCAAAGCTAAGCCAAAATGGGGATTTCAGAACCTGAAAAGTGCACCGCAACCAAATCTGCCCAAAAAGAAAGCGACCTTCGATTTCTCGTAAGTCGCTGATTGTAAGGAAGATTGGCAGGATATGATTCGAACCTCTGAAGGCATAGCTAGCAGATTTACAGTCTGTCCCCATTTTTGCTGTTTAATATCATGGCGCCAATCACTAGTGGCTGTCAGCCGTGCGTCCCATCGGTTTAAATGAATCCGGGAATAGGCAATTGAGGGACCCCGTCAGAACACGTAATTCATGAGATACTGATCTCTGGAATCGTTCCTATCGCGTCCCGAAGCGTTGATTTGTCGTGATGAGTGTAGAGCTTGTGAACTTCCGCTGATTTGTGCGCCGCCAGTTCCTTCCGGATCTCCTCAGTTACGTCGGCCTTCGCGAGTGAAGAAATGAAAGTGTGTCTCAATGAATGAAAGCTCCGTTTTGCTCCTGTATCCTCTTTGAGTTTCACGCGTTTAGGAACGGAAGCCTTGTTGTTAAAAATCGTACTATGAGTGGCGGCAGTGTGCTCGGAAAAGGTGGGAAAAACATACTTGGCCTTCCCATATTTATGCCACTGAGTTCTGGGAGAATCGGGGGCAGAGGATGGTCATCCGGCAAGTCCGCACGAACGACGCCACGGCCCCAAGGGCTACCGGAATTCACGCGCCTCCCGTGATGAATTCGGCTTTCGCTGCGTTTACTGCCTGAATCGAGAGCAATAGGGGAGAGGGACTGGCGAATTCGACGTTGAGCATTTTCAGCTCAAGGCGCGAAATCCCGAGCTGACGACGGTTTACGAGAATCTCTTTTACGCGTGCTCCCGCTGCAACAGCGCGAAGCGGAGCCAAGAAATTCCCGATCCGGATCAGTGGTTGAACGTGGCAACGGTTCGGGGGAAACTTGAAGCCTTCTCAATCGACGCAAGAAGGCTGATCGAAAGATTCCGGCTCAATTCGCCCTCCATGATTCGTTGGAGGCTGATTTGGATGAGAAATGTCGAGTTGGCGAAGGAATACGATCCGGAGCAGTTTGCCCGCCTCATGCAGTTTCCCGATGACCTGCCAAATCTCTCCGCCCTTCGTCCGCCTGAAGGGAATTCTCGTCCAGAAGGAATCGAGGAAAGCCACTTCACTCGTCGGAAACGAGGCGAGTTATCACCCATTCAGTAGCTGTCGAAAATCTACTGAAAGCCAAAAGCTATCGCCACTATTTCGCCACAAAAATCGCCACTATTTCGAAGGGGATCGCCACTATTTTGCTGGTTTAGGCCAAAAATGGGCGTTTTTGCCCCGAAAATGGCCATGGTCGCGTCGTTCGGGACGACGAGGTCGCAGGTTCGAATCCTGTCACCCCGACGCTTT
>CAXBMX010000052.1:0-25424 GCA_963977055.1 uncultured Verrucomicrobiales bacterium
CGGACTCGGACTCGGACTCGGACTCGGACTCGGACTCGGACTCGGACTCGGACTGTTCTGAGGTATCTTCGGTGAGTGCGGCTACGGGCTCGGCACCTGCTTCAGGCGGCACTTCGGAACTTGTCTCCTCCTCCGGCAGTTCTGCGCTCGGTAGTTCTACCGTCCGGAGTTCTTCGGCATTGGGAAGATCGTCCAGAGCTTTGACACCGAAGTGTTCCATGAAGTCTTCAGTGGTCTCGTAGAGCATGGGACGTCCGGGTAGGTCGGCTCGACTGCCGACATGAACGAGGCCCCGGTCGGTCAATTTTTGGATCGTTCCATCGACAGAAACTCCACGGACCGCTTCGATATCGGCTTTGGTGATGGGCTGTCGATAGGCAATCAATGCCAATGTTTCCAGAGCGGCGGGACTTAATTTCTCCGGCCTCATCTCGGGGAGCAGGGCTCGAATCCAGTCAGCGTAATCGCTACGAGTCACAAATCGCCAACCGTTGGCTCCTTCCTGGAGATCGATGGGGCGGCCACTCTGTCCCAGGTATTCGCTTAGCTCTGCGATGGCATTCTCTATCTTCTTGGTCGATATGCCCTCCAGTTCGCGTGCGAAGGGGGCATCGGAATTGGATGCAGCACGACGAACTGCCTTCGCAATTTCGTCCGAACTAATCGGTTCGGGTGCCGCGAAGATAAGGGCTTCTATGATGTGGGCTAACTCCATGAGGAATGCAAAATCAGCAGGCTCGCCTACAGGCTTGTAAGCTGGCTCGAATTTGGCGAATTAAAAGTGGATTCTCCAGCCCTAATCTTCGTTTCTTCGTAGCTCGATTTCTCCCATGAGGACTTCCTGTCGGACACGAAAGATATTGAGCTTCATTAATTCAAGGAGAGCAAGGAAGGTAACGATCATTTCCTGCTTGGTTGTTGAACCTTCAAACAGTGTCGTAAATTCGATCGCTTCACCGGGGGCAATGGTCTCTAGCAAGTGGTCGATTTTGTCGCTTACAGTAAAGGAATCGTCAATGATTTCGCCGAGGCCATCATCCTGCAATCGGTCGACGATATTCTGAAATGCCCGAATCAGGTCAAAAATTCCAAGATCTCCTGAGAGGGGGCGTTTGTCCTCCTCTTTGGTCTCGATTTTGTCAGGCTTTCGCTTGAAGTGGTCCCGTTGCTCGGATTCTCTTTTCCCCAAGTAGTGGGCAGCTTCCTTGAATTTTTTGTATTCGATCAGCTGTCGAATTAGGTCCCACCTTGGATCCTCTTCGTCGACATCTTCTTCGGGTGGCTGCACATGCTTCGGCAGCATCATACGGCTCTTGATGTAGCAAAGGTTTGCTGCCATCACGAGAAACTCACCGGCGAGTCCGATATTGAGCAATTTGAACGTATCCAGATACGCCATGTAATGCTTTGTGATTCTCTCGATCGGGATGTCGTAAATATCGATCTCGTCCCGTTTGATGAGATAGAGCAGCAGGTCCATCGGACCCTCAAAGATATCGAGTTCGACCTTGTAAAGGAAATCTGATTCTTCAGCAGTAGGGGGCGAGTCCTCTGAATCCTCCAGAGCATCAGACTGGGGCTGATCGCTAACAGCGGTGGCGGCAGATTCTGCGTCTTCAGAAACCGCCATGTCTCCAGAATGAGACGGGGTGTCTGGAGTGGACGCTGGAACAGCCGTTTCGCCGGAGTTTTCTGGAATTGAGTCTGTCAAAAGTTTGTGTCGCTCATGAAAGCGTCTTGAGGGCTCATTTGCAAGGTGAGAGGAAACGGCGGTGAAGATAATTTCCGGAATGATTCCGCTTTTCACAGACAAGGGCCGGTTCGTGGACTTTACCAATTTAGGTTTTTCATATTGAGTGGTGAGGATGATACGGAGATCGACAGCGCTGCTTTATAGAGGAAGGGCGAATTTTTGCCTGCTCGTAGTGGGTTTTGGTATGCTCGTGTTCGGCTCGCAGGAAGTGAGATCGCAGGCTGATTACAAGCGATTCTACGATGAGGATAATCTTCCGAAAGTGCGTGAGGTTTTTCAGGCGGGCGGGTTCGATTTGGTGATTCGTATTTGTGATTATTCCCTCCAGCGGGGACAGCCATCCTGGGAATGGCGAACCTTGCGATTTCAATCGCTCGCCAGCGTGGGTCGCTATGAAGAGGCCGTGGAAGAAGCTTTGGCAACCACGACGCGGTTTCCGGGTGAGCTAGGTGCTCTCCTCAGAGCGCATGAACTGTTTCGCAATCAGGGGCAGGAAGAGAACGCCGCGGCAATGTTTGCTGCGATCAATGAAGCGGCTGCGGCGGTTCCAACTCGCGATCGTACCGCGCTCGATTACGTGCATTTGGGGCAGGCGGCTTTGGTGCTGGGGGCGGATCCAGGCAAAGTGCTCGAACAGTATTTTGGAATGGCAAAGACCTTCAAAGCGAAAGGGAAGATCGTTCCGGAAGGGTTGGTGGAGGCGTATATCGCTTCGGGTGATCTCGCTCTGGGTAAAGACGATCTGTCCCGCGCGGCGGACGAGTATGGAGCAGGATTGAAATTTGATCCTGATCATCCGGAATTGTTGTTTGGAATGGCTCGGGCATTTTTGCCTGATAACAGGAAGTTGGGTGGAGAATACCTTGAGGAAGTTTTGAAAGTGGCACCCTTTCATTTTGGGGCCGTGCTGCTAACTGCCGAAAATGGAATCAATTATGAACAGTATGAGAAGGCGTCGGAACTGTTGGAGTTGGTTGAGTCCGTAAATCCCCGCCATCCTTTGGCGTTCGCCTACCGCGCGATACTGGCAGAGCTGGAGCGCAATGACCGTGAGGGATTTGATCGTGCACGCGACAGCGCTTTAGCGGTTTGGCAGAAAAATCCTCAGATTGACTATCTCATCGGAAAGGTTCTGTCGCGGAAATACAGGTATCGGGAAGGTGCTGAAAGCCAGAAGCGTGCGCTCGAAATGGCTCCGGATTTTCTTCCCGCCAAGTTGCAGCTGGCGCTTGATTACTTGAGGCTCGGTCAGGTAGAGGAGGCCTGGCCGCTGGCTGAGGAAGTGGGTGCGGCAGATGAATATAATGTATTGGCTTTTAACCTCGAGATTCTGAGGAAAGAGATCGAAAGCTTTGCCTCGGTCGAGAACGATGACTTCATTATCCGGTTGCCGCCGCTTGAAGCCGAAATCTACGGGGACAGGGTCGTCGAGATCCTGACCGATGCTAAAGCGGCGCTGGGGGAGAAATATGGTATAGAAATCACCGAGCCGACCTTGGTGGAGTTTTATCCGAATCAGCAGGACTTCGCGATCCGATCATTTGGTTCTCTTGGAGGGCAGGGACTGCTGGGTGTTTGTTTCGGCTCGGTAGTTACGATGAATAGTCCCGGGAGTATCACGACAGGAAAGAATAACTGGGAAGCCACCCTGTGGCACGAGTATTGCCATGTCATCACTTTGACCGCGACCAAGAACAAGATGCCTCGCTGGCTCAGTGAAGGGATTTCGGTCTACGAGGAGATGCAACGCAATTCTACCTGGGGGCAGCGGATGACTCCTTCTTATCGGCGCATGATTTTGGAGAAAGACGCACTGACTCCGATCAGTGACATGAGCCAGGCTTTCTTTCAGGCCGAAAGTGGTGAGGAGATCATGTTTGCCTACTACCAGTCGATGCTGGTCGTGAAGTTTATTGTGGAAAGCTACGGGATCGAATCGCTTCGTTCGATTCTCAGTGATCTATCAGAGGGAGTATTGATCAATGATGCGATTGCCAACCACACCGTATCGATGCGGAAGCTGGAGAAAGATTTTGCAAAATCGGCAACTCTTCTCGCTGCTAATTATGGAAAAGGCGTCGACTGGCGCGAACCTAGCAAGGATGAAGTGAATCCTGCGAACCCATTGGGGGTGGCGGCATTTTTGAAGAAGAATCCATCGAATTTCTGGGCATGGCAGGCCTACTGGGGGATTTTGATCGAAGATGAGCAGTGGGATCTGGCGGTAGTCTCGGCCGACCGGTATATTAAATTGTTACCTGAGTATACCGGGGTGGGAAATGGGTATGCGATTAAGGCCCGTGCCTATCGCGAGAAGGGCGACCCGGAAGGGGAAGCCAAAGTGTTAGAAGAGCTCGCGGCTTTGTCGGCGGAATCGCTGAACTCCTATAACCGGCTCGTTGATGTTGGGTTTGAAGATCAGGACTGGGATGGAGTTTTGGCTAATGCAAAGCGAAGCATGGCAGTCCACCCTCTCATGGAAAAAATTCACTATTGTCGTGGGTGCGCCCATGCCGCGCTGAATGATGGGGATGCGGCAGTAAACTCTTTTGAAAAGGCACTGAAGCTGAAGGCTCCAAATCCGTCGGAGGTTCGTTATCGTTTGGCGCGACTGCTTGAGGTGAAGGAGCCAGATCGCTCGAAGCGTTTTCTGCTCGATGCTCTAGCTGATTCGCCTCGCTATCGCGAAGCGCATGCTCTTTTGCTCGAATTCGGAGAATCCGAAAAAGTGGAGAACTAATCAACCGAAGGGAAAGGCGTTGTAGATCTCAAGAGCCGACTCTGAAAGGCGGCTGAAAAAGCTTTGTCCGTTGGTCCAGAGGGCCACTCCGAATCCGCGGAAAGTGGCGGTAGGGGAGGCCACGATCAGCATGGTGCAGATCAAGATGACGTTCACGATGAAGATGACGGTCAGGGAGAAAAGTCGTCCGTTTTGGTCCACGTCAGGCTGATCCCGCCGAATCATCCATAGGGTGAATGTCAGATGAAACATCCAGGTGAATCCGATGAGGGCATAGAGCCAGACCGAATTGAGTTCGCTGGAATCTCGCACCACCCACTGCGCAATCGCCCATCCGATAATGGTAATGGTGGTGTAGAAAGGGAAGAAATACGGGGAAAGAGAAATGAGGAAATTGTTCCGATCGGTAAGGATGTGCCCTCCGTCAGATGAAATATGAACTTTGGAAACCTGCCCCCTGCAGAGTAGGACGAAAAGAGCATGGGTCAGTTCGTGTCCCGCAACGTAGAGCCACATCATGGCCCGGGTGCGCCAAGCGAAAAACAGAACGATCCAGGCGATGCCACTGAGGCCAAAGGCGAGGAATTCCTGAGACTTCCAATACTGGCCTTTCAGCGTGTCGGCTTTCAGTAAAACTAGAAAGGTCTCTAGGAAAATCCAGCACAAGGGCAGGAGTAGAATGCCTATGAGAAATTTTAGCGTCTTGATCGAATTCAAATCATCAAACCCGACCGCAGAACGAGCGTCGGCGGTGAATGCAGACAGGCCGTGGCGAGGGGCCGGTTTTCGGCTCCTGCTCCGTTTGTTGGACGTTTTTTTGTGGGCCACGGGACGACTTCGGATGGTTCGGGTGATCAGGCCCGACCGACGTAACTTTTGTCTTCGGTGCTTACCTTGATCTTGTCGCCGGGGCCGACGAAAAGAGGAACCTGAATGCGAAGACCGGTTTCGAGGGTCGCTTCCTTAGTAGCAGCCGTCGCGGTATCGCCTTTCACTCCGGGAGCAGATTCGGTGACTTCGAGTTCTACGTTGGGGGGGAGCTCGATCGTGACTGCTTTGTGGTCCACGAAAAGCACTTCCACTTCGAGAGCATCGATGAGTAGTTCCTTGTTTTCACCGATGAATTCCTCCTGAAAGGTGATCGTGTCGTAGGTCGTGGTATCCATGAAATGATACCCGGTTTGGTCGGAATAGCTGAACTCCAGCTTCTGGCGGTCGGACTGGACGACTTCCACTTTATCGCTGGAGGCGAAACGGATGTCTTTGGTTTTCCCTGAATTGAAAGACCGAATCGTAGCCATGATGAGCGCGTTGCCCTTGCCGGGAGTTCGGTGTTCGAGCCCCTTTACAATGCCAATTTCGCCTTTGTAGCTGATGCACTGTCCGCGCTTGAGATTTGTTGCAACGACGGCCGCCATAGTATGTGAGAGTTGAGGTGGTTGATTAAGAAATCTTAATATCAGGGTGGAGAGGAATATTGCCATTGATTCAGTCGATCACAAGATCAGAAATATTGATTTGAGTGCGCATCGAGGGAGCGCATGGTGGCAGGGTGAGTGAGAACAATCCCAATTCATTAAATCATCGGGGACGCCGATGGAGTGTGTTGTTGCCGGCCTTGGTGATTCCGCTGGCAGCCTCGTTTTTCTATTTTGTGCTGTTTCCCGGAACCACGTTTGGAAATTTCTTCTATTCGGGAGTGAAATTTTTCCTGCTGTTGTGGCCCTTGCTGGCTGTGAAAGGGATCCTTCGAGAGCCCTTGATTGATCGCAGTAGGGAAAAGCGCCACGCGGCGTCTCTGGTTCCGGGAGTGCTGTTCGGGTTGCTCGTGGTCGGCTTGCTGGTCTTTTTGATCAAAGGCACACCGCTGTCTGCTGTGGTCGGCGATAACAGCGAGCGTATTGCCGAACGGATTCGGGATCTGGGCGTTGGAGATCACTTCTTATGGTTTGCTCTGTTCATCTCTTTTGCCCACGCCGCTCTCGAAGAATTCTATTGGCGGTGGTTTGCCTTCGGGCAGGCGAAAAAGTTGATGCCGATCGGATGGGCATATCTGGTAGCGGCATTGGGATTCGCCTCTCACCACGTCGTCATTCTGAGCCAGTTTTTTCCTCTGGGATGGGCGTTCGCTCTGGGAGCCTGTGTCGGAATCGGAGGAGCAGTCTGGAGCTGGCTCTATCAGAAATACAATAGTCTGGCAGGAGCCTGGGCCAGTCACATGCTGATCGATCTCGGGATCATGTGGGTGGGGTGGGAAGTGTTGCAGGGGACTGGAGGATAGGTGAGGCAATTAGTCCGTCACACTCCGCAGCCACTCGGCAAAGCTTTCTTCGCTCATTTCACCGGCGGCAAGTGCGAGCATGGTGCGGTAGCGGTCTTCCCGTGAAGCGTTCAGTGTGACGCCATTGAGTTTCAGAAAAACGCGATATACGACGAATGCGGTTCGTTTGTTTCCGTCCAGAAAAGCATGATTTTTCGCGAGTCCGTGTGCGTAGCTGACGGCGATAGCGCAGAGATCCGGGGGTGGATCGCCATAGGCATACAATTTCTGAGGTCTGGCTACGGCAGACTCGA
The DNA here is from genome assembly GCA_963977055.1 of uncultured Verrucomicrobiales bacterium. Lineage (GTDB taxonomy): Bacteria > Verrucomicrobiota > Verrucomicrobiia > Verrucomicrobiales > DEV007 > Arctic95D-9. Next base: position 7,068 of record CAXBMX010000052.1, read on the forward strand.
GCAGACTGCGTTCCTGGATGCCTTCCTGTCCGCCATGCTCCGCGAGTTGGCGCTGGTGAAACGCCAGCGCCATCCCGGTGCTGATCCATTTTGGTTCGGCCATTTGACTATTGGCCGAGTTTTCTCAACACATCGCGGTCTTCACGCATGACTTCCTCAGCAACGTTCATGGCTTCGGAAAACTCTTGATCATAGGCCGAAAGTTCCAGGCCGCGGGGAGTCTCCGTCACCGTGAGGGTGTCGCCTTTGGAGACGCGAAGTTTTTCGAGAAGCTCCTTGGGAAGAATCACACCGGTGGAGTTTCCGATCGAGGTGAGCTTGAGCGTAGTCATGGCGCTATTATAACGAATGTTATAACGTCTGGCGAGCGGTTTTTTGCGGGTGAGGAGGAGCAGGGCCTTTGCGGGGAAAAGGAAAAAGATTAAGACTGCCTTGATCCCGCGGTAGCGGGAATGGAAAGGCTGATGAGCAAAGCGATTCCTGGATTGCAGGTCGTGCGAGCCTTGGTGACTAGGACAAAAAGAAAAGGAGGGGGAGTGCGCGTTCCTGAATTCCTGAATCACTCGGCTCAATACTTCACCCGCTTCCGCTTCATCGGGAGTGGCTTTTCGCCGGCCTCTTTCTTGAGCTTGTTGATCTGATCCCGGATGAGGGCGGCTCGTTCGAACTCGAGTTTTCCGGCGGCTTCCTGCATTTCCTCCTCCAGTTCCCGAATGACTTTCAGGGTGTCTATGTCTTCGCCCGACTCGGCGACCAGCGAATCTTCGACTGCTTTTCCGTTGGCATAGAGGCGCAAGGTTTCCTGGTCTGCTCGTTTGGTGCTTCGGGGAGTGATGCCGTGCTTCTCGTTGTAATCGCGTTGAATCCCTCTGCGGTATTCGGTGATGTTGATGAGGTTCTGAATCGAATCAGTGACGACGTCGGCGAAGAGGACGGCTTCTCCGTTAATGTGACGGGCGGCTCGGCCGACGGTTTGGGTGAGTGCGGTTTGGCTGCGGAGGAATCCCTCTTTGTCGGCATCGAGAATACAAACGAGGCTGACTTCCGGCAGATCGAGCCCTTCGCGCAGCAGGTTGATGCCGATGAGAATATCAATCTCAGCGGTACGCAGGCTGCGCAGAATTTCGACCCGCTCGATCGCATCGACATCGGCGTGGATGTAGCGAACCTTCAGCCCGACATTTCGAAGGTAATCGGTGAGGTCTTCCGCGGTTCTTTTGGTGAGCGTGGTCACGAGAACGCGTTCGCCCTTTTCGATCCGTTGCCGGCAGAGCTCTATGGTTTCGTCGATCTGACCCTTGAGGGGTTTCAGGGTCAGGATCGGTTCGAGTAGTCCGGTGGGTCGGATGATTTGCTCAACGATGAGGTCTTTTCCTTTGGTTGAAGTATCGAACGAATTGATCGGCTGTTTGCTACCGGAAATTCGAGGGAGGCGTTCGGGAACCAGGTTTTTCTCGCCGGGTTTCTTTCGTTTGTGAGGGAGATAGCTGGTGTTGCCCGCAGTCGAGTTTTTGATTTCGAACTTGGCGGGTGTCGCGCTGACGTAAAGGCGCTGTCCGGTGGCCTTCATGTATTCGTCGAATTTGAGTGGTCGGTTGTCCAGCGCGCTGGGCAGCCTGAAGCCAAAGTCGACCAGGTTCATTTTTCGGGAGCGGTCTCCTTCATACATGCCTCCGATTTGAGGGACGCTGACGTGTGATTCGTCGATCACGGTCAAAAAGCCTTCGGGGAAGAAATCGATCAGGGTTCCGGGTTTGCTTCCCGGAGGACGTCCCGTGAGGTGTCGGGAGTAGTTCTCGATGCCCTGGCAAAATCCCATTTCCTGCATCATTTCGATGTCATACTCGGTGCGCTGTTTGATGCGCTGGGCTTCGATGTATTTCTCCTCTTTTTCGAATACTTCGATGCGCTCTTTGAGCTCAGATCGGATCGCCTTGATGGCTTTGCCCATCTTGTCTGCTGGGGTCACGAACTGCTTGGCCGGATAGAAGGTGGTGTCGTCGAGTTGGCTCTTGGCATTTCCCGTGCGGGGGTCGAATGCGGTGATTCGGTCCACTTCGTCGCCGAAAAACTCAATCCGGATCGCTTCTTCGTCGAGATAGGCGGGATAGACTTCGACGACATCGCCCCGGACCCTGAATTTCCCCCGGGTGAATTCGATGTCGTTTCGTTCGTAGAGAATGGCGACGAGGTCTTTGAGGAATTTGTCCCGGTCGAGATCCTGTCCGACTTTCACCGGGACCATCATATTCTGGTAGTCTTCTGGAGACCCCAAGCCATAGATGCAGGATACGCTGGCAACGACGATGACGTCCTTGCGGGTGAGCAGCGAACTCATCGATGAGAGACGTAGGCGTTCGATTTCGTCGTTGATGGACGAATCCTTTTCGATGTAGGTGTCGGTCCGGGGGATGTAGGCCTCGGGCTGGTAGTAGTCGAAGTAGGAGACGAAATACTCGACTGCGTTGTTCGGGAAGAAGCTCTTAAATTCGCTGTAGAGCTGAGCCGCCAGGGTCTTGTTGTGGGACATCACCAGAGTGGGCTTGTCCAGTGCGGCAATAACCTTTGCCACGGAAAATGTTTTTCCTGACCCGGTTACCCCGAGAAGAGTCTGATGCTGGTTTCCTGCAAGAAGGGATTTTGTCAGCTTGGCAATTGCCTGTTCCTGGTCACCTTCCGGTTCAAATTCAGAGCTGATTTGAAAAAGTGACATGGCAAAATCCGGCGTTTATTTCCTCTGTCGGAATGACAGAAGGAAACAGGAGAAGCTACGGTGCCGGTGCGTGCTCTGCAACCAAAGGTGCAGAGCGGGTCTGGATCGTGGGCCGAGGAATAGTGCCGCAGAGGCGACGCTTATTCTTCGGACTCGTCGACGGCGATTTTGCCCTCGATGATTTCTGTGAGCGCGATGTCAGCTGTACCCATGCGGTGGTCAGGTTGAATCAGTGGAGCTCTTCCCAAGTTGAGTTGCTTCACGCGTGCCGATACCAGATTAATTAGCACTGGTGGCTCGGGAATGATTTTGGCTGCCGCTTCGACTAGGTCACTTCTCATAATGGTAGATCCTTTTCCTGCCGGGGATGACTTGTCCTGACCGGTTGATTCTGGAAACGCGATAATATTGGAGGCGTCGTCAGAATCGGCTGGGTTCAAAATACGGCAAATGGTTCGGTTGAAAATAGCTGCTGGCAATGTCTTTCAGAGCATTTGACAGCCCTTGCGCATAGCGCAAAAACTAAAAATTTCAACTTTTTTGTACAAAAACGGGGCTCTCAGGCGCTTTCTGAGGCCTCTTCGGCGGATTGTAGAGGAGAAATCGTAATCCTCTTAAGTCGGGAGGTATCTTTGGGGCTCCATGTTTTTACCTCGGAATGATCCATAAAGTGATTGTGAATCAGGCGGCGCTGATAGGAATTCATGGGCTGCAGCTTCACTGATTTTTTGGTGGCGATGACTCTTGCTGCGGTTGCTTCGGCCTCTTCGAACATGCGGTATTCCTGAGCAGCTCGATAGCTGTCGATATCAACTTTGAACTTAGGCACTTCTCCCAACCGGTCCTGAACGACCCGGTTCACCAGGTATTGAATTTCCTCAAGCCGATCGCCGTGGTGGCCGATCAGCAGTTTGGGGTCACTGGTTGCGACATTGAGAGTGTTTGACTTCCGGTCGATCTCAACGGTCACAGGAAATCCGAGATACCCAAGAATGGAATCGAGAACTTCCTGTGCAACTTCAAGATGGTCCATAGGACGAGAACGTATCACAGTCCTCTGCGAATCAGCGACGCTTTTTCTTTCCTTTGGTGTGGCGGGCTCCCTGCTCGCCTGGCATATCAGTGCGGCTCTTACCGGGCGCTGTTGCTCCTCCGGAACTACCCTTCGCCTTCTGAGCTGCTTCAGCCTGTTCCTGCATTTTCGCCATGAAACCTTTTTTGCCGGAGTCTGTCTTCTTTTTCAATTCCGGTTCCGGCATCTTGTTCATGAGCCAGGTTTGGAGAATGGAAAAGGCGTTCGAAGTTGTCCAGTAAAGGGCAAGCGCGGCGGCAAAATTGTAGCAGATGAACAGGAACATCAGCGGCATCATCATGAAGATCATCTGCTGCGTCTTGTCCCCGGTCTTCGGCGTGATGGCAATCTGGATAAAGCTGGTGATTCCCATGAGGATGGGAAGCAGATTGAACGGAATGTCGAGGCCCGGAATGATGAACATGGTGTCCGGCATCGAAAGGTCGTCGACCCAGAGGAATGATTCCTGTCTCAGCTCGACAGCACTCCAGAGCATTCGGTAGAAGGAAAGAAAAACCGGGAGCTGGATAAACATCGGCAGGCAACCGCCGAGGGGGTTGATGCTGTATGTGCGATACAACTTCATGGTCTCCTCGTTCAGCTTCGTCGGATTGTCTGCATGCTTCTCCTTGAGATCTTTTATCAGGGGAGTGAGCTTCGACATCCGCTTCATGGAGCGAGCAGACTTGGCGTAGACCGGCCAGATGAGGAGGCGGATGATGATGGTGATGAGAATGATGGCGATGCCGTAGCTGCCGACGTATCCTTTGAGAAAGACGAGTCCAGTGATCAACCACGAGGCGATCGGCTTGATGGCCCAACCGAACAAGAAACCGAAGATCGGAATCTCGTCATAGTGCATCACGTCTTTGATATCGTTACCGAGCCCTTTGAGACGGGAGAACTCTTTGGGTCCGAGGTAGATGGAGTAGCTGAAGGTTTCTTCAGCGCCCGGATTCATGGTGACCTTAGGGAGTCCAATGCCTGCTTCCGCGGCAAAGATGCGCTTTTTGGTCGAAGCGGCGGGATCGTCCTCAACGACAACAGGGAAACGGCTGCCCCAAATCTCAGTCGGATATGAGGCTTCGGGAATGATGATCGTGGTGAAGAACTGGTCATTCACGCCCGCCCAGCGGAGCGATGTGACTTGGAACTGGGCATATGGGATTTCGTCTTTCCCAAAAACGCCAAGAATCTTCTTCCCGCCAAAATAATCAACCGTTTCGTATTCGAAGTCTCCGTCGCTCTCCATCCAATACGTGCCGATCAGCATCGACCACTCGTTGAGGTGGAGTGGTGCTGCCGAACCAGCATAGAGGAATCTATTTTCGAAAATGAGAGGAGTTTTCGCGTCGTTTCTGACGGTCATCTCCAGACTGATTTCGTAAGGGTCTGATTCTCCCGAGGGGAGTGAGAATGTTTTTGTGACAAGGAAGCCTTCGGTAGTGGCCGTTTCATAGGTTACCGAGGTATCGTTCGAAGCGGTCAGGTTCCAATTGGTGGTGTCAAAAGAATTAGGTCCTGTGCTGAGGGTGCCGACTGGATTTTCAGCGGTCTCATTGATCGCAACAAGTTCGTTGCTACCAACTGACTTTGGGTACTTCTTTAATTCTGCTTTCTTAACTCCAGCTCCGGAGTTCGTGAGGTTGAGGATCAGATACTCGTTCTCGAGGCGGTGCTCGGCGAGGGCGATGGCAGAGGGATCGACCTCCGGTGTCACCTCGACTTTGTCAGGGGATTTAGCCGCTTCCGCCGGAGGCGTGATAGCTGGCTGAGTGGCGGCGATTTCAGCGGCGCGGACTCTTGCGGCTTCAGCACGTTTGGCGGTATCTTTGGTGCTCCACCAACCCCAAGCAAATAGCAGGCCGAGGCAAAGAATTACCCCAATCCACGATGTTCGATCCATGTTTTTCACGACAGTTTGATCTCCTAATTTTGGTTGTGTTTACACTCGTTGTCCGTTTCGCCAGATCGGCGACGACGGCCTATATAAGCGGCGTCTGGGTGTTTTGCCAGAAATTCCTCCCACCCTTTTGGCGGGTCGTAGCCGCAGCCACCCCAGGGGTGACATCGAAAGATTCGACAGATGCCCTGCCACCCACCCCGGAAGGGTCCATTGACGGTGACGGCATTGATGAAATATTGAGAGCAAGAGGGGGTAAAGCGGCATCCGCTGTGGGGGCCGCAAAGAAAGTGAAGGGGGGTGGAAATCACCACCTGATAGATTCGGACCAGTAAGATGAGGATGAATTTCATGACTCACACCTCCTTTGGATTCATTAGGGATGCTTGGTGAAGTAGCCACTTCCATTCCTTTTCCAGTTGCTCTGAGCTTGCCGTGGCAGAGGCGTGGCGGGCGATGATAACGAGCCAATGTCCGGGTTTTATTCGGTCTCCTGTCCTGTGGATAATGCCCCGAATTTGCCTCCTGAAATGATTGCGGGTTACCGCATTTCCCAGCCTCTTCGTCGTAATCAGCCCCAGTCTGAAGGGCTCATCCAGATTTTCATCCGGTAAAAGACCGAGAACGAGGAATCGTCCTTTTACAGATGATCCGGAATTCCGGACCCGCTGGAAATCCGCCCGACGAGTGATTCGTCTGCTGCGGGGGATCTTCATGGTACCGAAGCCGGCACCGCGGAGGGACTGAGTAGTCCCACGCTGAAGACCGACTTAACAACAGCAATTACGTGCCGTGCTGGACAGTGTGACGCTTGTACTGCAACTCGGCGCCCTTAGGAATGAGGCGCTTGCGGCCTTTTTGACGACGACGTTTGATGAGGTCGCGTCCTGCTTTCGTTGCCATGCGGGCACGAAAACCGTGTTGGTTTTTGCGGGAACGCTTCGATGGTTGATATGTCCGTTTCATCTCTTCCGGTTAAAAATGTTTCGTTTTACCTGTGGTTTGCGGGTCGTCGGCAGGCCGATCATAATCCGCTAATTTCCTTCGTAAACTTAAAAATCGCACAGGCAGTCCGATATTATGTCCGAAGGGCCGCAAAGATACGTTCTCGAAAGGAAATGTCAACGGGTCTTGTCGACTCTTCTTTTTATCTTCGATTGGATCACTGAAGGCGCTGCAATTTGTTGATCCCGTATTGGATCAGTTGCTCATTCACCATTTTGGACGCTTTGTCGTCGACATAGATGATTTTTGGGAAGTCACTGAACTCGATCGTATGGATTCCGTCGTCCGGAGCAGTCGCCAGCGCTTCCGCCAAATCATTGATATTCTTGATCGAAATGCCGTTCACATCGGTGACGACAACGGAATTAAACGCTTCATAACCAAGGGTGCTTGGGGTTTTGAGGACATTGCTAAGAAAAACCAGCTTTTCCCGGCCTTCTTCTTCATAGGCTTCTGGATTGGAATTGGCGAAGACGAGTTTAAAGGGAGCGCGGTTCGCCCAGTCGTCACCCCAGCTTTCGAGGTAGGGAAGGGTGAGTTCTTGGAAGATCATGCCTCCAAAAATGACGTATTTGGGTCCGCGATCGAACATGTAGGGATCGATCAGGAAATCTTCGGGACTTTTGCGAAGTAGTTTCACGTCGAGCGACATGGGCTCCGAATCGCGAATGATTTCCACTTTCAGCACATCGCCTACCTTGGCGCCGCCACGGACGAGGTGGGAGAAGCTGAGCTTGCCGTATTCGGGGTGATCGTAGTTACCTCTCGCATCGATGTCGTTCCCTCCAATTGAGAGGATGACATCTCCTTTTTTCAGGCCGGCTTTATCTGCGGAGCCGCCGTTGGCGATGTTTCGGACAAAGATACCGCCTTTTCCGTTGAGCCCGACGAACTCTCTGAGGGTATCGTCAAGGGTCTGACTGTAGCCAACTCCCAGATTTGGAAATCCAGCGTAGTCTCCCTCTTGGCTTTTCTTGAGGAATGATTCGATGATTGGGGCAGGGAGAACTGAAGCGGTTTGATCTTTTGATGAATAGCTCAACAGCATGCCGCAGAGTTTTCCATTTTTAACCACAGGAAGAGTGAAGCTGTTGACTCGAGCTTGGAGGGAGCCTTTCACCTGATAGCGGAGGAATACGGAGCCGGGAATAAAGTAACGTCCGACACTCACCCTGAGTACGTCGACTTCAGTGGTAACGCCATTGCCGTTGTCTTCGATCTGCCAGACTTGAAGGATGTCACCTGCTTTTGCCGATGTTTCGAGGGCTAGTGGTTCGAGTTCGGCGAAAACTCCTGAGTCTTCCTTGGTCGGTTCGAGGATGGCGAGATTAGCTTCGTAGTCGAGCGCTGTGATCTTAGCCGGAACTTTGGCACCGCTCGATGGGTGTTCCAGTTCGAGGTAAGTCGAGTTGACGCACATTTCGGCGGTGACCAGAACCCGGTCTCCTTTGAGCACGGCTCCAAGGCCGCGCCGTGGGGTGGGGGCTCCTTTTTCCCATGGGCGAAGAAAGCTGTAGCTCTGAAGGGTGGCGTTGACCCTGACAATGGATTTCTCGGGCGAGGCGTTCTGGGCATGCCCTGGAAGCAAAAGTCCCGCGGTGACGGCGATGACTGAAATCAGAAGTTTGAAAGATGACATAATTTAAGAAAGGCAGTTAGATGAATTGAGGGGATTTGATCAGGCTGCTTTTTTGTCAGGCTGCTGATCGCCGTCGTTTTCTTTGGAAGGTTCTTCTTCGGTGGGGGAAGCATCCTCATTTTCTTCGAACAGTCCGTCGAGCTCAAGAATCTCGGGCTCTTCGATGAAGTGATCGACGGTCACATTGTATTTCGACATGATTCGTTCATGGGCCAGCTGTGCTGATTTCCGTTTCAGTACGAGCGGGCGCTCTTCTCCAAGCAGGCGAATGACATGGAAGTCTTCCCGGCCCTCTTCCGCGATCTCTCCGTGAAGGGCATCGTAGGCGTCTTGCAGTAAGCGGATCTTCTTCCCGTTGATCGTATCAACGATTTGATGAACATAGGTCTGCAGGTGGGTGTTGGAAGAATCGGGGAGCACTTCGGTTAATACGATTATCTCGGGGCGATCCTTGTAGAGCTCATCCTGGCTGTAATAGTTAAAGTGATATCGTGTCCTGAGGTTGGTGATGGAATGCGAAGCCATCATGTTCCGATCCAGAGGCTGAAATTGAAGGCCTGCAAAGAGCACGAAGTTCGGTTGCCGATCGTATTGATTCGCTTGAATCAAGTAGGGTATGAACCGCTTCAGTTCGACGGTCAGTTGTTCCCGTTTTCCATCTCTCCAGATTTCGAGATCGACTGTGTCTCCTGCGAACTTCCGTTCGATAATTTCGTTCAGGTCGACGCGTTCGCCCTCGATTTCGATGAAGCCGTCGGAGGCGATCGGATGTCCGTCAATCGCGAGAAGGACATCTTTGGTTTCGAGAATTCCGCCTCCGGAACCTGCGGCATCTGCTTCAGAAACCATCACCCCAATACCGTCGTTAGGAATCCCCAAAGCTCGACGCATCGCGGGATTCAGAATGTTGATCACGCTGGTGGCGAGATCGACGTAGTGATCGTAGGACCCGTCCTCGACATCTTTGAGGAACCGTTCGATGACCGGTACGGGTATCATGTAGCCAGTATTTTGGGCGACTGAGCCGGAATATCCCTGGAAGGCTACGCCAACAACCTGATTATTCTGAAGGACCGGACCGCCTGAATTGCCCGGGTTGATCGCCGCATCGACCTGAATACTGAGGTGATTGTCGATGCTAGAGTGGCTGTAGGTGCGAAAATCGATTCGGGAAACGACTCCCCGAGTTACCGAGATTCTTTCACCGCCGATGGGATAGCCTACTGCGACCACAGTGGTGTTGAGTTTTGGAATGCCGCCAATGTAGAGAGGCTCGATACCGTTGAATGCGGTTTCGAATTCTTCGGGTGACTGCAGTTCAAGTAGTGCGAGATCGCAATCGTGAGCGACGTGAATGACTTTCGCTTCGTAGGGCTTAGGATCGCTCACCTTCTTGATGTAAATCAGTCGGCTGTTGCTGACGACGTGTGCGTTAGTTAGAAACATGTTGGGTCCAACCAGAAAGCCTGTGCCATTGCCGCTGCCCATGCCGCCAATGTTCCAGGGGACTTTAAAATTAGGCTGTTTGGTATCGACCTCGACCCGCACAATGGCATCAAGGGCAATTTCTGAGATGTCAGCTTGGACAGATTCAGGTGCAATGACTTCTAATTGCGGAGCGGCTGGTGCGACGATCGGCACTGAGTCGACTCTGGGTCCGAGGGGGACTTTCTGTTGTCCTGAAACTGTCAGACCTGATATTGCGGCAGTCAGGCAGAAGAAGGGGATGGCTCGAATCGGGGAAACGCTTGGTATATTCATTGAGGAAATAATAATCCACGGGAGGCTGATGGTATTTGGCAGGGGCCTTTTAGAGGACGGGAAAGTTTAGGGTTGGCGCCGTGAAAGTCAATCGTGCCGGAAAGCTGATTCAGGCGATGGCTGGCAATAGGAAGCGATGCCGCTTTTTTGTTTTGTCTTCGAATTGCTGATTTCTTACTGTCAGCGTTATGAAGTTAAAAAAGGTACCTTTCGCGATCATGTTGGTGGCAATTGTTTGCCCGCTGTTGGGGCAGGACAAGGATATTGATGTGTTTGAATCGAAGGTCGAGCAACAGATCGAGAAACGTATTATCAAGGAGGCGCAGGAAGCGGCAGCGAATCGGCCACTGACGGCAGGGCTGATCGTAATCGTTGAATTCATTGAGGTCGAGATGATGGACTTCAGTGATTGGTTGTTGGAGAATCCGATCACTACGGACGCCACGCCATTACGGAAAGAAGTTCAGAAGTGGGTTAAGGGTGGTTCCGCAGAAATCATTGAAACACTCGTGGTAGCGGCGCGAAGCGGGCAAAGAGCCAAAATTGAAGCGATTTCTGAAGTCATTTATCCAACGGAGTACGATCCGCCCGGTGGCGCGGCTGCGAAGGAAGGGGAGGAAAAAGAAACGATTGAATTGTTACCACCGTGTCCGACCGCATTCGAGACGCGAAACGTTGGGGCTACCCTTGAGGTGGATCCAGTGGTTGGGCAGGACGGCACGATTGATCTTAATTTAGCTCCCGAAATCGTTCAAGCAGGAGAAAACTCCCGGTTCGTTACGATGCTGGGAGATACGGAAATGATCGTTGAAATGCCAAATTTTCTTACCTCTAAAGTAACGACTCAGGTGTCTCTTAGGCCGGGTGATTACAGCTTCCTGGGAACCAGCGAGCTCGGGATTCCTCAACTTGAAAATGCTGACCATCCGATTCTGCTGATGTTTGTCCGATGTGATATTTCCGGATTTTAGGGGGTATGTCACGGTAGCGCTTTTCGTTATGACAAGCAGGGTTGTTGGCAGCGAGGAGAGAAATGGCTAAGGTGCCGTTTTGCCATGTCCTACTTTGTAATCATTGAATACCTCGCTGTTGTCGTTTCGGCAATATATGGCGTTCTGTTAGCGGCGCGGAAAGGGATGGACGTCGTTGGTGTGTTTGCCGTCGCGGTTGCGGTTGCCTTTGGTGGCGGCACCTTGAGAGATTTGTTTCTCGACCGTTCTCCTTTGTTTTGGATCGGCAATCCGCATTATCTCATCATTGTGTTTTGTATCGCCGTTTTCTCAGGGCTGATATTACGATTCATTGGAAGGATCAAGCCTCTGCTGGTGATCCCTGACGCGTTGGGAATGGCCTTGTTTACCTTGACCGGAACGGGTTATGCGATTGAGGCGGGAACGACCGCTTTTGTTGCAGCGATCCTGGGGGCGATCACAGGGACTTTTGGGGGAGTGATAGGAGATGTGATTTGCAATGAAGAGCCAAGCTTGTTTAAGCCGAGTCCTTTCAATGCGACGTGCTCGTTCGCCGGGGCATGGATCTACCTTGGTGCGCTTCAGGTAGGGGTTCCTGGAACGTATGCCCTGATATCAGGGATAGCCGTGATTGTCCTTTTTCGCCTCGCAGCAGTGCGCTGGAACTGGTCTTTTCCCGCGGTTCGGGAAAAGAAATGAGCCAGTGGATTGGCTAGACGTTGAAACGAAATTCGACCACGTCACCATCTCTCATGATGTAGTCTTTGCCTTCGATTCGCAGCTTTCCTGCTTCACGTGCTTTCGCGTTTGAGCCGAGTTCGACAAGGTCGTCGTAGTGGACGATTTCTGCGGCAATGAATCCGCGCTCGAAGTCTCCATGAATAACTCCTGCCGCCTGAGGCGCTTTGTCTCCCGCTTGAATCGTCCAGGCCCGGGTCTCTTTCTCACCGGTGGTTAGGTAAGTTTGCAGTCCGAGCAGATGGTAGACGGATTTGATCAAGGCGGATACGCCGGAGTCTTTTACTCCCATGTCAGCAAGGAATTCGGTAGCTTCTTCGGGTTCGAGATCGACCATTTCTTCTTCGATATGGGCGGAGATAACGATGGCTTCCGCACCCAAAGTCGAAGCGGCGTAGTCGCTCACTTTTTTTACCATGGGATGAGCATCCGGATCATCGAGTGCGCCGGCGAGCTCGTCTTCGGACACGTTGCAGGCGAAGATGGTTTTTTTAGCGGAGAGGAGAAAAAATTCTTTGGACATCAACTTTCGTTCGTCGTCGTTGAGGTCGGCTGTAAGGGCGGGCTTTCCTTCGTCGAGGTGAGGAAGTAATTTTATGATGAGGTCCACTTCGCGTTTAGCATCCTTGTCTCCGCCTTTTGCCTTTTTGTCTCGCGAGTCTTTTCGTTTTTCGAGCGCGGCCATGTCGGCGAGGATTAGTTCGGAATTAATGATCTCGATATCGCGCAGAGGATCGACGGAGCCGAGCTCGTGAATGATGTCGTCATTTTCAAAGCACCGCACGACCTGGACGATGGCGTCTACTTCACGAATGTTGGATAGGAATTTGTTTCCGAGGCCTGCGCCTGCGGAGGCTCCCTCGACCAGTCCGGCGATGTCGACAAACTCGATCGCCGCAGGGATCAGCTTGCTCGATCCGCTGATGTCGCTGAGCACTTGAAGCCGATCGTCAGGCACGGTGACGACCCCGATATTCGGGTCAATGGTGCAAAACGGATAGTTCGCTGCCTCCGCATTGCGGGTGCGGGTGACTGCGTTAAAAAGTGTGGATTTACCCACGTTCGGAAGTCCAACAATGCCTGCCTGTAACATGGGCGGACGGTAGCACGAGATTTCAGGTCTGCTCGTGGAAATTGTGAAACGCCGGGGGAGTCGATTTCTCAGCTGGTCGCGACAAGGCTAATTTGGTATTCTCGCATTCTGATGAAAATGCGGATCATGATTCTCCTGTTGTTTTGGTATGGGGGCTCGAATGCCTGGGCTATTCCCAACAGCTTTTTTTCGAACAATGGATCGCCGGTGGTGATCATCCCGGCATTTCCGCGATTTAATGCAGATCTAACCGAAGAATTCCTATCGGAAGAAAATTGGGTCGATGGAGATTTCTCCGGTCCTTGGGAGGAGGAGCCCTCGCTTCCCGATTTGTCGATTAGGCGGATGGTCGCCAACCCTGTGGTTCTGGGTGAAGTGCCAATGAGAGTGGTTGCTTATTCAGATGAAGAAGGTGTGGCAGAGTTGGCAATTCAATATCTCGATGCTGGAATCTATTTCGGATATCAATCTGGGGGAGAGCAAACGAGGGAGGAAAGAGACGACGGCAGAGCAAAGCGGACCGAGTTCGCGAAGCATTATAAGGCTTTGTCGAAGGCATTGACGAAAAGGCTCGAGGATGGCTGCGGGCGCGGCGAGTTGGGCGTGATTGGCAGTAGTGCGGCACTGAGAACTGAATACACGGATTATTTCTGGGAGAATTTCGTCATCCGGTTCATTCAGCGCGAGGATCATTCCGTGTCTCTTCACGTTTATCGCTCTGATAAGGTGATGGATCATCTGGTTGATCCAGGGTGGTTCGAGCTGTCTCGTCGAGAAAGGGAGGAAGTGTTCGAAGAGAAGGTCAAGGTCGATGAGTCCGGAACCGTTCATCTTGCGAACTTGCCCATGTTCACCCAGGGGATGACTCCCTTTTGCTCAGTGCATTCTCTGGCGATGGTTTCTCACTATCTCGGAATGAAGGTGCGGCCTGAAGTATTGGTGGCCGCAGCAGATTTTAAGAATACGGGTAGTGCCGGAGGAAGTGACCTAGTCGAGGTGCATCGGGCGGTGGCCCAGGAATTGGGAATGAAAGTGAGCATGGCGCCCAAATTTGATGCCGAAAAAGTTAAGCGATCTATTGAAGAGGGGCTTCCAGTAATCGTATGGCGCCGTGTTTCGATGGAGAGGGAGCATCATCACGAACAGAATGCGAGGATGGCGCAAATGGATCCCCTCTTTGTTGTTAATCCCCTGACCAGGGAAATGGTGGACGCGCTGCCGGCCAGGGACATGCGGGGATCTCCTTCCCATGCTTCGATCATCACAGGGATCCAGCTCGAAAGAGGACAGGTGATATACACGGAGCCATGGGGCGAGGAAACCCGTGGGCGGCGGATGAGGGCCGAGGAAATGGAGGCAACGGTGTACGCGGTTTTCTATTTCAAACTTTGAAGGTCCGGCTTATCAAGTGGTATGGCGATCCTCGATGAACTGGTCAGCAAGGCAGGCGATTGGCTGCAAATTGATGAAATTCCTGATTACCCTCAGGCCCTGAACGGTCTGCAATTGGAGAATTCAGGTGAGGTCAAAAAGATTGTAGCGGCTGTCGATGCCTGTTTGCCAGTAATCGAAAAAGCCTGCGAGGCGGGGGCTGACCTTCTGGTCGTTCACCATGGTCTTTTCTGGCAGGGGGCTCAGAAAATCGAGGGAGCCCTTTACCGAAAGCTGAAGATGGCGATGGAGCACGACCTCGCTATATACAGTGCGCACATCCCCTTGGATGTGCATCGGGATTTAGGTAACAACGCCAGAATGATTGACGCACTGGGCTATCGTGATTCATCTCGGCCATTCGCTCCATGGAAGGGGATTGATCTTGGAATTCGCGCCGATGTCGAGATTTCGCGGGGTTCGTTGGTGGAGGCAATTGGCGAGCTAACCGGGGCAGATGTGCATCTTTGCCCGGGTGGCCCACCGGAGGTGCGGAAACTCGGTTTGATCACAGGAGGTGCGGGCTCTGAAGTATTTGATATTGCCGCTACTGGAATCGACACGTTTATCACGGGCGAAGGGCCGCACTGGAGTTACACTGCCGCTGAGGAGTTGGGGATCAACCTGATCTACGCCGGCCATTACGCGACCGAGACCTTTGGGGTAAAGGCTCTTGCTGAGAAGTGGTGCGACGAATTCGCTGGGACTGACTGGAGCTTTATTGACCACCCGACGGGATTGTAGGGGCGACCGGCTCAACCCAGGGGAGCACTTCACTAAGGGTTGTCGAGTCTTTGGCATCCAACTCATAAACATCTCGAGCGGGGGCTAATACGATTTTTCCGCCAAAAACCGGACGGGGAAATGTGGTGAAGTAGGTGATGTAAACATTGAGCTCTTTCTCGATCGCCTGGCTCTTTCTGTCATCGGCGAACATAGCTTCTTTGACTTGTTCCCCCGACCAGCCTTGGCTCTCGAGCACCCATTTTCCGAGCTCTTCCGGTCTGGAGACTCTGATGCATCCGTGGCTGTAGTCGCGATTGCTCCGAGCAAAGAGTGATTTGGATGGAGTGTCGTGCATGTAGATGTTGTTCGTGTTGGGGAACAGAAATTTGATGCGCCCCAGCGAGTTGGACGGACCTGGCAGTTGGCGCAGGAACAGGCGACCCTGTGCGACGAGTTCGAGATTTTCTGGGGACAGACGATGAGAATCCTTGTTGTAAGGATTGAAATTCGTGACGATTTCGTATCGCTTTCGGCTCAGGTATCCCCAGTCTCCTTGAGCCTTCGGAAGGATTTCTTTCACCGCAATGCTTTTGGGGACATTCCAATAGGGCGCGAAGACGACCTCTTTCATCACGTCACGGAAGACGGGAGTGTGGTGAGTGTTTTCCGAGGCTTGACCGTGGACAACTCTCATGGTGGCCGTGTGAAAGTCGTTGTCTTCAAAGCCGAAGAGTTCAGCGCTGGGCAAATTAACGAGAAGGTATCGGTCACCAAAATCACTGGGGAGCAATCTGGCGCGATGCATATTGATGATAATGGAGCGAAATTGGCTTGCCGCGTTGGTGTTTAAATAGCGCCAACTACCGGGCCCGAAAATGCCGTCGGCATCGAGTCCATAGTCTTTCTGGAATGCGGTGAGTGCCGCGGTTAGTTCAGGCGTCATTTGGGATAGCCCGGATATCTGTTCCGCAGGCAATTCAAGATACCCCTTGTCGGCAAGGTGGGCGGCAATCGCTGCGGCATAAGGATAAGCTTCTCCCGGGCGCCCCACTCCTGCAGTCGCTGGATCAGGAATATTGGGTAGTCCTGAGTATTTGAGGATTGCCTGCTTTGCTTCGGGGTATGCTTTTCGAAGTTCTCGGTAGATCCAGTTCTTAGGGCCCAGAGCATCAATGACTCGATTTAGTTCAAAAGGCTGGACGGCTGCTGCCACAACGAGATCTGCCGTGATTTGATCTGTCGATCGATCGTCGATACCCGGTGTATCCCCTTTGTTCCATTCGCTCCAGATATTCTCCGTTGGAACCCACCCAAGCCGAATCATCATTCCGGCATCGAGGATGGCAATTGTTTGTGCGAGGTCCCGTTTGTCCACCGTGTCGCCTGTGATCCCTTTAATCAGAACTTCCGGATCAAGAGCCATTAGTTCAGGCAGGCCATGGGAATTGAGCGCCTTTGAAAGGTCTCGATAGAGGCTGGGGGCTATTCCTGCGGGATCCCATATCGAGCGAAACCCTTTACCTTGGTATGACTCAGTGACCACGTCGGCGAGTAAGTGCCGATAGTGGCGATCAGGGGGGATGACCTGGAGTGCTTGATCTCGAAGCTCAGTTGCTCTCTGCTCTTCTATATTAGCAGCAGCTGTGATTTCGGGATTCTTCGCTGGTGCCAAACTTCCGGAATCGGAGCTTGTAGCATCCTGAGCATCGACGAATCCGGCGGCGAAAGTGATTCCTGAAAGGCAAATCACGGACATTGGAAGGTAAAGGCTTGGTTGGTGGAAGGTGACCATTGGAGTTCTAATTCTATGGTAATACGTAATGAAAGGCCAACATGAACCTCGGAGGGTTCCTGGGGAGGCCAATTTGGGCGCGCGATCCTCCCCTTTTTGGAGCGACTAAGAGCACTCGAATTTCCATCGAAATATGACTTCGTTAGGGCGGTGAGCGGGTTGAAAAACCGTCTATTTCAAACTTTTTTAAAAAAGTGAAGCAAAACCGGTTGACCTCCTGAAAATCGAGCGCATATTCGGGCCCGCCCAAAAGAGGGTGGCGCCAATAAGCTGATAGCAGTTGAGGTGACTTTGATCTTTTAGAATTATTCGAACCAGTTATTGCATCCCATTTTCAGGATGCGGAGCCTAGTTTTATATGGGTTTCAGCAAAGAGAAAATTAGCAATGATTGGTGATTGGTAAAGGTTAAATTGTGTGCTGCACGCGAACATTTATGCGTGCGCAAAACGGATCTTCTTCGGAAGATCTTTAGGGGTCTTCTTCGGAGGATCCTGAATGTCAATTTTCCGTTTTTAGTAGAACAATAGCAATTCAGCAATGAATGCCATGCGTTTCTAAGATCGGGATCAATTTTCTATTCGGAGAGTTTGATTCTGGCTCAGAACGAACGCTGGCGGCGTGGATAAGACATGCAAGTCGAACGGGGAACTTACTTAGCTTGCTTTGAAAGTTCCTAGTGGCGAACGGGTGAGTAACACGTGAGTAACCTGCCCTAAAGCGGGGGATAGCCTCTCGAAAGGGAGATTAATACCCCATGTGATCGTAAGATTAAAGGCGGCCATTTATTTGGCTGTCGCTTTAGGATGGGCTCGCGGCCTATCAGCTAGTTGGTGAGGTAAAGGCTCACAAAGGCGATGACGGGTAGCTGGTCTGAGAGGACGACCAGTCACACTGGAACTGAGACACGGTCCAGACACCTACGGGTGGCAGCAGTCGAGAATCATTCGCAATGGACGAAAGTCTGACGGTGCGACGCCGCGTGGAGGATGAAGGCCCTAGGGTCGTAAACTCCTGTCATCAGGGAGTAAATGCTTACGCAGTAACTGGCGTGGGTCTTGATAGTACCTGAAGAGGAAGGGACGGCAAACTTCGTGCCAGCAGCCGCGGTAATACGAAGGTCTCAAGCGTTGTTCGGATTTACTGGGCGTAAAGCGTCTGTAGGCGGGATGGTAAGTCAGATGTGAAATCCCGGAGCTCAACTCCGGAACTGCATCCGATACTGCCACCCTAGAGGGTCGGAGGGGAGTCTGGAATTCTCGGTGTAGCAGTGAAATGCGTAGATATCGAGAGGAACACTAGTGGCGAAGGCGAGACTCTGGACGACACCTGACGCTGAGAGACGAAGGCCAGGGTAGCGAAAAGGATTAGATACCCTTGTAGTCCTGGCAGTAAACGGTGCACGCTTGGTGTGGGGGGGTTCGACCCCTTCCGCGCCGGAGCTAACGCGTTAAGCGTGCCGCCTGGGGAGTACGGTCGCAAGATTAAAACTCAAAGAAATTGACGGGGACCCG
>CAXBMX010000053.1:0-25202 GCA_963977055.1 uncultured Verrucomicrobiales bacterium
AACAACCCCGGGGCCCTCTCCCTCCAGGCCTCCGGCAACATCACTCCTCCTACGGTAAACAACCACCACTAGGAAAGAGAATTAAACAGTCCCCGAATCTTTGATCAGGTCCAAAATATAGCCAAGGCGAGCCAAGGTTTGATAGGCTTCGGCTGCTTTACCGTTTGTCGAATCCCCGCAGGGGCATACAAGGGCAGGGCACGGATGTTTCCCGGCCTTTCGGAACCTAACCCTTGGCCATGACAAGGAAACCGAGGGAGCCGAAGACCATTCGTTTTTATCGGTAACCGGTACCCAGTTATCGGGCATCACCCAACGACGCCCGATAATCGGGAAGCTCATTCTCGAGGGCGTTCTTCAATACCCACAACTTCTGCTCCAGCACGAACGGGGTGTAGACGTAGTCCATCTCGCTCTCGTAGCCGAGTCTAGAGTCGAGTCTCGCCGTTGCTGCAGCGGCGGCGGTACGGACAATCTCTTCTTCCAGTATTTCAGCCAGGCGATCGAGCATTTTCTCCTGCTCCGCTGCGGGCGGTGGAGTCTTGCCCTTCAATTGAAAACGAAGGTCTTCGAATTCCAAAATGGCTCGCGTGCTACGGAGCATCCGTTGCATTTGCTCGACCGGGAGCACTTCCTTGAAAGCGGTCTCTCGCTTCTCGGGCGGCGAATCGAGAGCAGCCTGGCGGTATTTTTTTAACCCTTTCTCAAATCCGTCAGCAGCAAGGCCGAGGTACTTGTCAAAGACGGGGAGCACCGCCACGTCGGCTGCGACGGGATGCGTATCCAGCGAACCAATCCCGGATCGCTTGCGGGCATAAGCTTCAGAAGCGTTACGACGGTTACTGAAATCCGCTTTGAAAACCATGATTTGATGAGCGAACGGCCAATACGGAATCGTCCTGTGCCGCCAATGTCCCTTCTGCCCATCATCCCACCACGAGTTGTGTAAGGTCATGACCCGTGATGGCGGATCTTCGAAAAACAGCGGCATCGAAACAGAAGAGTTCGTTCCCATGGACGGACCTGTGTCAGGCACATTCTGAATCGCATCGCTAAAATCGGACCAGGCTGCGAGAACCGTTTCCTCCGTTCCGCTTCCAAACTGACGACGGGCGAGCGAGTTCAGCAGCGTGTCTTGATCGAGTGGATCGGTCCAACAAGACCACGCTCGCAGATCAGCGATAAAGTTCGGCTTGTAGCCATTGCTCCATGTCTCAAGCGTCCCGTCGACGCCGTATTCGGCAAGCTTATCGTAACGTTTTTGCCACTGCTGCGGCGCCGGAATGTAGGGAGTCGTCCCGAACTGCCATGTCGCGAAGCAGTCGACTTTGCAATAGACATCCATGCCCCGGCTGTCGGCCATTTCGATCTGACCGGCCGCGACTTCGGCCGGACCGACCTGGCTGATGGAGTAGTCGCGCAAGTAGCCGTGCAATCCGTCTAGTTCAAACCCCTTACCGTTTTCCCAGGTCAGCAAGGGGATGGAGTCCTTCGGCAACAGACTGGTGACATGACGCTTCAGCTCAACCCGATGAGGTCGGAAATCGATATTGTATTCCCAAGGCAGTATCTCGATATCCGGATCAATCTTATGCGCCTCTTCCGTCACGATTTTCACGGCGTCGGTCCAGTACTCAGCCCACTCGTTGAGGTTCTGTTTTCCATGGCCGCCCGCTCCGAAAAACTTCTCGTAGTAGAACCCTTCGGTCAGAAGCACATAGCCTTTGATGCCGGGAAACTTCGTCACGATGTCGCGAACATGCTCCCGCAACTCTTGCTTGTTCTGCTCCTCACGAGTGTTGGCAAAGAGCATCGGGGTGTAGACTTTTAATCCATGCGCATGCGCCCGATCGATCACATCGTTGAGCCGTTCAGGTGTCTGCTCCCGGATGATGTCGTAGTGCGGCGGTCCTTTCAGACCATTGGGATTCGCGTAGACGGAGGTGAAAATCGCGTCGAAACCGTCATGCGCGATGTGAGACAAAAGTGCGTCCGGCCACTGCATCCAGCCCAGCCACGAAATGGCCATCCGGTTTTGGTAGAGTGAATGCCGGACCGTATCCAAATCGTTCGCCAAGAATGGGCCGCCGCGAAGCCCCATCCGAGACTCGAGATCAAAGAGTCCAAACATAACGCCGCGCTCCCCTTCCCCGCACACAACGATGCGGTCACCAGTCACACGGATCGCGTAATCTTTCCCGGTTTTGAATTCCGCGTCGAATCCCGGGAACTGTGCTTTCGTTCCTGCAAGGATGACCTTTTTTCTATCGTCCGAATCCGCGAACGAGGAAACCCACTCCACCTCGATTTCGACACCCATCGAGGCCTTCATGAATTCCTGCATGTCGCCCACTGCAAACGTCACCGCGGGCCCTGCACCCTCGACGGTCAGCAGCGTCCACCCGTTGCCATCCACGGCCAGCTCATTGTCGGCAGCTTTCGCCGCGGCATCGCGGAGCAAAGTATGAACAGGCCCTTTCGCGAGAGCCTTGTGATAGTCATACGGTTTCTCCTCTGGCAACACTTTCTGCGCCTCTGCCAGAAAGCTGGCCGCCGAGGGTCCGTCTTGTGCACTCGCCGGCAGGGTCAGCGCGAATGCCAGGCTAATCGTCGTCAGTAGGGTCGTTTTCATGATGTTGTTTTTCGATATCGCGAAAGAGATCTTTAACGTCAGAAAAACCACCGATGCCGACCACGACAGACACGACCGTGAAAATGATCAGCACCACGATTAGAACGACGGCCCAAAAAATTGCCCAGGTATCCATCAGTTTGCGCCCTCCGTTGCGGTTTGTTTTTTACGATCAGGAAAGAGCAGCGACACGACAACCATCAACAGCACTGAAGCCGCTACCGTCGTCAATCCGATGGCCGCTTCGTCGATGTCCCTCCCGAGATCTCCGTTCGTAAGATTAAGGGCCTCTCGCACTGGCTGCAGCCCGACAAGAGCGAACAATCCCGAGGCGAGAGCGACATAGGCCCCCGCGCTGCTTGCCCTTTTCCAATAAAGCCCCAGCAGCAATACCGCAAATGCTCCCGTAAAGTAGATCGCGCCGCTCACCGCCAGATAGTCGAGCATGTCCTGCTTCAGAGGATAGAAGATACTCCACACTAACAAGAAGACACCGGTCAGAAAAATGAAGGTGCGCGCCAGAAATAACCGCCGCTTCGTTGTCAGTCTATCCCCGGCGATCGGACCGATCACATCTTCCACGATGATCGCCGCCCAGCAGAGCAGGTAGCTATCGTGAGTCGACATAAACGCCGCCAACATTCCGGCCGCGACCAGTCCAATCAACCCGACCGGAAGAACCTGGCTCAGAAACAAAGGCATCGCCCGCAACGTTTCATCCGCATTATTAACAATGCCGCCGCCTTCGGGAAAAAAGCGACTCCCTTCCCCGCCCTGCTGCCACATCCAGGCGAGAGCACAGATACCGAGAAACTGAGGAATGATAAACCGCGTCATGAACCCGATCGCCGACCATCGGTAGAGGTGCTTCACCACACTGATGTCTTTCGCCGCACAGACACGCATCACGGCAGTCGGCCAAATCGCGCACGAAACGAGCCCAAACGTAAAAATCATCCAGATCACATAGGACAAGCCAAAGCCATCCTGGTTAAACGGATCGAATCCCGCCTCGCCGTGCACCGTTTTCACCGTTTCAACGATAGGTCCCCAACCGAGGTTTCCGACCGCCAGAAAGCAAATCACGATCATCACGAATGACAGCACGAGAAACTGGATATAATCCGTGATCACCACCGAAACCATTCCGCCCAGAATCGTATAGAGCAGCACCAGTGCGATCAGAACAGTCATCACGATATTGACCGCATTCGGGTCGGTCATGCCGGTCAACGCGGTCACAAACATCCCACCCGCTTTCAGATAAACTCCCATGTTGAGAATACCGGCGATCGCGAGAACGAGGGCACCAAAAACACGGACCCCCTTTCCGAACCGCTGCCCGTAATACTCCGGAATCGTCATCACTCCCGTCCGCCGCAGCGGCACCACGATAAACCCCGTCACTCCGATAAAAAAGCAGGTCACCCCGGCCGCGATCCCGATGTGAAAAGCAGCGAAGCCGTTACTGAAGCCCTTCTGCGCCGCATACATCACCGTGACCAGACCAATCTCGGAGCCAAGCATCGTGGCTACTGCGAGATGTGACTTCAGCGACCGCCCTGCCACGACGTAGTCCGCCATGTTCTTGATGTAGCGGTTCGCGTAAATTCCGACCGCAACCGTTGCGATAAGATAGATAACGACAATCCCCCAATCAATCGCAGAGAAATTTGAGGTTAAATCATTGGTCAGATCCATCGGGCGACTCAATCTTGGAAGGACCCACCAACTTGGTCGATCATTTTCTCCAACCAGCCTTGAATGCGTATCCCGTCCTCGTATCGAGCGCCGAGCGGAATCTCCTCGCCCCCTCGAACAACGCGGGAGAAGCACCGCAACTGCTCTGCCAGCATTCCGGTCCCTGCTGCAATCTCCAACGTCGCGGGCCAGCACGCCGCATCATCCCACAACTCGATCGGGCGCGGATTCGGAGAAATACGCGCCGCCCAACCGCTGCCGAACACCTCCATCCGATCAAAGCCGTCCCCGCCCATCCCCGCCGGCGTCTTAAAAGAAGCAGCGAAGCGCGCCATGGATCCGTCTTTCCATCGCAGCTGTGCCAGGGCCAAATCAGATTCACCCGAAGCGGTCTGTCCGGACTGCGCCGTGATCTCGACCGGTTCTTCTCCCTGTTTCAACGCCAGGACCGAATAGAGGTCATGGACCATCGTCAGATGAAAAGGGTTCTCCCCCGGAAACGCCGCCATCGTCGTCGCCGGACGATGCCGCACACAATCGATGTAGTCGACTGACCCACGTCGCGCCACCTCGTCTTGCAAGCGACGAAACTCACTGTTGAATAACACGACGTGCCCCAACATCAGCGTTCCGCTGGCTGCCTCAACCACCGGCCGAAGCAACTCCGCCGTCATCAAGTCTCCCGCGATCGGCTTCTCCAGAAGAACCGATTTCCCGGCTTCGAGAAGTGCCTTTGTCAGGGCGACATGTGAATTCGTCGAAGTCGACACGATCCAGGCGTCCGCTCCCGACGCATCGATCGCGACATCGAGATCAGTCCACTGCGGTATCTCTGTCAGATCGTCACCAATTTTCGAAAAGCAACCCTCCCGCGAATCAACCAGAGCCACGAGTTCGACCTCTGCCAATTGGGCAGCCGTCTCCGCATGCAACCGGCCAAAGTTACCGAACCCGACAATGCCCAGCTTCACCTTATCGCTACTCATGGGAGCAATTTCTCATCAGAGTGGTCGAATAGCACGCAAATAGATTTCGGTAGTGGTAAACACTTTCAGGCATTCGGGTCAGAAACCGCAGCCATCGAAATGTCGCAACTCGCTGAAAATGGCTCCTCTGGTAGGGTTGTCGGGCTCGTTTCGGAGATGGAATCCGCTCTCGCAGCGGGGCAGTCGGCCTGTTAGGTCGCTATTTTCATGCAGATTCCCCAACTGGAATAGATCTTCAAGCACATGCTCCACCCTCTGCGCCGCCTCGCGGCAATCTATCTGCGCTTCGCTCCTATCATGCCGTCCTTGGGCCGGCGTCGGAGGGGCTTCAAGTAGGCCGGCAAGAGAACTGAAGAACAAGATCAAACGGATCAAAGTGCAGCTCGCGGTTTCCAAATTCTCGCGAGCAAAGATTCGCGCCTTGTATGCGCGCCAACCTTGGACTGGTGCACTGGTCAATTTTTTCGTAACCTTAGGAATGGAAATTCAATCAACAAAGAAAGCGCAACCTCTCAATCGCCGTCACTTTCTCAAAACTTCCGCTGTCCTCGGAGCAGCCGCCATCACTTCGAACGCTGCGACCGTCCGCGCAGCGACAAACAAGAACAGCAAACTCCGCATTTTCCAAATCGGTGTCAACGGCATCGGCAACATGCAGCGCAAAGGGCTGAAAGGCCATCCCATGATCGAATGGGCCGGATTCTGTGATGTCGATGACACCGCCTTTGCCAAGGTTAACAACGATGAATACGGCAAGGCATGGCAGATCAAAGACTACCGCGAAGCCTTTGCCAACAAGCTCGGTGACTTTGACGCTGTCATAGTCGACACGCCCGACTTTCATCATTGCCCGATGATGGTCACTGCGCTCAACAACGGCAAACACGTCTACGGCCAGAAACCGCTTGTCCATCAGCTGGACGAACTTCGCATTATCCGCGAAGCCACGGCGGCACAGCCCGATCTTTTCACCCAGATGGGCAATCAGCGCGCCTGCACGACAGGTCGCATGCAAGCAGTCGAAATTCTGAAGTCGAACCAACTCGGTCGCCCTGTCGAGGCACACATCTGGACCGGAGGAATGAGTCACGGCATGTATTTCGTCGATCCATGGAGCGAGACACCAGCCGCGCAACCTGTTCCTGATACAATGGACTGGAATCTATGGAACGGCCCCCTCACTGAGAAGATGCCCTACACCGAGGAAATTCATCCTCGGCGCTGGCGCTCTTATTGGAATACCGGTGGCGGGATGCTCGCCGACTGGGGATGCCATGTCATCGACGTGCTCTACTTCGCCTACGACCTACCTCATCCCGAAGCGGTCCAAACCAATACGTCAAAACCTCCCGGCGTCTGCCACTCGGGCCACAATGAATCCACCATCACCTATCCCGGTGGAGACAATTTCGCGAAAAAGAAGTTCGTGCTCAATTTCAATGACAGCAGCATCAAGCCGTCGTTCGCATCGCTCGGACTCCCAACCCCAGGGATCACGGGAACATGCACCATGATCGTATGCGAAGAGGGAACCATGTTGCTCGAGCCAGGTGGAAAATTCGAGATCTATCGCAACGGCAAGCTCGTCGAAAATGAGCCGCTTCCGGAAGTCGCTCCACGCGATCATTGGAAAGACTGGGCGGACTGCTGCCTTGGAGATGTCAAGCCACTCTGGACGCAGTTCGACATTGGTTCACGCATCACAGAGCCAGCACTACTCGCGACCAAAGCCACCAAATTCCCCGACACCGAACTGCGTTGGGACGGCAAGAATTACCGCTTCACCAACAACGAAGAAGCGAACAAGACAATCCTGTCGCGAACTTACCGCGAGGGATTCGCTCCGCCGACAGCGAGCTGAGAATCAAAACAACTCTACCAACGGTCGCCCTTCGTCGAATAGACTGAAGCGGCGGCCGGACTTGGAGGGGGGCAATTATTCCGCAGGAGCGGGAGCGAGCTTCCAGACTTTTAAGTCGTCCACCGTCGCCTTCTTTGGAACAGCGAAAACAAAGTCGCGCTTTGTCTCGTGGCCGATTCCAGGAGAGGTAAAAGACGAAACCTTGTAGCCGTTCAGATACACCGTCAGTTTGTCGCCCTCGTGCACCGTGACGACCTCTATCCACTTGCCCGCATTTAGACTGATTCGGTGCTCCCCTTTCGTTTTTTCGATCGCTTCCTCCATCGCCTCTTTGCCCTCCGGCGTTTCCTGGTTGTCACGCAGCTCAAGCTTGAATCGACCTTCCCGTTCATCCTCGATCGTGACCTTGTCCAGAGCGAGGGTAACGCCATTGACATGACCCGCCCATACCGAAGGCTCTTCGCGGTCGTTGTAGGCGAGTTTGATAGTCTCCCCTTCCTCCAGCAAAACCTTCACCGAAACGACGCCGTCTTTGAACGGCTCTGCCAGGGTGTGACGAGTCGAAATAGCATGATCAGCCTTGTCCGATAGCGTCATCACGAGAGTGCCCTGGTCCAGATCATTCTGTTTCTCTCCCTGGGCCCGGCTCTCGCTGTTCGTCACCCAGTTTTCTCCGAGCTCCTCTCGGCCAGCTGTGTCAGATCGATCAAAATCATCTTCGAAAATTAAGGTGCCTCGAGCGGAAATCATCTCACCAACGTCGCCAGGAAATTTCTCCGGTAACTCAATCGGCTCTGATCCCAAAGGCCGTTGCATGGGTGCGCGGGCGGGCGCAGCTGTTTTCATGTTCTCTTTGACCCATGCTTTGTCTCCGTCGGAAAGTTTGGAAAGTTCAAACGTGAACGTGCGATTATCCGCCGCTCGATTGATCGTCACATGGGTCGCGGTCGCGGAGACAAATTCGGCCTCAATCTCGACGCCGGAGGTCGAGGTCCAAGTGCGCGCCTGAGTCACGCTAGCAAGAAGGGCGAGTCCGAGAATAAATAGAGGGGTCTTCATAAGGAGCGGCCATGCTAACAACGAACACCCAGAGGCAAAGAAAAAAGCCCACAATTTCTTCTCTCTTGTGACAATGGAAGAAAAGCCCTCATCATTCTCAGGCCCCGATTCCGCGTGGAGGTTAAAAGCGAGGCAGTCAATTGACAGGAAAAGAAAGGGATGGGGGTTCATAAACAGGCTCAGACGACTCTTTCGGTTCAAACAAGTTACGAGAATCCAGCGCCAGTCAGAACACGAAAAGGTGGACGATAGACCTCCTAATAGCGTAACCATTTAGAGAATGAGGCGGACACGACAAAGTGCAGGAGTGGGAATGATGCTGGCGGGCCTGCTGTTCGGGAGTTCCGCTCTGGCACAGGATGAGGCGGGCTCTCTCCCTAATGGATACCGTGAGGTGAGTTCCGATAAGGTGTTGGCCCTCCGGGAATTATGTCAGGCGACAGCCGATACGGGCCTTTTTTCCGGAGCAATTCTGGTGGCTGACAAGGGGAAGGTCATTTACAAAGAGGCCTTCGGTTTGGCGAATCGTGAATGGAATATTCCCAACACAACTGACACCAAGTTCCGGCTCGCCTCCGTCAGCAAACAGTTCTGCACCCTGGTCATGCTGCAGTTGGTTCAGGAGGGCAAAGTCGATCTGGACGACAAGATCACCGATCATCTGCCGGCCTACCGCAAAGACACGGGAGACCGGATTTCGATTCACCACCTGATGTCCCACCAGTCGGGAATCAAAGACTACACGGCCAGCTACGACTACCGCGGTACGATTTCCCGCTTACCCTTCGACAAGGATGAGTTCATCAAATTGCATTGCAGTGGTGACCTCCAGGATGAGCCCGGGACGATCTACTCCTATTGCAATGCAGGCTATTCTATCCTCGGACGCATCATCGAAAAAGTGACCCGAAGGACCTTCGAGCAAACGATTCAGGAACGCATTTTCGGGCCGCTTGGAATGAAAAATAGCGGGTATGACCGCAACCAATATGTGCTGGAAAAGCGGGCCAGCGGATACACTCGAGGCTCTTTCGAATACACCAAGGCCGACTACATCGACATGGATTCATCCCCGGGCGCAGCCGGCGCGATCTATTCCACGGTGGAGGACATGTTCCTCTGGGACCGGGCGCTCTACACCGATCAATTGCTGAACCAAAAATATCGGGAACTCATGTTCACCCCGAACCGGGATGTTCCCGAAGTGAAGGCAGCTGGTGGACGGCCTCACAGTAACTACGGATACGGCTGGCAGATCTACAGTCGAACTCATCCCGTAACGAAACGGCGAACCAAGGTCATTAATCACGGAGGCGCTATCAATGGATTCCGGGCGATGGAAAACCGACTGGTCGAAGATGACGCTTTCATCATCGTCCTCTGCAACCAGGGGGATTCCTTAGGAAGTTCAGACGTCTGGAATACAGTCGTGAATCTGAGCAACGAACTGATTCATGTGGTGACCGGTCAGCCCTACAAGGTGCCCGGCAAGCCAGGTCTAACCCAGGATCAGCGTATCTACCAAATGATCAAAAGCGACGGAGTCGAAGCCGCCGTGGCATGGTTCCAGGATAAGGGGAAAAAAGCCGCCTGGGGAGGCACCAACCTGGTGTTGGCCGAGCAGTTGATCAAAGATGGACGCATCGACGACGGGTTGCGCCTGATGGAGTTGGAAGTCGAACTAAGCCCGGGCAAAGTTTGGTTGCTCCGAAAAACAGCCGAAGCCTATTTGAGCAACGGTCGTCCTGAAGAAGCGCTGGCCCTTGTGGAAAAAGGACTCTCACAGAAGCCGGACGACGAGAGGCTGAAAACAATGAAAGCCGAAGTCGAAGGAGATTTGAAAGGGAAGCGCCAATAGGGGGGCACTCACGGGCGATTCATTTTAACCATGCCCTCTAAAAATGGATAGTGCCTTCAGTCGATGGAGATAGAAGGTAGCGCCATTCGCATTCGTTTCCAGAACGTGGCAGGTGGATTGCAGACATCTGACAATTTACCTCCAACCGGATTTACGATCGTGGGCGGGAACAGAAAATTGATTCCCGCCACCGCTACCATAGAAGACGATACCGTCTCGGTCAGTAGTGAGGATGTGCCTGATCCCATCAGGGTCCGCTTTGTCTGGGGCGACACCGCAACCTCTAACCTGGTGGACCAAGAGGGTTTGCCGGCATCCCTTTTCCGCACGGATGGAAATCACCAATCCAATCCCTGAAGCCATTCAGCCTACCGCCCTGGTATGGCTGGAGCGACGAGACCGAGCCTCGAACCAGATTGAAGATCCGTCTTCGTGTTATCTGATGCGCCCTCCCCGGAAGGACTGGGGCACCTTTCCGTTTACATTGGTCACCAGACACGCTAAATGGCTGGAGCAAAACTGAATACACGAACTCACTATGGGAACCCTCATCGACCAGCTCTCCTCAAACCCTCTCTATCTCGCGATTGCGGCCATTTTGGCCATCGTTTTGGTGGTGGGGATCGTCAAAAAGATCATGAAGTTGATCGTTATTCTTGCGATCGCCTTAGTTGCGTTTGCCGGCTACTTGCACTTCACCGGACGGGAAATCCCAACCAGTACCGATGGCATTAAAAGCTCAGTCTCCAAACAAGTCGACAAAGTGAAGGACTCCGCGAACCAGGCCCTCGAAGATACGCTGGAGTCGGCAAAGGATGAAATTTTAAAGAAGCTAAAAGAGTAGAGCGGTCAGCGATACCTAAAAAACGAGCCCCTCACATCCGAGAGAAGTGGCCGATTTGAGGGACTGGATACCGGTCAATTGAACCTGTCTTTCGCAAACGAGCGAGGTAAGTTGCTTACCCTCACTGCCTGCGTTGACAAGATCCGCAATGCCCCGAATCCGACTGCTTCACTAATCGAATCTGGTTTACCCCCTCATTTTTCACTCTTTCCTACACCTCGGTAATCTCTCAAAATGAAGCAGCTTCCACCTGTTGTATTGGTACTGATAGCCATCAATGCCGTCGTTTTTGGCCTCGGCGCGCTCATACCCGATCTCGGCAATACGATTCTCAGCCAGTGCGCCTTATTCTTTCCGAAGAATGAGGCGTTTCATGTGGGGCAGCTCTTCAGCTACATGTTTCTGCACGGCGGTTTTGCTCATATCCTCTTCAATATGTTCGCCCTCGCCTCATTCGGAGCACCGCTCACGATGGTTTGGGGATGGCGTCGATTCCTCATTTTCTATCTCGCAACAGGAATAGGAGCGGCCCTCATATACACTGCGGTAAACTACTACCAATTCTCAGCGGCTTACGAGGTATTGCTCGAGGCGGGATTTGGAGCGGATTCCATAAGCTCCCTGTTGGAAACTTTTAAAGCCGATCCGGCATTGGCGGCAAAAGTGCCGCGCGAGACGATGGAGTCACTCATTGGCATTTATCACTCTAAAGCCGTTGGCGCCTCAGGAGCAATCTACGGAATTCTGGTGGCGTTTGGAGTGCTCTTTCCCAACGCGAAACTGAGCCTCATATTTCTCCCCGTCCCGGTTGCTGCCAAATACTTCATCCCTGTTCTGGTTTTGTTAGACCTTTTCTCGGGGCTCACCGGATTCTCACTTTTCGGCGCGGGCATTGCCCATTTCGCTCACGTGGGAGGTGCCGTCATCGGCTTTCTCATCATGCTCTATTGGAAAAAGAATCCACCTCGTGGACTTGCTCCGTATCAGAGGGAGGCGACTTAGACCGAACCGAATCCCGTCACGCCAAAATTGCGCCCCCTTCGAAGCGTGGCCCGACCGAGGCCCTGATCGAAATCATTGAAAGAGCAAACGTCGATTAGTTCGAATCAGATTAAGCAGAGTCATGAATCCCATTTCCAAAGATCAATCGATTAGAGGTGCCTTTTTCGGCGCTATTGTTGCAGATGCCCTCTGCCTGGGAAGTCACTATGAATATGACGCCATCAAAATTCATGAGGCCTACGGAAGCCGACCGATTGAGAAATTCATGTCACCCGGTGAGCTGATGGGAGGCCAGACTCATGGCATTGGATGGGGGGAAAGAAATTATCATCCTGGAAAAAAGGCGGGCGGCACAACTGACTACGGTGATTACAATATTCTCGTGTTAGAACATTTGGCCGCCACCGCTGAACCACCCCGGCCGTTTAGCGTCGCAGACCTGATCCCCCATTGGATGAACCGTCTCGAAAACGATTGGGGGTCATGGATTTGCACCATGACCAAAGAAACATACGCCCAAGTCAAACAAGGCGTGTCGATCGAACAGCTGGGTGGCATTTCCAATGCGATGGCCCTCCGCCACGTCGCCGCGCATGCCTATTATGAAACAGAGGAGGAACTTGTCGAGGTCGCTAGAAAATCAATGTTCACCCACAGAGACGCCCACGCCCTTGGCGGCGGCGAGTTTTTCGCCCGTGTCACCTGCCGCGTCATCAATGGTGCGACACCTGCGGACGCCATTGAAGACGTCGCCGGGCAAATGGGCGGCTTTTTTGAAATGAAGACAGCTCAAGCAATTGCCAAAGTCAAAGAAGAAGCGGATCCCGACTCGGCACTTTCCAAGGAAGCGTTTAGCGATGACCTCGCCCTTACGAGTATGGCCAGACTATGGGATGTCGGTCGATCGGAACCAATCAAGGTGGGGAAAGCCAGTCCGACTGAGGGAACATTGCCTGGCGCTCTCTACTTCATCCTGAAATATGCCGACCAAAAAGAGGGCCTGAAAAGGGCTCTCCAGGCGAATACCATGGTCGGAGGAGACAACGCTTCACGCGGGATTGCGATCGGGATGGTGCTGGGAGCCTACCAGGGAGTTGAAGCCATCCCTCAAGCGTGGCGGGAGACGCTCGACCAATGGAACTATTGCGATGAGCTCTTGAGTAAACTCCCTTTGCTCAATCGGTAAGCGGTGATTCCACATGAAACGGCGAAACGGCGAAACGGCGAAACGGCGAAACGGCGAAACGGCGAAACGGCGAAACGGCGAACCGGCGTCAGCGGCGAATGGCAAGAACTCCTTGAAAAAGCAAATCCCAATCAGTCAGCACAGGGCACCCCTATTTCGGCGAAAACACGAAGCCCCCGGGAGCTTTTTCAATCGCTCCGTAGTCATCCAAATCAACAAGCCCGGAAACGGCGGAGGTGATCTTTGATTCATCGCCTTCGCATCGCTTTTCGAGCGAAGTGGAAACGCGGAGCGGCTCCACCTCCAAGGTGAGATCGAACGCCATCTTCACCTGCTCCAAATCGTCACGATCTGCTTCGATTTCGAAATCGACCTCGGTTTCGAAGCTGACTCTCACTTTCCCTCCGTCGATTGACCCAAAAGTGAGCTTGGTCACATCAGCGGGATTATGCGCTCCGAAAAGCAGTATCGCTGCCTCAACGGAACCAGGCTTCGGTGCCCAGGGAAATTCGAAAACCTGATTCTCCAACGCCGTCCAGCTCCGCGCCTCAACCGCGATGTTATCGACCCGCAAAATCGGGCTGACGGTTTCATCATCAATTTCAAAAGAAGCAAAGGAGATCTCGATGAAAAATTGCAGCCTCGGATCCAATCCATTAGCCGGATTTTCGTAGATCGA
This sequence comes from uncultured Verrucomicrobiales bacterium, assembly GCA_963977055.1. Classification (GTDB taxonomy): domain Bacteria; phylum Verrucomicrobiota; class Verrucomicrobiia; order Verrucomicrobiales; family DEV007; genus Arctic95D-9. The sequence goes on from CAXBMX010000053.1 coordinate 13,809, forward strand.
CTGTCCCAACTTTCCAGCGGCTGGTTTAAAATAGGTATCAGGCAAGTCACTCATCGTGCCACCGTTGGGGTGAAAAGGCCGATCTGCAATCAGAATGCGCGACAATTCGAGGCACGGGAAAAAGGGATGCCCGGTGAAAGGGAATATCTTTCCACTGACTCACTTCTCATGGACACTACCAATGATGAGCAATCAATCCCCTCTCCCATCCCGCCGTCAATTTCTCGCCCGAACCGGCCTCGCGGCCGGTGCCTTTGCCATGACTGGAACCTCTTCTTTCGCTGAGAAGCCTCTCTTCGACATTTCGCTCGCCCAATGGACGATCAATCCAGAGCTGAAGTCAGGGAAGGTCGATCATCTCGATTTCGCCAAGGTCGCCCACGATCATGGTATTCACGCCCTTGAGTATGTGAATCAGTTCTTCATGGATAAGTCGCAAGACGAAGCCTATCTCGGCGAGATGAAAAAACGGGCCGAAGATCTCGGAGTAAAGAGCCTCATCATCATGTGTGATCGTGAGGGAAACCTTGGCGATCCTGACAACACCAAGCGAAATCAGACCGTTGAGAATCATCGCAAATGGATCGATGCCGCCAAGTTCTTAGGGTGTCACTCCATCCGTGTGAATGCCGGAAGTTCCGGGACATGGGAAGAGCAGGTAAAACTGGCTACCGATGGACTTTCAAAGCTCAACCAATTTGGAGCCATCGCAGGTATTGGTGTCATTGTCGAAAACCATGGAGGTCTTTCCAGCAACGCTGACTGGCTCGCTGAGGTCATGACTGGAATTGGCCACGAGAATTGTGGAACCCTGCCGGACTTCGGTAACTTCTTTATCAAGGCCGGGGAGAGCTACGATTCCTACGAAGGCGTTCGAAAGCTCATGCCCTGGGCAAAAGGAGTTTCCGTTAAAGACGAAGTCTGGGATGCGGAGAGTAATCAGTCAGATCTCGACTACGACCGCATGCTCAAGATCGTCCTTGATGCCGGATTCAACGGCTACTGTGGGATCGAACACGGAGGCTTCGACGGCCTGAATCAGTCACGTGAAAAATTGGAACAGGCTCGCGAGCGACTCGCCGGATGATCACTCGCGCTCTTTGAGCAAATGACGGACCCGGTCACACTCCGGGTTCACACACTTTTTCCCCCAGCGTTTGAGAGTGGAGAGAAGGCCCGGTTTCGTTTCGGGCTCCTGCCCCATGTCACCGGTTTCTTCGATCCCACAGTAGCCGTTGAATCAGGCATCAAGGGGGAGGCGGTTGCGGTGATGACTTTTTTCAAAAACTGATTACCCTTACCAATGAGAACGTTAGTTTTTCTACTTAGCTTCAGCCTCGGTCTTGCGTCTGTTTCAGCCAGTGAGGTAATTTCGAATCCTCAAAAAGGGGATATTCAGTTAAAAAAGATCAATGTGATCCATTTCGCTCCGGATGGAGTGTTACTGATCGCCGATGGTAGCGCAGGTAAAATTTACGCCCTTGAAACGGGAGATACCGAATCTGACGATGGGGCCTTTCCAGCGATTGCGGGCTTCCAAAAGGAGTTGGCGGGACGAATGGGGGCTGGAGAAGCTGATCTGGAGATCATTGATTTCGAAGTGAATCCGATATCAAAAAATCTCTACGTGGCGTGCTACAACAAAAAGACACGCTCCCCCGCCTTGATCCGAATCAATCGCGACGGAACAATGGGGCCGGTTAATTTGAAGGGTGTCAGTCATGTCAGTGTCCCATTGCCGAAAGGCGATAGTGCCCCGATCACCCTCATCACCGACATGGTCTGGATTGATGGACGCCTCATCGCGGCGGCAAGATGCAACGAAGAGTTTGCCAGCAAGATCTTTTCTGCGGATGGCCCTCTCCGTCATGATGTGATGGGCCAGGTATACAGTGCCGAGACATTTCATGTCGCACACGGCCGGTGGGAGACCAAGGCTCCGATGAGTGTGATGATACCGCACGAGGAAAATGGTAAGCACTATATCGTTGGCGCATTCAGCTGTACCCCGGTAGTCAAATATCCTATCGATGCCATCAAGCCGGGTGCTGTCATCAAAGGTATCAGCATGATTGAGCTTGGCTCTGGAAACCGTCCTCTGGATATGTTTGGCTATCAAAAAGATGGAAAAGGCAATGTCCTGACAAATGCCTATCGTTTCCACCATGAGAAAACGCCATATGGGCCGAGTCCACATTTGGCTTTTCGATTTGATGATGAATTGCTCGCCGCAGGAAACGTTAACGAGGATGCGACCAGACGGTTGAAGGGCAAAACTCCCGCTTCCGATAAGATTGAGATCGCTGAAACTTATCACGGCGTGGTGAAGATGAGCCGTTTCGATTCTGATTCTGCCATCGCATTGAATGAAGCGGGCGACCTTGTCACGATTGCGCTTCCATGACTTGGTTTTGTCTGATTTACCTTTCGCTGCTTCTCACCGCGGAAGGGGCAGAGCCTGAGTTTGTCGGTCACAACTTGCCTTCGGGTGCCAGTATTTCGCTGTATCGGACTGTCGATGGGAAGCCTGAATCTTCGGCGATTTTCGTCAGGACGAAAAGAGACGGGCGTTCGCTGAAGGTGACTCCCTTTTATCCACTGAGTCCCGGAGAACACTACCAGGCCCGGGTCACCGTCGACGGCGAAGTGATTGGATCGCTCGATTATCGCCACCCAGTGCAAAATACGGAACCTCCCGTCGTGACGCAAATACTTCCCGATACAGACAAACCCATTCCTGCCAATTTACTGAAGTTCTACATCGAGTTTGATCAACCGGTCCGGGAGGGCAGTGACCTTTTTGATCATATCCATCTTTTTGATCAATCGGGAAATCAGGTTCATTCGCCGTGGCGAAGGCAGGAGTTGTGGTCGGATGACGGGAAGCGGCTGACCCTATGGATTCACCCGGGAAGAATCAAACAAGGGGTCAATTTGCGAGAGCAACTGGGCCCTGTTCTACGTCCTGGTGAGAGCTATACCTTAGTGCTGGATACGAATATTCGTTCGCCGGAGGGGACGCCTCTTGCCGAATCCGTTCGGCATCCGTTTCGAACGGGTCCGGAAATTCGCAACCGAATTGATTGGTCCAAGTGGACCCTGAAACCTCCACAGAAATCAGATCAGCCTTTGATCATCACTTCGGATAGATCGCTGGATCCTTACCTGACCAGACGCCATCTTCGACTGTTTCGAGATAAGGATCCCGTAGAGGTCACCATCGATTGGGATAAAACCCAGACTGAATTCACCGTCCTGCCGAAAGCCGATTGGGTCGTCGGAGAATATCAGATAGAAATCGATGAGTTTCTTGAAGATCTTGCTGGAAATACCGTGCTGCGCGCTTTTGACACCGATTTATTACAGCCCGAATCGGCGATCGCATCGGCTAGATTATCGTTCACTTTTTCTCCATGAGAGTCATCCACATAGCTGAGCCGAAACGCCTTGAGCGAATCGAAATGGCAGAGCCCGCCTTGCACCCCCCTCAATCCCAGCCTGCCATCATGAGCTTCGTAGCTTTGGCGAAGAATGGTTCGTAGCGTGCCGCGCGAAGAACGGGGCAGGACCGATGCGCCGATAAGAACTCCTTAAGAAAGCAAATTCCTGTCAGTCATCAATCACCTAAGAGGGTTGAGAGCATGCATAGCCCTCTTCAGTCGAATCGAATTCCCTCCGCCATAGTCGAGTTGCAGGGGACGCTACCGCCTATACAGTAGGCGGCAAATCACAGCAGCTAAACCAGCCCTTTTTGTATCCCTATGAGTGAAGACGATCTTCTGAAACTGCGTGCCCAAACCGGCATCGCTGCCTGGCGTCTCCGACTCGCCGAATTCGTCGAGTCGAGTCCGGTCCAGAATTTCATCCTGGCCGCGATCATCATCAACGCAGTGGTGCTGGGACTTTACATCGATCCGACGATACTGCCCGGGCTGGATCCAATCTGGAAGGCCATCGATATCTTCTGCCTTGCCATCTTCACCGTGGAGATATCCCTGAAGCTCGTCGCCTTTCGATTGAGCTTTTTCAAAAGTGGATGGAATGTCTTCGACCTCTTCGTCGTTGCGATTGCACTGATTCCCGGGAACGGGGCTCTATCTGTCCTGCGGACCTTGCGTGTACTCCGGGTGCTGCGGCTGCTGACAGTCGTCCCCAGTCTGCGCCGGGTTGTAGCGGCCTTCATCCACTCGATCCCCGGACTGGCGGCCGTCGTGATGGTGATGGCGATCTTTTTCTACTCCGCAGCAGTGATGGCGGTGGGCTTTTTCGGGGAGAGTTTCCCGGACTGGTTCGGGAGCATCGGAAAAAGTCTCTACACGCTTTTTCAGATTATGACCCTCGAGAGCTGGTCTATGGGTATCGTCCGACCTGTCATGGAGTCACATCCTTTTGCCTGGGCCTTTTTTGTGCCTTTCATCATGATCGCCACGTTCACGATTCTAAATCTCTTCATCGGCATCATCGTCTCGACGATGCAGGAACTGGCGGTGCTCCCGGATCCGAAAAGCCCTAACAAGGAAACAATCGAGATACTCAGTCGCATCGAGGAAGATCTCGCCACGCTGCGGGGACAGATAGGGAAGTGACCTATACGCTTCCTGAAGGAAAAATCGAATCCCTGCTCAAGCCCGACAACAAAGAAGAGTTGGTGGCAATCCTCACTTACCACGTTGTCCCTGCCAAAGTAATGGCCGCGGATGTTACGGCCGGTGAAGTGGCAACCGTAAACGGTGCCAAGGTGACCATCACGACAGACGACGGTGTCATGATCGACGGAGCCAAGGTCATCAAGACTGACCTTGTTGGATCCAACGGTGTCATTCACGTGATCGACACAGTCATCATGCCCAAATAATTTTAGGTATACCTCCTCTTTACCTAATTCAGGAAGCGGTCACTCTCCGGAGTGGCCGTTTTCATTGGGAGCCAGAATCCTCACGCGGATTCTTCTGTCGTTTTGCCAACATGTCAGTGCCGTTACGTTTCTTATTCACTTCGTGGAGTCGTCCTCCCCTGCCAGTGACAGTTTGTCGGTTTCGAAGGCCGGGGGGGGCAGTCAAGAATGGCACGCCTTTAAGCGGAATTCCAATCGCGCGTATCACCTTGTAGCCGGCAGGCCGGCCCCGGGTCTCTTTGAGGCAGGGAAAGAGCATTCGGGCATTATTGGGCGTTCAACCGAAGCCCCCAGCTACAGCGGCGCGTATTCAGCATTGGCTTCTCGCTATGCATTTCTGCGGCATTCCCCTTAGGCCAATGCTGCGGCACCAACGCTTAAAACCATGCCATTCGGGTCAGATAATATGAAAGAGAGTTGGTTCGGCAGTTGAGGGAGAAATTACCCTCAATGTTGATGAAAACCAAACGAGCCAACTCTAATAAAATGTTATCCGCCCCCCTAACAAAACGAATCGCGGAAAAGTGATTGTCGTTCAATCCTCCTGGCCATCCCGGGCCCATGCTGTAAAGCAATCGGGACGCTGTTGATGAAACACCTGCATGACATGACGGGCGAAGTTGCTACCCGCATGGGCGTAGAGATTGAACGCCGTGTCGACACCAAGTGAACGCAACTCCCGAATCTCACGTGGGAACTTTCCTGAGGCTGCTACCACGCCCTGAAAGTTATGCCGTCGCAATGTTTGAACCGCATGAATATTCGCGCTGTGAGTTGGCATGGCGAGGACGACCAGATCAAGAGCGTCACGAGGGCAGACGCGCTCCCAGAAGTCTGAATCAGTAGCGTCCGCCAGCGTGACATTCCGCTCATCCACTTGATGTAATTCGACTGAGACGGGATCGCGATCGAAGCCGATTATGTGTCCCGGGAACTGTGTCTCAAGTGCATGATAGGCCGCCAGCCCCACCCTTCCCATCCCGAAAATGGCAATCCTCTCTCCCTTTTTGATGATTGGCAGGTCATCCCGGTGTCTGCCTTTTGTCTCCCATCGATGGAGGAAGTCACTGATCGGGTCGTAGATCTCCTCCGTCTTCCGGTTCAGGAAGGATGTCACGAAGAGACTGAAAGCCAACGCCAACGCCATCACCACGAGCCATTCCGCGCCGATCCAACCCTGCGCAACACCGAGCGACATCACGATGAGACCGAATTCGCTATAGGTCGACAGAGACAGAGCTGCCAGCCATGAGGTGCGGGCCCGGAGCCGAAAACGAGTGAGCAGCCCGAAAAAGGCGACGCTCTTGAGCGGTAGCAAGAGCATCAGGAAGGCAGCCCATCCCACTGCTGCCAGAGTTACGGAACTCTCCAGCCCGATTTGAAGAAAAAATCCGACCAGGAGCAAATCGGTGACCATGTTGAGCGATTTGCGAAGTTCGCTTGCCCGAGGATGCCAGCCCACGAGCACTCCGACAAAGAGTGCCCCGAGATCGGCCTTTAATCCCAGCACATCGAATCCCTTTGCTCCGACGACCAGAGCGAGGAACAAACCGCAAAGAGACAGCAATTCCCCCCGACCGGAACGCGCGAGCAGCCACCCAAGCAAGGGGCGACTGAGAAGCAGCAACGGGATGGCCGCCAAGACCCAGAGGGATGGCACTTTCCCAGTCGAAAACGTAAGAAAGAGAACAGCGCTGATGTCCTGCATCACGAGAATCCCGATAGCGACACGACCGTGTACCGAACCGAGATCGCCGTTGTCGGTCAGGGCTTTAACGGCAAAAACAGTGCTGGAAAAGCTGAGGCCAAACGCAATTAGGAAAGATGTTTTCCAGTCGACTCCCACTGCACCCGAGATCAAATAGGAAACCCCATAGACAACCGGTGCGAAAACAATGATTACCAACAAGGTATGAAGACTGGTTCCACACCAGATTTCAGGGCGCATCAGGTTCTTCAGCCGCAGCTTCAGGCCAATGCTGAACAGCAGGAGAGTCACACCCAAATCGGAGATGGTCGAGAGAGCTTCCCCTCCCTCTTTACCCATGGCCTGGAGTACGAACCCTGCCGCAAGAAAGCCAACCAACGGCGGAAGACGCAGCATCTGGGCGGCAAATCCGAAGAGGAAGGCGATCGCAATTAGAATGGCATCCATTTAGAACAAACCTATCCGTATAGCAAACTTCCAGCCATGACGGGCATCAAACTGCATTAATAAGGCAGTAGCCATTCATTACATGAATTATCTCCACCCGAAAAGGTGACTCACCTGTAATTTGAACGCTCGGTTGGATTGATGTCGGCGTTGCCTCCATCCTGTCGGACAGCCTGCGGCAGTGTGTCTCACTGCCGCTCGGCTCGAATCTTGGTTCTCATCCAACCTACCTCGCCATTTCACAGAAATGACTCCTCCGGTAGGATTTGATCTTATAATTGGTTGTTTTTCAGGGGTTTACCGAGATACAACAAGGCTGCAAGCACATACTCTCCCACTGCAAACGCCTACTGCTTCCTGCCCTGCCATGCACAGATTCATGCACACTTGCCACCAACGATTATGATACGTTGAGGTCATACCGTTGGACGGGTCGAGCCCTTGTGGATCGACAAACCACCAGCCCAAGACATGATCACGGGCAGACATCGCCCGGACGAGTCGCAGGCATAACTGAATTCGTTCAGAGATCGGGTTCATAAGCCGAGAAGCGTCCCTTATTTCAACTTTTCTATGCGGTTGGCATCCTACGCGTATTGGTTGGCTTGTTTGTTCAAATTCGCCAGCGTTAAGCTTGCCCAATGTTTGAAAAAGCAGATATCCTCCAATCCAGTCTGCGGGAATATTTGTCCTGCTGCTTCCAACCATGAAATTGCTTTTGCCGATACTTCTGTTTGCTCTGATGCCCCCTCCCCTGCCAGCTCTGGAGCTGGCTTCAAGCACGGGACTACCTGCAGAACTGACCAAGCTGATTCAACAGTTCGAAAAGCGCCGGGAAACCGAGTTGGACCCCCTGTTGGAAAAATCGAGAAAGTCCCTCCAGGAAGCCTATCTTTCAGACTTGGAGTCAGTCACGGAAAGTGCGATGTCCGCAGGCAATCTCGATGCCGTGACAGAGTTAAAGGCTGACCGGGAACGCATCGATGCCGAGAAGCCGCTGGATCCGAATCAGCTTCCCCTTTCGGCAGAACTCCTCGAACTTCGAAAGAGATTTTTGCCCAGGATTGAAAGTCAGGCTGAGATCGAATCCGAACTGATCGCGGCGTACAAGAACAAGCTCGACGGACCGCTCAACTCGCTGCAAATCAGCCTGGTCAAACAGCTGCGGTTCGATGATGCCATCGCCGTCAGGGATTTCCGGGAAGGGACGGGACTCGAAACACTGCTTCGAGGAGACGATTCCACTGGGAAAGCCGCCGCCTTTTCAGTGAAGCCTCCGACACTCGCCCCGGCCGGGCGTCTTCGTGCCTTCAGCGATGTCAGCGGTGGCGACAACCGACCGATGGATATTTCACCGGCCGAGGGGTTCTCCAGCCCGGGATATCCCAAAATTCTGAAGCAGCGGCAAGAACACACTTTCGTTTGCTAAACTTGGAATTCGATTCCTGATTCTTATCTTAATTTTTCTCCTGATCTTCGGCAGACTTTCTGCTCTGAGTCGTAGCCCTTCTAATGATGCCCACATCCCCAACCTCCGAGAATCCCCAGGGACAACTTCTTGCCAGCGGTCTCGAAACGCTTGACGTCGAGGTTCGGGAAATCATGGCCTGCTTGCAGGAAGTGCTCAAAGCGACCGGGCAATCTCATCTTGCCGAGCAACTTCCCTGGGTTTCGGAAAACGGCGAAGAGGCAGAGCCGGGTAGTCCCCAGCAAACATCGGAAGTTTACTCGATCGCATTTCAGCTTCTTGATATGATCGAGGAGCAGGTTTCTCTTGAGACACGCAGGGAACGTGAAATTCTTTTCGGGCCGGAAGCGGAGAAAGGCCTCTGGCCGCGAGTCCTCAAGTCACTCAGCGAGTCGGGCTTCAACGAACAGGCAATCGCCGAGGCCATGCAACACGTCCGCGTCGAACCGGTGTTCACCGCACACCCGACCGAAGCAAAACGCCCCAGCGTCAGGGAAAGACACCGGGATCTTTACGATCAGCTTCTTCGGCTCGAGGCACCTGGGCAAACCGGTCACGAACGATCCGAGTCCCGCGAGGAAATGCTGACCGCGATGGAAGCTCTCTGGAGCACGGGCGAGATCCATACCGAACGTCCCACGATCGAGCGCGAACTGCGGAACTCTCTGTTTTACCTTCGGGAGGTGTTTCCGGAAACGCTGGAGCAGATTGATCGCAATCTCGAGTATGCCTGGAAGCAGGCCGGTTTCGATATCGCTACTCTACGCGCGAATGGCGGTGGACCGCGCATCCGCTTTGGTCTCTGGATCGGCGGCGACCGGGATGGTCACCCTTATGTCACCGCCGAAGTCACCCGCGATACTCTTTCCGAACTGCGTCGCCAGTCACTGAAACTCTACCGACGGGAACTCCGTCTCATCGCCTACCAACTCACCGTTTCTTCTCCGGCACACCCGGCACCGGAAAACCTCACGGCCCGGGTCAATGAGTTGATCGAAATCCTCGGTGAAGAAGGCGCCTATATTCGTGATCGCAATCCGGAAGAGCCCTGGAGAGCGCTCGGCTTTCTACTGCGAGCGCAACTTGGGGCGGATCTCAATGTCAGCGCAGATGGTTTCCAGGCCGACCTCGATCTCTTCTACGATTCTCTGGTCACGATCGGGGCGAAACGTCTCGCCGAGCGTTTCATCAGACCCATTCAGCGAAAATTCGAGGCCTTTGGTTTTCATCTTGCTGAGCTCGATATTCGTCAGAACAGCGCCTTTCACGACAAGGCTGCCGCTCAGTTACTGACTGCCGCGGGCGTCGAAAATGGCGGAGATTTTGCCGATTGGTCGGAATCCGAGCGCGTCGCTTTTCTCACCGAAGAATTGCAATCTCCCCGTCCCTTTCTGCACATCGATCAGTCAGCCGGACCGGAAGCCGATGCCGTTCGCGAATGCTACCGCGTCCTCGTGAAACACCGCCGTGCTCACGGACCCGGTGTCGGGTCGCTCATCGTGAGCATGACGAGACAACTGTCGGATCTCCTCCTCGTTCACCTCTTTGCCCGCGAGTCGGGACTGACCGAAACCCACGGAGAATCCACGGTCTGTCCGCTCCAGGTAGTCCCTCTATTCGAAACACTCGACGATCTCGCCAATGGTGCTGCGATCGTTGACGACTACCTCTCCCATCCAGCAGTGCTGGCGAGCTTGGAGGTTTCAGGCGGAACTCAGATCAAGAGCCAACAAATCATGCTCGGCTACAGCGACTCGAACAAGGATGGTGGCATCCTCGCGAGCCAGTGGGCACTGCACCATGCTCAGGAATCGATCTCAGCAGTAGGCCGAAAGCACGGGGTGGAGCTTCGATTCTTTCACGGTCGCGGCGGAACCATCAGCCGCGGAGCCGGTCCGACGAACTGGTTCATGCGGGCGCTTCCTCATGGCTCGCTGACCGGCGATTTCCGCATGACGGAACAGGGGGAAACCATCGCCCGAAAGTATGCCTATCCGGAAAGCGCCGTGTATCACCTCGAGAGTCTCCAGGCTTGTGTCACCCATGCCACTGTGAGGCATCGGCTTGGTGATCCTGTGGACGATCCCGGCATCGATCTCATTCCCGATCTCGCCAAATGGAGCACCGAAGCCTACCGCGATCTGCTCGAGACAGATGGCTTCATCAACTTCTACCGGCAGGCCACTCCGATCGATGCGCTCGAGCAGACCCAAATGGGATCACGCCCGTCGCGTCGAACCGGCACAGCAAGCCTCGATGATCTCCGGGCGATCCCCTGGGTTTTCAGTTGGACTCAATCCCGGTTCTACCTTCCCGGCTGGTACGGAGTCGGCTCCGCACTCGACCGGTTGCATCGAGAAAAGCCAGAGAGGTTTCAACAGCTCGCAGAGACCATCTTAACCTCCACCCTGCCCCGCTATATTTTCACCAGCGTCGAGACCAATTTGATGAGTGCCGATCTCGACCTCATGAACGCCTATGCCGATCTCGTGGAAGACGAGCCCCTGCGAAAGACTTTCATGAACAAAATCGAAAACGAGTATCATCTGGCAACGACCCATCTCGCGAAGCTCTTCCCCCGCCCCATTCATGTCCGCCGACCTCGCTATGCGAAGACGCTTCACCTCCGGGACCAGCCACTACAGATTCTTCATCATCAGCAGATCGAACTCCTCCGCCAATGGAGAAAATCAGATGAGGAGATCACGCGAAATTTGATTTTCTCCATCAGTGCAATCGCGAGCGGCTTGCGGACTACGGGCTGATCGTTGGCGACCCTGCGATGGAGCGTGTTCTGCACCCCCCCCAATCCCAGCCAGCCATCATGAGCTTCGTAGCTTTGGCGAAGAATGGTTCGTAGCGTGCAGCGCGAAGAAC
>CAXBMX010000054.1:0-24013 GCA_963977055.1 uncultured Verrucomicrobiales bacterium
ATGCACTTTCCCGGCCTCACAGAGACCGGGGGCCGGCCCACCGGCTACAGGATGCCACGACCAGTTGGTATTCCGCTTAAAACCGTGCCATTCGGGACAGACCCCGAAAATGCGCAGAAATGGACCTTGGAAACTGGAGCCTAGTGAATAGTCTCCGCCGAGCTTTGCTCGGCACACCAAGGAGGGGCGGTTTTTAACCGCCCTTTTTCATCAACAGGCGGTTAAAAACCGCCTCTCCTTGCTCTCTTCGTTGATTAGGTAGCTGTATTACCGATAGGGACAGACCCCGAAAATTCTGGACGGGATTCACCGGCAACCATGCCCCCCACCCCAACAAATCCCGGGCCGACCGCATGAAGATCCTCTGTCACCATCCCCCATACTCCCAACCGACGAAGCGGTATCGAAACATCCTGCCACTGATTGGTATCTACTTTTTCAAGCCTTGCTTGTCGGTCCTGCGAGAATCGAGAGGGCTGCAGAGAAACCGAATCAAGACCGCCACCGACCAAAGATCAATCCTCTCGAGAGCCATCTTTGCAAGGCTGGACAGGGAACGAATTTCCCCTAATCTATAGATTCGAATATCAGCTTTCGCCGATACTTCCGAATGGAAAACCGCACTGCAATTTCCCTGGTAATATTACTACTGAGCTGCACGTCTTTTGCTGGCGCTGCGAATCGGGTGGCGCTGGTGATCGGGGTGGACCAATACAGCAAACTTGACGCCGCGGCCCAGCTTCGGGTGGCCGTCAGTGATGCGAATTTGATCGCGAAGACCTTAAAGAATCTCCCGGAACCCTTTTCCGTCATCCTGCTGCAAGACGCCGGGCGCGAGGAGGTTTCGCGCGCGTTTGACCGCTTTGTTGATGAGGCGAAAAACGCAGAGTGCGCCATTGTCTATTTCGCGGGGCACGGGGTCGAATTTCACGGGGATAATTATCTGCTTCTCGAGGACAGTGAGTTTTCGGCCCGCCCTGATGAAGCGGTCAGAAGAGTGAAGGAGCGCCTTTACTACGAGACTCTCGCGATGAGGAAGGTCCTCGATGATCTCGACGAAACGGATGCGAAATTAAAAATCGTGATTCTCGATGCCTGCAGGAACAATCCGATTGATATCGAAGGACCGGGAGGAACCCGAACGCTGGTGGGAAGTAAGGGTGGACTGGGGCGCGTCACGGCTCCGTCAGGCATGCTGATCAGTTACTCAGCCGATGCCGGCGAGGAGGCCAATGACGGGCTCTTCACGAACATTCTTTCCCAACACATGGCCTTGCCCGGCAAGAACCTGATGGAGGTGTTTGCGATGACGCGATTCGAAGTGAGAAAGCAGGCCACGGTTCTGGCAACGGAAGGGCGAGGAGTGCTTCACGAGCCGGCCGAATACAGCAAGCTGGATCCGTCGGCACTCGGGTTCTGTTTTACGCCACCGGATGAAACTTCTGCGGCCTCGGCTCATGCCCCGGCTCATGCCCCGGCTCATGCCCCGGCTCAGGCCCCGGCTCCTACATCGATTCCATCGACTGCACCAACTGTACCTGGCCCCACTTCGATGGAGCGAAAGGAAGCGAATGATTTTCAATCTAAGAAGATTCTCGAAACGAAGCTCGCCCTCGCGGAACTGCGTTCACAAATGGATCAGGACCGAACGCGCTATCGGGCAGCGCTCAACGTGATCAATACGCTGACCCACAACAAACGCCGTCCGGTCGTCGATGGTTCGCCCGCCTACCATCAATGTCTCGCCGCTTCGAAAATCATCACGGAGATTGAAGCCTCTGCTCCAACATTGAAAGCGGAGGAGAAGAAATACGAAACGATTCTGAAAACACTCGGAGTTCCGGTGGAGGAAACGACGGTTGAGTCAAAGGCGGAGTAGCGAATCCTTAGTTCCTAGGGACAGGTCAGAATGGCACTGCTTTAGGCGGAAAGCACAAATGCAAAGTGTGCCGAAATATGGTGGGTTGGTAGGGCTGGACCTCCGGGCCCGCCCTACCAGGTTCACGATGGATGTCCTTAATGCAGTGCCATTCGGGACAGGTCAAATAGTGCCCCCACCCAAGACACACGAGGTTTCAAACCCAACCACCGCTGAAGGTCGATGGTTGATCAAACGCTTTCTAAGCCCGCTGAAATTTGCTCATCTCTAATGCAATTAATGATACCTGACCTGTCCCTAAAGGTCCTGGTCCCGGGGAAGCATAATAGTTCGAATTCTTTGGCCTTCCCCGCCCAAATCTATTAGCCAGAATATTTCCACGATTCGGATTGAAGGTAGGCTAGCACTTTGACAGGATGAACCCCAAGAGCAGGGACCTTCTTCTGAGGTTTCGCCTTTTTAATCCAAAACGAGCCATTGAAATCTATTATGAAAAAATGCATCAAAGCGACGGCAATGCTGATTGTCGCAATCGGAATTTGTGCCTTGGCATCATCTTGTGCATCAAACAACTACGGAGGTCAAGGCGGTGGCTACAGCGGCGGCGGCGGTCATAGCGGCGGCTACTAATCCGCGAGACTGAGTCAGAGCTTGCGCCGATTGCAGGGTTTGACCCCCATTCTCACACAAACCCGCGGGTAGATATCTTCCTGCGGGGTTTTTGTGATCAGAGCCAGCACGATGGGTGGTGATTCATCCACGCAAATTAGGGGTCAAAATTAGGGGTCAACAGTCATATCTTGAATATTCCCTACTCCCCCATCCCCTCAAACACCACCCGCACTTCACCGCCATCCGGGAAAACCAAATAGGGACAGACCCCGGGAAAAATTAGGTAGGCAGGCCCTCGGTCTCTGTGCAGTTGGATATCAAACGACGATCGACCGAGGTCACAGACCTCGGCTACAGGCACTGCCCCACACCCTCACTCCTGCAGAAGGCCAAGGGACAAAACTTAATAGGGACAGGCCCGAATGGCGCGGCTTTAGGGGCAGATATCGTGTAGAATTAGTAAGGCGGAGCTCTATGCACGCGGTCATGGACAAGCGCGCCTATTGGAATATTGTAGCCGGTAGGCCGGCCCCCGGTCTCTGTGAGGCCGGGGAACGCTTACATCGACTCAAACGCTTCCATCCCGGGGTCACAGACCCCGGCTACAAGGTTATGCGCAGGGTTGGTATTCCGCTTAAAATCGCGCCATTCGGGACAGGCCCTAAAAACTGGCCCTAAAAACTGCCGGCAGGCAAAAACCTCTTCCCCTCTAGCAACCTTTCGCGATCAACTCGCCACCCGATCAGGCTTGCATTCAGCTTCGATTAAAATACAGTTCCTTTGAACTGTTAAATTGAAATCGGACACGCCACGAGAGAATGGTTACTCTCTCCAATTTCACTCTCCGGAAAATCCTTTCTGTCCAAACTAGTCACCGCTTCCTGATGCTCATCCTCTATACCAGCGAAGACGGTCAGAGCCGGATCCAGCTCCGCTCCGGGAACGATACGGTCTGGCTGACACAACGGGAAATGGCTGAGTTATTCAATGTGAGCCAGGACAATATCAGCCTCCACCTAAAGAACGTTTACGAAGACGGTGAGCTGGACCGCGAGGCAACTACCGAGGAATCCTCGGTAGTTCAAACGGAAGGCACTCGTGAGGTTAGTCGGCCACTCACTCTTTACAGTCTCGACGCCATCCTCGCAGTCGGCTACCGCGTCCGCTCGCCTCGTGGGGTCCAGTTCCGTCGCTGGGCCACGACCGTTCTGAGCGAGTACTTGGCTAAGGGATTTGTGATGGACGACGAGCGTCTTAAGAATCCCGACGGTCGACCGGATCACTTCGACGAGATGCTCGAGCGCATCCGCGACATACGGGCTTCGGAAAAGCGTTTTTATCAGAAGGTTCGCGACCTTTTCTCCCTGAGCACCGATTACGACAAGACGGATAATGCGACTCATCAGTTTTTCGCCATCGTTCAGAATATCCTGCTGTATGCCGTCACAAAGAAAACGGCGGCTGAGCTCATCACGGAGCGCGCGAATCCGGAGGATCCTCATTTCGGCCTTCTCACCTGGAAGGGAGAGAAGGTGCGCAAGCAGGATATCCTGGTCGCTAAGAATTACCTTACCGAAGATGACATCGACACGCTCAACCGGCTCGTTGTCATCTTCCTCGAAACGGCGGAACTGCGGGCCAAAAAACGAGAGGAAACCCGCATGAGTTTCTGGAAGGAGAACATCGACCAGATCATCACCTCCAACGATTTTCCGCTTCTGAGCCATGCGGGTTCGATCAGCCATCAGGAGATGGAGGAAAACACGGCACGGCACTATCTTGACTTCGACGAACGGCGCAAACAGCAGGAAGTTCGCGAAGCGGATCTGGAGGATGAAGCTGATCTCAAAGCACTCGAAGACAAACTCAAGCACCGGACCAAGTCCTGATCCTCACTTTTCGTTTCATTAGGTCGGCAGGAAAAAGCCTTTCATGATACGAAGAGACAGGCTCGGAAACTGCCTGGAAAAGCTAAAGACCTAAACCGCTACCTGCTAAACAGCTCTTTTCCTACTCCACCACCGCATAATCCAGCACAAAAACGTTCTTCACACGCTTCTGGATCACTTCTTTGAAGGCGAGATGCGCCGGATGAGGCAGGTAGGCCTCCATTGCCTCTTTGTTGGTAAAGGTCACGAGAAAGGCGTGCGTATAGTTCCCATTCAGCGGCTCGGCTTTATCGGTGAAACCCCACTCGATCGAGACGATACCGTCGATCTGGTCCTTGAGCGCCATGAAGTCACCGATCACTTCCATGTAATGGTGCTCGGTGGCCGATTTTTTGAATTCAAAGGCGACGAGATGACGGTAGACATTCCCGTCTTGAGCTGAGGCCCCCGGGGCCAGAACAGCGATGAGAACCAGGGCAGCGCAGAGAGTCAGAATTGTTTTCATGATAGGACAGGATTCTTGGATAGCGATTCCACCCTGTCGATCCCAAAATCGAATCCCATGGGGGACAGGCCCGAATGGCACTGCGTTAAGCGGATTTAGTGAATGCAAAGTGGGATGGAACGGGCAGAGGTTCTGCCCTGTAGCCGGGTAGCCGGCCCCGCGGGGTCTGAGCCCCCGGGGATGGAAGCGTTTGAGTCGATGAAAGCGTTCTCCGGCCTCACAGAGGCCAGCTACATTATTCAAAGAAATGCGCGTGACTTAGACTGCGCGCACTGAGCTTTTGCCTCGTCAATTCCACACGAAGACTGGCCTTAATGCAATGCGATTCGGGACAGGCCCTCAAAACCCAGCCCCCTACTCCGAGACACAAAACAGATGCCTTTCCCCACGAATAAACAACTGCTCCCCCACCGGTGCCGGCGTTGCATCAACCCCTTCGCCGACTGAATTGGTCGCGACGACTTCCAGGGTGGCTCCGTCTTTGATGACGGTGGTGACTCCGCTCCGGTCCGTCAGATAAACGTGCCCGCCCGCCGCGATCGGCGAAGCGTAGGTGGCATTGACTTCGGGAATGCGTTCAGGACCGAAGAGCACCTTTCCGGTGGCCGCTTCGAGGCAAGTCAGGATACCGGTTTTGCCTTTGTAAAAATAGAGGCGGCCATCGGAAAGCAGCGGCGAAGCGATGTCCGGGGTGTCGTCACCGGTGTGCCAGACGACGTGCTCGGTTCCCTCGATATCGCCTTTCCCATTCAGGGTGAAAGCGCCGAGAAACGAGCCGCGAAAGCCGCTGCCGATCAGCGCGAGCCCGTTGGCGGAAACCGCCGAGGCGACGGGTCGATCGGTTTGGCCGCCGCAACTCCAAAGCTCTTCGCCCGTTTCAAGATCGTAGGCGCGGGCCTTGGTTTGCCCGTTCATGATGACCTGCGATTGGCCGTTGACCTCGACCACGAGCGGAGTGGCCCAGCAGGTCGGCTCGGCGTCACGATTCGCCGTCCAGATCGGATCGCCGGTTAGCTTATTGAGCGCGTACAAGGCCGAGGGCCCTTCGTGATCCCACGGCACCAGAATCTTGTCGCCCGCCAGGGTCGGTGAACTGCCCTCGCCAAAGGAGGCGCGAGTCTGCATTTTCGGGAAGTCCGTTTTGCTCCAGAGGAGCGTGCCGTCCAGGTCGTAGCAAAACAAACCGCGCGAGCCGAAATGAGCGTAGACCCGCTCGCCGTCCGTGCAGGGCGAAGCAGAGGCGAAGCCATTCGTATCGTGGGTTCCTTCATGCGGCGTCGTTTCCACCGCGGTCTGTTTCCAGTTCAACTCGCCCGTGGCCCGATCGAAGCAGAAAATCTGAAAGCTCAGTTTCGCCAGAGGAGCACCTCCTCCACCGCCCGGTCGTCCGCCTTTTCCTCCCTTGCCGCTTTTTCCACCCTTGCCCCCTAATCTCTGAGGCGCTGGCTGATCGGCGGCCGGTGCTTGACCAGAGTCGCCTCCCGCTTCGG
Organism: uncultured Verrucomicrobiales bacterium; assembly: GCA_963977055.1. Classification (GTDB taxonomy): domain Bacteria; phylum Verrucomicrobiota; class Verrucomicrobiia; order Verrucomicrobiales; family DEV007; genus Arctic95D-9. The sequence continues at coordinate 6,376 of CAXBMX010000054.1, forward strand.
AAACCGCTTCGGAAACGGCCGAGGTGACGAATACCATATCTCCCCAGATCACGGGCGAACACGAGCCGCGCCCCGGAATTTCGACCTTCCATTTCACATTTTTCGTCTCGCTCCATTCCGTCGGCGGCGTCGCCGTCGTGGATATGCCATTGCCCCCATGCCCCCGCCAGTGCGCCCAGTTTTCGGAAAGATCTGCCTCTCCGGATAGAGGGACAAAAAGAAAAGCAGCGACAACAAGAGCGGGGAAGGAAGAAAATCTCATACACATTGAACCTTATTTCAGGGGAAAAGGTTTCTACTCTTTTCAGGAAAATTGACAATTCTTTTTGGACGTCGGGTCAGGCGAGTGAAAGGGGGCAATCAAGAATGGCACGGCATTGAGCAGATTTAGTGAATGCCAAGTGTGACTGACTCTGGACAATGACAGGGGCAAAGGTCCGAACCCGGCCCCGAAAGACCCGCGCACTGATGGAGTGATGGTCACGCTAACGCCATCTACCGTTGGAATTCGACGCGAATGAAAAGAATCTAATAGGCTCCCAAAGTATTACTAAACACATCACCCCACCGTCACGTTCACACCGTTCGGGCAATCGAGCCGTTTGCCCCTACCTTTCCTAAAACGACCAAGGAGCAGACCCCGAAACTGCCTGCTAAACAGCTCTACTCCGCCATCCCCAAAAACTCCCGCACCGCCTCATCCGCCATCCTCTGCAAGTAAGCCTTCCCCTCCCCCTCAAACACCACCGTCGGCTCTCCCCCATCTGGATCCTTGCCATCTTTCACCTTGTTCTCCACCACCGTATCAAAGGCGAGGCCCTCCGGACTTTTGCCCGTCAGGGCGGCATAAAACAAATTCGCGACGAGATAGGCACAGGTCTGATTGGGATGCCCGTCGTTATGGTAACGAAAGACTAACTCGGTCCCGTTTTCTTGAATATTCCGAATCGCCAGCGGCACCGGAATCACCGCCTTCGGCTGAAGCGCTTTCGCCATCCGTAATCCCACCGCCGTATCCCGCTCGGCTGAGGCAGGCTCGTATGGCTCCGTCACCGGGTCCTGATTCTGCGTCTCGGGCGAGGTCATGTAGAGGATCACTTCGGCGCCCTGTGCCTTCGCGATTCCGGCGAGCTGGGTGGCGTAGCGTTCGTAGCCTTGATTGGGTTCCGACGACACATCGCGCCAACTCTGCAGCACGACGTAGTCCCACTGGGTTTTCGGATTGTTCTTAAGCAGCGCTTCGTGATTCGCGATCGCCCGTGTGATGTGGCTGTGAATATCAGCAAAGGGCACCTCCGTTTTGCCGACGGAGGCCCAGTGTTGGTCCCACTCCGCTGGATTGGGAGCGGTGTCGGATTCAAGAAACCCACGCATCGCCGCGAGACGCTTTTCGATTTCTTCGTTGGTGATGGTGCTCTGCTCAATGAAACTGTGACTGAAGTAGTAGGTCGAGTGCTTGAACATATTCTGCCCGCCATAGATGGCCCTGTCGACATGGACGTCGGTCGTGGGATCCCCCACTTCCAGAATCGCTTCTACCAAATCGGGCATGTTGTGGCGGGCGGTGTAGCTGTTGCCAAGAAACAGAATATTGATCTCCTTGGTGGCCTCATCGGCGGCTGGCAGGAATGGGGTGAAGATGGTGAGGGCACCCAACAGAGTAGTAACGAATCGTGAGATCATGCGGCACGATGCCGAGACAAGGGCAACCTGCCAAGATCAAATTCCACCATCAGCCACCGGATCTGCGGGAAGTGGGAGTAGTTGGTTTTTAGTGGTTGGTTTCCAAGGCAGCTGCGAACGGCGGCCCGCTCGCAGAATTTTGTCCATTCGGGCAAGAGAGCCGCTTGCCACTACCTTTCTCTAACTACAAATCACCAATTTCTCTATCGCCACCCCACCCCAATCTCCCTCATAATCCCCCCATGCCCCCGAAAGTCACCCGGCTCCTGCTCTACACTTTGCTGCTGGTCAGCACAGTAGTCGTCCTGCGCCTCGAAGGCCGTGACTGGTGGTGCGCCTGTGGCAAGATCCGCTTCTGGGACGGCGATATCTGGAGCTCCCATTGTTCGCAACACTTACTCGATCCCTACAGCTTCACTCATGTGCTTCACGGAGTGGGATTGTTCCTGATCGGCCTCTGGCTGGTGCCAAAAATGTTGTTCGTATGGCGGCTCCTGCTGGCCACCCTCATCGAATGCCTCTGGGAGATCCTGGAAAATAGTTCGTGGGTGATTGAGCGGTATCGTTCCGTCACCGTCAGCCTCGGGTACGAAGGAGACACCATCGTGAATGCCATGGGCGATATTCTCGCCTGCATGGCCGGTTTCGCCCTCGCCAATTACCTGGGCCTTCGGCGCTCCGTTATCTTCTTCGTCGCCGTCGAGCTGATCCTGCTGGTCACCATTCGCGATAATCTGACGCTGAACGTGCTCATGTTAGTCTGTCCCATCGAAGCGATCAAGGAATGGCAGCTGGTTCATTGAAGGGGCCTGCCACCGTTCAAAGCTGGTAAGTAATGACCCAGGTCTTTTTATCCTGCTTGCTCGTCGCTCGCACGATCTACGATGATGTTCGCTTCACTCATAGCCTGTCATCTCGCGTGAGCGAGACGGCGGTAGTCTTAATCCTTATCTTTTTCAAAACCCTGTGCTGCCGTGCCCCCATTGTCCTATAAAGCAGGCCTTCGACGCACAGCTTATCTCCGCATTTCTATTGCTAAACATATTTATGGAAATTATAGTAAGTTTATCATGAAGCAGACACCTTCCGCCTCCGCCCGCCAGTTTGGTGGCGCCACCTTCAATTTCCTTCTGCTCGTAGCGATCGCTGCGATCGGCTATTCCTTCGTCAAGAAGACTCCAGGAGGGGCAGCTCAAGCTCAGCTGCAAGGACAGACTCTCGCTGAACTTCAGGCCACACTCGGCCAGCCGGTCGCTAAGGAACAGATGCCGAAGCCGAACTGAAGCAAGTTCTCAGGATGCACCAGTTCGGTGCTCGATTTGTGGACTTTCGTGAATAAGGACAGCAGCAGCAGCGAAGTCAGTTTTGTGGTCCTCGATGCCGGCAAGGTAGTCGATGTGCAACGGAAATCGTTCCCCGCGGGAATCGATAGTTTACAGATCAACGGCAAGACGATTGATCTGCGATAGTGCAAGTTTCTATCGGGTCGTGCCCGATACCTTTTTCCTTAATTCTTATCTTTTTCATTTTCCAAATCTGAGCCGCCTTGCTCTCTCCCGAGCCAACTGACAGAGAAAAAGAAAAGGATTAGGAAAAAGAAAAAGAGATTTCCCGCGACTTACGCTACTCCGCCCCCAATTGCGCTGGCGTCTGCCCCTTATCGCTGCTTCAATCCCCTCATGCGCCCGCGCTCTCTTTTCCTCACACTCCTCCTGCTTCTCGCTTCTTTTCCCGCCTTCGCGGAAACTGCATCGGCGCGTGAGCGCTCGGAAACTGGCGAAGCCACTCCGCAGAGCTCGGCCGCAGACCGAGATAACCCGCCCAACATCCTCTTCATCCTGACCGATCAACATCATGCCAACATGTTGTCGAGCGCTGGCAACCCCTACCTGAAGACGCACGCCCTCGATGCGATGGCGCAGTCCGGGGTCCGATTCACGAACGCCTACGTCACTAATCCAGTCTGCGTGCCCAGCCGCATTTCCATGGCCACGGGCATGATGGCTGGCCGCTTCGGCGTGTTTAACAATGGGATGAAGGCCACCATCCCTGAACATGTCACGGCCAACTCCATGGGCAACGCGCTTCACAACGGCGGCTACGACACCTTCTACGGAGGTAAGACACATTTGTCGCCTGAGCTAAGTCCACTCAAGGCGGGCTACGATGAATTCTTTCCTGACCAACGCGAAAAGCTACCCGCCGCCTGCATCGAATTCATGACGCGGGAACGGGACAAGCCCTTCTTCGCGGTGGCTTCATTCATTAATCCTCACGACATCTGCTTTGCTTACGGCGCTCGCCAGGGAGGCAGCAAGCAAAGCAAAGCCATCGTCGATGGGCTGATGAAACAGGCGGAAGCATTGCCGGTCGATCAGTTGCCCCCGCTCCCGGACAACAACGCCATCCCCGAATTGGAACCGGAAGCGATCGAATCCGAGATGAAGACCACCGCTACCACTCCCGCGAAATTAATCCGCCAGGACTACAACGATAGGGACTGGCGCAACTATCGTTGGATCTACTGTCGCCTTACCGAACGAGTCGACGCCCAGATTGGTGAACTACTGGATGCGCTGAATGAACATGGGCTCGAAGAAAATACGCTCGTCATTTTCACCAGTGATCACGGCGACATGGACGCCAGTCATCGCCTCGCCTCGAAGAATGTCTTTTACCAGAACTCGGCCAGCGTGCCTTTCATCATGCAATACAAGGGGGTCATTCCCGCAGGCGTCGTCAACGAAACAGGCCTCATCACCAATGGTCTCGATGTCCTGCCCACGCTCTGCGACTACGCGGGCGTGCCGACGCCTGAGCATTTGTTAGGACGCTCCATCAGGCCACTGGCTGAAGGACTTGGCGACAATGCGCGGCGTCCCTATGTCGTCGCCGAAAACAACACCGGCCGCATGCTGAGAACGGCACGCTACAAATACTGCGTTTACATCGAAGGAAATCTCCGCGAATCACTCGTCGATCTCGAGAAGGACCCCGGCGAAATGAAAAATCTGGCGAGGTCTCCCGAGTATGTGAAGGTGCTCAACGAGCACCGCGGCTATCTCCTGCAGTGGATAGAGGAGTCCGATGATACAGAGGCGGAAGCGTTTGCCATCGCGCCGGAGTAGGCGGTGAGACGCGTTCAGGTATCACTCAACGTTCGACCGGGGTCCGGCCCCCGGGGTCGCAGACCCCGGCTACAAGCGTTCATCCAATCAGGCGCGTTCATTCCGCTGTAGCTGGAAGGCCAGCCCCGCGGTCTCTGTGAGGCCGGTAAGACGCGTTCGAATATCACACGACGTTCGCCCGGGGTCAGAGACCCCGGCTACAGGCGTTCAGTCAATCAAGCGCGTTCATTCCGCTGTAGCTGGTCTCTGTGAGGCCGGTAAGACGCGTTCGAATATCACTCAACGTTCGCCCGGGGTCAGAGACCCCGGCTACAGGGCGTTCGGTCAATCAAGCGCGTTCATTCCGCTGTAGCTGGAAGACCAGCCCCGAGGTCTCTGTGAGGCCGTTGAGACGCGTTCGGATATCACACGACGTTCGCCCGGAGGCATAGAAAACCTAAGGGAGGATCAATCCTCCAGATTCTCTCCGGCGATCAACACCACATTCCCCTTCTTGTGCCCCATGTCCACGTAGCGATGGGCATCGGCAACTTCATCCAGCGGATAACGCCGATCGATCACGGTTTTTACCTGCCCGGATTCGATCAGGTCTTTCACTTCCTGGAGCAGTTCGCGGAGCTTCGGCGCCGGCAGGATTCCTGTGGCGGAAAACCGAGCTTTCTTCTTTCCGGACTTCGAAGTCCAGATCATTTGAAAGAGCAGCGCGAGGCTGAGAACGGGTGACACAAAAACGCCTGCTGGCGTCAGTGCCCGTTTGCTTAGCGCAAAGGAACTCTTGCCGACGGTGTCATAAATGACCTCATAGCTCTTTCCTGTTTGGGTGAAGTCCTCATGCGTGTAATCAATCACTTTGTCGGCACCGAGGGATTTCACTAGTTCCAGATTGGCGGTGCTACAGACTCCGGTCACAACGGCCCCAAAGGATTTGGCTATCTGCACGGCGGCGGTTCCCAAGCTGCCAGAAGCGCCGTTGATCAGGACCTCTTGACCAGGTTTAATCCTGGCGAGCTCCTTGAGGAAATTGAGTGATGTCAGGGCTCCATCACAGACGGGCGCGCCTTCTTCAAATGACATGCCTTCCGGCATCGCCGCCAGCACGCCCATCTCGGGAACGCAGGTATACTCGGCATTGCTGCCTAATCCGAAAAGGACTTCGCCAAAAATCCGGTCCCCTACCTTCAACGCTTCGACTTCATGGCCCACCGCTTCGATCACTCCAGCAAAACCCGTTCCCGGGGTGGGGTTTTTGGGTTTGGTTAGCCCCAGGAACAATCTACCAAAGTAAGGACTGCCTTTTCGCATCATGCCATCCGCCGCGGTGACACTGGAGGCGTGGACCTTGACGAGCACTTCCCCTGCCCCTGGCGTGGGCTTTTCTGTCTCTGTCAGTTGAATCACTTCGGGAGATCCATATTTCGTGCAATGGGCAGCCTTCATTAAAGGCACTGTTTGCTGGGATACAGGCAGAAGAGATTCGGGCTTGGTGGTGGTGGCGGTCATTGGATTCTGATGGGTTGGGTTCGGAGAGATCAAGAAAGAGAGCTCAGTGTTCTTCACTCTGCTCTAAAATTAACTTACGGCGTAAGTTCCCTTGCTTCCGTTAAACTTACACCGTAAGCTTTGCAATCAATTTGTTTGAGATCTTTCCCTGATGGCCAAAAAAACCGCTTCCAAATCCAAGCCACGTGTTGCCTTAACTACGGATCGCGTTCTGGCCAAAGCAGTCGACCTCGCGGACCAGCACGGGATCGATGCCCTCTCGATGCGGAAGCTAGGCCTGGCCTTGGGAGTCGAGGCGATGTCACTCTACAATCATGTCGCCAATAAGGATGAAATCCTCGATGGCATTGTCGATCGGGTCGTTGGGGAAATCGAAATCCCTACGAACGAAACGGATTGGAAGATGGCCATGCGCCAAAGGGCGATTTCGGCCCATGAGGTGTTTCTGCGCCATCCCTGGGTGACGACCCTGATCGAGTCACGCATCAAAATGAGTCCGGTCAGGGTCCGCTACTTTGATGCCACGATCGGAGCGCTTCGTGCCGGAGGTTTCCCCATCGGATTGGCCTATCATGCCTTTCTCACCCTGGACAGCTACATCTATGGCTTCACGCTGCATGAAGTCAGTTGGCAATTCGAACCCGAAGAACGTCAGGATGTCGCGGCTGACCTCGGCTCCCAGGTTTCACCGGAGGAATACCCTCACATCGCTGAGATGATGCATTTCATCCTCTCCCCCGACAATGCGAGAGATCAGGCAGGTTATGTCTCCGAATTCGAGTTCGGACTGAACCTGATTCTAGACGGCCTCGAAGAACGACTCAAGGCGCAGTAAAGCCTCTCAACGCGTTTGTCAGGACGCAATAAGGAGCCGCTTTCGAACGAAGCGCGGCGATGACACAGGATGAGGTGAACCCGTCCCGGGCTCTTCTACTTCTTCAGGTTGCCGCTTTGCTTGCTCGCAATAGCATTGGCCTTCTTCTGATTTGAAGTGTTCGTTTTGGACTGCTTCTGATTCTTGTTCTTTTTCTGCGCTTTTGGTGATTTGTCGCCCATGATAGTTAGTTGGTTTGATCGGATGAATCGAGTTACTACGTGAGGAGTCCCGCCATCCCTGGCAGTGACTGGAAAGAGTGAATCTAACTTGAGGTATTCGGGTCGGGCACAGGATGAAACAGTGACCCTTTTTGGGGCAGTGGAATGGCCAACCGCCGAAGAGAACTGCTCTGAGTCTATCGGATAGGCGGCAGATTACCTAAGACATTCGAAAGAGTTTTTCCCGGGGAGCCAGAATGGTCTCAGGGAAACCAGCGACCATCATATTTGCGTCATCTATTTCCATTCGCGTTTTTTCCGCAAACGCTCAACCTTTCCTCAGCTATGAAACTCCTGCGCCCCGGCTTTCTGCCCTTTCTTTTCCTTCTCCTGCTAGGCACCACCTGTTTCACTCAGGGCGCCGATAAGCCCGAGGCTGGAAGGCACCCTGACGTAGTATTCATCATCGTTGATGACCTCAATGATTACCTGGGTTGTCTCGGCGGTCATCCCGATGCGATCTCGCCAAACATTGATGCGCTAGCTGCCAGTGGGATGTTGTTCCGTCAGGCCTACTGCAATTCGCCTCAGTGCCGCCCTTCGCGCACCAGCTTAAACCACGGCATTTACCCCTTCAATACCGGCACCTATTTCAATGCCAAATTTGAGGCCGAAAAAGAGATCAAGACGCCATCGATGCAGCGATTCTTCATGGACAACGGTTACCGCGTCGCCAGCGGTGGTAAGGTCCATCACAGCGGTCCCGGCAATGAAGGCGACGCCCTCCTCAAACGCCCCAAGGACCCCAAACCTCCGAAGGGTGAAGGCAACTTCGGCGCCCTACTTCCCCCCAACGATGGCTACGCACTCAAGGTGGACGACGAAGCCATGAGCGACCATCAGGTCGCCGAATGGGCGATTGGTGAATGGAACACCGAGAGTGAGAAGCCGCTCTTCATGTCGGTCGGTTTTTTCCGCCCTCACCGACCACTACATGCCCCGGCGAAATACTTCGACCTCTTCCCTCTCGACTCGATCCAACGCCCTGAGGAGCCCGAGCAGGACGATTGGGATGACATGCCCGAGTTTGCGCAACGCCTCGCGCGGACACACGCGCATAAGGATCTGCACGCTGGCCTGAGTGATCATGAGTTCATGGTCGAACATGATCAGTGGGACAAAACGCTCCAGGCCTATCAGGCATCGATCGCCTTTGTGGATCAGCAGATTGGTCGCTTCGTCAATGCCCTCGCCGAAAACCCTCGCGGCAGGGAAACGGTCATCATGTTAGTGAGTGATCACGGCTGGCATCTCGGCGAAAAGAAACATTGGTGTAAAGGGGCCATCTGGGAGCAGACCACTCACATCCCCTTCATCGTCCGGGCACCCGAAACCGAAAGCGGATCAGTCTGTGAGAAACCGGTCAGTCTCATTGATGTGTTCCCTTCCCTAGTCGACCTGGCTGGCTTGCCGGTTCCTGACTACCTCGATGGCAAATCGGTCAAACCTCAATTGCTGGATCCTCAGGCCAAGCGTTCTCCCGTCATTTCCTCCTACGGTGACGGAAACACCGCGATCCGCACTAAACGCTGGCGCTACATCCGATACGAAGACGGTTCCGAAGAGCTTTACGATCACGATGTCGATCCAAACGAGTGGACGAACCTGGCGATCAATCCAGAATATGATGCCACCAAGAAGCGGCTCGCGACATTCATCCCCAAGAATCAGCGTCCCGGCTTGAAGGTGCAGGACTGGTATAATCAGTATCAGCAGTAGGCTTGGACATATTCTCTCAGGTTCTGGGGGAATTCTCTCATTTGACCATCGCTCACAATGCGGCACCTTCATCGCAATGAGCGTTCGTACTCGATTTGCCCCCTCTCCTACCGGTTTCCTTCACATTGGAGGTGCCCGCACCGCCCTCTACAACTGGCTCTATGCCCGTCACCATGGCGGTGAGTTCGTTCTGCGGGTCGAGGACACCGACGCTGAGCGCAGCACTGCAGAGTCGATGAACGTCATTCTGGACGGGCTCAAGTGGCTCGGGATGGACTGGGATGAAGGACCCGGCGTCGGTGGCGATCACGGCCCCTACCACCAAAGCGAACGAGCCGATATCTACGACCGCTACCTAGCCAAGCTGGAAGAAGCCGGCCATACCTACGAAGACGAAGGCGCGATTCGTTTCAAAGTGCCGGACAAAATGATCACGGTGAAAGACACCGTCTGCGGAGATGTCTCCGTCAATCTGAAAGAGCAAGGCTCACGCCGCTTCGAACAGGAGACCAAGCAGGAAGTCGAAGCCAATCCTGACATCGTCATCAAGCGACCCAACGGCGGTTACATTTTTCACTTCGTCAATGTGGTCGATGACATTGAAATGGGGATCACTCACGTCATTCGAGGTGAGGACCACCTCTCCAACACCCCGAAGCACCTCGCCCTTTACGAAGCGCTCGGCGTGGATCCTCCGATCTTTGCCCACATTCCGCTGAACCTGAATCAGAACGGTTCCAAAATGAGCAAGCGCGACGAGGGTGCGCTCATTCACGAATATCAGGAGAACGGTTTCCTGCCCGACGCGGTCAACAATTACATGGCTCTTCTTGGTTGGTCAGGGAAAGATGATCAGGAGATTTTCTCACTGAAAGAACTCAAAGAACGCTTCGGTCTTTCGGGGGTCAATAAATCCAACTCCAAGTTCGACTACGACAAGTGTCTCTGGGTCAATGCCGAGCACCTCAAGAAGCTTTCTCCGGAAGCTCTTGCCGCGGCATCAGCTCCCTTCCTCGAAAAGGCGGGCATTCCCTCTGATGATTCCCGGGTTCCGGCTGCTCTCGAACTGGCTCGCGACCGAGCCCAACGGCTCATCGAAGTGCCGGAGGTGATCGCGACCATCTTTGCTGATGAGGTCATCTACGATCAGGCATCCGTCGACAAAGTCACTAGCAAGGACACCTCTGCGCAAGCCGTTGCCGCCCTCATCGCCGGGCTCGAAGCGGCCACCGAGTGGACTCTCGACAGCATCAAACCGACTATCGTCACTGCCGCGGAATCCATCGAAGTGAAAATGGGAATGCTGATGTTGCCCTGCCGCGTCGCCGTGATGGGTAGCACCAGTGGCGCCGACCTGATTCCCGTCCTTGAACTGCTCGGGCAGGAAGAAGTGGTGAAGCGACTGAAGGGATTTGCTGAGAAGCTGTAGGAGTAGCGCCAAAAACGCTCCACCCATCTAGCTGCCGCTGTCGTCTTCGCCGCGACGGAGCCGTCCGCCATTCTCGATCCACCACAGGATCAGGATCACGACCAGCATGACCGCCGCATAGATGTGATGCGACACACGAGTGGACGGCACGAGGTCTGCGGTGGCCCGGGTCGCAGCAGTTAGAACCATGATCCAAACAATCCAACGCCATCGCAGGCTGCGCGCGGGCGTGGTTTCATGCCCCTCGCTGTGCCCTACCACGACACGATCAGCCACCAGCAACATGATCTGACTGAACCCGCCGAGGAAGAGCAGATGCTCAAAGGCGAATAGTTGATAGGGCCAAATGATGCGACAAAAGAAACCCGTCGCAATCATGATCAAGGCAAGCCGCAGTGCCCACGACCTCGTCCCCGGGGCCTTTCCTTTCCATATCATGGGCAGCAATCGATAGGCCCAATAACAAACCGCTCCGAGACGCAGTGCATTCCCCAAGCGGATCCACCCACAGGCCTCGAGAATAAATGAGCCGAATATCAAGGGCACCACCAGACTCAATACCCTGGCCCGACTCTTAGGTGTCCCAATCGGTGCCGTATCGAAAAATTTGGGAAAGAAAAAGGAGCCCACTCCGAGCATCGGAAGCAAGAGAAAGCCCTGGTAAACCTGTAGCCGAAACAAGGCTTGGAAGGCGGGTGACTGCGACTTCACGCCATAAGCCCAGCAAAGCAGAACGGCAGACACGACCGCAAGATTGATGAATGGGGCGACGAGTGCCGCAGGGGGGCGATCCCGTTTCTCCCCAATGACCCGGTAGCCTAACATGACCATGAAACAAATGAAGGTACCTGCCATGATGCCGTCACCGAGAGCGATCCGGCTGGTCGAGTAGCAAACTTGTCCGGAGAACCAAAAAACGATCAGAATCACTAATTCCACCAACCGCAAAGGAGGTGCCTCGACGAAACGTGGCCAGGCGGTTCCCAGGAATCCCATGACAAAAGCGGCGCCGAATCCCAGAATGAGAATTCTCGGATGCTGAATGGCGGGATAAATTTCCCAATATCCCGCATAGTGCAGGGGCCAAAGCAACAAGCCGAAGACAGCTGCCACGATTCCCAGCGGGAAGAAAACCCGAAACGGTTCCTCAAGCCAGAGCCGAGCACTGATTTTCGGGGTCTGTTCCTCTGGGTGCTCCATGGGATAATTACTCACTCAAACAACACAGCCCACCCATCACTGGGCGGGCTGTGTTTTAAACCATTACGCTGAATCGCGCTGCTTTAGACGGCAGGAAACTTGATCCATTTTTGATCCGACTTCGAACTTTCGACGGAAGCCTTGATGAAAGCGAGTCCGGCAACTCCATCGTCCACCGTTGGAAAATCGTAGCCCCCTTCTGGAGCTGAATTGCCTTCAATCTTGTCGCCAATCGCCTGAGCGGCAGCTAAGTAAATATTAGCAAAAGCCTCGATAAACCCTTCAGGGTGAGCGAATGGCGTTCGAGTGAAGCCATTGCCTGACGCTTCTTCAGAGATGTAGTCATTTCCGCGACGAAAGGTCTTTCGAGGAGCGTTGGCGTATTTGACGACGAGGTCGTTAGGGTCCTCCTGATGCCATTCGAGCGAGGCTTTGGTGCCGTAGATACGAATGTTCAGCTCGTTCTCGTCACCGTTGGAAATCTGAGAAGCGTGGATGATGCCTTTGGCGCCGCCTTCGAAGCGAACCAGGTTGTTGCCGTCATCATCGAGTTCACGGCCCGGAATGAAAGCGGTCAGGTCTGAGCAAATCTCCTCAATCTCAAGGCCAGTGATGTAGCGGATCAGGTTGTGGGCGTGCGTGCCGATATCCCCCATGCAGTTGGAAATACCAGCAATCTTGGGATCCGAGCGCCAGTTGTTGATTTTGCCCTGACCTTCGCCCTCAACATCACCCACCGCGTAGCCCTGTGGATATTCAGCCACGATCTTGAGAATACGGCCCAGCTCGCCGTCCTTCACCATGCGCTTGGCCTCTTTGACCATGGGGTAACCGGTGTAGTTGTGAGTCAGAACGAAAATTTGATCGGACTTGTTCACGATCTCTCGAAGTTCGAGTGCTTCCTCGTAAGTCAAAGTCATCGGCTTGTCGCAAATGACATTGAACCCGGCTTCGATAAAGGTCTTCGCCACATCGAAGTGGAGAAAGTTCTGCACCACGATGGACACAAAATCGATCTTGTCTTCCCGTTGAGCCTCTTTCTCCGCCATTTCCTGATAACTGGAATAGGCGCGATCGGGATCAACAAAGAAATCCTGACCGGAAAGCTTGGATTTCTCCGGATCAGACGAGAAACAACCGGCGACCAGATCAATCTTGCCGTCCAAGTTTGCTGCCATCCGGTGGACCTGCCCAATAAAGGCTCCACGGCCGCCACCGACCATTCCCATGCGTAGTTTTCGATTCATAAATGATTACTGAGATTCTTGCCGCTTCGCTGAGCTTGAGAAAAGCCCAAGCAGGAGCGAGCGGAAGCGTAGCAAAAGGGGCTGGAAATGCAAGATAGTGAAACGTGCGATTTGGCCCGGCCGCAAGGGTCCAACGACGGTAACATGTTCGATCAAAAGGTCGGCCCTCCACCTCCCCGAGACGAGGCCTCGCTACTCCTGACTGTCAGTTTTTATTCAGACGGCCCTTCCCGGGGAAATCCAGAGACTCCAAGGTCGCGCCGACTGAACTCTCAACTTCGGCAACAATTTTGCCTCCGAATTGAAAGACAAGCACATAGGTGGGATATTCTTTATCCTCGAGGTCTCTATCCAAGGCAAAGAAAACGGGGTGCCAACTGCTATCTGCAATGCGGGGCTTGCACACATACTTACTGCTATTTCCCAATTCAGCCGTAGAAGGATTTTTTCTCGTGACAACGAGATCCCCCCAGCATCAAACACATATAATGCGACATTGCCTTCTCCTGGAGGCGCCTCCCCAATGGAGCGAACTTCGGCCGAGACGCATGGCTTGCCAATTTGATAGTCGCCGTTAAACGAAAGACTATCTTTGTATTTTCCTTCAGTGAGCCGGCACAGTTCGAGTTCGACATTAAAATCATCTGACTTCTCGGACGCAGTGGATTTGCTGTTATCTGGTTTCCATGTTGGAAATACGATTTTTTTCTGAGGGAAATCCAAATGTTCAAAACTGGTTTTGGGCATCGCCGTTACGGAATAGCTGTTACCGGATCCAAATGCCACCACCACCGTGGCCCAGTCACTTTCTTCCAGGAATTCCGTCAGTGGAAAATAGGCCTCCACCACATCGCCTCCGCTAAAACTATTGTCCGCCTCGATATAACGCCCTTCGTCATCCTGACGCCTCGGAGGCGAATTGAATTTCTCGATGAGATTCCCTTCACGATTGTAAAAGTAAGCCGATACGTTTTCAAATTTCGCGCCGCCTTGCCCTTTGAACTCGATCCGGGCCTCGACTGATTTCAACTTATATTCCCAACCACTTTTGGTTGAGATATACCCAGGAACATTTTCACGTCGGACCCCTCGAATCACATAGTTTTCCGAATTCTTCGGATTCTCCCAATCGATCGATTTGACTGCGTATTGCGCGATAGCATAATCCTGATCTGCAGTATGCATTACTTAGCTTGGCTATCGGAAAGGAGACACTCCGCCCGCCTTCAAGTTTCAGGACAAGCGTGTTCTCATCCTTAAATTCGACCAATTCTGCTTTGATTTTTCGGCCGCTTGCATCTGTCCATTCACGGAGATTGCCTTGAGATAGAACCCATACCGGTGCAGCAAGGGCCAATAGACAAAGAATCCCCAACGATTTTGATGACAGGTGTGACTTTTTCATTCCAATTTTGATAGACTGGAGTTGTTCCATTCAACAATTCATCTAATCACTGAATCAAGCACAAGCATCCAATCACCGCATAAGATAACAAAGCCAGAATGGATTTTTTTCGAAACGCCACGAAACCCCTTCTTTCTCTACATGGCCTATCACGCCGTTCATTCGCCTTTCGAACCCAGGCCAGAGTTAGTCGACAAATATAGAGCAAAGGGTGCTAGCGACCCTGACTACGCCGCAACGGTCGAAGCCACCGATTTTAACGTCGGTCGAATCATTGATGCCCTCGAAGAGCAGGGACTCTCGGACAACACCATCGTCATCTTCCATTCCGACAATGGCGGCAACCGCCGTTACATCCAACCATTCAATGGTGGCAAGGGCACCGTCTACGAAGGCGGGCTCCGAGTTCCTACCGCCGTTTGGGGGCCCGGGGTGATTCAGGGATCCGCCGATGAGCCCATGCTCTCGATGGACATTTACCCCACTCTATTGGACCTCGCCGGGATCGAGCCACCAGAGGGACATCATCTTGACGGAGAGAGTCTCGCTCCGCTACTGACAGGCAAGGTATCAAAGCTCAACCGCGACAAAGTTTTCTGGCATTTTCCAAGCTACATTGGAGGCGGCGGTCCCAGTAGTGCGATGCGCGCGGGTGATTGGAAGCTGATCGAGCAGTTTGAAACTCAAACCTACGAAGTCTATAACCTCGCCAATGATCCCGGCGAGACTCGTAATCTCCTGGATTTAGAACCTCAGAAGGCGAAGGAACTCATCACCGCCCTTCAGCAATGGCAGGATGATACCAATGCGCCTCGACCCACCGGTGCCAATCCAGCTTATGATCCAACGTTGCAGCCGAAACGTGGACGGGATCAGCGAGGAAAAGGCAATCAGGACGGTGGCCAGAAACCTGGTGGTGGCAAAAAGACCGAATAACAGCAACCCTGCCGGAGATTTTGAATAATTATAACTGCACTAATCACTAAACATAAGGTAAGTTAAGGCATCTTAAATGCCTGCCTCGATCCACACCATTGAAACGATTGAAGAACTAGACTCGTTGAAGGAGGAATGGTTCCAATTCGCTGACCAGATTCAAGATCTTCCTCCTTTTTGTCGCCCCAATACCTGGGTGCCGGCTTTGGCGTCTCTGCTAGCGACTAATCAAAGAGGTGAAACGCTCGTTTCCCGAAACCGGCGGATCAAAGGGATCATCGTTGAGATCCGTGAGGACGGCGTTCTGCAGGCTGTCTTCGCGCTCTACCAAAAGGGTCGTTCCTTATGCTCCTTTTCTGAAAATGATATCGACTACCAGGATATCCAGGCCTTGAGCATTGATGCCGCCTGCGATGCTTTGAATGCTGCGATCAGCTACTCGGTGGAATCGAAGCTCATTTTTCTTCTCGGCCTTATTTCTGAGCAAAGCATGCTGGCAAGTGCCTTGGGAAGAAATCCCGAACAGGCAGGTGTCTCCATTTTCAGACGTTACTTCGGAGTGTGTATCGTATCTGATTTCGAGATCCCTGACAAACAGGGTGAGAACTTCAAATTGGTGGTTCCGAGGCGATATAAGAAAAGCTACCGCTCAGCCTCAAAACGCATCACGAGTGAGTTTCCTGATCACCACTTTGAACTGAAGTGGGGATCAGAAATAACTCGATCAGACATCGAATCGGTCGCGGTACTTCACATCGAAAATCAGGAGGAACGGCCTGGACCATCGGTTTTCAATAGTTCCACCTATGTCGATTTTCTCACGCGTCAGGCGCTGGCTCACCCTGATTTCCTTATGGCCCGGTTACTATGTCGTGATGAAGTGATCGCGTTCGGCCTGGGATACGCAGATGGCCCGACCTTCCATTACTATATCACCGGCTTTAACCGCAAGTTTGCCTCCTTTGGTCCCGGCATTTGGATCATGATCAACACCTGCTCCGCGCTCATCGATAAGTTTGATACTGACAGATTTCGAGTCGATTTTCTGACCGGCAATGAATCCTATAAATCGCATTGGGAAACCGGCCGCTACTACGTCGACCGTGTCGTGATCATTCCAAAAAATCTACGTCGGTGGCCGTGGGCAATTGCTTACCGACTCCTCTACCAAATCAAAGAAGCCAAGAACCGTCTGTTCAAGATTGGTCCCTGGGCACAGTAGTGTAAGCACGAGGCTCTATACCTGGGCCCAGGTCTGGCTCGAGACCTGGGTCAGGGACACAAAAAGGGCGAGGGATCCTCCCCGCCCTTTCCAGTAAAGTTATGTTTATCGGTCAGCCTTAAAGCGTTACTGCCTGACCGCTCTCTGCCGATTGATAAACCGCGTCAATGATTGCCATCAACTGGCGACCTTGTTCTGCGTTGTTGAGGGCGTCTGCAGTTCCTTCAATCGCTTGAATGAAATTCGCAGCCGAAGCAATCCGGCCCATGTCCTCACACTCCGCTACTTCGATCGTCTTATCGACTGACTTGCCGTCTTCCTGAACATAAATCTCGCAAGTATCGATTGCAGTAGCGTCGTCACCATCACTCTCGAAAAGGCGTTCAACCTTTCCTCCAGCTTTGGTTCCCTGGAAAACGACTGAGACCTCTTCCCGCTTGACCATCTCTGCCCAGGACATTTGAAAACTAAGGACCTGCCCAGTTTCGAACCCAATAAATCCGTGGGCAGCAGCCTCGACATCAGTCATGCCATCTTCACGATCAGGGATACCCCAGGGGCCTTTGAATCCTTTGTCGCCCATGAACGTATCGAAGGTATTGCCAGCGACATAACTGGCCTTTGGATAGCCCATGAAATACATGGCCAGGTCCAGCATATGGAGAAGGTCAATCACGGGACCACCACCGGAGAGTGCTTTTGTGGTAAACCATCCACCAAATCCGGGGATACCGGTACGGCGAGCCCACTTGGCTTGAGCTGAATTGATAGCGCCAATTTCACCCGCATCAATCGCCGCCTTCATCGCGACCGACTCAGGTCGGGCACGGTTATTGAAGTTGAACATGAGCAGTTTGCCCGCCGCATCGCGAGCGGCAATCATTTCATCGACTTCAGCAGCACTGAGCGCTGGAGGTTTTTCACAAAAGACATGTTTCCCGGCCTTCAGGGCCTGAATCGCTAGTGGTGCGTGGAACTTGTTGGGAACGATGATCGAAACAGCATCGATATCGCTCGCCAACATTTCAGCGACGTCTCCAAAGACATTCGGAATATCAAAACCCTCAGCGGAAG
>CAXBMX010000055.1:0-23347 GCA_963977055.1 uncultured Verrucomicrobiales bacterium
GATTGGAATTTGTTTTTTCAAGGAGTTCTTATCGGTGCGTCGGTCCTACCGGGATTGAGGGGGTGCAACTTGGCAAAATCGGCGTGTGCGCGATTTGATGGGCGAGATAAATAAAGAACGGCTGTTCGGCCGTTTGCTGTTCGATAAACTGAACGACCTCTCTGGTGTAGTTAGCGGTGAGAGACTCAAAAGCGACGTTTTTTTCTTCAACATCTCGATCCCGGTAGATCGCCATATTTTCCGGGCCGCGCTTCTTCGAATAATTGTAGGGCAGTCCGCAGTAGGCATCGAAACTGGCATCCATGGGGTGCGCGCCATCTTTCTCAAAGCCGATGTGCCATTTGCCGACCGCGAGGGAACGATAGCCCGCCTGTTTGAGTAACTCGGCAATCGTGATCTCTTCCGGACGCAGGCCGTAATTCCAACTCTTGTCTGCAGTGCGGTAAACGGGAAGGCCGTTGCGCATGGGATAGCGGCCGGTCAGCAAAGCCCCACGCGACGGACTGCAAACGTTGGCAGGCACTATGAAGTCCGTGGAACGGAAACCTTCCGCGGCCATCTGGTCGAGCGCTGGCGTTTTGTATTTTGCGCCGTAGCAGCCGAGATCGCCGTAGCCGAGATCATCGGCAAAAATCAGCACGACGTTGGGAGGTATTTCTTCACCACGAACGCTGGAGCCCAATACCAGAAAAAGGCTGAGGATAAGATGGAGGCAGATTGCTTGCATGTTGCGCCTTTGAGGGCAGGGGGGGATTTGAGTCGCTACAACTGCCCGTCCTGGTTTTGCCTGCCGGACGGGGAGGATCGCTTCGCGTGCATTGCACTGATACTTAGCGTGCCGCATGACGACGAAAGCTCCATGCTCGAAATCCACCTTGGGATTCAAAAGTGGTAAAGAATCGCGGACACGGAAGAAGTCGCGTGTTCGCCGCTTCAAAGTCCGTTAGCGGTCATTGCATGGTGTCCTGACTCGTTCGCAGGACCAGACTGTCCGATCCAACCCTGATCGATCCATTAATCCCCAAAGCCTTTCTAGTTACCTGCAGCTCCAGATTGTGCTTTTTTGATGCAAAAAATGGCGGCGTTACTATGATCTGGAGAATGACGGTTACATCGAAATTATTTTTACTGATTGGCTTGGTTGCCTGCATGGGTACAGCGCAGGCAGAGACAAAGAACATTTTGATTATTCGGGGTGAGTCGACCCACGCCAAGTATTCTCACAATAACGATGAAGTGGGGTTGCTGATAAAATCAAAACTTGAGGAGTCCCAGTATGCTGACCAGTTCGATATTCAGACGACCTTGAATTACCCCAAGGCTTTAACCTTGGTCGAAAACGCTGATCTCATCATCATTTCCAGTGACGGCGGGTCACGCCATGCATTGGCGAATAAGGAGGATCCTACCAAACACACCAAACATCTCGATGGCGCTTTGAAGAAAAGCGAGGCAGGTCTTATCGTGATTCACTGGGCCACCGATGCGCCGTCTGGCGGGATGGGGCAGCTGCATCCCGAAAACTCCAAAATGATGATGGATTGGATTGGTGCCGTGTACTACTGGGTGAATAAGGGTAAGGATGTCGAGAGCAGTTGGACCTGGAAATTTCCAGTGCTGGAAATGAAGGTAGACAAGGAACACCCCATTTCGAACGGCGTAGCGGAGACCTTTCAGTTGCAGGATGAATACTACTTTAACTTCTTTACGGACGCGAACGGCAGAAACCCAGACTCAGAGAAAGTGACCTTCTTACATTCTGCCAATGCTCCAAGCCACAAGAGTGATATGGGGAATAAGGAAAACTGGCGTGAGCAGGCTTGCTACTGGTCATTTACGAGAGAGGACGGCGGTCGTTCGGTTGCCATGACTTCCGCCCATATGTACCACACCTGGGCGAATCCACACTTCTTCCAGACCTTCGCCAACAGTATTTTCTGGGCGATGAAAATGGAGATTCCCGAGGAAGGAGTCGACCTGGCAACTCCGACGTTGGAGGAACTCCTTTCCGTAGGGGATACGGAGATTTACGATATGGCGAGGCACTTTAAGTAAGCGCTGTTTCAGCTGAATTTGTGGGTGTAATCACAGGCTGATGGCGCTGTGTGGCGAGGCGCTGATGGCACGATCTCAGTCAAGAAAATTAGGAAAATTAGGGACAGGTTAATTATTAAGAAGCAGAAAATTAGGGACAGATGCGGTGTTAAATTGGGCAAGTAATTTGTGGATTAAAGGGTTGATTAATTATTGAAATTTGGGAAAGCACTGAGGTGCCGAGTGCGCTATCTGACCGACGGAGCAGTGTTAGGCAGCGAAAACTTTGTGAACCAAGTGTTTGAGCGAAATCGTGCGCAGTTTGGAAAACAGCGACAAAGTGGGGCGCGAGCGATGCGAGAGGCGGACTGGGGAGGCCTGTGCGTGTTGCGGGACTTGCGGGGGAATGTGCTGAGCAGGCCGTAGGCTTTTAGTAAGCGGAGCAAAAACGTCCTCGTCGATCAAGCCGCCTTAGTATTGCAGGGACAGGTTGGAATGGTGCTGCATTAGGGGCAGTCATCGTTCAGGGTTGGTAGGTAGCGCCCAATGCATTTTTCTTAATCCTTATCTTTTTCTAAACCCGGCGTGCCCCTGCTCTTTCCCAAGGGGGGGGCTGACAGAGAAAAAGAAAAGGAGCAAGACTACTAACGTTTCGCCTGGGCGAGATAAGAGAAAACTTGAGTAAAACGAAACAACTTTTGGAGATCGTGCGAGCCGCCGGCGAGCAGGATAAAAGGAAAAAGAGATTTCTCTGCTTAATGCAGCGCCATTCTAACCTGTCCCTGAGGACTTCCAAATTTGTCCCTGTGGTCTTAGCATTCTGACTAAGACGTTTATCGCTACTCCTTTAACTGGCGCTCTATTTGACGTCTACTTTTTGATTACGAGGTTTCTCCAAAAACCTTTAAAAGCAGCGCCACTTCCATAATCTTGATTTGTTACCATTCTGTCATCATCTGGCGTCTTTCTATCAATCATAAATTCATTGCTGATAATTAGCTTGCCATCAAGATGTAAATTAGCACTACCATTAGCATATGAAATAGTAGCTTTATGCCAATTGTTTAGTGAATATTTTTGTGCGGAATTACAAACTATATCTCCATTTCCTAAATCAAGAGTGACAGTTTGGTTTGATTCAATCTGGAATCCAAACTGTCGGTAAGATGTCCCCATGACAAAAACAGGCATTGTTGAATCCGGGAATTCCAAAACTTTGAAGTCTACTGAAATCTCAAAGCTTTCCTTATCCAGTCCCGATATTGTTGGGGTTTCGACTGAATTCACTTGATACCCACCATTCGAATATATTCCTCCATCTTGATAGGGGTTATTTGAGGTTATCATCTCAGTATTGTTTCCCGTCTCGTCATTTCCATTTTGTGTTAATGGGTAATGCGCTATCACATCAACGTGTGCCATAGGATCGACATGTGCTGTAGGATCAGCCGTTACATTTTTGAATGTGATAATCTTTTTGATGCCCTTAACTGATGAAAACGCATCACTATTGAACCCTGAAAAAAGTTTATAAGTATCGACTATAGACCGCTCCATGATTCCAGCTCCATAGAACAGGCTATGAAAACTACTGAGCTCGTTTGCATCCGGTTTATAATTGATGCCAAAGAAGCCTTCAGAGGCTTCTATCAATTTATTCATAAGGCCTAACATTTTAGCGTCAGAAACACCTTCTTTTAAATCGTAATTGATCAAAAATAGGAATCTCTTGTTCACTTCATCCAAGACTACTGCTTTATCCAACCCCGATGAGTCACGAATCAACATTGCACTGCCATCATCGACGATTTCGGTCGTGAAAGCGGCAGCTTCAAACAGTTTCTGAACTGACTCCAAGGAAACTTCTTCCTCGCGCATGATCCCCGCTTGGTCGGTCTGTTTTTCTTCAGGTTTCGCAGGAAATGGTGGGTATATCCCGGGCGCCATCACTCCTGGCGCTGTATCAGGAGCCACAGGAACTGTTCCCGGTTTTAGAATGTCAGGAATACTGCTCGGCGGCGCTGTGGGTGCTGTGGGTGGTGGCGGAACTGCTGTCACCTGAGCAAGGCCAGGGGTAACCGAAATAGAACAATTCAGAAGTAAAGCTGCTCCTACTATCAATCTACTAACTCTCTTCTTCATGTTATGCTAAATGTTAAAAATATCTCCTTC
Source organism: uncultured Verrucomicrobiales bacterium (assembly GCA_963977055.1). Classification (GTDB taxonomy): domain Bacteria; phylum Verrucomicrobiota; class Verrucomicrobiia; order Verrucomicrobiales; family DEV007; genus Arctic95D-9. Next base: position 4,207 of record CAXBMX010000055.1, read on the forward strand.
AATTTCGGCATGAAAATAGGAACATTTACAAACGTTTTCAACCTAATTGTCTCAAGATTTTTATACCTGCAGCTCTTCATCCCAGAGCGGTGCGCGATGGCGGTGAGTTGGGGTTGAAAAGGCAATGTCCTGGCACTTTCGAATGGTTCGAACGTGAAGGAGCTTTGGTTGCAGTTGATGCGCCCAAATCCGAGTTCGAGACGACGAAGTATTTTTCGGCGCTGGGATGAGGAGGCAACAATATGGCCCGCCGCGGATGCTTTGAAGGTGGTGCGAGGAGGAAGCGCGAAGGATCAACCGGTAGATTGCCGATCTGCGGAGCGTGTTGGAATAGGCAGGACAACCAAGCCTCCTTCCACAGGAGTCCGATTTGTGATCGAACCGTGGTAGGGCTGATATTCCTTCATACCAAAAGGGTGATTGGATGAAAGGGTGGGGGGCTTGCCTCCAGCCAGGTGGCGTTGACCGACCTACTCGTTTTGTCCTTTGTGGGTGTCAATGTAGGTGACGAGATCCAAAACCGTGAAGTCGGGATTGGTGATAGAATCGTCAAACGCCAGGTCGAACTCCTCTTCAATGGCCATCAGCACCTCAACTTCATCGAGGTCGCCGGTAAGGATCCTGACAATGGCTGAATATTGATCTTTCGGAATGATCAAAAGGGAATGACTCCACAAGTGGGTTTCCAGGACTTGGTGCAAGCTATTGACGATAGGCAGGAATTCAGGATAGGAACTCCAGGCCTCTTCAATCGAACCTGAACGAGATATCAGCTTGGTATAGACCCAGGTATCCACGAGATCGAAAGGCGGCAATCTGAATATATGCCTTATCCGATCAAGCGGGGTGATTGTCAGGCCCTCTCTACGTGCGAAGGCAAAGAAACTTTGTTTCCAGTTTTCTGAAATAGCAATTGGTTCAGGTTTAACTCTTTTACCTGAGGTGGGGGCAGGCACCTGGATGTCGCGTTGGGAAAACTCGAGCCTGAGACCAAACTGGCCGGAGATAGTATACCAAAAACACGGTAGACCGATGATGACAAAACCAAGCAGCGCGTTGCGAGGATTGGAAGCTCCTCGGCTCGAGAGCCATCCAAATTCGGCTTCTGGATTGAAGCAGAATTCATAAATCACATAACTGATGTAGGCGGCGAATACGAATCCCGTTACGATTCGAAATGCCCAACTCATTCGGGCAGAAAGCAGGCCCATCGCCAGCGCGATACAGACCAAGGTCAATCCGGACGAAATGACTGTGGCAGAACGATCGTGAGAGATGATGCCGGCATAGGCAATGAATCCAAATAGGATGATGCAAAGGAAAAGGACAGGAATCAGCGTCCAGCGAATGAATGGGCTGGCTGAGAAAAGCGTGTTTCCAAACCGGCTCATTTTGCTATTTCCCAGACGGTCCTTTTGTCTCGCCTTTCAGAATCTTGTCATACTTCTGATACTCGGGTCTTCCCAGGAAAGTGGAAAAGTGGGGCGCGTAAGCTTCGTCTTCATACCAGAACCTTCTTTCGGGCTGGTTCGGATCGACTTTGCCTTCGGGGTAGTCCTTTCCGGCGATAGACGCATCGACAGTGGCAGCCCAGGCTTCGTATTGGGCGATGAGCTCTTTGGCGACTTCTGGTTTTGAATCAATGAGATTGGTGTTCTCGTTTTGATCCGCTTTCAGATCATAGAGTTCGTATTTGCCCTTTTGGCTGATGATCTTGTAGCGATCGCCAGTTAGGACGCCTCTATCGGTATGGCGAAAGGGTAAGTAGCTGCCGCGCTTTTCTTTTTTACGATCGATAACGGGAACGAGGCTCATGCCATCCTGTGGCTGGATTCGGCTGTCATCGGGAAGGCCTACGATCTCAGCGATGGTGGGAAACATGTCGACGGTTCCGGCTGGGAAATCGGTGATGCGCCCATTTTTGATGCGCCCGGGCCATTCGATGATGCCTGGCACGCGCAGTCCGCCTTCATACATGGTGTTTTTTGCTCCTCTGAGTCCGCCCATGGTTTCGGGGCCAAACTTTTCCAGTCCGCCGTTGTCGCTGCAGTACCAGACAAGGGTGTTGTCGGCGATTCCCATCTCCTGGAGTCCTTCGCGCAGGGCGCCTATGCTGCGATCGAGAGCGGAGATCTCACCATACTGATGTTGGTGTTCTTCCGGTAAATCAGCAAAGGGCGCGCGGTCCTCTTCGGATGCGACCATGGGATCGTGAGGCGTGCCGTACCAAACCACGGTGAAGGTGGGCTGAGATTTTGACTTTTTCTTGATGAACTTCAGGGCCTGTTTCATGACGACTTCGGATGAGTCGCCCTTGTATTCCTCAATTTCACCCATGCGACCGAGCAAAGGGTTCATGTCGAAAAAGTTGGTCACGGTGAGCCAGTGTTGGAAACCGAATGCTCCGGGGTGATGCGTATCTGAGGCAAGAACGGGAACTCCGGGACCGCGCAGTCCGTTGAGATGCCATTTGCCGAAGTGACCGGTGGCGTATCCGGCCTCGCTCAAAGCGTGCGCGATCGTCTTTTCCTGGAGTCGGATAGGAAATCCGTGTGTTTCTACTCCGGTGCGGTCATTGGTTCTTCCTGTCAGGACGGTGGCCCGACTGGGCGAACAATTCGACGCGCCGGCGTAGAAGCGGTCGAAACGCAGGCCGTTGGCGGCCATGGCATCGAGGTTAGGCGTCTTGATTCGGGGGTGTCCGTTGTAACTGGTTTGCCCCCAACCTTGGTCGTCAGCCATGACAAAAATAATGTGTGGCTTTTCCTGCGCGGAAACGAAAGAGGCGAGAAAAACAGCGATTAAGAGGAAAAAAGACTTTTTCATGGAGTTGCGGGAATGGAGTGACAGTGATACATCGCTGTCATGAAACCTTCGATCTCTATTTTTAGCGCAATTCTGGTGCTGTTCGCAGTTGGCTGTTCTGAGCAACCTTCATCCGTTCCTGACAACACGCTCACCGATGCTGAAAAGGCTGAGGGATGGGCGCTTCTTTTCGACGGAAATGATCTGTCGTCCTGGAGAAATTACCAGGCTGAGACTATCGGTGAACAATGGCAGGTTGCGGATGGTGCGTTCACGCTCACCGCAAAGGGTGGTGGCGACATCATCACTAAGGAGCAATACGGCGCCTTTGAACTGGTGCTCGACTGGAAAATTTCTCCTGCTGGTAACAGTGGTATTATGTTTCACGTGACTGAAGAGGAAAAGAGGCCGTGGCAAACGGGACCTGAGATTCAAATTCAGGATCACTCGGCGGGACACGATCCACAGAAAGCGGGTTGGCTTTATCAGCTTTATGAGGCTGATGTCGATACGGCAAAGCCGGCTGGCGAGTGGAATACGTTTCGCGTCGTCATCACCCCGGAAATATGTGAGCAGTACGTGAATGGCACGAAGTACTATGAATACGTCAAGGGTTCTGCCGACTGGGATGCTAAAGTGGCGGCGAGTAAGTTCTCTGCGTTTCCCAATTTCGGAAAACCAACCAAAGGGCATATCTGTTTTCAGGATCACGGCAATGTGGTGTCGTTTCGCAATGTGAAAATCAAGTCGCTGGACTGATAGCAGTGGCGACTGTCCCGGTCCGTCTCGGGCGGTTCGACCCGGGCGGATCGATTGTCGCTATGGCTTGAAAAAGAGCCATTAGCACGTTCACTGGTCTGTGACTGCATTTTGATCACTTTGATTGGGGTGCTGCAGAAACCAATGGCTAAAGAACGACTTGATCAGGCTCTGCATCGCCGGGGAATGTGTGATTCCCGGGAGATGGCGAAACGCCTTATATTGGCGGGTGAGGTCAGGGTGGAGAAAATGCAGGGTTTGCTGAAACCTGGAACGAAGGTTGAGGAGGACGTTGAGATTGTCGTCAAGAACCGCCCCAAATATGTCAGTCGAGGCGGACTGAAGTTGGAGAAGGCTCTCGATGAGTTCGGGATCGATGTGACGGGCAAAGTCGTCCTCGATGCAGGGGCCTCTACCGGTGGATTCACTGACTGTGTCTTGAACCGAGGTGCGGCGAAGGTATTTGCTTACGATGTAGGCAAAAACCAACTCGCCTGGAAGATACGCAGTCATGAGCGAGTCGTTTCCCGGGAAGGGATCAATATTCGCCACATGGTTCCGGAAGACATTGGCGAAGAAGTTGACCTAGTCGTGATCGACGTCTCGTTTATATCTCTGACTTTGATTCTCGGCCCAATCTTTGAGGTGTTGAAACCGCAAGGTGAGGTCGTGTGTTTGATTAAGCCCCAATTTGAGCTGAGAAGGGATCAGATAGGGAAAGGTGGGATTGTCAGGGAGCCTGACTTGCATCAAGAAGCGGTTGAAAAAATCCGTTCTTTTGTTGGTGGTGATCTCGGAAAAAGCTGGCAAGGCCTGACGCAGTCGCCTATCAGTGGTAGGGACGGTAATATTGAATTTCTGGCATGGCTGAAACACCCCGAATAGGAATCGTTGCCAATCTTTCCAAGGCAGGTGCCAAGGATTTGATGGGGGATTTGATTCAACGTTTTGAAGAAGCGGAACTTCCGGTGCAACTGGAGGAGAATACCGCCAATTTTATTGGTCTGGAAAAAGGCCTGCCACTTGTCGAATTGAATGACGCTGTCGACGTTCTGGTTGTGCTCGGAGGTGACGGAACAATTCTCTGGGTGTTGCGGCAGTTGGCGGATCGGATCAAGCCGATCGCAGCGATTAATACGGGATCGCTAGGTTTTTTAACCTGCGCCACGGCTGAGGAGAGCGGCAAATTGGTGGACGCCTTGCGGACCGGAGATTACAACACGTCTGACCGGATTATTATTTCCGGTTCTTTGGAGGTGAACGGGGAGGTTGAAGAGCGATTTTTCGGTCTCAATGAAGTGACGTTCTCGCGCGGGGTTGGATCCCGCGTCATTCATGTTGAGGCGTGGGTGGATGGGAAAATGGCAAATCTTTACACAGGGGACGGACTCATTTTGGCTACCCCGACCGGTTCGACTGCCTACTCGCTCTCTGCGGGTGGACCGCTGGTGCAACCGGGAGCCAATGTCTTTGTGGTGACACCCATTTGTCCGCACACCCTGGCTGATAGGCCACTGGTGGTCTCGGCTTCCAGCCAAATGTTATTTCAGGCGCCCGAACAAAGGGATGATCTAGCGCTTTATGTCGATGGGAAGATTGTGGCTAAAATCTCCGAGAAATCACAGGTGCGCTTAGAACGTGCCGACTTCAAGCTGTCTCTGATCTCAATGCCGGATCAGGATTTCTACGGGATGCTCCATCGGAAGATGGGATGGGCGGGAAGCTCGATTTAGCTGTTTAGCTGTTTAGCTGAAGATCCGACCAGAATCGGAAAACCATCTTCGATCGGGTAAAGGTGCTCCCCGTCTTCGGTGATATACGCTCCTTCAGGAAAATCCCCGGGAAACAACGCCATTTCATCCGGCGTGGCCTCGCGAAGTGGTTGCTGCGTTTTGGGGCAGCGCAAAATTTGGGCGACCTCTGGAGAAAGTGGGGATTTGCTCATAGCACTTCGATCTTGGGATCAATTTCTTCTGCCCACGCTGTGATGCCGCCCTGGACGTGGCAGGCATTGGTGAAGCCTGCCTCGTTCAGCGTCGCGAGGGCTTTGGCGCTGCGTCCTCCCAGTTTGCAGTGAATAATGGTTTCCGCACTGCTGTCGAGTTCTCCGAGGCGGCTCGATAGTTCGCTAAGTGGTATGGCGATGGACTGTTGGATTTTGCCAAGCTCGACTTCAACTGCCTCTCGAACATCGAGCAGGATAAATGGCTTAGGATCGTCGAGACGTGTCTTTAGTTGGTGGACATCGATTTCGCGAATGTCAGGGGAGTCGGTCATGTCACAGGTAAATTCGATTTCTTTCAGTGTTGTGATTGTGGGGGATTCTCCGCAGACCGCACATTGCGGATCTCGGCGTAGCTTAATTTCTCGAAAGCGAAAAGCAAGGGCATCAAAATGCACCAGTCGTCCCACGAGTGGTTCGCCAATTCCCACGATGAGTTTGATCGCCTCAGTGGCTTGCATCGACCCCACGATACCAGGAAGGACGCCAAGGACGCCGCCCTCCGCACAACTTGGGACCTGGCCGGGGTCAGGCGGGGTAGGGAAGAGACAGCGATAACATGGCCCACCCAGATGAGGGGCAAAGACAGACACCTGGCCTTCGAAACGGTAGATCGATCCATAGACGTTTGGTTTGCCTGTGAGGACGGCGAGATCGTTGGTCAGGTATCGGGTAGGGAAATTGTCTGTGCCGTCGATGATGAGGTCGTAGGGCGCGGCGATCTCTTCTGCATTGGCATCGGAGAGACGAGTTTCAAAAGTGGTGATCTTCACTTCCGGATTAATCGCTTTGAGCCGATCAGTCGCTGAATCAATTTTCAGTCGCCCTACGTCTTCCGTGTCATGGAGCAGTTGCCGCTGTAAATTCGAAAAATCGACTCGATCAAAGTCGACTAATCCGATTTCGCCGACTCCGGCCGCAGCGAGATACATGGTCACTGGCGATCCGAGGCCCCCGGCTCCGACACAAAGGACTTTGGCGGACTTGAGGCGTTTTTGGCCTTCCATGCCGACGTCGGGTATGGTGAGGTGCCGGGCATAACGTTGCTTCTCGGGTGTGGTGAGATCGGATCCTTCGATTCGTTCTGGGGAAATCAGAGAAGTCGTCATGTGAGAAATATAGAAAATTTAGACGGAAAAATACGGGTGCTTCGCTCTAATAAGCAATGAGAATCAGAAAGTTTCGTTGAATCAAGCGTAACTCTTTAAACAATAACCATCACTCAACAAATGAAACCAATCCAAATCCTCCTCAGTTCGATTGCGGTCGTAGCCATAGGTCTTCAAGGCCTGCAAGCGGAAACGATCAAATACTCCGATCTCGAGAAAAAGATATCGATCGACAACGCCCAGGTGAAGACCGCAGGGGCGGCACCGTCCAGCTATGCGCCCGCTCTTGAAAAAGTGATGCCCGCCGTCGTGACGATCTTTGCCAACAAGTCGATCAAACTTACTAGCGCGCGAAATCCTCAACAAGAGGAGTTGTTCCGCCGAATGTTTCCTGATGTCCCCGATGACTTTTTTGAGAAGTTTCAGCAGGACGCGCCAGAACGCCAGCAGCAGGGATTGGGATCAGGGATTATCATTTCCCAAGATGGGTATATCCTAACCAATAATCACGTGGTTGCTGATGCTGACGAAATCACGGTGACTCTTTCTGATACGAAGAAAGAGTATCAGGCGACCCTGGTGGGGTCTGATCCTCGGACTGATGTGGCTTTGATCAAAATTGAAGGCAAAGGGCTGAATACGATAGTGATCGGTGATAGCTCCAAACTCAGGGTTGGCGATGTCGCCATGGCAGTTGGAAATCCACTTGGGCTGGAGCAAACGGCAACGATTGGAATTATCAGTGCGGTCGGCCGCAATGAACTGAATATCACCAACGGTGGATACGAGAACTTCATCCAGACTGATGCGGCAATTAACCGTGGTAACTCGGGCGGTGCGCTGGTCGATGCTAGCGGTCGTCTCATCGGAATCAACACGGCGATTCAGTCCGGTATGTCCGGTGGGAACATAGGCATAGGATTTGCAATTCCTTCTAACATGGCTCTCAACATTGTGCAGCGCTTGCTCGATGGCGACGGCGTTGTGAAACGGGGGTTTCTTGGAGTCTTCCTTCGCGAACTCGATTCCAATTACGCCAAAGCACTCGGTCGCGATGAGACCAGTGGAGTCCTCGTGACTGAAGTGGGATCAGATACCCCTGCTTCCAAAGCAGGAATGAAGCCTGGTGACCTCATCGTCGGATACAACGGTAAGAAGGCAGAGGACATGCAAAGGCTTCGTCTCGACATCAGCAACACGGAACCTGGTGTAGAAGTGGAGTTCAAGCTGATCCGAAACGGCAAGCCAAAGTCCCTCGATGTTGTGCTCGGCGATCTAGATGATGGATCGATGGCGCTGATAGGAACCAGCGGTTCGAGCAAGCCAGCAAAGCCGCAGGAGTTTCTTGAGGGGGTTCGGATCAAAGATATTGACGCTGAAACCAGCGAGGCATTGAAGCTCGATCTCGAATTGACCGGAGTTCTAGTTGAAAGCGTCAAAGATAACTCTTCTGCCGCACAGGCTGGACTTCGTCCGGGAATGGTGATCACTCAGATTGATCAGAAGGATCTTAACAGTATCAAGGAAGCCTATGACATCCTTGAGGGATTTGACGCAGACGTTCTGCTTCTGCAAGTGTATGCGGGTGGACGTCGCGACATCCTCGCCGTTCCACTATCTGAATAATCGGATCTAATCGCAACTGTGAGCGGTTCCGATTTTAATTTCGGAATCAGCTGACTCGACCAGAAGTCGGTCAGCACTCACCGTTGACAGAATATTCCGCATCCAAAAGGCGTCCGTTAGAGGCGCCTTTTTTGTTCGTATTCGAGGCGATGCCCGACTGGGATCGCAGACATCGGCAACCGATTAGTCTTCCGTTTTTGTGATCTCGGCCAGGAGCGAACAAATGTAAGGGAAGAGCTGTTTCTTCCGGCTCACGACTCCCTTCAAAGTGAAAAGATGAGAATCCTTTTTCGGGTAGGAGATCTTCTGTCGGATATCTGGACTCGCTTCGATCAGGAGGAGGCTGTCGTTCAGGGTAATGTCGGTCACCATGAGGCAGGCGAAGTCGAGGCCTTGTTCGGAGATGAGTTTTCTTAGCTCCTCTTGCAGCGCTTCGCGGGAAGGCCAGAAGTAGTCGAAACCAATCTCTTCGACTTGTGAAATACTGAGGCGGTAGCCGCTCTCTTCGAATTCTTTCCGATCAGAGCCGACGGCTTGTTGGATATCGCTACTACGAAGGACCGAACCGGCTGCAAAGAAGAATTCTTTGAACTTATCGACGTCGATCCCCGCGATGTTGCTGGCCCATGCCAGGATTTCGCCGTCCATGTCAGTCGTAGTCGGCGAGGTGAGATTGAGGGTGTCTGAAATGATGCCGGCACAGATGCAGAGGGCTGTGCTTTTTCCGGGAGTCAGGTTGTGGGTCCGAAACGAGTTGCCCACGATGGTGCAAGTCGAGCCAACCGTTAGGTTGATGAATTGAACTGGCTCCTTGGTGACAAGGTTACCACTGAGCCGGTGGTGGTCCATCACCTCAATGATTTGAGCTTCCTCGGCTCCGCTGACTGCTTGAGAAAATTCGTTGTGATCCACCAAGACAAGTCGGGGGCGTTCGGGATTGACCAAGTCGGAACGGGATATGACTCCAATGAGTTCATTGGTTTCAGGATCACAGACGGGGAAGAGAGCCTGGTGCGGTGCTGGCTTAATTTTCTCTTTGATAACCTGAATTCGGGTTTCGGGAGTGAATGAAACGAATTCACTGGAAACGGCATTTCGGATCGATCTGGCACCGCGGACGAGTTGGGTGGTGGACGCCGTATCGTGATCGGTAACGAGGATAGCTGTGTTGCGGGCTTTTGCCGCCTGGACAATTGCTTCGGAAGGGCGGAAGCCACTGGTAATGATAAGGCATCGTACCCCCGCCTCAACGGCATGGAGTTGGACACCGACGCGGTCACCCGTGATGATGAGTAGCTCATCACTTGGCATTTTCGCGATCCTCTCCTGCATGACGGGCTCCGAGGATCCAGCCACCATCATGATATAGTCTTGCTCCTTCTCGCAATACTCGGTTTCGTTGATAAACTCCGCTTCAAGAATACGACAGATGTTATGAGTCGAAGTGGGCACCCGGCGAGCATCATCGCCCTGCCATGATTCTGGGATGAGCAGAGAGAGAAGATCCTGGAGCGCCAACATCCCAATCATGGTCCCGCTTTCATCGTCGACCGGTAAGCTACGGAAATTGTGCGCCGTCATTTTGCGGTAAGCCTCGATGACGGTGTCGGTAATTTTGCATGTAGCGACCTGAGGGTGGCAAATGTCGTCTGCCCGGAGGTAGACGTCGGGCATCAGTTTGGGACGTCCAATGCCTGCTTGAGCCAATACCCATTCGGTTCGCTGGTTGGGTGGACCGCAGCAGGCGGCCTGAGCACTTGGCATCCTGGTCTGGCGAAGCAGGTCTGCATAAGCGATCGCGGAACAGATCGCATCGGTATCCGGATTCTTGTGCCCAATGACCCAGGTAGGTCGTTCTGTTCGGGACTCTGTGTCGGCTGGCTGATTCACGCCGCAATGTTGTCTATCCTGTCAGAGATTCGACCAAAAAGTTCCACGATAGCGAATGATGACACAATTGTCGCTGAGACGGACTCAAGAGGGTTGTGTCATGGACCCAACCTTGTTTAGTCCGATCGATCCAGCGGATAGATTATCTGCGGGGCTGAACTTCGATTTCCCAATCGATATTCAGTTGTTTGGTCTGCTCAAGCGCTGCAGAGGATTCTTTAGTCAGAGGAGAGTCGAGCAGGTTGGTATTTTCAACGGAGTCATTGGAGAGATCGAAGAACCATTCGTCAGTTTGGCCGGCTTCGGTTCGCTTGACGTACTTCCATTGATCGTTCCGGGCCGCCCACCAGGTCCGGTCTCCTCGCTTTGCTCGCCAGTGTAGCTCTCGTGGGAAGTCAGGCTTTCCGCTGAGGGCGTGGGAAAGGAGGTCGTGGCCGTCGAGGTCTCCCTCTGTGGTCGCGCCGGCCAGATTGAGAAAGCTACTAGTGAGATCCATCAAGGAACCTACCTGGGAACTGGTGGTGCCAGGTTTGATCGTGCCTGGCCAGCGAACGATAAGTGGAACCCGGATTCCGCCCTCAAACAGGGTCCCCTTATAGTCGCGCCACGGGGCGTTGCTGCCGGGTTTCATGGCCCCGTGATCGCTGGTGAACACGACCACGGTATTTTCAGCCAGGCCCTGCTTTTCAAGCTGTTCCAAAAGAACGCCGACAGACCAGTCGAGCCGATGCATCATTTCGACATAGGTTTCGCGGGTGCCGGCCATCCACTCTTCTTCTGTCGGCAGGCCGCCATCATCGTCACCGGGAGCTTGAAAGGGGAAATGGGGGGCCGCGTGGGGTAGGTAGAGGAAAAAGGGTGTGTCTGGCTCTTTTGCTCGCTCCTGGAGGAAGCCGGTGAGATCCTCGGCTATCAAGTCAGTGGTGTAGCCCTCTCGGGTGATGGGGGTCCGATCGGCGAGGTAGACCTCGATGTCAGACAATTCGCGATGGCGGAAATAGTCGACGTTGCCGCCGAGAAATCCGACGAATTGGTCAAATCCCTGCTCGAGAGGGGAAAACTTTGGTTCATAGCCGAGATGCCACTTGCCGAAGACGGCATTGTGATAGCCTGCTGCTTTCAAGGACGGAGCGAGAACGGCATCCGCGGCAGGTAGCCCTAAGTCGCTATTTTCACACAGCCTGATTGCATCATCGTAGCGGCCCACGTTACCGGTGCCGATAGCGCATTCCATACCTCCAACGCGTTGGGGATACCGTCCCGTGAGAAAAGACACCCGGGACGGAGTGCACTCCGGGCCCATGGCGTAAATGTTTTCAAAGCGGATGCCCTGAGTCGCCAGGCTATCGATATGAGGTGTTTTCACATCGGTGCCGCCGAAGCTGGAAATATCTGCGTAACCCATGTCATCAGCTACGATGAAGACGATGTTGGGGCGATCGGCGGCCTGAGTTCCGATCGTTGCCAGAATGGTGACTAAAACAGAGAGTATCTTCATAATTTTATTGTATAAGTGATTCTATATAATTGAATTGAATGATTTTTTACCTAAATAATTAATTAATCTTCCTCTGTCTATCTGAAGTAGTCAGGGGCAGATCCGGGCTTCCATTTGATATTGCAGCCCGTGCTGGGATACCAAGGTTGTGGGGTAGGGGTTCCGGCTAGCATGTCCTGGACTGCCTGGTGCAGATCGGCGCCAGTGGCTGACCCCCGCCCGGGACGACTGTCGTCGAATTGTCCCGCGTAGCTTAGTTTGAGTCCTCCATCGAAAAGATAGAAATCAGGGGTGCAGGCAGCGGCGTAGGCTTTGGCAATTTCTTGGGACTCGTCATAGAGGTAGGGGAAGTCCCAGTCGTTATCGGCGGCAAATTGCACCATCTTTTCGGGCGAATCAGCCGGGTAGTTGGCTACGTCGTTGGAGCTGATGGCTACGAATCCGACATTCTGATCGGCGCACTGCTTGGCGAAAGCGCCTAGTTCTTTCGAGAGATGCACCACAAATGGACAATGATTGCAGACAAAGGCCATCACGAGTCCGCTTTTTCCCGCAATGAGCTCAGTGAGGGTGACGGATTTGCCTCCTGGATCGGGGAGTGTGAAATCGGGCGCTTGCTGACCTGAACTGAGCTGAAATGTTGAGGGAACTTCGGACATGGGAGTAAGATTATCGCAGAATTTAGAATACCTTTACAAAACTTGGGGAGTCCGAGTTGACAATCAAGCCGAAATCGCCTACCTGTCCGCCCTGTTTTAAAAACAGAAAATACCCGCTGACCATGGCAACTGTAGACGTAATTTTAAAGGAGAAGATCGAAGGACTCGGCGCTGAGGCGGACGTGGTCAAGGTGAAGCGTGGGTTTGCCCGCAACTTCCTGCTGCCGCAGGGACGTGCGTTCGAAGCGACGAAATCGAATCTTCGGCATGTTGAGCAACTCAAGGTTTCCCGCGCTAAGCGTGAGGCTGAGGAAGTCACCGATGCTGAAAACGCGGCGGCACGCCTCAAGAAGCTTCGGCTTTCTATTGAACTTTCTATCGGACAAGGCGGCAAAGCCTTCGGTTCGATCACGACTTCCGATATTGCAGATCTCATCAACGAGAAGTGCAAACTTGAGATCGATCGCCATCAGCTGGTTCTTGCCAAGCCGATCAAGGCTCTCGGTAGCTACGACATTCCAGTGAAACTTCACCCTGATGTGGAAGCATCTGTCACCGTTCGGGTCAAAGCTCCAGAGGGCGAAGGATCGAGAGAAGAATCGGAAGGCTGATCGAAAGATCAAAAAAATCGATTTTGTTTCAAATCGCTTTGCGAATTGCGGGCGGGTTGCTTAGATAGCAGGCCCGCCCTTTTTGTGTCCGCCTGTCTGATTTAGATCAAAGGGCGGTTTGGTTGACCTTCAATCTTTATTCATTCTCTGATGCCTGACTCTGCTTATTCTGGACCGCCCCCTGCCGATCCGTCCCAATATGGAGGTAAGGGTGATTCGTTAAAGTCTGGTCCGAAGAACTTTCGCAATAAGGAAGGGAAGCCGTTCGTAAAGCCTGGTTCGCCTGAGGATTCGCTACGGTCGATGCCGTTGAACCATGACGCGGAACGCGCTGCGTTGAGCTGCATGCTCCTGGATCCCACTCATATTATTCCCAAGGCGGTTGAGAAGTTGGCTCCTGGCTATTTCTATATTCCGGCTCATCGCATCATTTTCGAATGTCTGCTTCACCTCTATAAGACGCGTCCGGAAGGGAAGCTGGATCTGATCATCCTGACGACGGAGCTCGATCAGCGTGGTCAGCTGGAAGCGGTGGGTGGCCCCAAGACTCTGGCCGATTTGCTCGACGATGTTCCAACGACTGCTCTATTCGAAGATTACGCGGTTTTTCTGAAAGAGAAGTTCGTGCTTCGAAGGGTTATTCAGGATTGCACGGAATGTGTGACGGGTGCCTACGACTCTCCTGAAAATGTGCCTGACTTTCTCGATTTGGTGGAGAAGCGAGTGCTTACGATTCGGAACGAAACGGAGCAGCAAAAGGGAATCGAGGAAATGAAAGTTCACGTCCTCAATGTGATCCAGTCGATTCAGGACATGTACAATGACGACGGGGCCAACAGCGGCGGTGTCATGAGTGGCTTCCACGATCTCGACGAGATGACCAATGGATTCCATGGTGGAGAGATGATCGTCATTGCGGCTCGTCCTTCGATGGGAAAAACTTCGTTCGCGATGAACATTGTCGAAAATATCGCGATTCGAAAAGAGAACCCCGTTTCCGTTGCGGTGTTCAGTTTGGAGATGACCTGTGAGTCTCTGGTTCAACGTCTTCTTTGTTCGCGGTCCAAGGTGCAGATGCAGAAGTTGCGAGGCGGATTTTTGGCGAAATCTGATTTCCCCAAGCTGATGTCTGTGGCAGGACAGTTGGCCGAGGCGCCAATCTGGATTGACGATACGCCCGGCCTGACCATTAACGAACTGCAAGCCAAGGCGCGGCGTTTGAAGAAGGAACAGGACATTCAGATGATCGTGGTGGATTACCTTCAGCTTCTCAAGGCGCCTGATGCTGGGCGACGTGACGGCCGTGAAAAAGAGGTCTCTGAGATTTCGGGCGGACTCAAGGGCATTGCTAAGGAACTCAATATTCCCGTTATCGTTCTGGCGCAGCTGAACCGGAATCCGGACGCTCGCGGAGGAAAGCCAAAGATGAGTGACCTTCGAGAATCGGGATCGATTGAGCAGGATGCCGACCTGGTCGGATTGCTGATGCGTCCCGAAGTGTATGCCGACGACGAGGACGATAGGGCGAGCATGTTGGGCGAAGCCGAATTCATCATCGCGAAGCAACGTAACGGCCCCACTGGAGAGGTGCCGCTGACCTTCCACAAGGAATTCATGCGTTTCGACAACCGCGCTAAGGTGGACGACTGATAGATATCGTTGGAAGCATTTTACCGAAAAGCTAGACAGCTAAAACTCCAACTGCTAAACCGCCTACATGAAACCTTGGCAGTGGATCCTGATCTCGATGATCGCAGCCCTCGCGGCTGGAGCAATAATCAATGCAACCTGTGTCGTTGAGACGGAGCCTAGCATTGTCTTTAACTCGACCGGATCGGCATTGGTTGAGTTCTTTGGCTATGTAGGGACCCTCTTCATGAAGTTGTTGAAGATGGTGATCGTGCCATTGGTCTTCAGTTCAATTGTGGTTGGAATTGCGGGGCTTGGAAAGACGGATGGCTTTGCGCGCTTAGGAGCCAAAACGGTCGGATACTATGCACTGACTAGTCTGATTGCCATTATCGTTGGGCTCACCGTGGTCAATGTGTTCAAACCCGGCTTGGTCAATGGGGAACCAAATGCCGCGATTCGAAAACAGTTTGAAGCGAATCAGGTGGAATACGAGAGCCGGGTGGCCAGTAAGCTGACCGGTCAGGAAGGTGGGATGGATGCGGTCAAAGGCCTCTTCCTCAGAATGGTTCCGGAGAATGTTTTCGAAGCCTTCGGAGCAAACAACAAGATGCTCTCACTGATTTTTGTGAGTCTTTTGACCGGGATTGGTTTGATCTTTATTTCAGGGGCTGCTCGATCATCATTGCTGGGATTTTTTGAGGGATTAAACGAGCTCACTCTGCTGATCACCAACTGGGTCATGTGGTTGGCTCCGATAGGAGTGTTCGGACTGGTCGCGAAAACGACTGCGGAGACAGGGCTTCCTATCGTGCTTCTGCTCGCCAAGTATTTTATGGTCGTTCTTCTGGCGCTGCTGCTTCACCTGCTCGTTGTGATGCCGGTAATTCTGAAGACGATGGGAAAAGTGAGTCCGCGCAAACATTTCTACGCGATGAGAAATGCACTGATGACGGCGTTTTCCACTGCTTCAAGTTCGGCGACTCTTCCTGTGACAATGAGGGCCCTGCGTGAGAACGCGGGAGTGTCGGAGCGAGTTACCAGCTTCGTGCTTCCTCTGGGGGCGACCGTTAACATGGATGGAACAGCTCTGTATGAGTGTGTCGCCGTGATGTTTGTTGCGCAGGTGCTCGGCTTTGAGATGGCGATAACAACGCAATTCATGGTGGTGATGTTAGCTCTCCTGACCAGCATTGGGGTTGCAGGGGTGCCTTCTGCAAGCCTGGTTGCCATTACGATTATCGTTTATAATGTGGGCATTCCGAATGCTGAGGCGGTCATTGGTCTGATTTTGGCGGTCGATCGTCCGCTCGATATGACGCGGACTGCGGTGAATGTTTTCAGCGATTCCTGCGGTGCGATCGTCGTGGCCCAGTCGGAGGGGGAGGAAGTCCTCACTGGCGATTCGGCTGGCAGCTAGTCGTTAACTGAAATTTTTACCGGATTGCGGCATTGATCTGTTGTCGTCAATATCGTTTAATTTAGACTTCACGTTTTGTGAAAATCTCATTTCGAGTCTATGGAAAAACCAACCTCCCGTCGTAATTTCGTTAAAGGAGCGGCAGTCACTGCTGCGGCCCTTAATTTTCAAGTCGTGCCAAGCAGAGTCTTCGGTGCAAACAGCAAGATCACTCTAGCAGGGATCGGAACCTCCGGTAAAGGCGCCAGCGATATCGCCAATTCAGCGGCTGCCGGATTCCACGTTTCGCACCTGTGTGATATCGTTGATTCTGCCGTCTATCCAAACGTAGGCGGGAGCTGGGTCAAGACACGCGAGAATTTCCCCGATGCCAAGTTCTATGATGATTGGCGTGAGATGCTCGAAGCTGAGGGCGACAAGATTGATGCCGTGACTGTTTCAACTCCGGATCACGTTCACGCTCACGCTTCCGTGGCTGCGATGAACAAGGGGTGCAACGTCTACTGTCAGAAGCCTCTGACTCACGGCATTTGGGAGGCTCGCAAGGTTACTGAGCACGCGGCCAAGACTGGTGTGGTGACTCAGATGGGTAATCAGGCACACGCCGAAGATCACATGCGCCGTGTTGTTGAGTTAGTCCGTGCCGGATTGATCGGTGACATCGAGGAAGTGCACGCATGGACAAATCGTCCGATTTGGCCACAAGGTATTCCTGCCTGGCCTGAGAAAGAAGACGCGCCTGCACACATCAACTGGGATCTGTGGCTTGGGCCTGCGCCATACCATGACTACAGTTCAAAAATCGCACCATTCAAGTGGCGCGGATATTGGGACTTCGGAACGGGTGCGCTCGGCGACATGGCATGCCACATCATGGACATGAGCTATTGGGCTGCCGATCTCGGTGCTCCAACAAGTGTGAAGGCTGTCAGTGCTGACGGACGTGGCGCACAGAGCGATGTATCACCTCCAACCTGGGCGACGATCGAGTATCAGTTTCCGAAGCGGAAAGGTAAGAAGGCGACCAAGTTCACTTGGTACGACGGCTACAAAGACGCGGTGTTCAATCCTGAAAAGTGGGCGCTTGAGAATAAGGATGACGGCGGCAAAATACGTGAACCAAACTTCCCTCCTGCTGATGTGCTGGAAGGACTGCCTGCTGACGGTAAGGAAGGCTATGGTTGTGTGCTTATTGGCACCGAAGGCAAGATCTGGTTTCATCGTGCTAACGACAACTGGGTGGTTAAGCCCGGACGACTCATGGACGGCTTTGATTATCCAGAGATTTCTATTCCCCGGGCTCGTGAAGAAGATCCTCACAAGGAATTCTACGATGCGATTGCGGCTGGAGATCCAACACTGCCTCAGTCTAAGTTCTCACACAGTGGCCCATTTACTGAAATGGTTCTGCTCGGCAACCTCGCGGTCCGACTTAACAAGAAAGTGCAGTGGGATACAAAAACGCTTACTTCGCCGAATACGCCGGAGGCTGAAAAGCTCATCAAGCGGGACTACCGCAAGGGCTGGGAACTCGGGATCTAATCTCTCGCCTCAATCAGGTGGCGTGATACACCTATTTTCGAACACGGGAGCTCTTTCAGGGCTCCCGTTTTTCGTGGGTTTTTCGACAGGCTCATGAACCAATTAATCTGTCGCAATCGGCATGATGCCAAATTCCCGCGCCTCGATGATGGAGATCAGCTGGATATCGGGATTGTTGCCGCGGGTAAATTTTTTCCAGTATCTATCGAGCTGATCATTGCCTTCTTCGATCGCGTTACTGAAAGTGCGAAATGATGATTTGAACTCCTTTTTCGAGATGGTCGCAGGGAGCTTGCCGGCTTTTGTCGCCGGTTTGAGGTCAGCGTTCCCGAGTTTGGTGGTTTCCAATCCCAGTACTTCTGCTCTTGCGTGATCGCCGTCATCGAAGGCGAGAAAGCAGTGACCGGGAACCATCGCGAGATAGGAATTGATACCTATCTTCTGGAGAATAGAGGCCATCAGGACAGAGCCGTCGACGCAGTTGGCCTGGGTCGCTTCGATGGTGTCGTCGATAAACCGGACGCTCTGACTGGTCACATATTCTCCCGGAGTAGTGGTGGAGATGTCGCTATATTTGATTCCACGTCGTTGCAGCACGTGCCAGATGGCGAAAACTTGTTCGAGGACATGGTCCGGATCGCCTTCCTGATAGCCTGAGAATTCATCGACGAGATCCGTCTCGAGCGCCTCTTTTAAAATGTCGTCGACGAGAGGATGGTTTTCGTTCACGTAGGCGGCGAAGAGCCAGGAAAAATCGTCCACGTCCTGGCCCTTCTCATCCCAGGCGACGTAGAACGGACAATCGTTGATCGAATGAATGATGAAGGTGTCGGATAGCTCACTTAGTGCCTGCCCGTTGACGCTGACCTTGAAAGTCGCAGTAGCGGGCCGCTGCTGGCGCACCTTGTGGAGGGCGTCGTAGTCCCATGAGGCTTTTGGGAATATTCGAGCATCGGCATAAGCTCGTTTGGTTTTTCCTTTCCACTTCGATGGTCTCAAGAATCCGTCAATGCTGATCTCAACTTCAATGGTTGCGCCTTTTGGAAGATTGGTGAGATCGACTCCCAGCCAGCCATTCTCGTCGCCGAACAAGGCGACCTGATCCTTTGGGATTTTTTTGCGTAAGTTGTTTTTGTCTTCTGCGAGCTCTTTGTCTCCGTTCCAGTCGACTGTGGCTGTCGATATGATCGCGCTCGGATAGAGATCGTTCTCCATGTATGACCAAGACTCGAAAGTGGTTTCTGCCACCGCGGCAACGGTCAGGCTTCCGAGAAAAAAGAGGATAATGAATTTCATATAAAGTGGGGACCCGCTTTGAATACTATTGATTGGTGAGACATAGCCAGTCAAGAATGGCACGGTTTTAAGGGCCATGGTCGGGGTTAATCCGAATTTGTTTTGCCTCACGCAGAGCCGCAGAGTTTTTACTCTTCCTCTGCGCCTCCGCAGATCCCTGTAGCTGGGGCCCAGCGCCTGGGGGCTGTGACCCCGGGCTCCGGCTGAACGCGTAATGATACCCTAATGCTTTTTCCCGGCCTCAAAGAGACCGGGGGCCGGCCCACCGGCTACAGGGTGATCGCGCACAGTTGGT
>CAXBMX010000056.1:0-22755 GCA_963977055.1 uncultured Verrucomicrobiales bacterium
TTCAAACTCAATTCTCGGCGCTCTCGGCATGGAATGGTGATAGATAAGAAAATGGTATTAGTCAAGAAATGCTGGCTGACCCCTAAAAATGGGCTGACCCCTAAAAAGGGGCGACATGAATTCTCGATTCCTTCCCTCTTTTTCGATCGGAGTTATTGAAAACAATTAGTTCTCTTCTTGATGCGCAGGCTTTTCCTGCGCGGCCGCAATGACCGCTAAAAGCAGAATCAAAACAGAATATTTCGTGAGTGACCGTCGGTTAATCAGTGAGCAATGATGCCGCACTAGTTTACTCCGAAAGTAAAATGGCGAAGATGAACTCACTGGAGTTGGCGTATTTTCCCAATACGGGTTCGCCCTTGATCTGTAAGTAGCACTCTTGTCCGACGGAATCGCACTTCTCTTTCATTTTGACGCCATATACCGGATGATGAATTCCGTGGCCGGCGTTTTTCGAGGGCAGGCTCATGTCGCTGCCGTAACTCATATAGAGAGGTGGGTCGTCTTTGCTGACGTGGTTGTAGGCGGAGAATTCTTTGAAGAGCTCATCGTGCTTCGCATAGTTTTTGAGAGCGCCTTCAATGGTGGGTTCGCCGACTGCCATATTGATCATTTTATGCTGCAGCACCATCGGCCCGAGCCAGGGTTCGATCTGCTTAGGATCGATGGAGGTTTGTCCGCTGACGACGGCGGCTCCCTGGACGCGGGTTGATTCACGTTCGACCGGGTCGTCCGAATCCGGATTGGCAAGGTCGTCGTGACACAGCAACCACATCGAGGTGCAGGCGCCGGCGCTACCGCCAGTGAGGACGATGCGATCTTTGCGAATGTTCCACTCCTTGGCTTGGTGACGCAGGAATTGAATCGCGCGCGCCGCGTCGTGGACGGGAGCCGGAAGGGGTGCCTCGCCGGACAGACGGTAGTTCACTGCGGCGACGGAAATGCCTTTGTCGAGGTAGGCTTGCACTCCTTTGACCGAATTCTTGTCGCCACCGGTCCAGCCTCCGCCATGAATGTAGACGTGCAGCGGGCGTGGACCATCGCCCTCGGCCTGCCAGAAATCTATCTTGGTGGCGTCGTGTTGATCGTAGGCGACATCGGCCTGGGTCGGAGCGGGCTCTGGCTTAGCTTTGGCTTCCTTGTTCTGTGCGGACGCAGTTTCGGAAAAGCCGGTGACAGACAGGAAGGCGAAAAGAAGGAGGGCAGGGGAGGTCTTCATGAGAGACGGCAGTATAGAGCGGAAAGGGGTGTGAGCGGTATCACGGAATTGCGCCGAGTGGGTGTGGCTCGTTTTGGTGCGGCTCTATCGAAGTCGGGGGGATTCGTCCGAAGGTGTCCGAAAGAAAGGCGGAAAACCCGACCAACATTTTTTGGTTCTGCTCGTGCAAGGTAGGCAGGCTTTGCTACAGTATCGGACCGTATCCATGGGAATCATTGTCCTCTCTATTATAGTCATCCTGTTCGCGATCGCACTGGGCGTGATGATCTGGTCCCTCGTGATCTACAATCGATTTATTCGACTTCGGAATCAGCTCCGTGAGGGTTGGAGCGGGATCGACGTTCAGTTGAAACGTCGTCATGACCTCGTCCCCGCTCTTGTCGAGAGCGTCAAAGGATTCAGGGATCATGAAAAGGACGTCCTCGAAGCGGTGGTCCGTGAGCGAACTGAAGCTCAGGGTGCGAGAGATGCCTCCAGCGCGACCGAACCCGAAGCCGCCCTGAGTCGAGATCTTGGAAAGATCATCGCGATCACCGAGTCCTATCCCGAGATTCAGTCGAACAAACATTTTCTCCAGCTCATGCGGGAGCTCGTCGAGATTGAGGAAACGCTTCAGTACGCACGCCGCTACTACAACGGATCGGTGCGAAACTGGAACAATCTGGTCGAAACATTTCCCTCTCGCATCATTGCGGGGATGTCTCAATTCACCCTTGCTTCATTCTTTGAGATCGAGCAGGCGAGCGAAAGGCTTCCGCCTTCCCTCGCCAGTCAGATGGCGACGACTTAGCGCATTCCACAGTCTCTTATGAACCGTATCTCCATTCCCACTCTCGCTATTGCGCTGTTCTTCGGCGCGATGCTTCCAGCCTTTGCCGAAGAACGAATTCTCTCATACGACTCGCGCATTGAAATTGGAGAAGACGGAGCCATTGACGTGACCGAAACGATTCGCGTTCGAGCTGAGGGGCAGGAAATCAAACGCGGGATCTTTCGCGATCTTCCGGTGCTCTACCAAGGGCGCTGGGGACTGAAGGAAGAGAAGCCTTTCACCGTTCTGGAAACGACTCGAGACGGCAAAAAGGAACCTCATAAGGTCGAAAAATACGAAGCAGGCGTCCGCATTCGGATCGGCCAGGCGAATCACGAACTCGAAGCGGGAGAATACACCTATACGATTCGCTATCGCAGCGAAGGACAGTTGCTCTTCCATGACGAATTCGATGAGCTCTACTGGAACGTCACTGGCAACGAGTGGGCTTTCCCTATCGATTCCTCCAGCGCGACCATCGTTCTCCCACGCTCCATCGAAGTTCGATCAATTGAGGGCTATATAGGGGAGATCGGATCAAAGGAATCGCCCCAAACGGCAACCATTTCCCGCAACGAAGCCACCATCGAAACTAGCCGGGTTCTCACTCCCGGAGAAGGCCTCACCATCTCGGTGACCTGGCCTCACGGATTTCTAAAACCCGAAACCTATGAGCGGGACATAGGTTCTCTTTTGCGGCAGAATTTATTCGCGCTTGGAGGGCTCGGGCTCATTGCGGTGATGCTTCTCTGGCATGTCATGGCATGGCTGTTTGTCGGGAGAGATCCCAAGGCAGGCGTTGTGATCCCGCAGTTCAGTCCGCCTCCAGGATTCTCCCCGGCCGCTGTTCGCATGCTCGATCGAATGAAATTCGATAACGGGTGCTTCGGTGCCGCGGTGATGGGGCTGGGTGTCAAAGGAGCGCTGAGGATCGAGGAGGAAGACGAGGTCATCACTCTAAGGAAATCGGAGAAGGATCTCTCTGAGCCTCTCACTCCGGATGAAGCAGGTCTCTTATCCAAGTTACTCGGTTCGAGCAAATCAATCGAGCTGCAGCAGTCCAATCACAGTACCCTCTCCGGTGCCCGAACTGCCCTCAAGAAATCGCTCGGAAACAAATTGGAGAAATCGCACTTTCTCGCGAACGCCCGCTACTGGGTGCCGGGTTTTCTCATCTCTCTCCTCGCGGTTGTGCTGCTCCTTCTGAATTCCGATCAGAAGGAAGGCGCTGCCTTCATGGCGGTCTGGATTTCGGGCTGGACGGTTGGAACAGGAGCCCTCGTTTCTGCGGTCGTCAGTCAATTTCGCAGCGGAGGCCGGGCCGCTGGGATAGGGACCGGTCTTTTCGCGATCCCCTTCGTGCTCGCGTGGTTTGGAGGCATGTTCGGTTTCTACCTATTGGCGGGTCCACTCGCCTGTGGCGCGTTTCTGGTTAGTATTCTGATTAACGTGCTCTTCTACCATTTGATCAAAGCCCCGACGCATCTGGGTCGCAAAGCCCTCGATCACATCGAAGGACTCCGACACTATCTGTCGGTTGCTGAAGCAGATCGTCTCGCAGGATTCTCGGGACCGGATCGAACCCCCGAGCTTTTCGAGGAGCTGCTCCCCTACGCCCATGCCCTCGGCGTCGAACAAAAGTGGTCGGAACAATTCACCGAAATCCTCGCCCGTGCAGGACAGGCCGACTCCGATAGTCGCGGCTACCGGCCGAGCTACTTCAGCGGGTCCCACACCGGATTCGATCGAGCCATGGGCGCGGCTGCTCTCGGAGGAGCCCTCACCAGCGCCCTGACTTCTGCTTCGACCTCTCCTTCTTCCTCCAGCGGCGGCGGAAGCAGCGGTGGTGGCTCCTCCGGCGGCGGGGGAGGAGGTGGCGGCGGTGGTGGTTGGTAGATTTCCTGCCTTTTTCTTTATCCTTATCTTTTTCTTTTTCTAAATACGGCACGGGCTTGCTCTTTCTCGAGGGGCAGATAGAGAAAAAGAAAATGAGATTTTTCTGCCTTCTGCCTTCTGCCTTTTCCGTAATTGCCGCTGCGTCAGGTTCCGCTACTCTGGGGCATGAGAAACGCATTCTTCCAGGGCTTTGTTCTTGCCGTCTGTTTTCTGTTTTCCAGCTGCGCGGAAAGGGCAGTGACTGTCAAAGAGGGGCCGTGGCTTCACTTCGCGGGGAAGTCAGGAGCTGGCGAGGGCAAGCATATCGTGTTTGTCACCGGAGAGGAATACTACCGCTCTGAAGAAGGTATGCCGATGCTGGCTCGAATCCTGGCAGCCCGACATGGCTTCGATTGCACGGTCCTTTTCGCGATCGATCCGGTAAGGGGTGTCATCAATCCAAACCAGAACAAACATCTTCCGGGGCTTGAGCATTTGGCGACGGCCGATCTACTGGTTCTCTTCACCCGTTTTCGTGAACTTCCGGATGAAGAGATGGGGCACTTTGAAAACCACATCAATGCCGGGAAGCCGGTCATGGCATTTCGTAACGCGACTCATCCGTTCAAGTATCCGGCGGACAGCGCGAGCCGGTTTGCGACATGGGATTTTAAAAACAAAGAATGGCCGGGTGGTTTCGGCCAACAGATCCTCGGAGACACCTGGGTTTCACATCACGGGAAGTTTCTAGAAGAAGCCACCCTTGCCCAGGTGAATCCGGATCAGAAAAATCACCCGGTATTGAGCGGGGTCAATGAGGAGATCTTTGCGCGAACCGACGTGAACGGAGTCAACAAGCTAACGGAACAAGATACGGTCCTCTATTTCGGAAAGGTCCTTCCCGGATTGGACCGAAACGAAGCGCCGGTAACAGATGGGCGGAATGCCGGGTCTATGCCGTGGGCCTGGTTTCACCCTTACACGTCTCCATCCGGAGCGGAGGGGCGATCCTTTTGTGTGACGGCAGGCTCGGCCGAGGACTGGCTGGAGGAAGACCTGCGTCGCCTCGCGGTGAATGCTGTCTACTCATTGACGGGATTAGAGACAAGTATTCCGGCAAAGAGCGATGTGAGTTTTGTCGGGGAATACGAACCGTCCGCGACAGGGGCGCTGAGTGATGAGCAGTGGGTCGAGAAGGATTTGAGGCCTGGGAATTTTGGGTCGGCTTTGCCTCAGGGTGGTGGGCGGTGATACCATTCAATAGGAATGTGTGTGAGGGGTAGCCCTGTTGAGGTGAGGTTAGGGGGATGAAATTCATGATAGGACTGTTGCCCCCCTTTTAATACATGAGCACCGCCAGAAAAATATGGCAGACACACAATTGAAATATTGATACCGTTCATATCCTTGCACCTCTTCTATCCTGCTGAGAGAGATTGCCCCCTTAGATGAGTCAGGCGATTGTATTCGCCTTTCATTGTGCGCTACCAGTCCTCTTCATCATCCGGAATTTTTGACAGCCTTGAAGAAATTAGTCCTCTATTCTCTGTTGTTTGTGACCATCCCAATTGTGGGTGCGGTCACTTCTTTTCACGATAGTCATGTGTCGGCACCATTTCATGAGCCACGCAACTGGGTAGCGGCCCAATGGGGGAGTATCACTGATCCTCCGCTTTTTCCCGCTTCCCAAATTTCACTACCACAGTCCGATATTTCCGTTTCCCAGAAGGTGGCGGGAGCAGAAAGATATGAAGCTACGATTACAACCACCTTCTCAGGAGATCCGGGTGACTTTGTAGACTATGAACGATGGGTTCACGCGGTGCGCTGGGGAGATGCAGAGTCAGCCTCTGCCAATCTCGAACGTGGGCGAATCCGGGTTTCTCACATCGGTCTTCTCAGCAATGCTCTTGCAGGAAACACAAAGAAGGAAGTGTTTGAGATGCCCGGATGGAAATCTCCAGAACCATCCAATGCTAAAGAGATATCGAACGTCGAATCCGTTGGTCGGCTATCCCGCAATAAATCTCCATGGAAATCAATCGCCAAAGTACGCCTCGCGTTCGAAGATGCCGACGTCCTTACGGTGAAGCGACTACGACTGGTGACTCTGGCCGGCGGCTGGAACATTGGAAAATCATACAGCACCTCAGGCGCTACTCAAAAACGGCAGCAGGTGGATTCCACGCTAACTATCGCCACTGCTGCCCCTGTCGACGTCGCGCTGGTTGTAGATGTTCTATACGACTGCTTGCGAGGCGTTGATGTTCCTATGTCTGATACCGAAGTCAATCGGGTCGAAGGATTCGAAGTCCAACGACTAGCATTGATCAACGGAACTCGGTATGCAATTCCACTTCTCGGAGGATCGAACCACCCCTATCACCAGTTGAGGCATGAAAGGCTCGGTTCAAATCGGACCCTGCAGCCCTTTTCAGGCAAGAGAGACACCGGTTGCTCGCTCTTTATCAATATTCGTCCCTTCGTGCGCCAGGACCTGATCGGTGTCTATTTTGAAAATGCAGAAGGTTACAGTTTCCCTCATCCTAGGTCTCCAGTCTACGCAGGTGGTGCCCCTACAACGGCCCCATTTTGGCCTTTTGTGAACAAGGAGGCGCCTGCCTCAATTAGGGTGGACATCGCCAGATACATCGACCGCGTGATTATCCCTCTGGGCAAGCTCCCATTTAAAGACCTTGCTGTAGACCTTGATGATTTCTTTGACGTCCCAATTCCCAGGGTGAAAATAGACAATGGTTACGGCCTGCTTCAGGCCATCGAGGAATCCACGGGAGTAAAAGTAGAATACCAGAATTACAGCGACTTCGACAAGAGCTTGGTCAAGGATTTCGATGCGAAAAATATTACCCCACGAGAACTGCTAAGCCTGGCAAGTGAGGCCTACGGCGAGCCAAGCTACAATCGAGCCGAGGACACACTGATATTCGGCTTAGCAAAGTAGATCTTTCACTCGTTTTTTGATTCGGTTAAATCCTTGTATTTTCGGACATGAATTCAGATCCGAATCTTTTTGGGAGATCCAGAGATCCGGGTCAGGCGACAAATTGCAAAATTGCATCACTCGGGAAAAAGAGAAAGTGAGAGGATAAGCGGGTCGTGTAAAATTTGTTGTTTTATCGCCTGACCCCTTTTCCTGACCCCTTTTCCCTTTTCTGACCCCTTTTCCTGACCCCTTTTCTGACCCCTTTTCCTGACCCCTTTTCTGACCCCTTTTCCCAATCTACTATCGACTCCTTAAGTCCCAATCAAACTTGCACTTTTTTTGCTGCTTTTACTGAGGTTGTTAGAGAATTCGTAATGAATGTGATTCCGGCACTCGTAATAGCAGAAGCAATAGTCATATCGCGAACCTCCTTGATAAGCCTTGCGACGGTTCGAATCTCTTCCCGTGTAGGTGCACTGACCACCGTATTCGCCGCACGAAGATTAGCTAGAACTCCGCCATAGTGAGTCACCCGCCGGGAAGCTGTCGCTCGTAAAAGGCGCTCATCATCATAGTCCTCGGCAAGGAGTGCTTTCTCAGCAATTACGTCGGTCAATTTTGCCCACGCTTCTTTGTGTACATCACGGGACGCTTCAATCGCATCTATGGCTTGCTGTACGCTTGGCATTGTTTTTCAATGTTGATGTTTTTTAAAATCCGCATCTTTCTATACAAAGCGTAAGGATTATTCGGCCTGGTCGAAATCGCTTGCGACAGCGGAAGCGTATTTGGCATAAAACGAGACAAGTTTCTTCTTATTTCTCGGTTTCGATAGGAGGGCAAGCTGCTTTTCGAGTTCCTCAATTTCCGTATTCGACATCGCTAGACTTTTTCGCTGTTCGGTAAGAGTACCTAAAACTTTTGCCCTTTCCTTACCGAGCTTCACGGTGTGGGCTGACCAATCGGAAGTGGAGGACTTGACTAGCTCACGAACCGCCGATTCATCAATGCCTTTTCCTTCAGGGTGAGTCGATGCGAATTTTTGTGCGTAAGCAAGGTTACGCTCTGTTAGCATTTCAGTCCTTCTCCTTATGAAGCTTTCATCCGCCAGAGATAAATAGTCGTCGTAGGCCTTTTCCTCTGCCGAAGTCTTTAGCGCAATATCTCGAGTCGTTTCTTTCAATATGGCATTTGCTTGATGGGCCGACCGTTCTGCCATCTTGGTTGACCGGCATCCGACTAATGGCATCAATAGTGCGATTGCCGTTAAAAGACCTATAACTTTCACTTTCCTCAACAATGCTTTCAGCAGTTTCATCTTTGTGATTTGATCGAAAATGTCATGCATCTGCAGCAATCGCGACAACTCCGACTGCTTGGGCTGCCGCAAATGCAAGCCTGGCAATCTCTTCCGGCTTTATACCTCCTGAGTAATACAGTTCTAATGACTTGACCATTTGAGTCACCAACTTGTTTCGCTGTACACTGTCTATCTCCGACAAATTTATCGAGTGAAGACGTAATTCGCTCGACCATTCAAACTCCGTCAACCGATCCAACGGCAGTTCGACGAAGAGGGCCTGACCAACTTTTGCCGGAAGGCTAGCTACGGCTTCCTTCTTTCTCTTTGATTTGATTTCAATACTATGAAGTTCCTCAGTTGACTTTGGAACTCCAACTTTACTGATCGCATTCGGTTTAATGCCAGGAATCAAAACATCTACTGTTTCAACTTTTAACTCGATTTCCGCTTGATCGATTTGCTTCTGATATTCAACAATTTGTTTTTTAATTGCTGTCTTTTTCTTTTCGAGTTCTGCTGCCTGCCCCTTGCTTAGTTGGTTAGCGCCCGGACTCGATAGGCTGTCCGCTTTTTTCAATTTCAATTCAGCAATCGTCTTCTCCGATTTTGCTTTACCTAGCGTCGCTTGGGTGGATTCACGAGTGCCAAGGATCGTGTTAAAACGAGAATACGGTACATTAAACTCCTTCATGGTAGCGCTTTCAGCTCGCAGAGAAATTTCCATAAATTCCGTTAATGTATGCGCCTCCCCGTTGGGTCCTGCCCAGTATCCCGAAATTAGTTGGTTTCGTTCTAAGCTCAAAACACTTGGATGGGATTTATAGTGACTTTCGTAAGCTTCTGAGAATTCGTTTGGCGTCGTACCTGTTGCCGTCATTTGAAGCGCTTGGATCATCAACTGACTCATGAAGTCATTGTGTCTTTCCAGAAAACGCTTATTCTCGAATGCTAAAACGCGTAAATGACGCTTCACCTCAGCGAGCCGGAGCTTTTGATACGATATTGAGGTTTGGGCCACTTCCAATACAAGCCCAGAAGCTTGTGCTACCACCGGATCGTTTAACGGTGCCCTAATAACTTCCTGGACCCGATCTGCCACTTCTTCAGCCGACATTTTTTTGTCAGACTTAGATTCCTTTTCGTCGACAGATCGCTCTTTGAGGATTTTTGCGATCGCATCACTTGCATCCCCGAATTGTTCAATCCGTTTATCAATTTGGGCAAGGGTAACTAGAATATCACCACTCTCCAACTGCTTCTTCAGTATCGCGACAGAGCGTTCAGCGTCCTTTTTACTTACGAACTGATTCGCAACCGCTGTTGCCGCTTTTGCTCTACTGATTGAAATTGTTGATTTGATTTGATTGTGCTCCTCAAGAGCGGTTGAGAGTGAACTGAGAATCTTCTCTCTTTTCATTTTTGGAACCAATTCGAGAAAAATCGCCTTCTCTGACTCCTGCTCTGATGCAACAAGAGTCCCGAACACGGCCTTGTTTGTTTCAAGATTCTCCCGCATTGCTTGAAAAGGGGCGCTAGACAAATTTGGCACATTCTTCGCAATTGCGCTTGCCGCCGATGATGTTTCGTAGCGGCCCGCGTCGTGAAGACGCAATCCACTACAACCGCCTAGCAGTAGAAAAGTGGATGCCGAAAGAATTGAGGAACCTAGAATAGATAGTGAATTTGAGTACATGCCAAGAATAGAGCGCAACGGCAAGTCGAGAGTATTAAATAGGGTGAACCGTGCAAGAAGAACGCAACTATACTTTCCGCCTATTTCTCTAAAATGTATAAGGAGTTAAATTACCATTTCCTCGTCAGCGCTAAGAATAGCCCAATGCACAAGTTCTTTGCAGTAAGGCGCTTTAATCTACTTATCTTATTTTCAGATACCCTAACGGATGCATGCGCATTTTTTGTAATAGAGACCTATTTGAACGAACCGTTAGAGGAGTCCTTGAGAGCAGGCTCATAGCCAAATTTCGGGAAATTACCTTGACCAAATTATTTCGATGCCCTCATCCTAGGTCACAACATCGATTGCTTACACCCCGACCATGAGTAATCGGAAAACTAGTCTCGCAACTTTGATGCTGGTGCTTCGTCAGTTGTTGCGATCATTCAAATCCCCTCGATATGGAGAGCAAATTCCATGAACCCAGATTTTATCGCCGTTCGAATTTGGCTTTTCAAAGTAGGGTTCTGGCTAAAATAACAATCGGATGCATTTCGTTTTTCGCCTTAACAAGCCCCTCTAGTTCGGCAGAGCCCGCTACAATTCGTATCGAGGGAGACAAGGTAGATATTTCAACGCCACCAAATTCGATCCACAATATTTCGTTCGATGGGAGTGCATTGAACCTCTATTACCATTGGGCGCCCGCCTCAGAAGGAAAACTCCTTGGAATCAAAATTACCCGAATTTACAGAAAAGAAGCAGAACGGCTGGTAGCTGACGAATCAGTCACGAAAATCGTTAGCCTAATAAAGAAGACCCGAGAGGCAGAATACGAGCCCCCAGATCAAGAAAGGAGTCAATTTCAACGATACCATAGCTTCTCAGATCGCCGACAGGGCGGACAGTGGGACGAGATAAACAAATGGCACGAACCTTCATCTCGAGATCCAGCAGCCGTCCGACGATTGTTTAAGTTCCCGCCTCTTTTTCCAACTGACGAACCTCTTTATACCGCGCGAGTGGATCTGTACCAGCGAAATCAAAGCAACATCAATCGAGTATATATCAACTTACATCCGATTAACTTAGGCGAAAAATACCAAAGCGCTTTTAACGAAATCAGAGTTGATTTCATCGACTTAGAAAATCGCCGAGTCGATAGCATAACTCTTAAGGAAGAACCTTAAGGCACCATATCGCGATATGATTAAAGCCCTGCAGCGTTCGAGCTTAAATTTCTGGCTGGACGAAAAAGCGAGCGGTAAAGAACTTGGTGTTTTAGTGCTCGCAAACTACGGACTATTCGCGTGGGCACTCGTCATATCCAGAACTCCAGGAGATTTAACGCAATGGACGTCAGCCCTCTTGATCGGCGCGTTAGGAAGCACTTTCCCCCTTGCGGCAACTCCCTTCGTGATGGTCTTAGGCTACCGCCGAGCTTCTGCCGATATTGCCTTTAAGTTCGCTAGAACACTCGCAATCTGTTGGTTCCTAAGTTTGTTGTTGTTCGCGCACAACGGCATCGAGCTTATTAGTTTTACTATGGGAGGCTGGCGAGATCTGTTTACCGATCACTTAGAGTTGAAATATGTTAACCCTGCTCTCGCATTCATCTATAGCCTTATTTCGGTGTCACTGATGGCGATTTGGACGCGCTCAAAGGTCCAAGATGCCAATTCTCAGGCGGCCGCCGTTGCAGAAGATGAACCGGCGACAAATATTGCCTTAAAGCGCTCATCATCCGTCGCATGGTTTTTAGTCTTTCTAGCAGTCAACACGTTCATGCTTTATGCTTTCGTTTTAGATGAGCAAACTTCAGAAGCATTAGCAAAACATTTGAAAGGCTCCAGCGAATAGATTGGCATTACTTTCGAGGGCGCACATTTTGGAGATCCAAACCTTGATTGCAACGTCTTAAATTGCAAGACTTGGGGTAACTGAATTCGTAGAGGACCATGTTTCTTAAATCACTTCATCTCGTCAATTACCGTGGGTTTGCGGACCATCAACTTTCTTTTGAACAAGCGTCCGAGAATTCGAACAAAACGAAGATTCGAAAGACGACTATTCTTTTGGGCAACAACGGGACGGGGAAGAGTAATATCCTAAAAGCGATCGGTCTTGTTTTGGCTGGGAGAGATGCGCTTCCTGAGTTGTTGGGGGAGCCGGAAAGTTGGATTCGGTTGGGGCAGAAGCAGTGTGAAATTCACGCGGTGATTCAAACAAAAGAAGACGAAGAACGAAACCTTTCTATTCAAATCAAAAAAAATGACGAGGTGTCCGATGTTCTGGATCGAAACCGAGAATCGCTTTCAGAGCTAGAAAGCGCCTTGGAGCATACGAATCGAAGCTATTTTACCTTGGGCTATGGAGCGACGCGTAGGCTTAATATTGAGAGACGATTGCGAAGTAAATCTTCGCCTTTACGGCATCTGAGAGCCCAAAATATTGGCTCGCTATTCAGTCCGGAAGCGATGCTCACCCCCATCGAATCTTGGGCGATGGACATGGACTACCAAGGAAACAAAGGAGCCGTGTCTACGATCAAGCGAGTGATGTCTGACTTTCTCAATGGGGTGCAGTTTTCTCGGATTGATAAGAAAAGCGGAAGTTTAATGTTTAAAACTCCCGAAGGGGAGGTGCCGATGAACTTGCTTAGCGATGGCTATCAAAATGTTGCTGCCTGGGTAGGAGATCTGTTGTATCGCACTACAGAGACTTTTCAAGATTACAAATCACCCTTGAATACTCGGGGGGTTCTTTTGATCGATGAACTGGAGGCGCATTTGCATCCAAATTGGCAGAAGGAGCTTTTGGCGTTCCTTGAATCGAGACTTCCAAATTTTCAGATTGTGACGACGACGCACTCGCCCGTTATCGCGCAGCAGGCTAAATCAGGAGAGCTCTTTTACTTGGAGAGAAAAGGGAAGTCCCTGGACCTTCATGGATTCGTTGGCAATCCGCAAAGCCTTCTTCTGCATCAATTGATCATGTCTGACGCTTTTGGGATGGATTCTGACGAGTCATTTGAATTGACCAAGAAGAAGGCTCGATTCGAGAAATTAAGTCAGAGGAGCGCGTTGTCGGCAAATCTACAAAACGAGATGGATGGGCTAAAGGAGGAATTGGAAACTGGGCCAATGAGGGCTAGAAGCAACTCTACCGTGTCTCAAGAGCAGGCCGTTCTTTTGCAGAAGATACAAAGTGAATTGGAAAAGATCACTTCATGATTAAATTGGAGAGAATTCGCACCCAGCCGACGATTCACCAAAAGTTTCGTGATCAGGGTCGATTGGATCTTAGTCTTAAGTTGATGCAGGATCGCCGTGCAGAACTGAAAGATTCGGATGATAAGCAAAAATTCCCTTCAAAATGGGGCGTGGTAAAAGATCAGCTCCTCGAAGAATCGAATCAAAAGTGCGCTTATTGTGAGGCACCTACCTCAGTGGTTGCCTATGGAGATGTAGAGCACTATCGACCCAAGAGTAAATACTGGTGGTTGGCATACTGCTATGAGAACTATCTCGCATCGTGCCAGTTGTGTAATCAGGCCTACAAGGGTGCAAAATTTAGTGTTAAAAACGCTAAAATGAAGTCGCCGGTGGTTGTCCGAAAAAATTCGACGGACAGTTTTTTGGAGGGCAGGTCATCCGACCTCACGCCAGACTCACTTTCGACCGCTAACTGTGCAGCCTTTGAGGGGATTCACGCAGATGAGCGGCCATATCTTGTGAATCCTTATATTGAAGACCCGGCCAAGTGGTATGCGTGGGAGGTTGATGATACGCTTAGAACGGTCAAGCTGATTCCTCGTGATGGGGTAGTGGACGCTGACAGAATGGTGCTGGCTGCAGAAAAGGATCTTGGGCTAAACCGTAAGGAGCTTCTGGATTTAAGATATGCGGAGTTGGACAAGTTCCGCCTATTCAAGAAAGTCTTTCACGAAAATGCGAACACCAATTCGACATTGTCACAGGTGCAACAAATGCTCAATACGATGAAATCACCAGCAGCGCCCTTTTCAGGAATGATTCGCTACTTTGACGCAATCCTGTAGGTGTTGGGCGGATTGTCTCTCTTTACAATTTCAGTAGAGCATCAGTCAAAAAAAATAGCTGACCTCATGTTGTTAACGTGCCCCGTATAGTTCGGATTTTCAGGGGTTTCCCTGGGCAAATTTTCGAATTCCAAGGGGCCTACTTAGGCTCTCTGATTTTCAATTTTTTCAGGTTGTAGGTCCATGTGTAGTTTCTTCTATTCTTCGGTTCGTAGTAGTAAAATTCAGCTTCGTCAGGGAGGGCGTCTTTGAAGCGAATGCTGGCGATGTTATTGTCACCATTGACGACTTTGTTCGAGGACTCTTCGCTGAGTAAGTAGGTAATGTCCGGGATCCGGCTCATCCTGTCGATGAGATCCATGACACGCTCCACAGTGGCGGAAGGATGATTGCAAGTGGCGCTGGAGGTGATCTGGATAAGCGTCGGGGCTTGGCTGTGAACGATGGATTCAACTTTGGGTTCGATTGCTGCAAAGCTGTAGTGGACGTCTCCGCTAAGCAGTAGAATCTTTTCGGCGAACTTCACGCTCCCGAGAGCCCTCAGCAATGCTCTATAAGCGGTTGGGCTGGCGGTCCAATACTCTGCGTCTACGAGGGTATCGGATTCTTTAAACCACTTAGTGATCTTACTCTGGATAACCTCGAGTGGGCGGAAGCCAAAAACCGGTGCCGGTGACAGTACCAACAGCGTCTGTGGGTTGCTGCTGGAATTATAGAGGGTGCCGAAAGCTTTTAACTGGATCTCTAGCCAGTCGAATCCCTTTGGCGAAAGCAGTCTGGGACCGTCACCCTTTATAAATGAACGACTGGTGCGCGTGTCGAGTGCGATCATTGCCGGGAAGCCAGGAACCGTGTAGCTCCAATACTGCTCGTGGAGTTCGGTCTCCGCTGCGCGGGCACGAGTCTTGTTGGATTTGTTCTGATCGGCGTAGTGTTCTTCCAGTGCTTTGATGAACTTTTTGTCGAAAGAATCAGGGTCGTTTCCCCAACCTTGGAACGCCCAGTAGGCGGCGAGACCGTTGGCGGTGAGGCGACGCCCGAGCGATCCGGCTTTGCGCAGCGCTTTATCGATATCTTCGTTGAGGTTCCAGTCGTCAGTGATCTCGTGATCGTCGAACATCGTTTGCGTGGAGATGTTTGCCATGAGGCGCCTCGTCCGCCAGGTGTTTGAGAGGAACTCTTCTACGCGCTCACGTTCTTCGTTGTAATCTTTCTCCTTGATGACCGGCTTTGGCCCATTGCTTTTGATTTTTGATGCGATTTTCGGCTTAGCCTCGTCCCAGCTCAGAGGCGCCTTCGATTTTCCGCCCCACACGGCCAAGTACATCGCCGCGTATTCACCCAAGCTCATCAGGTGGTTTTTGCCGTGCTTTGATGTGAAGCCCTCGTTTTTGTTGAGCACCTTGGAGCGGTTTTCCAGCTTGATCCGGTTCGGGTGGGTGGGGCTGCCGCCGCTCTGCTTTGGCGGCATGATCTCGAAGCCTCCGACGAGTTCGCTCCCTGTTTCCGTAAGTGCCGGAAGCAAGCTTGTTGCCACGTCATCGGCGTAGATCTGATCGCCGGTGAGGCAGAGCATGGTTGGGCGAGATGCTTTGGTAATGTTGTCAGCCAAAACTCTATCGGCGCGGATGAGCTGATCTCGCTGGGCGGACCCATCCTTATTCTTAGGGTGCGGCTTCCTGCAAGAGCCCTCGATGATATGCTTGTGCTGTGTTGGGATGACGAAGCTAGGCAGCCTCTGACCGGGATAAGTGATTGCGTGTGCGCCATCCGTGAGGCCAAGTTCCGCGAGGTCAGCACCGTCGATGTAGATGTTGTAGTAGAGCTTCGCATCCGTTGGGAGTTTCCCGTTTTCAGAAGGCGGTGTGAGCTTGAGTAGATAGAAGAATAGGCTTTCCCCCAGCTGCGCCTTGATCACTTTCGTTCCTGCGGCCTCGGCGACAGATTCTCCGCTCAGGGTCTTGAACGCTTTTGCTTCGACCTGCGCCTCTTGATCCAGTGCGAGCCAGATGTATACCGCTCCGGGTTCGATTCGTCTGACGGCTGGTCCTCCGATAATATTGCTCATAGGCTCTCTCCGAATAGTATTAAGTGGTGTCCTAACATGACAGCCCCGTCTTGAGATCGGCAAGCCGAAAAGTGACATTCGGTAGGAGCTGTAAGATTAAACTGGGATTCGCATACACCTCATCGATTGAGATATTGGGATTTCGGCATTCTGTTATTCGATGATTTTCGGAGAATTGATTCCGGTGGTCTGGAGCAATAACATGGCTGAAAGTGGATTGACGGCTCACAGGATTCCTCTTAGCATCCGGCATCGTCTTCATGGATCACCCAAATGTAGTTGTTAGAGATCAAGCCCCTTCAAATAGGAGAGGACTGGTTGCAGAACAGAGAATTTCGGCTGGCGAGGAGATTGCTGTATTCAATGGTGCAATATCAGCTTGGGACTCCCACCTCAACGTACCGAACGAAGCTCCAGATTTTGTTCATGATCATTCGATTCAGTTTCATCCGTTCATGTGCCGAGATTCGAAGGGAATTGCTCGCTATGCCAATCATTCGTGTGACCCTAATTGTGGCATAAAAGGTTTGTTCAGGATCGTCGCAATGCGTGACATTCAAACGAATGAAGAGATTACATGGGACTACGCAATGGCTGAAAATGATGAGTGGGAGATGCCGTGTGAGTGTGGTAGTCCGATCTGCCGGGGCATCGTGCGGGGCTTTCGGTTTTTACCGATAGAATTGCGACGAAGATATGCTGGATTCCTATCGGAATGGCATTTTGATCCATATGTATTTGAAGCGGCGGGCGAGATTGAGCTCAATGCTCGCAACAACTTGGCAGGAAGTGAGACGACCTTAGAGCATTAGTTGAAAAACCTATTATCGATGCAAAGAAATAAGAAAAAACCATCAGCGGAAGTTCTGTATATCAGCACTATTTCACTTCGAAATGTGCGGTGTTTTAAGGAGCTTGATATTGAGTTTGATGAGCTTGCAGAGTCGATTTTGCTACTTGGGGAAAATGGATTTGGGAAGTCAACCGTTCTCCGTGCGATTGCGATGGGGTTGTGTGACCAATCCAGTGCGTCCGCTCTTTTTCGCGAGTTGCCAGGTGAGTATGTTCGGCGCTGGCCAGAACGAGATATAGACTCGCGAGCAGACCATCAAGGCCATATTTTGATTGGCCTGAAGAACTCTTCTGGTGATGAATATCAGATTAAGACTGAAATTAATGGGTGGTTTGACAACTTCGAACGAGTTGACCAGACGGTATACGAACGAAGACGCGGGCGGATGGTGAAGATGAAGACCAGCGAAGATTTTCCGTGGGGAAAGATATTTATTAGTGCATACGGAGCCGGTTTGCGCGTCAAAGGCACCGAAAATTTTCAAGACTATCTGGCGGTTGATGCTGTCTACTCTCTATTCCGATATGATGCACATCTGCAAAACGCGGAGTTGTTTGCGAGACGGTTTCAAGATGAGATTCAAGGCTCGCTTTCGGGCCTCGGAAGGAAGTTCCGGCAAGGCAGTAATAGGCCAAG
The DNA here is from genome assembly GCA_963977055.1 of uncultured Verrucomicrobiales bacterium. Lineage (GTDB taxonomy): Bacteria > Verrucomicrobiota > Verrucomicrobiia > Verrucomicrobiales > DEV007 > Arctic95D-9. The sequence goes on from CAXBMX010000056.1 coordinate 17,445, forward strand.
GGAACTTCTTAGAATTGAAAAGGCTGAACAGATGCGTGAAGATTTCATGGCTCTTCTTGGAGATGTGATTGGGCTGGCGGAAAATGAAGCCTTTGAGCTACACGACCGTGGGATTGTTCTCGTTCGCGATCAAGAGTTATTTGATCTTGCCGAACTCGGAGATGGGTATCGAGCCACTGTTACTTGGGTGGCTGATTTCATCGCGTGGTGGTTCCTATTTTGTCGCATCGAGGATGTAAGCCAGAGCCTAGATGTCTGTGGGATTGTAATCGTAGACGAAATCGAACAGCATCTGCATCCACTTTGGCAAGCGAGAATTTTGAGTAGTTTGAGAAAAAACTTCATGCACGTTCAGTTCATAACTAGCACTCACTCGCCACTTGTAGCTTCATCAAGTAAAGACGTTTCTGTTCGATTCCTTCGCCCCGGTTCTCCGACTACCGAAATTGAAAGTCCGTATGGTTGGCGTGCTGAAGAGGTTTACATGCTTATGGGGCTATCAAATTCTCGGATTAAGGACTTCAGTGAAAAAATCCTTGATCGGTTCCAATCATTAGATCTGAAAAGAATTCAGAGTGGACTTTCAGGCAAGGAAAAAAGGGAGCTCTCGAGTCTGAGAAACGAAATTACGAAAACTCTTCCAGAGAGCGATCCCGCAGGAGTAGTGATGGAACTTGACAATATTTCCAAACTTCTCGAGTAACCGGATTTTTATTAAGGGATGAAGAACATTACGCGAAAACCAAAGCCCAAATCTTTGGTCGATGGTGAGAAGAAGTGGAAGTCTGATCTAGTTGCTGAGATCAGAAAGGTAAAAAAATCGAAAGCAAAGAAGAAACCGAAGATTCCGGATAAGTTTTACAATCATTACAAGCAGGATGATGTCTTGGTGGCTTTGAAAGGAATGTACAATGGTTGCTGCTGCTATTGTGAGTGTTTGATAGGAACTGTATGCTACGATCAGATCGAGCATATGCGTCCAAAGCGGAAGTCGCTCAGTGAATATCCGGAACTCACATTCGACTGGGACAATCTTCACTTATGTTGCCAAAAATGCAATACTAGCAAGGGGAACAAGTTTGACGAGAATGAACCTATTCTTGACCCCGTCATAGATCCTATTCCGGTTCATCTAGGATTCCACCGTACTCCGAACGGCGTGTTCTGTGAGCCCATCTCTGATAGGGGCGAAACGACCAGGGCTCATGCGGATCTTGATCGAGAAGATCTGATCAAGCGTAGATTGGAAGTCTATGCGAAAACTGTTGAGACGATCCTGGAGATTGCCAGCGAACGAAAAAAAAATGGTACGAAGGGGAAACACAAAGCTCAAACTGCGTTACGCGCATTGAGATCCCTCGCCTCAGGTGAAAATGGTGGGCTCATCTCCTGGACGCTGGAGAAATGGAAAGATGTTATTGAATGAAACGTTGCTAGCGATCTTCTAAACTGCCTTCCTGGACTGGGTTCGCTAAGTGGCTTTCTTGGAATTTGGAGTGCTTAATTTTGGTGGGAAGCAACGGGCGCCTCGCCGCATCAACACACACTCCCGCCTTGAGCGCCACCACAAGCCCCGCAGCTTCGAGATAATTTTCGGCATAGTGTAGCTTATTGCTCGAAAATGGAAGTGCGGATAGATCATTTCGCATTCGACAATGGCGATCCCGGACTGCAATCACATGTATGCCTTGCTCAATTGCAGCAAGCAATGGAAGACCTAAACATCCATCGGGAATCACCAAACACGAAATGTTGGTTGCATCGAGAACGCTTTGACTTTCTGGGTGGAGCCCGGCAACCAATTGCGGTGCGCGATGTAGCCCTTTGAGGACGCAATGGAGATAGGTGTTCGACACCGCCTCGGCAGCTTTTCGCGGATCGACAATGCCGACGTCCAAGTTCATCACCTCCGATGAGTTCATCATGGGTGCATGCGCCGTTGGAATTTGATAGATTGATGAGAGAGCGTGGGTCAACATTGCCTCGACACCGCCCCACGGATTGACCATCTCTTCCGCTTCAGGCTTGAAGTAGTCGGCGTGGAAGTGGCCGGGCAGATTGATTAGTGTAGATAAAGCGACAGCATCAATGTCGTCCAGATTTTCCTCGATCACATGGCAGATCTGCTCAAGACACTCGATTCTACCCACTGCTCGACCTGATCCCGAGGAGAGCGCTCGAAGGATCGCGGGCTTCTCCAATTGCACAACGAGAGGACAGTCGATCCCCATCGCTGCCCTCGCTGCGGAGACAGAGTTGATGGCCATCTCGTGAAAGATTGGTTCGTGATGCTCGTCGACGATCATCAGAATTCGATTTGAACGGACTTTCCGGAGGCCGACAGTGCCCATAAGCAACTGCGTGATGATACTCCCCTCAACGTAGAGGCCATTGTCTGGAAGCTCGTTTACATCTGCCGCGTTTACGACATTCGGGTGTGTAATCAGATTGTCACAGATGGAGCCAAATAGTCTAGCGACAGCGCCGCCATCACCAGAGTGCCCGCCCATTTCACAGCCGACTCCTGTCGGTATGAGAAGGGCAATATTGAACTCGTTGGCATTATCCCAAGGACGCCGGTTGAGATCAAAAATGGGCTGAGTTCTCGATGCAAAGCCAAAGTGCGGATCACTAAGCACACCAACTTCGCACGTGAACGAATCGGAAGAAGAATCCGTAACAACAAAGCGAACGGGTATTTCGTCGTCCGCGAGCTGCGCAGCGACGGATTGTTCGATCGATGAGATTAAATCGCCACCAGAAGGCGAAGCGATGGTGATTTCTTTTTCAGTAACGAGCATCGGTCAGATTCTTTTGATCACATGAGAGCTCACTGTCCGCCCCTTGAACCACTTTTCAGAAAATTGCTTGGCGTCCTCCGCATCGAATTCCTTACATGAGAACACATTGATGTATACAGCTCCTAACAAATCCAAGGTATGGATGACAATGTTGCTCGTCAAAATGAATTGAACGGCAGTCGTTCCCTTCAAATGAGGCTCAGTCTGTTGCTCTTCCGGCGGCACACCATGGTCATCCCACCATGAGAGCTTGCAGCGCTCCATGTCGATCAACTCGCAGATCTCCTCAAAAAACTTTTCGATGCTACCTCGATTGAATGTCGAAGGATCGCAATCGTGGAGATCGAGAATCAATTCCTTTCCGTAGGGTTCAGAGGGTTGGTCGGTCATTGGTGCTGACCAGTAGGTTTAAACGCTTTTCCGCTTCAATCCAACACTTTTGCTAGCTCAAAGTTCAACTGGACTCAGGCCCTCGTCACCGTCCTCCAGCCTTGGCCTTCTTCCCTTTCGACTTTCCCTTACCCACTTTCGTCCGTGGCTCCACCGGAACTCGATCTGAATTCGGAGTCAGATCAACGCCTTCTGCCTCATCAACCCGACGCAAATAAACATAAATCGCACTACAAATCGACGCATCATCATCCCCAAGGAATCGCGTCGTCAGCTGAGCCTTACCAGCCGGCAACACAACCCGGAAACTCGCATGGGCAGGAAATAGGGGTCAGGAGGGATGGAGAGCGTTGGTGGTTCTAGTTCCCTTGGATGGATTTTTCTGGATGCGGTGTTTCTTGATCCTCAATTTCGGTCATTAGCTTGTTGAGTTCTTCGACCTTCTCGGGGAATTGGCTGGCGAGATTGTTTTGTTCGCCGAGGTCGGCTTCGAGGTCGTAGAGCTCGGTGACGAGTTCCCGATCATCTTCGATGGCGTATTTGAAGAAGTGGGCGTCAGGCTTGAGATACTTCCATTTGCCCTGACGAACGCCGGCTTTGTCGAAGTAGAAATGCTCGCGGCCTGACTCGGTTTTACCGAGGAGAAGGTCGGTCTGGTCGATGCCGTCGATGTGTCTATCGGTGGGAACGTCGAATCCTGCCAGATTGGCAAAGGTGGGGAGAAAATCGATCGTGGCGAAGACGGCATCGGAGGTGCGGCCTGCGGGAACTTTGCCGGGCCAGCGGACGAGGCAGGGGAGGCGGTAGCCTCCTTCGTAGCAGGAGCCTTTGCCATTGCGGAGCGGTCCGGATTCGCCCCAGAAGATAGAGCCCTCTGGATGGCCCTTTTTCTTCTTGGTGTATTTGTCCTGGTTCCAGGGGCCGTTGTCGCTCGTGTAGATCACGAGGGTGTTCTCGCTGAGTCCTAGTTCGTCGAGCGTGTCGAGTAGGCGACCGGTTTCGTAGTCGAATTCCTCGACGACATCGCCGTAGAGACCGCCCTCGGACTTGCCGCGGAAATTGTCGGAGGCGTCGATGACGGTGTGCATCATGGTGTGGGCGAGGTAGAGCGCGAAAGGTTTGTCAGGGTCCCGCTTCTCCTTGAGGTATTCGATGGACTTGTCGGTGTAGAGAGTGATGAGGCTGCCCATGTCCTCAGTCATGCCGGCCTCTTCGTTGTTTTCGTGAAAGCGAACCTTGCCGCCGTCGTTGGCCCCGAGGGCACCGTAGAAGTAGTCGAAGCCCTGGGCATTCGGCATGCGGTCGATGATGGGTTTGCGATTGGAGACATCCCATTTGCCGACGCAGGCGGTCTGGTAGCCGGCGTCATGAATCAGCTCGGCCCAGGTGGTTTCATCGGAGGGCATGGACCAGCCCTGGCTGCGTCGGGGTTGGCGTCCAGTGAGAAGCGCGGAGCGCGAGGGGCCGCACACGGTCTGAGAGTAGAAGGAAGTGAAGAGGGTGCCTTCTTTTGCAAACTGGTCGAGGCGGGGCGTTTTGTTCTTCTCGTTACCGTAGCAAGCGAGGTCGGCGTAGCCCTGGTCATCGGTGAAGATGATTAGGATGTTCGGCTGCGAAGCGGCCGAAGTGGTTGGAGCGGCCGAAGTGTTTGGTTGTTGGTTTTTAGTTTTTGGTTCTTGTGCAGCGAAGGCGGTGGTGCAGAAGAGGGCGGTTAAGATCAGTAGTAGGGCTTTCATGGTGAGATGGGGGAAGGCGCTCCTTCGGAGCGCGTGAAAGGTGGGAAGGTTAAAGGTGGGAAGGTAGGAAAGTTAAAGGTGGGAAGGTGGGAAGGTGGGAAGGTAGGAAAGTTAAAGGTGGGAAGGAATTCTTAATCTTACTCTTAATCCTAATCTTACTCTTTTGGCGATTAAGGTTAAGAAGGGGTGATCCGTTCTTCGCTGAAGCTACGAAGGACAGGCTGGGTGATTGGGGACGAAACTCTCACGAGTATCGCTACGGTGTCGCTACGGTGTCGCTACGGTGTCGCTACGGTGTCGCTACGCTGGAGTGAAAGAGTAGCGAAAGACGTGAGAGACTGTTGCAGAAGCATTCTACCTCAGTTCATGCGAGCATTGAGTGAG
>CAXBMX010000057.1:0-21628 GCA_963977055.1 uncultured Verrucomicrobiales bacterium
GCTTTGCAGCTGATTGGTCTCAATCGGGATTTGAAGCAGGATACAACACTCGTAAGGGAGACGAACTGATGCGAAGATTGCCTACCGGCATTCGCGACCTTGTCGTAGAAGGCCCTTCATGGGGAGGTCGAAAGTTTCACGCCCGAACAACCAGTAGCAAAATCCTTCTAGCTGGAACTGCCGCCCGACCTGACACCGAACCGTGGGAAGGATTTTCCGCCACCTTGCATCGCTCCGTTGAATCGCGCGAAAAGTTCACCAAGACCGAAGCGATCGAAATCGAAATCGAGTAGGATTTCAGCTCGTTAGCAGGTAGCGGTTTAGCCCTTTAGCGAGGAAAAAGCTAAACGGCTAATTGCTACCAGCTAAACAGTTCGCTAGTGAGCGCCCCGGCGAATCTCGGACCCTTCGAAATAGACCCGGATTCGGAAAGTTGTATTCGGGCGAAATTCAATTTCGCCCGTTTCGACATTCACTCGTTCGGGCACCCTCGTCAGCTGCTTGTCGACGACAGCGTGATAACCCCGATCGGAAAACACGTCGATCAAGACCCCTAATGCCAAGGGGTCAGACAACACCTTGTCCTCGTTATTGATCACGGCTCTACCCGAGATCGCGTGACGAGCAATGATGGGGATAAACTTCGAATCGATCAATTCCACCACATCGAGAAACAATTGCTTGTTCTCGCGAGCATAGGAATCCAATCGGCGAACTAACTCCTGGCGTGCATGGACCACCAGTTCACTTGCCAAAGGAATCCCACGGATGATCTCAAAGGTATCTGGCTCAAGCTCCAGCGAACTTTGATACTGGAGCTCATTGAGAATATTCTGCTCAACTTCCTTCACTCCTCCCTGCGCATTAATGAGGTGATAGAAGAACACTTCACGCAACGACTGCAACGCATCCCAAGTACTTTCCTTGAAGACCAGATATCGATGCTTGGCAGCTTCTACGTCGACATCCGTCGATCGCAACTCCTGTAGCTCACCAACGCCGGTCATCCGAACTTCTTCATTGTGCTGCGCAATCTGACTCCCCCGAAACAACTGCCGTTCGACACTGGTTTTTTCATCAACAAAAAGGACCATTACGTGAATAGTTGGCATCCGGAAATCGCCCGCAAGATCGGTCTCGGTATAGGTGCGATGCAGAGCGCTGATCTTTTTCACCATCAACTTCATGCACTCCACCTGAACCTTGGTTCGAGGAAATCCGTCCAGAACTGCTCCGTCGCGAAACTCGTGCTCAAGCATTTTCCTCAGAAGAATCCCCATCACCTCACGATCGCCCACCAGCATCCCCTTATCCTTGAGAGCCTTTGCTTCCGGACTATCGAGTAGGGCGCTCACCACGATTGGAGGGCAAGTGAACCCACGCGCCTTCATGATGAATTCCGTATTCGTGCCTTTTCCGGCGCCAGGAGCACCACCCAACAAGATGATTTCCTTCGGAAACCGTAGGTTCTCAATCCCGATGCCCTGCTCGAGATCACTCCAGACCGCATTGAAGATCAATTGCGCATCTTTGATCTCAACATCAGTGATCGGCGCTACTTCTTCCGACGGCGTTTCAAGTTCGCTCATGTCATGTCGTCCGCCCGAATTGGCTCTCCTGCAAGCCAAATTCCGTATCAATCTATCCCGCACAGATGTGCCATTTGGGATCCCCTATCGTTCCAACACTTCATCAAGCACCGAATCCAGGTAGATTTTCACTTCTCCAGAAATCTTATCAAATCCGACTTTCGAACGCGGCTGGTCCAGAGCGTGTCGCATCGCATTGTGCATCAGATAGCGACCTGTCACGATATCCATATGTATTTTGTCCCGGTGAAGCGCTTCTACAGATTCAAGCGGCGCAGTGCCGGATTTCACATCCTCGGCGATGCGATTTAGCAAATCCTGCGCCCGGGAGAGCCGGAATTCCCGGGTGGGATATACTTTCTTTAAAAGCTTTAAAAGAGCGTCAAAATAAGCAGCCGAATGCTGCATCTCACCGTCTGCATCAACCCGGTTGTATTCCTCTTCACGAGACGAAGACCTCGCCCATCCCGTATGAATCACCACTATCGCGCCGGGCTGCATTTCAATCAGTGAACCGATCACGGCAGCATCCTCAGCTAACTGGCTGCCATAATGAACCTGAAGTGCCAGGTAGTCATACTGCTTTTCCTTGAGCGCAGCTGGCCAGAGAGTCGAAGTAGCCACACAGGGAGCCGCTGGATTTTCAAAAATGAAGGGCAAACTCTTCCCGCAATCGACATGCCACTGCGTGTCGCCATCCAACTTCGACGGCACCGTGTCCCAGGTCAGTGAATTCCCAATCAAGTAGTAGGAGAGCTCCTGTTTCTCTTCGGCAGCAAAGACGCTGGCCAGGAAGGAGATCACAACAAGAAAAACAATAAAGAGTTTCATGCCTCCATCCTATTTCATCCGCATTCGCTGACAATTCCCTGATCCCGTTAAAAATCGATATGGCGACTATGTGCCCGAAAAAAGAGTCGCAGAGATTCCTGCTCTGCTGCCATATTGCCTCTCCATGAAAAACCCACTCATTTTCTGTGCCGCTGCTCTCGCGTTTTTGTCGATCACTTCGGCTTCCGCCGATCAGGATGCGGCCGAGCCCACTTCTCTCTTCAACGGCAAAGACCTTAGCGGTTGGGCCATCCCTGAAGGCGACAACGGCCATTGGAAGGTTGTCGAAGGGGTCATCGACTACGACGCCCAATCCGAAGCAAAAGAGAAGCATCTTTGGACCGAAAAGGAATATGGCGATTTTGAGCTCAAGATTGACTGGAGGCTCAAACAAACAACCGGCTTTTACAACGTTCCCTATGTTCTACCCGATGGCTCTTACGTCAAAGATGCCGACGGCAAAAAGATCACCCACCCCATGCCCAACGCAGACACCGGTATTCTTCTGCGAGGCTTAATGACTTACCAGATCAACATCTGGTGCTGGCCAATCGGATCAGGCGAAATGTACGGAATCAGAAATAACGAAAACCAACCGGCCGAAATTCGGGCCGGGGTCACCCCGTCGCTCAAAGCCGACAATCCTGTCGGCCAGTGGAATAGTTTCGTCATCACCCTGAAAGGAGATCGCCTCACCGTCGTGCTGAACGATCACCTCATTATCGAAAACGCGCTGCTTCCTGATGTTCCAGAAGCCGGGAAAATCGGGCTGCAACACCACGGTGGAAAGAAGGCCGACGGAACCTGGTCGCCCGCCTCCAGTTTGGTGCAGTTTAGAAATATTTCGATACGCGAACTCAAGTAGTCAGCCACCAGTTCTATGTCTCCTTTCTTTCGCCTTCTACCATTCCTCGCCCTTGCTGCCTGTCCGACCCAGGCGGCAGAGGATGACGAACCAGCCTTTGGCCATTCCGTTCACGGCGAGGTGTTTAATGAAGGCCCCCGTCAGGCGGCTGTATTCATTGCTGGAACCGGAGACGTCCAGTTTGCGGTCACCACAGAATCCTCCGAGGCACAGCAATTCTTCGATCAGGGAATCGGACAACTCCACGGATTCTGGGACTTCGAAGCTGAGCGCAGCTTCCGTCAGGTTGCCTCCATCGATCCTGACTGCGCCATGGCCTATTGGGGCATGGCAATGGCCAACTTCAAGAACAACGAAAGAGGAAAGGGGTTTATCGACGAAGCTGTTGCCCGTAAAGACAGTGCATCAAACCGCGAACAGGCTTGGATTACCGGACTGGCTGAATACTTCAAGGATCCTAAAGCGGATCTGAAAAAACGACTCCGGAGTTATGTCAGAACACTCGAAGATCTCGCCACCGAGCATCCCGAGGATATTGAAGCCCAAGCGTTTCTTCTCAAACAAATCTACTACAACCATGGCAAAGAGCTCGCGATCCCAAGCCACTACGCCGTCAATCTTCTGGTCGAAAAAATTCTCGCAACAGATCCGAATCACCCCGCCAATCACTATCAGATCCACCTTTGGGACAAAGAAAAGCCGGAACGCGCTCTTCCGGCAGCGGCAGCCTGTGGCCCTGCTGCTCCCGGTATTGCCCACATGTGGCACATGCCTGGACACACTTATTCGAAGCTCAAGCGGTATCACGATGCCGTATGGCAACAGGAGGCTTCGGCCCGAGTTGATCATGCCCACATGATCCGATTCCAAATCGTTCCCGATCAGATCCACAACTTCGCGCACAACAACGAATGGTGTATCCGGAACATGAATTTCCTGGGGGAGTTCGACCGTTCCATCGAGCTCGCAAGCAACATGATGTCGCTGCCTCGACTCGCAAAATTCAAAGACAAGAAAGACGAATCCACCTACGACCCCAAGGGGAGCAGTTGGCAATACGGCCGTCAGCGACTCCGCGATACCCTGATTCGATTTGAGCAATGGGACCGATTCATCGCAGAAACAGAAAGTGGAATTCTGCAGCCTGACGAAAAATCCATCAAGCAACGCGAAGTCGATCACTACCTCGGCATCGCCAAATTCGAAACGGGAGATATCGAAGGCGCAGCCAGTCATCTGTCCGTTCTCGAAAAAGACCTCGACGAAAAGACAACAAGCCGGGATGCCGCGGTCGAAAAAGCGAAAAAAAAAGCCAGTGAAAGCGGCAAAGACGAAAGTGGAATCAAAACGGCCGGAGACGCTGCAGCCAAGACCTTTAAATCAGACATCGAGTCACTTCAAAAACTCGTCAACGAACTCAAGGTCTACGCCGCACTCTGTTCCAATCCTCCCGATATCACTGTGGCGAAGGATCTCCTCGCCGACCTCAAAGACCTCCCCAAATGGCGACACGCTAATCTCTGGCATCGTGCTGGCGATGAAGACAATGCTCTCAAGCTAGCTGAGGAAGCCGCTACGGGCGGCGAGAGCGAAGTCCTTCCCCTTGCCATGCAAGTCAAGCTCCTGCATTCCTACGGCAAGACAGAAGCCGCCCGCGAAGCTTTTAATCAGCTCCGATCAGTCGCCTCGACAGCGGATCTCAATACGCCACCCCTCGCTGCTCTTACCGAAGCTGCCGCTGAATTTGAGTTCCCCGCCGATTGGAGAATTCCAGCCGAACCATCCTCGGACCTCGGCGAACGACCGGCGCACGATTCGCTGGGGCCCTTCCAATGGTCCCCCCAAGCGGCGAAAGGATTCTCCCTTTCAGACTCAAACGGAAAAATCACTTCGCTCTCGGACTTCAAAGGCAAACCCGTTCTGGTCATTTTCTTCCTCGGAAGAGGCTGCACTCATTGCATGGAGCAACTCAATGCATTTGCACCTCTCACTGAAGCCTATGCCGATGCCGGAATCGATATCGTGGCGATCAGCACAGACTCTATCGACGGCTTGGCCCAAACGTTTCAGGGAACAGAGGGCGGCGACAATCCCTTCCCATTTGCTCTTCTTTCCGACGAATCGCACGACACTTTCAAGGCCTACCGTGCCTTCGATGACTTCGAGAAAATGGATCTGCACGGAACATTTCTGATCGATGGCAGCCAACAGATTCGATGGCATGACATCAACTTCGAGCCATTCATGCACCCTCAGTGGCTGCTCGAGGAAGCGATTCGTATCCTGGCTCTGAAGGATCAATAAGATCGAATTCAACAGGGTTAAGTGATCAACCTGCCCCTATTTGGTTCTCACCTATTCCACAGGCAACCACTGAACGGCGTCGATCACGACGTAGCCGTCGGTTCCTTCATTCGTAACCGTTACCGTTGCAGCGGCGCCGGCATCAAATTCGAATACCCCCAGTTCATGAAACGGGTCATGAGAGGGGACCTCTTTCTGATTGATTAACTGAACTTCCTCCACTCCGTCTGAAACCAAAGTCACCCGCACGTTGGAGGCACGATTCTTGTTTTTGGGGTAAGAAATTCGAACCGAATATCGTCCGCCTTTCTCAAGGGTTGCCGTGAATTTCGCCACCGCCCGTCCATCTCCTCGATTGTTGTCGTGACGGTAGCCAACCCCCACGAATGGTCCATTGGAAGAGCTGGGCCTCCAAAGCCCCCTTAGTTCCGCTTTTTCATCATCGACCACGATACCCTCAACTTTTGCCAGAGGGGTCCCCTTTCCTCCCGCGATCGGACCGTCATAGTGAAGCACCTGGCCATCCTCAAGCAGTCGGGCCTTGAGCTGTTCATATGGAACCTCCTGCACATTCAAACCAGCGTCGATCGCCATGACCGCTGCCGTCGCAGCACTCTGACCGAGCAGCATGAACACTGGCTCCATTCGGATCGACCCAAACGCCATGTGGGTACTCGACACACACACCGGTACCAGCAAATTGGTGCATTGCTCCTGCTTCGGCACGAGCGACCCATAGGCGATCTCGTAGGCACCCTGAGTCTTCACTCCGATGTCTCCCTCGTTCTGGACATGCCCTTCCGGTGTGATATAGCGCTGCACGTTGTGTGAATCGATCGTGTAGGATCCCATTCCAACCGAATCCGGCGTCGGATTCACTTTGAGCAGTTCATTCTCGGTCATCACGAAGTCACCCATCATTCGTCTTGCCTCGCGGATGTAGAGTTGATGTGACCAGTTTCCGTTGTCAGTAAACTCATCTTTGGGCAGCCCCCAGGTGTTCATTTCCTCCCTGATATCTTCAGGAACCCGGGGATCCGTGCAGTGAAAGTAAAGCCACCCTCTCTGATAGGTCTCGTGTTCTGCAATGATCTCCCGGCGACGCTCATAGCTGGCGTCCGGATAATCGTAATTATACCCAATGTTGTCCGTGCTGAAGGGACCGTGGTTGTTCGTGTCCGTCTTGTGATTCGGCAGTGGATCAAACTTGCCGAAAGTGTTCTTCCACCCTGCTTCATACACACGAGCCAACAGTTCATACTGCGATACGTCGTATCCCTCCGGCTCCGCAAACGGAATGCGATTGTCAGGGTCATTGGTCAGACACATGCGAAAGCAATAGGCCTGAACTCGATGGTCCCCTTCACCCTTTATCCCAGGATCTTCGGTGCTGATCCGAGCAAGCACTCCGCTGTCTGGATCACCCGGAACGACGTAAGGACTGATCGGCTCCAATCCTCCAAAATGATGATTGTGATGCAACACTCCCGTCTGAACGCCATTCCAGTCCTCATTGAACTCGGCATTCGCTTCCCTACCCACATGGTAGTCCACTCCCGCAGCCGCAATCAAATCGCCTTCGTAGGTGGTATCGAGAAACATTTTTCCCGCGTACCTCTTCCCGCTCAGAGTCGTAATGGACCGAATGCGACCCTCTGCCATCTCCACGCCGTTCTCCCGATCAAGCCACTCGTCCCGGTGAACAGTAAGTTCAAATTCGCTGACATAATCTTCAAAGACAGCTTCGGCGACACTGGGTTCAAAAATCCACATCGTATTCTGTTCGCCATCCACCGCCGGGCTTCCCTGACCTCGACCACCGTATTCATCACTCGCCTGCCACTTCCAGGTTTCAGGCTGCTGATACTGTTTCCAGATCCGGTGATAAAAGTCCCGGGACAGACCTCCCACGACGGCTTTGTTGCCCGAATCAGTCCATCCTAGCCCCCCACTCGACAGCCCCCCCAGATGTTTATCAGGGCTGACGATGATTACCGACTTGCCCATCTTCTTCGCCTGCACCGCGGCAATCACCGCCGCAGACGTGCCTCCATAGATGACAATGTCATACTCAGATTTATCCTCCGCACCTTGCATGGGAAGATTCCCCAAGCAGATCAATGTCAGTCCAGAGAGAAGGCGTAAACAAGCAATGTTCATGCAGCAAAACTACGCAACGCAGCGAAACTCAACAAGTGCCCAATTCGCGCCGAAAAAGATCTGTCCAAAGTACCCTGAATTAGACTTCACTGAGGCAGAACTGCAGACTTGCTAGGCGAGCAAGTCCTTCACTACCTTGCCGTGAACATCAGTCAGCCGGAAATCACGACCGGAATAGCGATAGGTCAGTTTTTCATGATCGATTCCGAGCTGATGAAGAATCGTGGCATGCAAATCGTGCACATGAACTGGATCAGACGCGACCGAGAGACCAAATTCATCTGTCTCGCCATAGGTCATGCCACCCTTCACCCCGCCGCCAGCCATCCACACGGTGAAACCGTCGACATGGTGATCACGTCCAATTTTATTGATGTCAGTCTGACCCGCTTGAATCGTGGAAGTCCGCCCCATTTCTCCGCCCCAGATGACTAATGTCTCCTCCAGCATCCCGCGCTGTTCGAGGTCCTCAAGAAGGGCCGCGATCGGTTGATCAGATTCCTTGGTAAGCTGTTTGATGCGGGGAATGATCCCGCTGTGATTATCCCAGGGCTGCCCTCCGCCATGATAACACTGAATGTAACGAACTCCGCGCTCCGCCAACCGTCGAGCCATGAGCAAATTACGCCCCACTGGCGTGTCTCCATAGCTCTCTCGAATCGACTCAGGCTCTTTCGTAACATCAAAGGCATCGGTCGCCGCACTTTGCATGCGAAAAGCTAATTCCATCGAATGAATGCGGGAGTTCAATCGCTCATCACCTTCGTGCAAATTGCTATGGCGTTGATTCAGATAACGAGTCAGTCCAAGAAGATTGCGCTGAGTCCCCGACCCGATATCATCTCGAGTGAGGTGAGGGATCATCTCTCCGCCCTTGGCATTGGTCTCGATATGAGTCCCCTGATAAACCCCTGGAAGAAACGAACTGGTCCAGTTCTTTGATTGCGCCGTGGGCAACCCGTTCGGCATCAACACAACATAACCCGGCAGATTTTCACTTTCGGTTCCCAATCCATAAAGCACCCAGGATCCGATACTGGGCCTAGCCAGATTGATATGGCCGCAGTTCATCATCAGTAAACCTGGCGAATGGTTGGCAATATCGCTCTGCATCGAACGAATCACACACAACTTATCAGCATGCTTCGCCACATGAGGGTAGAGCTCGGAAATCTCCATCCCACATTCACCGCGCCGGGAGAATTTAAAAGGAGATGCCCAAACGGTTCCGGCACGGTTTCTCTGCGTCGGTTGCAAAGTCTGCTTCACCGAATCCGGAAGCTCTTTCCCATCCAGCTTCACCAGAGAAGGCTTGGGATCAAAGGTATCGATCTGCGAAGGACCGCCATTCATGAACAAATGAATGACGCGCTTCGCCTTAGCTGGAAACTGAGGCGGCCGAAAGGCCAATGGCGATTCTGCATCACCCATACCGGCCAACAAATCGGAAGCAGCCATTGCGCCCATACCGCAACCAATACGTTGCAAGGCCAGGCGTCTGGATAGATGGGGCGTAGGGTTCATCAAGTCAGTCCACGTAAAGAAATTCGTTCGACATACACAGAGCCTGCGCAACCAATGGCCAGGGGCTCACTTTGCGATTTTTTTCAATATCAGCAAATCGCGAAATCCGATCCATCTCAGTCGACGAAGCGGGACGCTGAAGAACGCGTGCAAAAAGGGCATGGATTCGTTCGTCCCGAGTCATTGGTGTCTCGAATGCAAGATCCTCAACCATGGCTTGGGTTTGATCGATCATGATAGGCGAATTCATGAGGAATAGGGCTTGAGGTGGTACGATACTTTCCGTCCGAACACCCGCCGTCTGCATCGGAGAAGGGAAATCAAAGTTCCGCAAAGTCGGATCGATGTTAAGACGATTCACGTAGCCATAGATACTTCGGCGTTTCGTGTATTCCTCTCCCCAGAGGGGGCCCACGCGTCCACGCAATGTAGAATCAAGTTCTCCTGACACAGCCAATAGAGAATCTCGTAACTCCTCAAATCGAAGCCGTTTCCGATTCGCTCTCCAATACAGCTCGTTCTCCGGATCAATCTCCGAGGCGTCTCCTCGCTCGTCGCTTCGTTGGAGAAAGGTTTGGGAAGACACGATTATCCTCACAAGATGCTTGGTCGAACCTCCATTCTCAATAAAGTCCGCTGCCAGGTAATTGAGCAGCTCGGGATGGCTTGGCTCCTCCCCCTGAAGACCAAAATCGGATGGCGTATCCACGAGGTGATCCCCCATCAGAAAACCCCAGATGCGATTCACATAGACCCGAGCAGTCAGAGGATTTTTCGGATCCACAATCTTCTCAGCTAGATCGAGACGACCACTATTCTTTTCATTGAAGGGTTCCTGATCGGGATCCAGAATCTTAAGAAATCGCCTCGGCACTTTCTCACCACGATTTCCGGAATCCCCCCGGATATAGACAGACGCTTGCAACGGTTTCTTATCCTCTTGAATCGCCAGCGCGCGAGCCGGAGCGCCCTCATGATAGAGTTCCAAACTGGCAAGTTCTGTTTCCCGAAGTTCTCCCGCAACGGTATTGTTCGCCTTCTTCTTATCTCCAACCTTTTCGATCTTCTCTTCAATGATTTTTCGTTTTTCGAGATAGTCCGCCACCTGCTCTTCGGTGGGCGAGTAGCCTGAGATCAAAGGAAAGCGATCCACCAGGTGAGGCTGATCACGCCGCAATGACCCAAAGACCCCAAACAGCGAATAATAGTCCACTGTCGGGACAGGCTCGAACTTGTGATCGTGGCAACGAGCACATGACACCGTCATCCCTAGAAATCCCTGTGTCGTGGTATCGATCACGTCATCGATAAAATCCGCATTCCCCGTGCGGTGCGGAGAAACCCCGATGAAACCGAGGGCCGCCAGCTCCGGAGCCATTTTTTCACCGCCCATTAAGTCTGCCGCGAGCTGCTCCCGCACGAAATTGTCATACGGCTTGTCATTGTTAAAGGCATCGATCACGTAGTCCCTGAACGTAAAGGCAGAAGGATACAAATGCGGCGGCTTGCCGGGAGCGGTCGAGTTGGTGTTGGCCGTATCCGCATAGCGAGCCACATCCAGCCACATGCGGGCAAAGTGCTCACCATACTGAGGCGAAGCCATCAGCTTCTCGATCTGTTGTCCCGGAGACAACTTGATCTGCTCCAGATCCGTTGGCGGAAGCCCTGTTAAACTGTAGGTAAGTCGGCGGGTCAAAATCCTGCGCGGCGCCACCGGCGATGGCTGAAGTCCATTTTCTTTCAGCTTGGCGTAGACCAAACGGTCAATCGGATTGCGATTCCACTCAGCCTGATCGGCCACTGGCAACGCAGGCTTTTTAATGGGCTGAAAAGACCAATGCGATGCCGCGTTTTCGAATATGACGGTCTGATCTCCCAACTGAGAAAACGAAGTGGCGCCCATATCCTCAAGAGAGCCCGGAGCGCCATCTTTGACCCATTTGGTCAAAAGCGCGACCTGTCCTGGCTCGAGCTCATATTTGGGGGGCATCGCCAGGTCCTCGTCCAGACGCTCGATCGCCTCGATCAGCAATGAAGCTCCCGGTTGACCAGGAATCACCGCTTTACCTAAATCGCCCCCTTCCAACCAGCCGCTCTCACGATCTAACAAGAGCCCCCCTTTTTGCTTCTCCGCCTCTTCGGAGTGGCACTCGTAACAATGCTCTGCCAGTATGGGCCTGATGCTGCGCTCAAAGAAAGCACTGTCCATTGGCTTTCCAAACGCAACGGCCCCAACTGTCCCGATACAGAAGACGAGGACTAGCTTTGAATTCAACGATTTTGAGACCACCGGCACAAACTACCATACAACCGTCCCAACAAACGTTCAGCGTAGACCGCCCCCCGTATTCGCGTAACAACCCATCCCTCCTTTTGAACAAAAAAATTCACCTCCAAGCTTCTTTTTCACAGTGACAAGGAACGCCCTTTCTGATCAAACTCCCGTCCTCTACTTATGGCACCTGAAGACAACAAAAACGTACTCGGCGGCGAGCTGATCCCCTGCAGCACCGAACCGGTTACTGGATTTTATCGAAACGGAAAATGTCAGGTCGGAGACGAGGATCACGGGTGTCATGCCGTTTGCTGTGTCTTGACCGAAGAATTTCTCGAATACAGCAAAACGAACGGCAACGATCTCAGCACACCCATGCCGATGTATGGCTTTCCCGGCCTCAACCCTGGCGATCACTGGTGCGTCTGTGCGCCACGCTGGAAAGAAGCTCTCGATGCAGGGTACGCTTGTCCCATTATTCTGGAAGCCACCTCCGAAGCTGCGCTTCAATACATGTCCCGCAGCATCCTCGAGGAATACGCACTGCTACCGGACATCGACTGATCAGCGTGAACGGAACTCAAAATTCATTGGCTTGCCAACCGGCTTGCCGCCCGGCTTACCAACTGATTCGATCGTGACCTCTATCGGATTTTCATCCGAAGGTGTCAGTGATTGTAACTTCACGGCTTGATCGTTCGCGTCTCCCGTCGCCTCCCAAATACTTCCTTCGAACGAAATCCGGGCATTTCCTACCACTGGGCCTTGAGCCTCATTGGCAGAATACTTCCCTCTTCGGATTCGAACCGATGTGACAGGCAGGTTGCTGTCATCAGGATAGAAGGAAAGCACTCCCCAACTGACGGGATTGCCATCGAGAGTCACCTCGCCCTTCACCGCCGCGCGCATAGGCTCAGGAGCAAAAAAGAAATTAGTCCGCAACCAGTGCTGCAACAATCCAGACCAGGTCCCCAGCACTGGATCCCCTCGATACAGACCTACCCCATGCGGCCCTTCCTGATAAATATGCATTTCCGCCGGCACTTCTTTCTGGCGGAGAGCGAGATAGAAACCAACCGCATTCTCAGCCCTTACTGATGTGTCCGCGTTCGTCTGAAAAATAAAGGTGCGCGGTGTTTCCGATGTCACATTTTTCTCCGACGAAAGCTTTTCTGCTAAGACATCATCATCCACCCGATCGGCACCCAGAAGATTCTTCCGTGAGCCGCCATGCGTCACTTCGGCGTCCATACTGATCACAGGATAGCAAAGAATCGCGAAATCTGGACGAGCACTGACACCGTCAACCGAATCAGATGAGTCGTAGGCCATTTCGTCGTAGAGGGTGGCAGCCATGCTAGCGAGATGCCCTCCTGCGGAGAATCCCATCACCGCAATCCGACCCGGATCCAGATCGTAATCTTTCGCATGAGACCTCACCCACCGAATCGCGCGCTGCACATCCGCCAACTGAGTCGGGTAGTGATGTCCCTGCGACCCGAGTCGATATTGAAGAACAAACGCTGACACGCCCTGTTCCTGAAACCACCGGGCCGGCTGATTTCCCTCATGATCGACTGCGAGACCGCCGTACCCACCACCAGGACAAATCACAACGGCTGCTCCATTATGATTCGAATGACTCTTTGTCGGATAGAGGGTCAGCAAAGGCGACCCCGTTTCAGCATCGATCGGTTTCTCATAAGGGACTTTTCCCTCAGGCCAAAGAGGCTGCGATTGCTGCGCCAAAACCCCACCGGATATTCCCAATACTAAACTCCACACTATGACGAATAATTTCATGCTCTCAGTTTTTCCTACCATTCAGTTACTCAATAAATTTCCCCGGATTCAAAATCCCATTCGGATCAAGCGTTGCCTTTAACTGCCGATGCACTTCTGCAGAAACCGGAGATACCGCATCCTTAAACCAGCGCTTCTTTGCCAGCCCTACCCCGTGCTCACCCGTAATCTGGCCATCGTTCTCGATGATCCACTTAAAAAGAATATCCAGTGCTGCATCAGCTTTCTCCCGTGCCACCGGATCAGTGTCATAATCTTTAACCATCAGATTCGTGTGAATATTCCCGTCACCTGCATGCCCAAAACACGCCACCGGAATACCGGTTTCCGATTCCAACTTTCGAGCAAACTGCACCAGATCCACCAATTTCGATCTCGGAACGACAATGTCCTCATTCAGCTTGATCAAGCCAGTGGCGCGCAATGAATAGGAAAACTCCCTCCTCAATTTCCAAATCGCTTCACACGATTCTTTGTCACGAGCTTCCTCGACTGATAACGCTCCCAGAGATTCGACCAACTCCCGCAAGTGAGACAGATCATTTAAGACAGAGTCCTGCCGGCCATCCAATTCGACGATGAGATGTGCATCCCCATCGGGTAACACCTCAGGCCCAAGATAATCGCGCGCCGCACGAAGGGTGAATCCATCGGTGATTTCCAGTCCCGACGGCTGCCAACCCGAATTTAAAATGGCCTGAACCGCTTCAGCTGCTATTTCAAATTTCGGGAATGTCGCCGTGAGCATCGCCCTGGCCTCTGGATGAGGAATTAATCTTAAGGTCGCTTTCGTCACCACACCGAGAAGCCCCTCTGATCCCACAAACATTCCGATTAGATCGAGACCTGTCTTATTTTTATGACAGCGACCACCCGTTTCCAAAATCTCACCATTCGGCAACACCACCTCCAAGCCCAGAACGTAATGACGGGTCACCCCATACTTCACACAGCGTGGCCCACCCGCATTCGTCGCAATCGTTCCGCCAACGGAACATTCTTTGAGGCTGGCCGGATCAGGCGGGTAATACCATCCCATTTCTCTGACCGCCTCCTGAAGGTCATTTAAAATTACCCCGGGCTCCACCACGGCGACTCCATCAGCAGGATTAATTTCGAGAATCCTTTCCATCTTTCGAACCGAAAGAAGAATCCCTCCATTGACCGGGACGCATCCACCGACATAGCCCACCCCGGCTCCTCGAGTAGTCACCGGAATTAAATGCTCATTCGCAAACCGCAAGGTCGCAACCACATCATCCCGACAAGTCGCATGCACCACCACTTCAGGCATTGACGAAGCGTGCCAGCGATCCCCCCCGAATTCTTCACAGACATTCTTATCAATCGAGATCTTCGACGACTCCACCACGGCCTCCAACCCCTCCAACCAGGGCGGACCGTTCACTTCTCCCATATCTTCATTAACCACACCCATATCTTAGGAAGAAACACGATAGCGCCGACCACGCCGGCTGCAACCGCCGCAATCATCACTCCTCCTGCGGCAGCATCCTTGGCACGCCCCACCCCTTCGTCCGCCTCCGGGTGCACGGCATCGGCGAGATATTCAATCGCCGTATTCAAAACCTCAGCCACAATTACTAGCGCAGAACACAGCGCCACCGCCATCCACTCACCCAAAGAAATTTTAAAAATAAACCCTAACAAAACCGCAACAAAACACATCAAAAGATGTATCCGAAAGTTCCATTCCGTTCTTAACACTACAACAATTCCTCGAAAAGCATCCGCGAAGCATCGCTTTAATTGAAAATGACCTGGTGTCTCTTTCATAAAAAAACTTGGCGATAGAGGAGATTAGAGTAAATATTTAACAATCCTTTAATATTTCCGCCAACACTCATGAGTAAAAAAGCAGCAAAAAAGAAAGTCCCTAGACGTCCCAGCCCGAAAAAAATCGCGTTCGTTGGTGTGGGTCGCATGGGTGCAAACATGGCGCGTCACCTCAAAGACCTCAACTATAACATCACTGCGATTTACGACGTTAATCGAAACGCCGCCGAAGATCTGGCTGCGGAACTTGGAGCAACCGCATTTAAGAAACTCGCGGATGTGACAGCGGCCGCTGATATTATCTTCACTGTCGTCACCAACGACGCAGCGATGAAAAAAATCTTTCTCGGCAAGAAAGACAGCCTGCTCACCAATGCTTCCGGGAAAACATTTATCAACTGTGCCACTCTCAGTCCCGATTCCCAAAAGGCAATTTCTACAGCAGCAAAGCGACGCAAAGCAAATTGCATCGAAGCTTGTATGGCGAGCAGCATTAGCCACGCCCGCGAAGGCAAACTCTACTTAATGATTGGCGCAGACCCTGATGTTTATAAGAAGAACATCAAGCTTCTCGAAAACTTGAGCACCAATCTTCGCTACATCGGTAAGATCGGCAAAGCGGCTGAAGTCAAGGCCCTCGTTAACATGGTGATGAACATCAATACCGCAGGACTTGCTGAAGGACTTGGCCTGGCGAAGGCAATGGGCCACGACCTGAAACTGATCTGCGAAGTCTTTTCTCAGACCGGCGCTAACTCCCGCGTTCTCGAAACTGACGCTGACGACATGATCGATCGCGACCATGAATGCTGGTTCTCATCTGAGCATGCCGCTAAAGATTCCGGCATTGCCGCCACACTAGCAAAGTCAAAAAATCTCAACCTGCCTGTCAACGCAGCCACCAAATCCCAATACGACCAAATGGTTAAACTTGGTATTGGTGATCTGGATAAATCGGGCATTGCAGAGCTAACTTTCCCGGGAAGAACCGGAACAAAAAAGAAAAATACACGTGTAAGAAAAAGGTGACATTCATAAAGAAAGTCTCCATGATGCAATAAGCCGCAGTGATCAGGATCCCCGCACCCATGAAAAAAGCAGCAAGCAAAAAAAAGATAGTTAGGAAAAAAGCCGCTCCTAAAAGGAAGGCCGCTCCTAAGAAAAAAGTAGCCGCCAAAAAGAAGGCAGCTCCTAAAAAGAAAGCAGTAAAGAAAAAGGCAGCGCCTAAGAAGAAGGCCGCTCCTAAAAGAAAAGCTGCTAAAAAGACCGTAAAGAAAGCCGCCCCTAAAAGGAAAGCTGCCAAGAAAGTCGCCAAGAAAAAAGCCGCCCCTAAAAGGAAAGCTGCGCCTAAGAAGAAGGCCGCTCCTAAAAGAAAAGCTGCTAAAAAGACCGTAAAGAAAGCCGCCCCTAAAAGGAAAGCTGCCAAGAAAGTCGCCAAGAAAAAAGCCGCCCCTAAAAGGAAAGCTGCACCTAAGAAAAAGGCTGCACCTAAAAGGAAAGCCGCCAAGAAGACCGTAAAAAAGGCTGCACCTAAAAGAAAGGCCGCACCCAAGAAGAAGGCTGCACCTAAAAGAAAAGCCGCCAAGAAGAAGGCAGCTAAAAGAAAGAAGTAATTCAGTCAGCCTGAACTAACAAATATTTGAAATGAGCGTGCTTCGGCACGCTCATTTTTTTTGGGTCATTTTCTCCACCATCTCAGACATGATTTTGCCTCTCTCCTCGCGTGGCATATCGGGACTTTTTTCCCGAAGCTCCATCATCTTCTGAAACAGTTTGCCTCGCTGATCTTCACTGAGGGTCATCATTTTCTCTCTCATCTCAGGCGGAGGACCTCGGCGCTCCCCGTCCCCGCCTTTTCCACCCTTGCCTTTCCCTCCAGTGCCTCCTGGAGAAATAGCCCCGTCTCCGACACCACCCCCCGGTCTGGCCTCGCCTGGTTTTAGCTGCCACTCTGCATAGCGAACCGTCACCACTTCCCCACCTTCGACTGAAACGGTGGCGGCCACTTTTTCAAGATCATCATCAACCTTCAGCTCGACCATTTTCCACCCTTGCGCATTGAGCTGGCTCGAGACCACATAAGTTTCATTCGTTTCCTTGTTGAGCAAGGTCGCCACCTTTTCGGTATCCAAAGTAGCGATTCCAGTAAGAATGAGAGAGTCACTCAGGTTCAAAGCCCGAGAAAATGGAGATTGAGCAGTGAGCGCCACGAAATCCCCCAATTCAACAGGCTTGGGGGTATACACCAGATCGCTCTCTGCGCTGGCAATTCCCGCACCCATCAATATAGCGAATCCCAAAACCCTGTAATTCATTGTCATGTTTCTTCTATCAACACCTGACCACTAGCGAAGTTTCAAACAACCGCTAAGACGATCGAAAGGCTTCCGGCACAAATTCCAAATCACTGGCCTCCTTCACAGCCAATCCGATTTGAAAATCCATCACCTCTTCAGAAACGGGGTTCTGATATTGATCAAGACAGTCTTTCAACGCTGCGATGGGACTTACCTTCTTCGTCTTCACCGTCCGATATATTTTAATTGCGATAGATTCCGCTGCTCCTGGCGTGACTAAAGACGGCACCAGGGGCAGGATATCCGCAGGACATTCCCTGGGAAGATCCAGATCATGTTTCTTCCCAAGAGCCCGGATTAGACGATAACCATCCTCCGGCTCATTGGCAGGAAAGAGAGGGATCTTCACATCAACCCGACCGGGACGTTTCAGATCCACCTCGATCAAATCAGGGCGACTCGAGGCCAAAATCCACAATATCCGTCCGCGATTCTCTGAATTGCTCATCTCTTTAGCCATCATCGAATAGACTCGACCCGAAACCCCGGAGTCGCCGGAACCCGAATCCCGCTTACCCAATGCCTGATCTGCTTCATCAATAAATACGATGCAACGACCCAAAGCATGCAATAGCCCGAAGATCGTTTCCAAATTTCCCTCCGTACTTCCGACCCACCGATCGCGAAAGTTTTTCATCTTCACCACAGGCACCCCGGCTTCGCCGGCGAGGCACTCAACCAAGTATGTTTTCCCTGTGCCAACTGGACCACAAAGCAAATAACCCATCGGCATCACACTGAGATCGCCCTGATTCCAAAGATCGATATCCTGACGCATCCAATCCTTAATTCGCTCATGACCGAATACGTCGTCGAGCGTCCGAGTTGGCTCGAGAAATTCGATAAGACCATTCGAATCACGTTCCACCAAAGATTTTTTTAAATCAGACAAGTCAGACTCTTTCAGGGGATCTTTTTCATACTCGCGCCGGCGTAAGAGCGATTCCATCGAACTAACTGTGGCTCCTGAAAGACGAGTCGCAGGCACCTCAGGTTTGCCCACGAAATGCTCCAATGCCGTAGGATAGACCGATTCAAAATGCGAAAATACGTTCACGAGCGAATCACCGCCGGGCATCGAGATTTCGATCCGGGCGGCCCTGGCGTTCTGCGAAAGCAACTCATTCAAATCATTGAGATGATCCGATAACAAAAAGACCGCCAGATTCTGCTCGATAAAATGGCTATCGCGAGACCACGACCTGACCACCGATGCCATCGAACTGAGCTGATAATCCCGCGTCTGCTTCGACACCGGAAACACCAACTCTGACGATCGAATGATCACCGCAATGTGATGATTTCTTCCCGCAATGCTTTCTTCGGTCGCGCCCTCCTCCGGAGCCAGCTTGCGCAAGTTCACACAAAACCGAAGAAAGCGATCGACGTAGGCGATGCTTTGCGCAGGATCTTTTGGCAATTGGTCATCGAATCGAAGCTGATGAAAAAAATCTTCACCACTTTCGATTCGCAATCCCGCTCCCAGTTCATAGCTCAAGACAAGGTCGAATTTCTTAAGCTGAACTCGAGTCAAAAAATCCGAAACATTTCCAATGCGGGATTCATCACCGCCTTCAATCAACAAACGGTCACTCACATTACCGTGAACAACGAATTGATTTGCCGCACCCGAAAGGTAGAGCTGGCGGATTTCGGTGGCCCATTCAGGAAGTTCAGTAGTCATAGCAATATCGCAACACGCTGAGGCAAAACTGAATTCAGGTCAATCAAGGCTGATTGAGAAACGAATTCACAAATTCCTCAAAATCCTCTCCAGCTTCAGCCATTTCGTTCATCGCTTGCTCCAGATGACGTCTATCACGCTTGGTTGGGCGACCGGTTCCCGTTCCACGCTGCGGCGCAGAGGCTCGATTCTGTCGCGCGATCTCGGCAGCTTTTTCATATTCCTCCGCCGGTGTTTGGTCAATTAGAAAGTCAGCCACTACCTTAGGCCCAACTCGCTTCGATAGGATCGCCTTCACTGCTACGGTTCGAGTCAGCGCGCCCCGCCTCACCTGAATCACATCACCTACTCGAATGTGCCTCGAAGCCCGGCATCGCTGCCCATTGATGAGAACTTGCTCCTTCTTGCAAGCGGCACCTGAAAAGGCACGCGTCTTATACAACCTGACTGCCCAGGTCCAAATATCCACACGAACAGAATCGTCGCGACCTTTCGATTCACCCTTCGCCTCCACAGTCACTAGTTTAAGGGCACCTCCGGCAACCCTGCAACGGATGATCGGTAAACAATTTAGTGGAAAAATGCGGCTTCGCCGAAAAGTATTGAAAAACGCCCCTGCGGGCTGCGGCCCTTTTCCCGCCTGGCTGTGTTGCTCGTTGGTCGTGGAGCACGCTCCACTTCTTCCTCGCGCCTTGCCAGACGAAAAAATGACCACAGTCTTCCATCGCCTGATTGCCAGAGCTGCCCTTAATTCGTGTGCCCACAATAAGTCCAGCAGTTCTCCCCGTATCGCTCCTGGATCCGCTGTACTAGAGGCTCAGCTGCCTCCTGCTCTTCGATTACTGCCAGCATGGTCGATCCGGACCCGGACAACAGAGCGATCTCCACACCCTCTTGTTTCAACAGCCAGTTCTTCATCAAACCCAACACTGGGAATTTTTCGAAAACGGGTCGCTCAAGATGATTCACCATCTCACCAGCAGGACCAGCCTGTGCTTCATAAAGAAAATCCTCATACTCAGCCGACTCGTGAAAGCGCCGATAAGCCCACGCCGCAGAAATACCGAACTCCAGTTTAATCAACAGAACAGGCAAAGAAGGAACTGAATCCGTCACTGGCTCGACCACCTCCCCGCGCCCCCGACAATCGCAAGTCTGACCGTATACAAAAAAGGGGATGTCCGAACCTATCGTCGCCCCGACTGCAGCGAGATCCGCTTTCGACAAAGCGAATCCACCCATTTCATTTAATGCCTTCAACACTGCCGCCGCGTCACTGCTTCCCCCGCCAAGTCCAGCACCTGAAGGAATCGCTTTTTCCAGATCGATCGAAACAGCAAGGGTTTTACCCAATTTGCGTTCCAGCGCTCGAACTGCTTTCACACAAAGATTCTCCTCACCAGTCGGCAAAGAAGGATCCGAACAACGAAGAACGACTTCAGAATCCTCCCGCCACTTCAAGCGAAGTTGATCATTCAGGGAAAGCGACACCATCCGTGTGTCTATCTCATGAAAGCCATCATCGCGCTTGCCGAGAACCTTTAACCAGAGATTCGTTTTCGCAGGCGCCGCAATTTCGAAGGCATCACTCATG
This sequence comes from uncultured Verrucomicrobiales bacterium, assembly GCA_963977055.1. Lineage (GTDB taxonomy): Bacteria > Verrucomicrobiota > Verrucomicrobiia > Verrucomicrobiales > DEV007 > Arctic95D-9. Next base: position 20,784 of record CAXBMX010000057.1, read on the forward strand.
TCAGGAAAATCACTCATGACTTCCAACCGATAACCGCAAAGAGACGCCCCGTCTTTCCCTTTTCGACTCGATAACTGTAGTAACGATCCGGATCACTCGTCGTGCAGGTGCCGCAATCAAAAATCTGGAAACTCGGAACACCTACAGCCTCACAGTCCGCAGCTATCTTAGCGGCAAAATCCACTTCGTAAGCCGGCGGCCGAATACAGGGTGCAATCTGAACCAGAAGATCTCCAGGATCTGAGCCATAACGCTGCTGCATCACTCGGATAGCCTCGGACGAAATCCCCAACTCTGTTCCCTTTTTCCCGGAATGAACCACGCCACAAGCGCGCTTAATTGGATCCACAATAAAGATAGCCCCACAGTCCGCCACGTAGACCCCCAAAAACTGCCCCATCGTCGCTGTCACCAAACCGTCCGTTTCCTCATGAAAGGTATCAACGGCGTCGCCATTGGGGTCGCAACTGGCCACCAGATTGCCGTGAACTTGTCCTCCTGTCGCCAAATGAGACCGGGAAATCCCCAGTTCACCCAGTTGAGTCACGTGGTGCTCTTCCAGCCGTTCCAAAGCGGTATCACGATCCGTTACCACATCGATATCCGGATGTTTCAATACGAAGCCATGAACCAGTCCTTCGATTGAATCAAGCTCCTGAAAAGTCTCAATATAGCGGTGAGAAATCATCACCCAAAACCCAACAGAGTTAGGTGAAAGAGTCAACCCTGTTGGTACCAACTCTTAATCTTGTTCTTAATCTTGTTCTTAATCCTTTTCCCAGCAGAGCCAAGAGCCAAGAGCCAAGAGCCAAGAGCCAAGAGCCAAGAGCCAAGAGCCAAGAGCC
>CAXBMX010000058.1:0-20661 GCA_963977055.1 uncultured Verrucomicrobiales bacterium
GAGGTGTCAATAGTGTTATTTTATCGCCTGACCCCTTTTTTCTGACCCCTTTTTTTTCTATGAATTCTATGAATTCGGGATAGCGGATCGTAACGGTTGCTATCGGTCGAGAAGAAACTGAGGCAGCGGTGTCTCAGCGATGGTGTTGGCCTCATCAAGTTTGTCCTTCAACTTTTTCACTTTCTCAGGAATCTGCTCAGTCCGATCCATCTGCTCACCGGAACATAACCGAGATAATAGAGCGGTGAGGATGAGAGCCGATGACTTCATGGGAAAGATGAGCGTGTTAAGATCGACCTCCTCACTAAAGGCATTAGTGGAGGCGTCAGCCGGCGAAGAAACACTGCCGACATGATAATTGCGAGTTGATGGCCCATTTTCGACAAGAATGACGCATTTCAACAGAAAGCATACGCAATATGCGGTTTTTATTTTTGGAAGTCCGGATAATTTGGCTCTATCAAACTAAAGGTCAGTTCAAAAAAATGAAATCCTGGTCCTCTCCAACACCAACTGTATGAATCGATTTACCATCCTACTTCTTGCCTGCCTCACAATAGGCACTGTCTCCCTTACGAAAGGAGCCCCTGATAAGCTTAATGTGCTGTTTATCGCAATCGATGATCTCCGCCCGGAGTTAGGTTGTTATGGGGCGAAATTGAAGACGCCTAACTTTGACCGACTCGCCGCGTCGGGAATGTTGTTTAACCGCGCCTATTGTCAGCAGGCAGTCTGCGGTGCCTCCCGCCTTTCCGTTATGGGCGGGCTGTATCCTACGCTGACGAAAGAACAATCTTTCCACGTCGATGGTTGGCGAAAAAGACATCCCGATTTACTGACGATGAACCAGCACTTCGGAAATGAAGGGTTTGAAACGATCGGGCTTGGAAAAATCTATCACGATAGTGGTTTCTCCGGAGTCGATCAAAAAAACTGGAAGACCTGGCTCTACCAAGGCGCTCCGGAATACGCTCTCGAAGAGAATCGTAAAGCCCTCGAAAAATCCCTTTCCGCCGGGAATGGGGACGGACACGATTCTCCGAAAGGGCCTTCTACGGAAATGGCAGATGTTCCAGACGATACCTATACTGATGGTATGCGTGCGACTCGCGCAGCCCAATTACTTGGCGATCTCGCCAGGGAAGAAAAACAGTTCTTTTTCGCTGTGGGGTTTTCCAAACCTCACCTTCCATTTGTGGCTCCGAAAAAGTATTGGGACTTGTATGAGAGAAGCGATTTTTCAATGCCGTCGAATAGCGGGATTCCTCCCGGCTATCCGCCGCATGCAGCGAACCTGTCGGCAAATGAGCTTAAGGCGTATTCCGATGTCGGAGGGGAAATGCCTGCCGAGTTCGGTGACGAGATGAATCAACGGTTGTTACATGGTTACGCAGCCTGCACCAGTTATGCCGATGCCAACCTCGGAGTCCTTCTCGATGCGCTGGAGAAACACGGTCTGACAAAAAATACGATTGTCGTGATGTGGGGAGATCACGGCTGGAAATTGGGGGATCACTCCAGCTGGTGCAAACACACCAATTTTGAATGTGATACTCGGGTCCCTTTGCTGATGCGAATCCCCGGTGGTCAGAAAGGCGTTACGACCAATCGGCTCGTTGAGTTGATCGATCTATACCCGACGCTGTGTGATTTGACGGGTATCGCAATTCCGGCCCATTGTCAGGGGCGAAGCTTTAAACCTGTCATCGAAGATGTCGACGCAGGACACCGGATGTTTGCCTACAGCACTTATCCAGCCCGCAAAGAGATTGGCCACAGTGTGCGTTTTGGTGACTTTCGATATACCGAGTGGCACAAAGCTGATGGCACAAAATCCGCTCGGGTTTTTACGGATCTAAAAGCCGATCCCGGAGAGGTGACTAACTCGGTCGACGACCCGAACTACCAAGCAGCGGTTGCAGCGGCGGAAGGTTATGTCCAGAATGCCATTGAAGTCGCGATGAAGCCTGCTGGCGGCATAACCGCTAGTGAAAACACTAATAATCGAGGGCAGGCGGGCATCGATCTTCCCGCATTGAAAGCTGCAGTAGGAGATCGCTTCAAGCTCGGAGTTGGTACCAGCGTCACTACCTTCGACAACCCTGAAGACACCGCACTCCTCGCAAAGCATTTTGATATAGTGACTCCGGAGAACTGCATGAAATCAACCAAGGTGCAGAAACAGGAAGGCGTCTTCGATTTCGAAAAGGCGGATCGAATCGTTGACCTTGCGGAAAAAAACGGGCTCGAAGTGGTTGGCCACTGCCTGATCTGGGCGAGACCAGGAACCACTCCCCCGTGGTTCTTCAAAGATGGTGATGAAACCGTTTCCAGAGAAAAACTGCTGGAGCGATTAGAAACTCATATTCACACCGTGGCGGGTCGCTACAAGGGACGGGTAAAAATGTGGGATGTCGTCAATGAAGCCCTTGCTGATAGAGATGACGAATACCTCCGTGACATCGAGTGGAATAATATACTGGGTGAAGAATTTCTGGTGAAAGCGTTTCAGTATGCAAAAGAGGCGGATCCCGACGCCCTGCTCGTCTACAATGACTACCGGTGTGATCAGCCCGGTAAACTGAAAAAACTGGTGCGATTGATTAAGTCTGTCAAAGAGCAGGGCGGACCGATCGAAGCGCTCGGTCTACAGGCTCACTACGAGTATGGTAAAATTCCATTTGAAGGCATTGAAAATGCCATGGCGGAAATGAGGAAGCTGGGGGTTAAGGTTGTCTTTTCCGAATTGGATATGGATGTCACAACGCGGGCCCGCTGGTATTACGACGAAGGAAAAAACCGCGAGGAGATGAAAAGCTGGGATCCGTATCCGACGGTACCACCTAACGAGATCCTCAACAGCCAAGCGGATCAATACGCAAAGCTCTTTTCACTAATTGTGGAAAATTCCGACGTCGTGGAGCGAGTCACTTTCTGGAATCTTCACGATGGGCATAGTTGGCTCAACTACTGGCCTTGGACACGAACAAATCATCCGCTTCTTTTTGATCGCGAGAGGAAAGCCAAACCTGCTTTTCATGAGGTTCATCGTACGCTTGAGAAAACCGCGAAGTAGCCGGTGAAAAGAGTGCCGACCCATTCAGTCGGGCACTAGTAAGTGGGACTTCGTGTTGGCATTCCCGGCGCGGTCGCCCTAGCATGCGGCGTCCACTTTATGCCTGCGCCCGAAAACGGGTTCGCAATACCGATGAGCTGCGAAAAATTTGGTATTCGGGCAAAGCTTGAGCTTTTTTTGAAGATGGCGTAGACCTTGCTTAATGATGGATGCTGCTGATTCTCGAACGATGAACCTTTGCCTGGGTTGCCGGCGGCGCTTGGCGACTTGCGTTTGTGCCTTGATCCGGCCGTTTGAGACGGAATCGAGGTTTGTCATTTTGATGCATCCAAAGGAGTTCAGAAAGGAAAAGGTCGGGACGGGGCGCTTTACCCATTTGATCTTGGAGAATTCTGAAATTCTCGTGGGCATCGGTTTTGATGAAGACCCACGTTTCCAGGCGATTTTGTCCGACCCAGCTTATGAAACAGCCGTGCTTTATCCCGGCCCAAGTTCAATTGACCTTTCAGAAACAAGAAACGCAGCGCGCCTCGCAACGAAACGGATTCAGTTCATCGTCATTGATGGAACCTGGTCCTGTGCCAAGAAAATGATGCGGCTAACGACGAAATTGCACAATTTACAGCGGGTTAGCTTTGTCACGCAACGCACCTCAGAGTTTCTAGTAAAACAGCAACCCAAAGCGGAATGTCTCTCGACGGTTGAATCGGTTCACCAGGTGGTAATTGATCTTAACCTTCTGGGGATTGAGAAAACGGGTGGGCGGGAAGAGAATCTCATGGACGTGTTTCGCTATACGGTGCAGCAGCAAATCACTTTCGCCGCTGACAATCACCGGCCATCTTATCGGAAAGGGCGCTACAAGCTTCCCAGCGAGCGCAAAGTTTCGAAAGGGCGAGGCTCGCTTGTCTTTCTCCAGTGAGTATTCCATCTGGGGGCAAGCAAGAATGGCACGATTTTAAGGCTAGTCTCCGTTCAGGCTAGGCCGCAACCAATGTCATTTTCTTAATCCTTATCTTTTTCTTAATTCTGCGCGGCTTTGCTCTATACGTAGGCGGCCCCGGAGGGCAAACAGAGAAAAAGAAAAGGATTATGACTACTTTGGTCCCGCCATGGCGGGATCGGGAAAAAGAGGAGCGAAGCGAATGCAAATCCGCAGATCGTGCGAGCTTTGGCGAGTAGGATAAAATGAAAAAGAGATTTCCCTGACTCTGCCTAAAGCCTTGCCATTCGGGGCAGGCAACATTTCGTGACTTTTCGCAATTAGGTCTTATAGCGCTTTCTCCCAGCGGACTTGCGAGTTCCCGCCTGCAATCGAGGCGATGGACGTGATAGAGCGACCCAACCCACACCTCCGACATCGGTCACCTACCGCCCGTGAAAAAATCGCCAACCATTCAGTCCGGCACTAGTTCACAGGACTTCGTGTTGGCATTCCCGGCACTCTCCCCCTAGCATGCGGCCTCCGCCTCATGCCTGCTCCTGCCTCGCTACCCATCTGGAAGATCCACGACGACATCTTGCGCACGCTGCAAGGCGGCAATCGCCTCGTGCTCGTCGCGCCGACGGGCTCAGGAAAGACCACGCAGGTGCCGCAGATGCTGCTCGATGCGGGGATCGCGGACACGAAGATGATCGTGGTGTTGCAACCCCGCCGCGTCGCGGCTCGCACTGTGGCGACTCGCGTCGCCTCGGAGCGCTCGAGCCAACTCGGCGCTGAGGTCGGCTATCAGATTCGCTTCGACGATCACATCAGCCCCGGCACCCGGATCGCCTTTGTCACCGAAGGCATCCTGCTGCGCTGGCTCCAGGATGATCCCACCCTGGCCAAGATCGGTGCGGTCGTTTTCGATGAGTTCCACGAGCGCAGCCTGCTCAGCGATGTCGCCCTCGCTTTGGTGAAGCACTTGCAGCAAACCGAGCGCCCCGATCTGGCCATGTTAGTGATGTCCGCCACGCTCGATGCCGAGCCCGTCGCCGCATATTTGGATGGGTGCCCCATCCTCGTTTCTGAAGGGAAAAGTTATCCCGTCGAGGTGGATTATCTTTCCCGACCCGACCAGCGCGCCATCACCGTGCAAGCCGCTGAGGTAGTCGAGCGGATCATCCATGACAATGCCCCCGGCGACATCCTCGTCTTCATGCCGGGGCGCGGCGAGATCAATGGCACTCTCGACGCGCTGCGAAAACTGAGAACCCAGGAGCGTGTCGCCTCCATCCCCTTGCACGGCGGGCTTGAACCGCAGGAGCAAGACCGCGCCTTCGCTCCGAACGCCCTGCGCAAAGTCATTGTCGCCACCAATGTCGCCGAGACTAGCATCACCATCGACGGCATCCTCCACGTCGTCGACAGCGGCGTCGCCCGAGTGGCCCGCTACGACGCCGAACGCGGCATCGGCACGCTCATGCTGGAGCCGATCAGCCGAGCCAGTGCCGACCAACGTAAAGGCCGCGCCGGCCGGACGGCATCCGGCTCCTGTCATCGACTCTGGACCGAGGGCGGCCAGATGAACCGCGAGGAACGCAACACGCCGGAGATCCAGCGCAGTGACCTCGCCGAGGTCGTGCTCTTGCTGCACTCGCTCGGCATCCGCGAAGCCGCCACCTTTGACTGGCTCGACAAACCGGATCTGCAGGCCGTCGAACGCGCCGAGCTCCTGCTCACCATGCTCGGGGCATTGCCAGCCGGGACTTCTCATACGGTTCGAGTGAGCCGCCAGCGAAACTCGGCAGATACAAGGCGCGCGCCGATTCCAGCGGTGGGCGGTATAGATATACCGTCCGATGCTGGGATCAAGAGCAACGCAGTAGCTGTCGAGTTTCGCAAGGATTCGCCGATAGGGCATGAGAAGTCCGGGCTGAATTCGGAGCTCACCCCGATCGGCCGCCAGATGCTGCGCCTCCCCATGCACCCGCGCTACTCGCGCATGTTGATCGAGGCGAGCCAGCGCGGTTGCGTGCCCGATGTTGCCTTGTGTGCCGCCCTCGTCAGTGGTCGCGATCTGCTCACGCGCCTGAATCGCGATGATGACCAGGCCGCCACCACCCGCGAGCAGTTCGAGGACAGCGAGGAGACCGATTTCATCACCCTGATGCGTGCCTTTGACTTCGCTAAATCGAACCGCTTCAGCTTTGATCGATGCCGCAGTCACGGCATCAACGCCCACGTCGCCCGTCAGGTGGATGAGACCTGCCAACAGATCCTGCAAGTCGCCCATCAGCAGCGTCTCTATGACCGCAAGGCCCCCTCTCCCACCCCGCCAAAAAACGACGAAGCCCTCCTGCGCAGTCTCATGTCAGGCTTCGTGGATCAACTCGCCAAACGGCGGGAACCCGGCAAGCCAGGGTGCGATCTCACTGAGCAAAGGGAAGGCCTGCTCGTGCGCGAAAGCGTGGTGCAGGACGCGCCCTTTCTTGTCGCCGCCAATCTGCATCAAGTCCCGTCGCGCGGCGCCACTCCATTGACCCTGCTCAGCCTCGCCACCTCCGTGAAACCCGCGTGGATCACCGAGATGTTTCCCCAGCATCTGAGCACTACAATGGAGCACCTCTTCGACGCGAAGAACAAACGCGTCGCCGCGATGAAACTGGTGCGCTACCGGGATCTCGTCATCGAGCAGAAACCCCAACAGAACGATCTCGATCCACTCGCGAGTGGACACTGCCTCGCCGAGGCCCACGGCAGCGGAGCCTTTGACTTACCGAAGATGGATCATCGGATCAAACAATTCATCGCCCGGGTGAATCTCGTCCACGCCACCATGCCCGAACTGGAATTTGCGCCCTTCGATGAAGCCGCGATCACCGCCTGCCTCGCCCGTGCCTTCACCGGTCTGACGCGAGTGAAGGAAGCCCAGGACGCGCCCCTCCTTCCCGCGTTTCACCGGCATTTGGAAAAAGGGCAGATCAGTTGGCTGGATGAATTGCTGCCACTCTCGATCCCGTGGGTCGACAAGAGCAGCGTGAAAGTTTCCTACCTCAATGAGTCACCGGAAGCGCAGGTGAAACTGAAGGACTGCTTCGCGCTGGAAGAGCATCCCACCCTCTGCGAAGGCCAACTCCCGGTGCTCCTCAACCTCAGCGCTCCCGATGGCAAACGCCTCGCCAGCACCACCGACTGGGCACACTTCCGGGCGCGCGAATTGCCGAAGCATCGCGAGGCGCTGGCCAAAAAGTTCCCCGGGCACATGTGGATATAGACACTTCGCTCCACTCACCCGCACATCGGTATTGCGGCCGACTGTCCCTCGGTGGTAGCCTTCCAAAATGAAAACTTTGCCAACGCTGACTCTGGCACTTGTACTGATTCTGATGATGCATCCCTCCCCTGCTGAAGATCTTGTCCTTTCCCTTCGATCCCGGGCGGCTGGGGATGACGCCGCGACAACGGAGGTGGCTCGATGGGATCCTGACAAGACTGCGTTGATCATCTGCGATATGTGGGACGATCACTGGTGCAAGTCGGCGGCCCGTCGGGTCGTCGAGATGGCTCCGGCGCTGAATGAGACCGTCAAGGTGGCCCGGGAGAAAGGGCTTTTCATTATTCACGCGCCCAGTACATGTGTGGACTTCTACGAGGGGACTCCTCAGCGTGCGCTGGCTCAGAAGGCTGCCCCCGCAAAAGCACCCATCCCGCTTTCTTCCTCCCCTCGTTGGGGGACGGCCTGGTGTTGGACGGATCCGAAGTTCGAGGGCGTTCTCCCCATCGACGACTCCGATATGGGATGCAGTTGTGAGGACGAGAAATGTGAGATCCGCGAAGCGTGGACCCGTCAGATCAAGCTTATCGATCTGGTCGAAGGGGATGCGATGACGGACGACGGACAGGAGGCCTACAACCTTCTCACAGAACGGGAAATTGAGAACGTCATCCTTTGTGGAGTGCACCTGAATATGTGTGTGCTAGGCCGACCGTTTGCGATTCGTCAGATGGTGAAGCTCGGTAAGAACGTCGCCCTGATGCGAGACATGACGGACACGATGTACAATCCTGAACGCCCACCAGGTGTCGACCACTTTACGGGGACGGATCTCGTTGTCGGGCATGTTGAAAAATTCTGGTGTCCCTCCTTTACGAGCAAAGACCTGACGGGAGAACCGCCGTTTCGTTTCGGAGAGGACGATAGGTAATTCGGAAGGACATAATTCGGAGGGACAGGCTGGAATGGCACTGCCTCAAGCAGAGAAATCTCTTTTTCCTATTATCCGGCTCGCCGGCGGCTCGCACGATCTCCAAAGTTGTTTCGTTTTACTCAAGTTTTCTCTTATCTCGCCCAGGCGAGACGTCGGTAGTCATGCTCCTTTTCTTTTTCTCTGTCAGCCCCCTTGGGAAGGAGTAGGGTTTCGAAAAAGAAAAAGAAAAAGAAAAAGAAAAAGAAAAAATTAAGGCATTGGGCGCTACCTACCAACCTTGAACGATGACCGGCCCCAATGCAGCGCCATTCGGGGCAGGCTGACCATCACTGAACTCAACAACGATGAAGATATCTCCAATCCTTTTGTGCCTGCTCATAGGTTCACTGGCTCGCGCCGCTGAGAAACCCAACATCATCCTCATCCTCGCCGATGACATGGGTGTCGGTGAAGTGAGCCACATGGGCGGCCTCATTCCCACGCCGGCAATCGACCAGATGGCGAAAGAGGGCATGCGGTTCACTGACGCCCACACGAGCTCATCCGTTTGCACTCCGACGCGCTATGGCATCCTGACAGGGCGCTACAACTGGCGCAGTCGTCTCAAGAGCGGAGTGCTGACCGCGGTGGACTCCCCTGCCCTGATGGATCCGGAGCGGCTGAATCTTCCCAACTTCCTGCAGGAGTCAGGCTATCACACCGCCTGTATCGGCAAGTGGCACCTCGGTGCGGACTGGATCAAACTTCCTGACACGGCCGAAACCTACAAGATAAGCAAATTTGCTTCCTGGGAAGTGGACTACACCCAACCCTTTCGCAATGGCCCGGTGGATGTGGGATTCGACGAGGCTTTCTTCATTCTCTCGTCGCTGGACATGCCGCCTTACCTCTACCTGCGCCAGGACCGTGCCGTGGAGGTCCCGACCGTGGATCGAGGCTTTCCCCACAACGAATACAACGACTACGAGCGGGTCGGCGCAGCGGCGGAAACCTTTGACCCCAGCAATTGTCTGGCGGACTTCGCAGCCGAGTCGCGCCACTACATTGAGGCACGGGCAAAGGATCCATCTGAAGAGCCCTTCTTTCTCTACCTGCCGCTGAACTCACCTCACACACCGATTCGACCTGGCAAAGCATTCAAAGGCAAATACCCACAATATAGTTGGTACGCCGACTTTGTTGCCGAGACCGACTGGGTCGTGGGTGAGGTGCTGGAGCAGCTGGTCGAGTCAGGAATCGACGACAACACCCTGGTGATCTTCACGGCGGACAACGGGTTCGCCCCTTATGTCGAAATCCCGAAGATGTTCGCGGCTGGTTACCAGCCATCCGGGGATCTTCGCGGGGCCAAAGCGTCACTGCACGAGGGCGGTCACCGCGTTCCTTTCCTGGTCCGCTGGCCGGCTCAAGTGGAGGCGGGCAGCACGAGTGAGACGACCCTCTGCACGACCGATTTCTTCGCGACCTTTGCCGATATCATTGGCGAGAAAGAGGCCATTCCCGATGAGGCTGCCGAGGACTCCTTTTCCTTTCTCCCCGCCATGAAAGGAGACATGGAGCCGTCGCGTCCCTTCACCGTTCACCATTCCATTGGTGGCGAATTTGCGATTCGGAAAGGTCCCTGGAAGTTAATTCTCTCTTCAAAGGTCAAAGGTGGCTGGGGCGGCATGCCGGGGCAGGAAGGAATCAATACCCCATCGAAACTGGTGCAGCTTTACCATCTTGGTGACGATCCGGGTGAAACGAGAAACCTCGAGGAGTCCCACCCTGAGAAAATTGAAGCACTGGTCAACGATCTGGCCAAGGCGCTGGCCGATGGCCGGACCACTTCCGGAGCGCCGCAACTGAACGACGGTTGGCCGCTGCGGCAGAAAGGAATGATTAACGCGTTTCCTCAGCTGGGGGAGCCGTAATTTGCGTGGCTCACAGCAATTCAGCTTTTCGCTAAATAGCCAAGCCTGCCCCTGATACCACCTCAACCGTGAAACTGGAGGAATGAAGGGGCTTTTAGGGGGGAAGTGAGCGCTTCGCGGAAGGGTTGGGACGCTGGCCAAATCTTTCCAATCGCTTTGTTCCTGCTCAGTTGCGATGCCCGCGGGGCGGCCCCCGCATCGCGCCTTCGCAGCGCCTAGCGCTAGAAAAGGTTCGACTCAGCCATTCCACCAGTTTCACCATCGAAATGGTATCACTTCACCAAATCAGCTAAGGCTGCCACCATCTCATCCACATCAAAACCAAAGGGACCGCGACCGCCTGAGTAGGCCACCTTGCCTCCGGCATCGAGAACGAAAATCCGATCCGGGTGAGCGCTGTAGGCTTCTGCCAAAGTGTTTTCCATGTCGTCAACGAGCAGTGGGATCTTCAATCCGAGCGATTCAGCAGCGCCCTTCGCGACCTTGGTGCGTTCCTCCAAAGTGGTGTGCTCCATGATCTTCACATCCTTCGACGGTCGGGCATCATCGATCGCATGAGCCTCGCTAATGTAGACCCAGACGAAATCAGCCTTGTCTCCGTACTTCTCAAAAGCATTCTGCAGGCTCACGGCCTGGCGGCAGAAAGGGCCTCAGGTGTGACTGCCAAAGACAAGGACCGCAATTTTGTTGGGGGTGGAAAGATTGATGTCCTCACCGTTGAGTTTCTTGCGAACGCCAAGGTCCGGGGCTTGAGTTCCTACTTTGGGCGCATCATCCGCGCCTCGGCCCTTGCCTCCTTTTCCACGCCGCTCTTCCATTCGGGATTTCCTTTCGGCGTCCGAGTTCTGCGCCTGAAGTGATAAGCCACTGAAAACCAGTGCCGCAGCGACAAAAAATATCGAGAGTCTTTTCATGAAGGATCCTTTCTAGTCGGGGAATGGCAGACAGGGTATCTGAATGCGCCTTAGGAGGTTTAACTCCGGCTACGGAAAAAGGTTTCGGCCTATTTGACTCCCAATGATTTCGACGAGCGAAAAATGAGCCCCTCGTCACGCCGAACGCCCTCAATTTGTATCCCTAACATCTCTACAATGAACAAGTTGCAAAACCTAGATAGGGGGATTTATCTCCTTTTGAGTATTGACGGCCTCATGAATCCGGTAAGAATGGCATTGAACACGGAACCGTCGCTGAGAGGAGGAACGGGGTAGATGCGCCACTGCAGTGGCAGCCCACAATCCATTTTCTGACTTAGGGTGTGCCTCCGAATTTGGAACCCCTGATCTCATTTCGTCATGAAAAATTCTGCGATCCATTTCACCTGCCTGCTGGGACAATCTGCTCTTGTCTCCCTGCTCCTCGGACAATCCGTCGAAGCTCAGGACATCCCAAAACAGATTATTATCGAAACAAAGTTTGTTGAGGTTACCCAAAAGGATCTCGATGAATTGGGATTTGACTGGTTACTTGGCCCCGTCAACGGAGGCTCCTTATCAGGCACATCGCAGCCAGAGCTAGAAAGTGTTTCCGCCATCCAAAGGGGAAGCGACAACATTGGCGGCTTTCGTTTTCAAAAACTGAATCGCGGCACCAGCGGAAATGGCAACAGTTATGGTGGCTCCTCCGTTCTCACCGATTCTCAATTCCAAGTCGTGATGCGAGCGCTCGAGAAAGGCGGGAATAATCTGCTTTCCGCTCCTTCAGTTGTGACTCACTCCGGGCAAAGAGCTAATATCGAGATCATCCGCGAATTTATTTACCCGACCGACTACGATCCGCCCGAGCAGCCGCAGACGTTTTTTAACGGAGGAGAAACCATTTTTGAAATTGGCGGAGGCGCGGCAATGGGAGGCCTTTCGGAGGGACCTGAGGTATTTGGAACCCAACAATTTGAATACAATAATCAGATTTTCAATCAACAGGTTAGTCTCGGCGATTCAAACGGCCTTATGAATGACAACGCAGCGACGACGTCAATTGGGGTGACCCGATTCATCAACAACAATCTGGGCTTCGGAACGCAGATCGAATGGATCCAAGGGGATATCGACGATGCGTTTCTCGGACGCACAGAGATGACTTACCGATTCCCGGTCGAGTTCAAAGATTTCGCGATCGCCCTCTATGGAAATGCAGGAGTCGGATTCATTGGAGGAGGTGATACCGATACCATCGTCGGATCCGTGGGCGCTGGCGCGGAACTGAGGAACAAACGCAATTTCGGAATCTTCGGTGAATACACACAAACCTACCTTGGTGACGGAAGGGACTTTAGCCAAGTTCTCCTTGGCTTTCGGATCGTTATCGGGCAGCACGGAAGCCCACCGCCTTCGGGAGTGAACAATACGAAAGTGGCCCTGAATGTCGTCCCGACCGTTCGAGCCGACAATCATACGATCGATTTGGATCTTTCTCCCGAAGTGGTCGAATTCGAAGGATTCATCAACTACGGATCCCCTATTCAGACGGACGGAGTCGCCGGCGGAGGCCCAATTCTCGTAGAGAGCGATAGAGTTCGAGGACGTCCCTTCGGAAGAGTTTCCCCGCCAAAACGCAGAGTGGTTCTACAGGATGGTCAAACTGCTGTTGTCGGTGGGTTTGTGACGGGCGGTGCTGACGGCGACACTACCGGCAACAAGAAGATTCCAATTCTCGGAGATCTCCCCCTTATCGGCAGACTCTTTCGAACGAATGTCGAGCGCCACCAAAAGCGAAACCTGACCGTTTTTGTCACGGCAAGACTCATCGATCCAGCGGGACGGCAGTAAATCTAAGATTTCGTCATAGGAGACAGGATATGCGATAGCGATCTGGAGGCTCACTATCCTTCAGCGTCATCTCACCGCCGCATCAACCCGCTCCTTCAATCGCGCCGTCAGCTCCTTAACCGTCCCCGCATACTCAGGATTCTTGACCAGGTTGGTGAACTGCCTGGGATCCCTTTCCATGTCGTAGAGCATGAAGGCTTCTTTGTCCTTCTTCTTCTCCGGGTACCACATGAAGGCCCACTTCCCGGTCCGTAACCCGTGACCGTTGCTGACTTGAATGAGGGCATCCAGCTTGTTGGCCCGTTCGGAATTGGGATCGTTCATCAGACCGGTTAGACTTTCGCCCTGGCAACCGGACTCGGCAGGCAGGCCGGCGAGTTCAGTGAGCGTGGGATAGAGATCGATCAACTCAACGAACTCATCGCAAGTGGTGCCGCCCCCCTGCCCCGGCACGGAAATCATGAGCGGCACGTGAATGGCTTCCTCCCACAGCTTGGATTTTTTATGCATGGAGTGCTCACCAATCATATAGCCATGATCGCTGACAAAGACGACGATGGTGTTGTCGCGCAGTTCGAGTCTATCCAACTCGTCGATGAGGCGACCGAACTGCTGGTCCATGAAAGTGATGGATCCATAGTAACCGCGACGCAATTCCCGGATAGCTTCTTCGGAAAATTCCATCTTCGAATTGATGGCCTGCGGCGGAATATCGTCGAAGTCATCTTCGGGAAAAGCAGGGTATTCGATCTCATCTGCGTCGTAGGGTGCCATCGTGCTTTCGGTCGCAATAAAGGGAAAATGCGGTCGCACAAAACCGACGGCAAGAAAGAATGGATTGTCGTCATCAGCCCGCTGCTCCAGCAATTCAATGGCCTTATCGGCCGCCATGGTGTCGGCCATGAGTCCGGCATCCTCGTCCGCGACTTCAGTAACAGTGAACTGGCTGCGGGCCTGACTAATCATCTGGTAGGGCTGGCCCTCGGCGAAAGCTTTTTTCCAGACCTTGCGCTCCTCGGGAAAAACCTTGGGGTCATCGGGATTGAGGTAATCAACAATCTTGCCGGGCATCATCGACTCCATCGCCGGGGTGTTGTAGCGCTCGTTCCAGGATGGCTCGTGGTCACCGCCGTTGGTTCCCTGGAGGATATCCACGGGAATGCCCATGTGATAGATCTTGCTGACCCGCGCCGACCAGTAGCCGTGATTCTGAAAGTGCAAAGGCATGGTGACCCGATCCTCGGAAACCTTGCCGCCGTTGCCACTCACGCCATTCTTGAATGCGTACTGCCCTGTCATGATAGCCGCCCTCGATGGGCCACACAGCGGGAACTGCGTGTAGGCCCGGGTGAACGACACCGCCGACTTGGCGAACGCATCGAGGTGAGGTGTCTGGCACTCAGGGTGCCCCTGCCCGCTCAAGGCATAGCTGAGGTCGTCCGACATGACGAAGAGCACGTTGGGTTTGCCTTTTGCAGAGGATAGGTCAGCGGCTGGGAGGCAGACAAGCCCACCAAAAACGTAGAGAGAAAGAAGAAAGCGTTTCATCACTTACATTTCTATCATTCAACTCAGCGATTCCCAGATCCGTCATTAAGGACCTTCTCAATCTTACCTCTCAAGTTTTCCACCTTTTCCGGCATGGCATCGGCCAGGTTATTCTCTTCGGAGAGATCATTCCTCAAGTCGTATAGCTCGACGCCATACTTCACCGACTTATCAGCACCAAAGCCGCGACCACCCTTGGTATCGATCAATTTCCAATCACCGTCCCGAATGACCGCTTTATGATGAAGGATAGGCAGACGGGTTTTCAGATCCGAATCAGACTCCAGAAGCACCTTCGCAAAACTGGCACTGTCTACCGCAACGCCCTCCGGCAATCCATCCTGTCCTGCCAATTCAGCGAAAGTCGCGAAGACATCAGCAAACGCGACGGTGTGATCAATCTTAACTCCTGCCTTTACCGCATTCGGCCAGCGCACGATAAACGGCACGCGGTGACCTCCTTCCCACACGCTCCCTTTGACACCCCTGAGCGGACCTGTCGAGGCATGCTCAAAACGCTCATCGTCTTTTTCATACCAGACTGGACCGTTGTCGCTGGAAAACAGGATCAGCGTCTCTTCATCCATCCCTGCTTTCTCCAGACTCGCCACCACCTGACCGACGACGCTGTCGACCTGCATCACGAAATCGCCGTACATCCCGGCTCCACTTTTGCCAGCAAACTCCTCCGTTGGCAGCCAGGGCGTGTGAGGCGATGGCAGCGCCACGTATAGAAATAGCGGCTTCTCTCCCTCGTGATTCTCGATCACCTGACAGGCTTCCTTTTGAAAACGCGGTGTCACCTCAATGTGTTTGAAATCAGGAGCAACCGCCCCTTCACGCCAAAAGGCTCCTTGGATATGATTCCAGTCTTCCTCAGTTTCGACACTATCGCTCGCTTCGACACGATCCGTGGGAGCCATCGTCGCCGCCCGATCCTGAATAAAGAAGTAGGGCGGAATGTCGAGAGACGCGTGCATACCAAAATAGGAATCAAATCCGCGATCCCTCGGACCTCCCGTCATCTTTCCGGGGTCAAAGGTAAACCCGCTCAAGGAGTCGTCTGCCCGGCTCTCGTCCTGATCAAAGCCCAGATGCCATTTGCCCACCATGGCGGTTTGATAGCCATTGTCGCGCAGCATGCTGGCAACCGTCGCCTGACCTTCCGGAAGCAAAGGGCCTTTCTTGTCGTTCGGGTTCTTAATCCGCACAGCAAACTCACCTGAATGCAACGCGTAACGCGATGGCTTGCAGGTCGATCCGCCCGAATGAGCATCGGTAAATGTCATGCCCTCCGCCGCCAACCGGTCCAAATGCGGCGTCGGAATTTTGCTTTTCGAGTTATAGGCCTTCAGATCGCCGTATCCCATATCATCAGATAGTATTATCACAATGTTAGGTTGTGCTGCACTGGCATCCACAATTGCGGATACGAGCATGCTGAATGCGAGCAGAAAGCAAGATAGTGCTGGAGTCTTCATTTTTTGATTCGGTGTCGTTTTAATTCTTTTCTGAAGCCAATGCCCAGCCATGCCCCTTGGGAACCAGCGCTTCTTCACCCTTGATCTCAGGTATCTCGCCGACCGGTTCCAAATCCTTTTCCCAGGCGGCGTGCTTTTTGGCCATCTGTTGAACGATCTCGGGATACTGCGCCGCAACGTTGTTCTCCTCTCGCGGATCTTTCTTGAGATCAAAGAGCTGCCATTCGTCTTCAGCATACTTGCGGTAGAGGCGCCAGTCCTGCCAACGCGTGGCGATCATGTGACGGCGCTCGGCGTCACCCGGCTCGCTGTTGAGCCAGTAAAGATACTTGTGCGCATCGCCGCTTTTTTCGCCGGTCAGAAACGGGGTCAGATTCACCCCGTCGCAGTGTTCGGGAACGTCCAGCCCCGCCACTGCCGCAATTGTCGAGTAAAAGTCAAAGTTTGCGATCATGCCGTGATAGGGTTCCCCTTCAGGAAGCACGCCAGGCATGGAAAAGATCGTGGGCACGCGCACCCAACCTTCTTTCTGGGTTCCCTGCCCCTTGCCGCCAGTGTAGGGCCTTGATGTGCCGCCCTCGCCGGTATTGGCCCCGTTATCGCTCGAAAAAATGATAAGAGTGTTCTCGCGAAGTCCCTTTTGCTCCAGCACTTCGATCAATTTTCCGACCTGGTCATCGACGGAAACGATGGCGCCGGCGAGCGCGCGACGGGTTCCTGTGGCAGTGGTGCGATCCTTGAGGCGGTCAGGCGCTTCAAGGTTGATGGAATGAACGGCTTCGGGAGACCAATACAGAAAGAAAGGCTCGTCCTGATGGCGCTTGACGAAGTCGACCATGAGATCGCCGTCGTAATCAGTGAGCCAGACCGTCTCGCCCTTTTCATTGATGCAGAAATACTTCGATGTTCGCTTCTTGCCTCCGAAAGGCTTGCGAACTTCCGGCGACATCTCGGCAACCTCCTCGTCGGTGTATTCCTTCTTCGGAGCCTTCTTCGCCACCTCCATGAAACCGACTTGCAACGGTCCCTGCAGTGGGGTCCCGATGTCCCATTTACCAATCTGGCCGGTCACGTATCCGTTGTTTTTGAGAAATCGGGCCAGGGTGGGTCTATCCTCCGGAATAGGCAAGCCGCGGGACATGCCATACTTACCGAAGCGTTGGCCATACTGCCCCATAATAAGCGAGCAACGGCTCGGACAACAGGGAGGATTGGTGATGTAGGATGTCGTGAAAATCACACCCTCGGCTGCCAGTCGATCAATGTTGGGTGTCGGAATGTCAGGGGTTCCGTAGGCACCTAAGTCACCGTAGCCGAGATCGTCGATGTAGATGAGGACCACATTGGGTTTAGAAATACTCGTTTCAGCCGCTGAGGCAGGCGCACTAAGAATCGTGGTGACGAGCAAGACACCAAAGAGTGCCACAAAGGGTTTTACAGTCGAATTCATGAGTTGATTTACCGGACATTCAAACCGAAATCGGCACGGATATCCTGTTACCTTTTATAGATCGATTTGCCGAAGCTCTTAACTGACGCGATCGAGGCAGATGCCTGACCGAGAGCCCAAAAGTCATCAGCCTTGGCCTCCAGCATCTGTCACGGGAGCCATATCGATCAAAGCGCGAAACGCTAATCGAGCCCAGCACGGATTTCTTCCCAGCCTTCTTTTGGCAAAGCTTCCCAGACCCGGAAATCTTTGAACTGGGCAGACTCGCCCGAGATTGTAAAACCGAGTTTCATTTTCTCACCGGCAAACATTTCGTGAGAACCGAAAGAGACATCGTCCTCTTCGCCATCGACCTGCGCGAGGAAAGTATCGCCGACGAGTTCTATCATTACGGTATGCCATTCTCCATCGGCCAGCTTCCTCTCGACGGCATTATAGCGGGCGCCCTCGTCAGGCCCTTTGTCCTTGTCGTTGTCGTCCTTTTGAGCGGTAATCCCCGCTGCATTGACTGAGACCCGGCAAAGGTGACCAGTAGCGTTGTCGATAGAAAAGGTCGTGGACTTGGCCCCGTCGAGTTTGATGGAAAACTGGATGACGGCATCCTTAAAGGGAAGCGCCCGCTTGAAAGTGGCAGCGTGGTCGTCCTCGACTCGTTCTTTGCCGATGAGAGCGCCTTCTTCGCTTTTCCAATCACCATTTCCACTGGCCCAACCCTCACGAATCTCGGAGAGATCGTCTTCAAATAGAATCTCTCCGGTAGTCGCCAGGAGGGGATCAAACGCGAGCCCTGCCGCAGCCTGTTCCGCCGAAGCTGCTGCAGCCGCTAGTCCTTCCACCCACGCGATATCTTCCGGAGAGAGTTTCTCAAACGGGACATCGTAGCGCTTGCCATTCTGTAACTGGAGAAGAACACCACTCTCTTTAGCCTCTACGAGACTAGCCTCGATCGCTTTGCCGTCGGTACTGGTCCAGGTCCGGATGGCGTTTCCGCCAGAGGGAGCATCTGGAAGTTGAGCCTGCGCAAAGACTGTCAGGGCGAACGACGCGAGGAAGATGTGGGAATATTTCATTCTGTAGTGATGCAACATGGCAAAGAATTGCCCATCCGTAAACCGACTTCAACGCGGCGGCACCGAACGAACCTGCTGCGCAATCTCTTTGTCAGTCAGGGCGTGATTAAAAACGGCCACTTCATCGATCCGCCCGTGCCAAAAGTGAATGATGTCTCCCTCTCTATTGTCCTGCGCGCCAATGAACAAATTGGCCACTTTCGTTGGCCCAATAAGTCCGCACGGAACGGCCGCCACTTCCCGACCATTACGAAAAAGACGCAAGGTGGTGCCATCTGCCACAAAGGCGATATGATGCCACCGCTCCAGGGGAAGGGCTTCCGTATCATGGACAATGACTTCTTTGTTATCCGCGTCCCTAACTCGGACTCTCATGATTCCGGTATCCCGGTATAACCCCATCCGAAACTGCCCCAGCAAATCCTCCTGATCATTGGCCGCAATGCACGCCAATCGAGGCCAACTTCTGGCATACACCCAGGTGGAAACACTTAGCTGACCGCCCGACTTAGGGTAATCCGGTGTCGTCACATAAGGGCTATCCCGGGATCCAGTGAATCGCCCGGCCGATCCAACTTTTCCTGTCGAAAAGGCTGGTCGAAGCGCCCCCTGGTTAATCATTTCCCCGTCCGCATCACCCGCTGCATCCTTAACTCTCGATCCGTCTTTCGGCACTCCCATGCGGTAGTAGAGAACCGGATTCATCGTCCGTATGAGTTGAGAGTATTCAATACTTGGCTCATCCAGACTTCTCAGAAAGCGATCGTTATCCACCGGTATACCCAGAGGAATATCAGAGTCGTAGCCAATTCTTGTCGCACCGTTAGTCAAAAGTCGTACGGGATCGACCTTTCCTTTGCGAGGCTGCACCGCCACCTCCCCATTAAAGACATGCACTTCACTCGCCCGATCTAATCCCACATCCACCGCGAAGTCCGTGCCGAAATCGACCACCTCGGCTGAGGGCGTATCAATTTTAAATCCGATTCCCTCCGGTGGAACGTGTGCGGCCACGCGGCCCTCGCTCAACTCCACCAGTTCCTGCGATACCATACGAAAGACAGCCGGCGCTTCGATTAGCAGTTGTACACCTGTCGCATACTCCACTGATGCCATGCCCTGGTTCAGCCGATACTCGCCCGCCCTCATCACCGTCTCGCCTTCCGACATCGCCCTTCCGCGATACAGCAACTGTGCCCCGGAACTGTCTCCCAGCTTCGCCAACGGTTCTCCGGGAACCTCCCTTTTCTCCGGGCTAAACAAAAACACAGACACTAACGTAACCACCACACCAGCCGCAATGGCTTTGACCTGCCAGCGGATCTTCGGAGAGTTAAACACCACCGACTCAGCCACGGAATCCGCCACCTCATCGACCCCGCAGGATCCAATCGCCTTTGCCCAATCGAACAAACGGGAATGTAAATGCGAACGCTCCGCAAACACCGCCGCATTCTCCGGCGACTCCACGATCCACGCGCTCAACTCCTTGCGTCCCTCCTCATCGAGTTCGCCATCGAGCCAGTCGTCGATTCGTTTGTCCGATTCCTTGCTCATCCCAGTTCAGCCTCCTTCATCCGACGACGGATGCAGTCTCGCAGCGCCGTGCGGGCACGATTCAAACGCACTGATACCGAGTTCGCACTCGAGTCGAGTCGTCTCGCAATTTCAGCCGGCTTCAAATTCTCCAAATAACGCAGCACCAGCAGTTTCTCCGCCGCCGGTGAGGCTTTCTTCAAACACAAATCAATAGCCCTCCCCACTTCCGGCCAATCCTGCGCTTTCTCCGAATACGAAAAGTGAATTGCCTCGATCGCATCCTCCTCCATCAGCACAACACCCTTAGCCTGCTTGCGACGCCACTCCAGCACCTTGTACCGGGCAATCCCCATCGCCCAGGGCGCAAAGGGACGCTCCTGATCATACTCATCAAAGCGCGTCGCCACCTGCCGCGCCGTCTCCTGGAGAATATCCTCCGCATCCGCCAACTGAGGCGTGATCGACCGAACAAACGCCATCACCGACGGCTGCGCTGCCGTCCAGAGAAGGGTGATCTGAGTCAGTTTGTCGTTGGAGTTACTCACGGGAAAAGGTGTTCTACATTCTATAGAAGGATATTACATCAATTCTTAACACCTAAATCACTCCATCGTCTTGTCCCTCCACCTCCATCCCTCCACCTCTTGCTCCTGATCTTAATCTTGTTCTTGCTCCCCAACAGT
>CAXBMX010000059.1:0-20602 GCA_963977055.1 uncultured Verrucomicrobiales bacterium
TGATTCGATTTGGTCGCGCATTCTTCCAGCACTGTCGTTTCGAGAGCACGAAAAGCTTCTTCGCCATCTTCCGAAAAAATATCAGGGATCGATTTTCCGGTTTTTCGGCTGATGATAACATCGGTGTCTACGAAGCGAAATCCGAGGCTTTTGGCCGCGAGTTTGCCTATGGTTGTCTTTCCGGTCCCCATAAATCCGATTAAAATCAGATTGCGACCGCGCTGGTCTGTCGTATTCACTAGCGGAAGCATAGCGGGATTGCCCGAGATGCCCAATAGAATTGAATGGCGCGGTGAAGGCCCGTCATGATAAACGTCACAACAAAGTCCCGATATACAGATGCAGACTGAAATAGCCAAAACCGATATTGAGGTTACTACGAATGAGACGGTGCGCCGTGCGGTGGGATTGTTACAGTCTGGCGACGTGGTCGCTTTGCCAACTGAAACGGTATACGGCCTCGGGGCTGATGCGCTGGATCCCGCTGCGGTTGAGAAAATTTTCGCGGCAAAGGGCCGCCCTCATTTCGATCCGCTGATCGTCCATGTGCCTCATAAGAATTCTCTCTACGAGATCACTGACGTGCCTGAAGAGATTGCCAAGACGGTGGTTCAGTTGGTCGAGACCTTCTGGCCGGGAGCGCTGACGCTTGTGCTTCCTCGAAAACCTATCATTCCGGATATTGTGACAGGTGGTCTGCCGACCGTGGCGGTGAGGCATTGTAATCATCCGATTTTTCACCGGATTGCGAAAAACTTTGGCCGACCGATTGCGGCACCGAGTGCCAATATGTTTGGGATGCTCAGTCCGACCTCGGCTCAAGCGGTGGTCGATCAGATGGACGGGCGGATTCCTTTGATCGTAGATGGCGGCGCCTGCGCCGAAGGGTTGGAGTCTACGATTATTAAAATTGAGCCTGGTGAGAAAAAGCCGATCATCCACGTTCTCCGTCCTGGTCCAGTGACGGAACTTGATTTGAAGAAATTCGGCAAAGTCGTATTTGCTGAAAGAAATGCTGATGTCGAAGACTCAACTCCTGAGGCTCCTGGAATGTTGGCTAATCACTATGCCCCGCGAACTCCGCTGCGTGTGCTGGAGCGGCCGACCGACTTCTCACCTGAGCCAGGTAAGAAGTATGCTTTGTTGAGCTATCGAGGCCAGTCCAAGGACGGGTATATCGATCTTCACGATTGGGCCGAAGTTTCCATATTGAGTCCGGGATCGGGCCGAGTGGCTGAAGCTGGGATACGATTTTTCCACGTGATGCGACAACTCGATCAACTGGGAGTTGACGAAATTATCTCAGAGCCTTTTCCCGATCGAGCGGCAGGAAAGGCGATTCGCGATAAGTTGAGCAAAGCGGCGATGAAGTAATCCCGTTCTGTTGAGGACACCTTTTCGAGGATCTTACGCGCATTTTTCGCGAAGATTCGCGTACCCAGAAAGGTAGGGAATTCGCGGTATCAGCTGATACAGTTTGAGATCCCTATGAGAAATCTCTTCGCGCTGATCGGGTTGGTAACCTGCCATACCGCATCGCTGTTTGCCGACAAGGTGGACTTTGCCCGGGACATTCGTCCCATCCTTTCTGATAAATGTTTCTTCTGTCACGGTCCTGACGAGGAGAACAGGGAAGCGGGCTTGCGGCTTGATATCAAAAGTGAGGCGTTCTCCGAACGCGACGGTATCATTGCAATTGTTCCCGGTGATTTGGACAAAAGTGAATCCTGGTATCGTATCGCAACAGATGATGAGAACGATTTGATGCCGCCACCCAAGGCTCACAAGGAGCTTTCGAAGAGGGAAATTGATCTGATCAAGCGATGGATCGAATCGGGTGCTGAGTGGACGGAGCATTGGTCGTTTATTGCTCCGCAGAAATCGGACGGGATGGGCTCCGAAAAGAAAGGGCCTCATCCCATTGACCAGTTCATCGGGCAAGAGTTAGAGAGTTCACCTTTGAATCCTAATTCTCAGGCAGATCGGAGAACGTTGATCCGGCGGATCACGTTTGATTTAACTGGCCTGCCACCAAGCTCGGATGAGGTGAAGGCTTTCCTCGATGACAAAAGTCCTGATGCCTATGCCAAATTAGTGGATCGGCTGCTGGCTTCGCGGCACTATGGCGAACGGATGGCTCTGATGTGGCTCGATGCTGCCCGCTACGGAGACACTTCGGTGATGCATGCAGATGGGCCGCGCGACATGTGGCCGTGGCGAGACTGGGTCGTGAAAGCGTTTAATGACAATCAGCCCTACGATCAGTTTTCGATTGAGCAGATAGCTGGTGACTTGCTGCCTGATCCGAGTTTACAACAATTGATCGCTTCCGGTTTTAATCGAAATCATCCCAGCTCTGACGAGGGCGGGGCCATTCCAGAAGAGCTTCGCGTGAGCTATGTGGCTGATCGGGTTAAAACATCGGCCAATGTCTGGTTAGGTCTGTCGATGGAGTGTGCGCAATGCCACGACCACAAATACGATCCTATCTCGCAGAAGGAGTATTATCAGTTCTACGCTTATTTCAACAACACGACGGACCCCGGGATGCAAACTCGGAAGGGCAATCAGTTGCCGTTTGTAGAGCTGGTGACCGAACTGGAAGAAGACAAAGTTGACGCAGCTGAAATCAGGAGGGATCGAGCGGCGAAAAAGGTGAATAAGATCCGCTCCAGTGAGATCAAGAAGTTAACTTCCGCTGGGCAGAAGGATGCGCCCGAGGATCTCGAAAAACGACTGAAAAATCTGGTGCACTATTTTCCGCTGGATGACTTTAGATCACGGGTGCTGGTTGATGCAGTTGGTTCAGGCGATCTGCTGGGTCCGAAGGCATTTACTCCAATCTCGGATGGAAAGTATGGTCGGGGGGCTCAGCTAGGTGAGCGGTTTTTTGATAGTCCCGGGACTACCGAGATTGATACGAAAAGTAAGTTCACTTTTTCAGCCTGGATTCGACTTGGTCATGAAAAGAAGAGCGGAGCTGTTTTTGCTAAGATGGACGTTAAAAAGGGCCATCGTGGGTATGATCTGTGGATCGACAAAGGCAAGCCGGGTATCCACCTAGTCAACAAGTGGCCGAGCAATGCTCTCAAGGTCGTGTCCAATGTCGAGCTTAAGCCCGGAGAGTGGCAGCATGTGGCGGTCAGTCACAACGGTAGTGGGAAACCGCAAGGGATCGCGATCTATATCGACGGCAAGCGTGTCGAGCACACCGTGGCGGCGGATAAGCTGAATGGAACGATTAAGGCTGACGTTCCTTTTCGTGTTGGCGGACGTTCGTCCGGACCGGGGATCCGAGCTCACGTGGATGAAATCCAGATCTATGACCGGGTATTATCTCCCCGGGAAATCGAGTGGGCTCAAAGAGATATCCTAACAGAAGCCAAATCAGTTTTGGCATCGGAACGACATGCGAAGCAGATAAGCATTTTGAACAATCACCACTTGAGTAAAGTCGAGGACTGGACTGTTGCTCGAACTGACGAACTTGACGCAGTTCTTGAGATTTCGAAGCTTCTATCTGGAAAGACGACTTCGATGGTGATGGAGGATAATACTGAAGATGAAATGAGGATGACTTATATCCTCGACCGTGGTTCCTACGATGCACCAAAAGAAGATGAACAGATTTTTCCGGGGACGCCGGCGGCGCTTCCGAGTCAGCCAGCCGAGGCTCCTACCAACCGCTTAGGTTTGGCAAATTGGCTTTTTGACGATGAGCATCCTTTGACCGCTCGCGTGTCCGTTAATCTGCTCTGGCAGATGCTTTTTGGAGAAGGGCTTGTCCGAACTCCAGCTGACTTTGGTGCTCAGGGCGATTACCCGACTCACCCCGATTTGCTCGACTGGCTCGCGGTTGATTTTCAGGAGAGTGGTTGGGATGTGAAGCAGATCATTCGTCAGATTGTTCTTTCAGAGACCTATCGACGCTCGTCCTATTTTGGGCCGAAAGATGTGGAGATCGATCCAGAGAACCGGCTCTTAGCTCGAGCTCCCCGATTTCGGCTGCCGGCAGAAATGCTAAGGGATAATGCCTTGTCCCTCAGTGGGAAGCTCAACTTGCTCGAGGGAGGACCAGGAGTGAAGCCGTATCAGCCTCCCGGGTTGTGGGCGGAAGTTGGCCTGGGAGGAAATCCCAAGTTTGTTCAGGACAAAGGGGATAAATTGTATCGGCGCAGTCTCTACACCTATTGGAAACGTTCGTCACCGCCTCCGGCGATGGTGATTTTTGATGCGCCCAATCGAGAGACCTGCGTGCTCAAGCGTCCGAGGACCAATACGCCGCTTCAGGCTCTCGCTGCGATGAACGATGTCCAGATGATGGAGGCGTCGCGTCATTTTGCGGAGCGCTTGTTGAAAGAAGGTGGCGCATCGGTAGAGGAGCGAGCTGCCTGGGCATTCGAACTGGCGACGGCGCGGCCTCCGGAGAGCGGTGAACTGGCTGCCCTGCTAGAAGTGTATGAGCACGGGCTTTCGATTTATCAGGGTAGTGATGAGAAAAGCGAAGCACTCCTCAGCGCAGGAGATTCCGAGCGCGACCCAACCCTCGATTTAAGTGAGCATGCGGCGTGGGCCGTGGTGGCCAGTCTCATCTTGAACCTCGACGAAGTGATGACTCGAAATTGAATTAGCTGTTTAGCGATTAGCCTTTTTGCTGTTTAGCCAGATACCCAAGCCATACTTCGAAATTCCTTGTTCGATATTCGAAATTCTCCACCTTAAGTTCTGCTTCACAATCCCATGAATCCTCTCATTGAACATCAACAACTGGAAGCTCGCCGGAACTTTCTGGGCCGATCATGCAGCCTTCTGGGCGGCGCTGCCCTAGGTAGCTTGCTTCCTAATATGGGAATGGCGGCAGGGGGCGGTGGGCTTTCCGTTCCTCATTTTCCGCCCAAAGCCAAGCGGGTCATCTACCTCTTCATGGCTGGTGGTCCGTCGCACATCGATCTGTTTGATTACAAGCCGGCGATGAGGGATCTCCATGGCACAGAGTTGCCAGACTCGATTCGGAATGGTCAGCGCATCACTGGCATGACGAGCGGTCAGAGTTCTTTTCCCTGTGTTGCTCCCATGTTCAATTTTGAGCAAGTGGGCGAACGCGGGACCTGGATGAATACAGATCTGCTTCCCCATACAGCGGGTATCGCCGACAAGATATCCATCATCCGTTCGATGAATACGGAAGCGATCAATCACGATCCCGCCATCACTTACATCAACACCGGCACTCAGCAATTTGGACACCCTAGTATGGGTTCATGGCTGGCCTACGGCCTCGGGTCACTCAGCGAAGAATTACCTGCCTACGTCACCATGATCTCGGTAGGATCCAAGCCGGGACAGGCGCTTTATGCTCGGCTTTGGGGTAGTGGTTTTTTGCCGTCGCGCTATCAAGGAGTTCAGTTTCGTAGTGGGAACGATCCGGTTCTCTATCTCAAGGACCCTGAGGGAATGGATCGTGATTTGCGCCGAAAGATGCTCGACGGGCTCGCTAGTCTCAACGAGCAACGATTCCAGAAAGTGCGTGATCCAGAGATCGAATCCCGGATCTCTCAGTATGAGATGGCTTTTCGGATGCAGTCGTCTGTGCCTGAGCTGATGGACTCCGACGATGAGCCGGAGCATATTTTTGATCTATATGGACCGCAGTCAAAAGAGAAGGGATCGTTCGCTGCAAATTGCATATTGGCCCGTCGCATGGCTGAAAAGGGCGTTCGGTTTGTTCAATTGTTCCATCGAGGATGGGATCAGCACAAGAACTTGCCAAGGGATCTGGCGAAAAACTGTGAGAGCGTCGATCAACCGGCGGCGGCCTTGGTCAAGGATCTGGAAGAACGAGGAATGCTGGAAGATACCATGGTCGTTTTTGGAGGGGAGTTTGGCCGAACGATCTATAGCCAGGGCGAACTATCGGAAGACAACCACGGTCGCGATCACCATGGCCGATGTTTCTCCAGCTGGGTCGCTGGCGGCGGATTCAAAGGCGGCGTTGATTACGGTGAAACGGATGACTTTGCCTACAATATTGTGAAGGACCCGGTTCACATAAACGACTTCAACGCGACGGTGTTGCACAATCTCGGAATCGATCACGAACGTTTCAGCGTGAAGCACCAGGGTCTCGACTCGCGCTTAACCGGAGTTGAGCACCGCAAGGTGATAAAAGACATTCTGATTTGAGTTGGTGAGCCGTAGAACGCGCCGTTGACATCAAAACGTCTTAACGTTAAGTTTACGTATGGCCATTGGCGAGAAACCCACCCGATCCACGGTATACCTCGATCCTGAGCTGCATCGGGCCCTTAAGGTTCAAGCGGCTGAGACTGCCACAAACGTCTCGGAGCTGATCAACAGCGCCATTCGTGATGCCTTGCGGAGCGACAGAGAGGATCTAGCTGTATTTGACGAGAGAGCGATCGAAGCGACTTTGACGTTCGAGGAATTGGTCAAGCGACTGGATCTGGATGGACAAGTATAGAATCGAGTTTCGAAAGTCGGTTGAAAAGGATCTGAAGCTGATCCCGAAGCAGGATCAGATTCGGATACTCCAGCGCATTGCGACTTTATCCGAAGAGCCGCGTCCCTCTGGTTGCAAGAAGCTCTCTGGCCAGGAGCGCTATCGTCTTCGTCAGGGCAACTACCGCATCCTCTACGAAATTGAAGATGCGCGCCTGATCGTGACGCTTGTGAAAGTTGGCAATCGGCGAGACATCTACGATTGAAAACGCGAATCCCGATCAGCGTTTGGACGACACATAGGCCTGGTCATCCGCCGAGAATAGATTGAGATCGAGCGAGCCTTTTTTCCCATCGGCCTTTCTTTCGATTTCAATTTTTGTTTCGGAAATGCCGGTCAGTCGACCTTCGATCTCTCGATCCTGTCCGTTCACCGAATAGGTCCATATTCGAATAGGTTCGTCGGTCAGGCTTGGGCCGGTAGGTTCGCTTTCAGCAGGTTGTGCTCCCGATTTCAAGGTGGTGAAGGTCAGGGTTTCTGAGTTCCAGACACGGCTCACATCGTTGTTGGCTAGAACTCGGAAGAAATAAGTCGTGTCAGGAGATAGCCCGTCGATTTTGATGCGATTGCTTCCTTCCGATACGGTGTCGATTTCGTGCATCTCCTGCCACGCGTTTTCGAGGACCGACTGACTCAATTCCGATTTCTTTTCAGTCCCGTGAAGGTCTCTCGGAGCAAAAGTGAGCGCATCGACCGTCCCGTAATAGATGGCTCCGGTAGATAATGCTTCGCCTTTGGAAACGGGAATATCGATGGTGGCGTCGGTGGGGGAAATTACAGTGACATTGATGTCCCCGAATTCGATTGGCATGGCGAACAGATTGGCAATTGAATCACTCTTGAGAAAATAGGGCAGCTCAGATTGTGGGGTGGGGGCTGCTGGTTGCGTTGCCTGGTAGAGTCGAATCCCACCACAGCCCATCGCAAATTCGCCGTCGGCGGAAGTGAACCAACTCTTGCTGACAGGGATCTCTCCCTTGGAACCGCTTCCTCCTATATTGAAAGTTTCCATCGGAGTCCATTTTCCTCCGTCGTGGTACCAGCCGCGTCTTCGAACTTCCCTATACACATCGCCGGTTCGTTCGTTCTGGGGCGGGCCTGGAACCTCGCAGAATGAGCCGATCTTGAGTTCAGGCTTGGATTTTCCGCCATGCCACTTGTTGCCGGCACAGTAGAATTTCCAGGCCTTGGTTGGATGATCGAAAAAGTAACCGTAGTAGGAATCGTAGAGTTCCCCTCGCTCGACGCGCAGAGCTTGAACGCAGAGTTCTGGTCCGTCTGGCATCGGAGTCCATCCCCGGGCTTTGACTCCGGTGCCTTCATGGCCAAATCCGCTGAATTCTCCTTCAGGAGATCCTACTCCGAGCAGGTGTGGCATCAGTTTCAAATCTGACATGGCGCCGTCCTGACCCCACATGGAAAAGTTGAACTCTCCATTGCTACGTTTTTCCGCGGTGAAGGATGTTCCGTAGTAACCGAACGGAGTCGTTACGGGAGAGTAGCTGGAAATCGGCTCGGTGCTGCGAGTTGTCATGACGAGCAGGCTGGTATCACCGGCTTTGACAGATTCGTAGCCGCCGTGGACAGCGGCGGGCCGCCAGCGAACCCGCAGGAGATGGGCGTCATCAAGAGCCGGGCCGAATGCCTCGAGTCGATGTAGTTTGCCGACGCCCGAACCCGGGCTTGGGATTGAAGTGGCTTTCAGTGAAATTTGATACTCGCCCGGTCCCGGGACGTCGAAAACCAAGTCCCAGTTCTGCGGCTTTTTTCCATCAGACTTAGCAGTAGTAGCAGTCTTTAAATAATCTCCGAATCGAATTTCGATTTCAGCGCCGGCCTCCTCTGCCGATACTTCGAGCAAGGTCTGCAGACGAAGTTTACCTGCCTTGGCGGCATGGACATACCAGCGAAGGGTTCCTTCGGTGTCTTTCCATTTTTCCAACCATCCGAAATTCGGGACGATCAATTCTTCGTCGCCAACTTTGGGGAGTTTGGATTCGCCAACTGCGGTGCAAGTGCCTTTGGTGAAAAAGCCGTTGCTCGCCGTGAAGATGATTTTTTGATTCTCGGAAGGCTGACCGAGATAGGAATATTCCCGTCCGAGTTCATCAACGCCTCCGGGAATCAGCTTGGGAGCGGTTTCTAACTGGCCGTTTCCGGAAGGAATTTCAGTGGGGATGTCTTGTGCCTCGCAAAGGGACGTCGCGGCGAGGAGCGCAAGGATCCAGCAATAGGCCTGATGGTTGATTAGTCCGGAGGGGCGGGTCGAATGATTCATTTTCTCTGGTGGTTGAGGAGACCGATTTACGATTGGTTTAACAGGGTTGGGTGGTGCATTCAACCCTGTTCGGTGTCATACGCCACGGCCCGATCCAAAGAGTCTAAGGTGAAGCCTGTCGGAATAGTTCATTCCGTTCTCTTGGGCCAGAGAGGCAACAAAAGACTGATTGGCTTCCAGTTCTGAAACTGAAATGGCTTTTGGCATCAGAAAGATGCGATCGGCCGGGAGCTTGGATGCGGCTGAAAGGGACTCCACTTCTGCGAAGTCTTTTTGATCGGCGATCACAAATTTGAAATCGGCCTTTTCAGTCTCGGCGAGCTGCCGCAATACTTCGGGTTGGTATCGCTGCTCTTCGGGAACTCCGGAATTTGATAGTTTTGGAGAAACATTGAGCTGATGAATCCGGCTGAGGAAGTCTTCTTTTGGAAAGAGTGTTCCGTTCGTCTCGATCTCAAAACTCCCTGACAGTTTGTCCATGAGCCTCACCCAGTCTTTTTCTTGAATGAGTGGTTCTCCTCCGGTGAAGACATAGTTGCTGCAGGGGTATTGGCCAACTTCATTGACGATTTCCTGGGTGCTCAGGTCGATGATTTGCTCATCGCGATTGAACTTCTGTTCGCCGTCGTGGGCGAAGGAGGTGCCCTCCCAGTTCCAGGTGTAGGGAGTGTCGCACCAGCGGCAGGAAAGATTGCAAAGGCTGGAACGGATGAAAATAGAAGGTCGACCGGTGTGACGGCCCTCTCCCTGGAGTGTGTGAAATATTTCAGGACTCCCGTCCGGCATTCGAGCCAGTTTCATGGCAAAGGATTATTGGGAAACCATCGTCACTTTTTCTGTGATCGCACCGCGAGTGGTCTCGGGCCACTCATCGTCTTTGGGCCAGCCGATGTAGAAAAATCCGAGGCACTTGTCTCGAGGATCACTGAGGCCAAGCCATTCGCGCATTTCGTCGGTGTAGGTGATCGGTGGGGTGGACCAGAAGGCGGCCATGCCGAGGGCAGAAGCAGTGAGGTGCATGTTTTGAACCGCGCAGGCGACTGCTTCTATTTCTTCGATCTCGGGAATTTTTTCGATTTCCTGACGCTTCATTCCCACGGCGATCACGACTGGCGCTTGAAGCGGCTGGGTGCCAAGCTTTTCGTATTTGTCAGGGCGAGCCTGATCATCCGGGGTGATTTTCTGATAGAGTGACTGACAAAAGTCAGCGAGGCGCTGGCGACCTTCCTGCGCGAAAACAAAAAAGCGCCAAGGTTCAGTCGCGCCATGGGTGGGGGCCCAGTTGGCATTTTCAAGAATCGCCGCAAGATGGGAGTTCTCGATGGTCTTGTCGGACATGTCCTTGGGCTTAATGGTCCGGCGGCGCCGAATCAGGGCATTCGCTGCGGCAAGACGCAGCGACGTGGGATCGAGGGATGGATTGATTGGTTCGTCGCTCATGGTGGAAAGGCGGAAATGTTAATGCGGCTATGGAGCCTAACTAAGGTGTCTACTTGGCTGGATCGTTTTTCGTCTTAGTCAGGACCAGGCTGGCCCCGTCCAACTTAATGAGGCGTTTTCGGTAGAGCGCGCCAACGGCTTGCTTGAAAGCTTTCTTGCTGGTGGAGAAGACACGTCGGATTTCTTCAGGAGAGCTTTTGTCGCTGACTTCGATACGTCCGCCTTTTTGCTTAAGCCTTTCCAAAATGAGATCGGTGAGTTCAGTGACCCGACCGTAGCCGACTTGCTCAAGCGAAAGGTCAATTTTCCCGTCGTCGTGAACGACAGCGATGAATCCTTCAAAGGTGTCGCCAATCCGGACCGGTCGCTGTATCTGACTGTTGTGAAGGAGTCCGCGAAAACGCTGATCGATCACTGCCATGAATCCGAGCGGAGTACGCTCTTGAATGATGAGGGCAACGGAGTCTCCTGTGCAGTAGAGCGGTTGGGTTTGGTTGAGAAAACGATTGATGCGCGTTGTCGCGACGATGCGATCTGAGACGGTGTCATGCATCACTCTGATCACGGCGAATTCGCCTTCCTTCACTTTTTCAACCTGCTCCTTAAAAGGTAGCAGCAGATCTTTGGCAAGCCCCCAATCTAGAAAGGCTCCGGCCCGGGGATGAACTGCTACGACTTCGAGGGCGGCAAATTCACCCACTTCACATTTTGGTTTTCGAGTCGTGGCAACGAGTCGGTCTTCGGAATCCCGGGCAACAAAGACGTCGACGATATCGCCTTGCTCAAAGCCCTCAGGCACCTCGCAAGTCGGAAGCAGGAGTTCACCCAATTCTTCGCCATCGAGAAAGAATCCGTGATCGGAATCACGAATAACAACGAGATGATTACTTTTGCCTAGTTGGGCCATTCGCGAAGGTAGACGAATCCATTGAGCTTTGCTCGGGTTTTTGTGAGGAGTCAGGAGAAGGTTCAACTAACGCCAGGCCAGGAGGTGTTTTTCTCCCTGTTGTGAGTGAGTTTGGTCGAGAGATCGAAGTTCTAGCTCGAGTCCGGTGCTGGACAAGGTAGCGCGAACCCATCCCGCCGGACGCTCTTTTTTAAAGACATACGAGGTGGGAGGAAGATTGATTTGGTGGATCTGGTTTTCTTCCTGCGTTACTTGCCAGTTGTGGCTGTGCCCATAAATGTAGGCTTTTGCGGCGTCGTGGTCGGCGAGCAATTCCAGAAAAGGAGCGCTGTCGATCAGTCCGGCAATCTTGATTTTTTCCTCGCTCGGAATGACATCGGTTCGAATCATCTGAGGGTAGTGGTGGCCCACAATGATGGCGGGCTTTTCAGGGTTTTCCGTGAGCCGAGTAGAAAGCCATCGGAGTTGTTCCTCTCCGATTTCTCCTTCGACTTTGTTCACGTAGCGGAGGGTGTCGAGGAGAATCCAATCGGCGAGGGGCGTTTCGATGACGCTGCAATGTTTGCTTTGGACCGGGGAATTGCCCTTTGGGATGGATAGCGAACCAAAGAAGTTTCCGCGATCATCGTGATTGCCCAGAGTGAAATGAATGGGTAAGCCCGCCTCGGAAAGGGGCGTGAGCAGTTCGGTGAACTGAGCGTAGTCTCCGGTTTGGCCATCATTGAATGCGCAGTCTCCGTCTACAATCACGCCTGCGAGGGACTCCTTTTCTTTGCTGACTTCGGCGACAACCCGGCGCAGTTGGTCGGCCATGTTGATGCTTCGGGCTTCTAGTTTGGGGTCCGCCGCAATGTGGGTATCGGAGAGCAGAGCCCAGGTCTGAGATTCTGAATCAGCACCCCTAAGGCTGCTGATGGTAGGGGACAGCGAGAAGATGGCGGCCCCCCCGATAAAACGGCGACGGGAGACGGAGTCGAGATGGATTGGCATGTTTTGAATTTGCCGGAAGAAACGGCTCAGGTGAAGCGGAAAGGTAGTGTATTGAGGGATCGCTCTGCTCAAGATCGTTTGTATGACTCAATTCAGCATCAATCCGGTTTTGCGTTTCTGGCTCCCTTACTGTTGAATTCTGAATATGAGACGCCACTGGATGTTTTGCCTTCTTTTATCGGTCGTAGCTCTGGGCGCTGCCCGAGCTGAAACCCCTACCTCCGCCAAGGCTTCGGAAAGTAGGCCGAACATTATTTTTATTCTGGCTGACGATCTCGGGTTTCGAGAGTTGGGTTGTTACGGACAGGAGAAGATCAAGACTCCGAGAATCGATCAACTGGCGGGTGAAGGAATGCTTTTCACTCGTGCTTATTCCGGAAATGCCGTGTGTGCACCTTCCCGTTGTGTGCTCATGACGGGAAAACATCCGGGTCATGCAATTGTGAGAAATAACAAAGGGATGAAGCCCGAAGGGCAGCATCCCATCTCCGACACGGAAGTGACGATTGCTGAGTTGCTTGAACATGAGGGGTATGTCAGTGGGGCCTTTGGAAAATGGGGGCTTGGAAATACGTTGTCTGAAGGGAATCCAAACAAGCAAGGATTTGAGCGTTTCTTCGGATACAATTGTCAGTCTCATGCTCACTCTTATTACCCAGCTGATTTGCGGAGCGACGGTGAGAATTTTTTATTGAAGAACGACCCACCCGTACCAGGGCATGCACCGTTAGCGGATGGGGCGGATCCCGCCGATCCTGACAGTTATAATGTATTCAAAGGGCAGGACTACGCTTCCGACCATATCAATGATGAGGCTCTTGAGTTCATCAAAAAGAACAAGGATCGCTCTTTCTTTCTCTATTACCCAAGCTTGATCCCTCATGTGGCGCTCCATGTGCCGGATGAGGATTTGAAGCCTTATCTGGAGCAGAATTGGAATGATCCCCCCTTCACTCGCGAAGGAGGCTACGGCTACACGCCTCACTTCACGCCGCGGGCGGCTTATGCAGCGATGATTACGAAGCTTGATACCTATGTCGGCAAAGTGCTCGACCTGATAGATGAACTAGGTCTGACGGACAATACGATTGTTATCTTCTCGTCTGACAACGGTACGACACACCTTAAAGACGAAGTCGATTATGATTTCTTTGCCAGTGTTGGCGAATTGCGTGGCTTGAAAGGGGAACTGTGGGAAGGCGGAATTCGCGTGCCTCAGATCGTCAAATGGCCAGGCAAGATTGAAGCGGGTAGCGTGACAGATCATGTCACCGGATTCGAAGACTGGTTGCCTACTTTGCTGGACTTAGTGAGTGCTGAAACTGAGGCTCCTGACGACGCAGATGGGGTGAGCATCGCTTCGACTCTTTTGGGTGATGGCCAGGAGGAGCGGAATTTTCTCTACCGTGAGTTTCAGGGATATGGAGGTCAGCAATCGGTTTGGTTGGGGAATAAATGGAAAGGAATTCGCACTGATATCCTGAAAAAAGGAAATGAATCGCCGCTTAAGATTGAACTGTTTGATTTGGAGTCGGACCCGTCCGAGTCGAAAGATGTGGCAGCGGCCAATCCGGAAGTGGTGAGTGAGATCAAGTCTTTGATGTCCACCCAGAGAACGGTTTCCGAGGTGTTTTCAATGGGGCCACTGGACGAGGCGACGAACTGAGGCGTTTAGGGGAATACCCGGACATTGGTGAAGAATCCGGACTGATGGACGAAGGTCTCACGACCTTCGCTACGGCATTGGTGAAGAATCCGGACTGATGGACGAAGGTCTCACGACCTTCGCTACGGTATGCAGTGGAAATGGTAGCAACAGTCTCGTGAGTCTTTCGAGAGGCCTAGCGCCCTTATTTTTTCCTCCCGGATCCGGGAGGGGTGCGGTGATCGCCAAAGTATTTTTCGCTGCGATAGCGCAGCCAAACTCGAAGGACTTGCGGAATCTGTTCTTTTTCCGTTTTGGTGAGCCTATCGTAGAGCTTGAGCGCCCTTTCGCGCTCCATTCGACAGGCGCCGTTTCGATGCCCGTCCCAATGGGTGCGGGCGAGCCGGATCCGCCGACTGGTTTCTTTAGTCAGGGCCGGGCCGGTGAGGTCTTCGTCAGGGATTTTTTTCTTTTTACCCATGGGAAGGTGTGAATCGCGCCAATTGCTGGCCGGGTGGCTTTGTGTGATACTTTCGGTGATTAACTCGTATCTGTCTGTATGAAATTACTCCTCTGTAGCGTCTTCCCATTGATTCTGTTGTTCTCTGTTTTTTCGATTGCGAGTGTGTTCGCCGAATCGGGACAGGCGGTTGTTTATTCGTCGTCGGGAGATGGGATCACCGTCTTTTATGCTGATGCCGAAACAGGAAAACTGAAGGAAGTTCAGAACATAGAGGAGAAAGGGTTGATGGCGATCACACGTGATCAGCGTCAGATGTATGCGATTGGTGCGACCCGGATTTTCACCTACGAAATTCAAGCAAACGGTCATCTCAAGGACTTGAGCTCAGTCGATATTGAGCATGGTGGAGTCAGCTACTTCGACCTGGATAAATCGGATCGTTTTTTGGCCGCTAGCAACTATGGCAAAGGGACGGTGACGGTGTGGCCAATCGGCGATGACGGTATCGCTCAGGGAAAGCCAAGTGCTCATCTGACTTTGGAGCAGAAGTCGCACTCTTCCGTATTTGTTCCTAACAACGATTATCTGCTCGTGCCGGCCACGGGTCCCAACAAGGTTTTCCAGCTTAAGTTCGATGTTGCGACTGGAAAATTGGAGCCGAACGATCCTCCTTCTGCGTCGGCGCCGGTTGGCGAGGGGGACGCTCAGCAGCCACGTCACCTTATTTTTCATCCTGATGGGAAGACGGTTTACACCACTCTGGAGCGCGAGTTGCCGGGGGTGGGCGTGTGGAAATGGGATGCGAAGAAGGGGAGCTTAAAAGTGGTGCAGAATATAGTGACTAACCCAGAGGGCTTTGAAGGAGTCATCACGACAGCAGATTTGCATCTGACGCCGAATGCGAAATTCCTCTATGTTTCTAATCGCGACATCACCGACCGCAAAGCAGTGGAAGGCGCAAGCTCGATTGTAGGATTCAAAGTGGATCAAGAATCAGGGCGACTGGAAATGATTGGGGATACCCCCTGCGAACAGGTGCCGCGTTCGTTTGCAATCGATCGCGCTGGCAAGTTTCTCTACGTGGCGGGCCAGACGGCCGCGAAACTGGGCGTTTATCAAATTGATCAGAAGACGGGTGCTCTCACTCGAGTTCAACAACTTAACACGGGCCCGAGCCCTAACTGGATTGAGTGCGTGACGTTGAAGTGAGCATTGAAGCGCAGCGGTGCTTTCATCAGGGCGATGGCTGGGCTAGGGTGTGTTTGAAAACTCATGCGGCGGCGAAAGGATAAATAATAATTGGGATGAAGCATGGCGCGGTAGACAGCGCAAGTGTTGGAGAATGCGGTGCTTTTCCCGTCTGGCTGCGTTCTCGTTTGGTTCTGTGGGCTCGCCCATCGCCACCGAACGATGCCTTACCAGTCGAAAAAATTACTCGCACCGCCACTCACCTGATTTTTCGAACACACCCTAGTGTCGCCAGTCTGTCTTAACATGCCAATTCTCGATCCGACTCAGCTTAGCGATCCGTCTTCGAATGACGAGATTCTGGATGCCTTTCTCGCCTATTTGGTCGAGGCGGGGATCGAGCCATATGGGCATCAAGAGGAGGCGATTCTCGAGTTGTTCGCTGGCAACAATGTGATTCTCAACACACCGACGGGATCGGGAAAGTCGTTGGTTGCGATGGCATTGCAGTTTCGGGCGATTTGTCAGGGCAAGCGATCCTTCTACACGGTGCCGGTAAAGGCTCTGGCAAATGAGAAATTTCTTTCGCTCTGTAAGACTTTCGGGCCGGAGCAGGTCGGGATGATCACAGGGGATGCCACGGTCAATCCCGGAGCCCCTGTGATTTGTTGCACGGCGGAGATTCTGGCAAACCTGGCGATGCGCGAGGGTTCAAAGGCTTTGGTTGATGATGTGATCATGGATGAGTTTCATTACTACTCGGATCATGAGCGAGGAGTGGCATGGCAGGTTCCTTTGTTGACGATGCCACAGGCCAAATTTTTGTTGATGTCGGCCACCTTGGGTGACACTGCTTTCTTCGAAGATCGTCTAACCGAATTGACAGGGACACCGACCGTGTTGGTCAAATCAGACGAGCGGCCGGTGCCATTGGAATATGACTACAGCACGACACCGTTGGAGGAGAAGATTGAGGAACTAGTTGAGGCAGACAGAGCGCCGATTTATCTGGTTCATTTTACTCAACTGTCCTGCGCCAGGACTGCGCAGAACTTGATGAGTCGGAACTTTTGCAGTCGGGAGGAAAAGCAAAAGATTGCGGAAGTCCTGGAGGGTGCCGATTTCAGAAGCCCGTACGGCAAAGAGATTAAAAAGTTGCTGCGACACGGGCTTGGGATTCATCATGCGGGTCTTTTGCCAAAGTATCGAGTGTTGGTCGAAAAGCTGGCACAGCAGGGCTTTCTGAAAGTGATTTGCGGGACTGATACCCTGGGTGTCGGTGTCAATGTGCCGATCCGAACCGTGTTGTTCACTCAACTGTTCAAGTATGGGGGGCAGAAAACCAAAACGCTGGCAGTGCGAGACTTTAAGCAAATCTCGGGTCGAGCAGGGCGTCGAGGTTTTGATAATGTGGGCTACGTGGTGGCGCAGGCGCCGGAGCATGTTATCGCAAATCTGAAAGCTGAACAGAAGGCCTTAGATAAGGGCAAGAAGAGCCGGGCCGTGAAAAAGAAGCCCCCTGAGAGGGGTTTTGTGATGTGGAATGAGGAGACTTTTCGAAAGCTGATCCATTCACCATCTGAGAAGTTGAGTTCCAGTTTTACGATGCGTCACGGAATGTTGCTGAATGTGTTGAGCCGAAGTGATGAGGACGGGTGCGCCGAGTTGAGGCGAATCATCAATCAGTGCCACGAGACGGATGGCAAAAAGGCAACCCTTCGGCGGCGGGCGTTTTCTCTTTTCCGTGGATTGGTGGAAGGAGACGTATTGAACATTGTTCCTCCTTTGGAGCGAATCGGTCCGGCCAAGATTAAGATCAATGTGGATCTGCAGGATGATTTTTCGCTGAACCAGGCCTTGGGGCTGTATTTGCTGGAAGCGATCCCTAAGTTGGAACGTGAAGATCCCGAATATCCGCTTCAGGTGATTTCTCTGATTGAGTCCATTTTGGAAGATCCGACGGCCGTGCTGCGCAAGCAGGTCGACAAGTTAAAATCCGAATTGATGGCCGAGATGAAAAGTCAGGGGATTGAGTTCGATGAGCGTATCGAGCGACTCGACGAAGTGGAGCACAACAAGCCGGGCCGGGACTTTATCTACCACACCTACAATGAATTTGTGATAGATCATCCATGGGCCAAAGAGGCGTCGGTGAGGCCGAAGTCAGTGGCTCGCGAGATGTTCGAGAACTGGCAATCGTTTGAGGACTACGTCAAAATCTACGGATTGGAACGAAGCGAGGCAGTATTGCTGCGGCATTTGTCAGAAGTCTTCAAGGTGCTGGTTCAGACGGTGCCTCCGGCGATGAAAACAGAAGGGCTCGAAGAGGCTGAGGCATTTTTTGAGAGTATGTTGCGGGGGGTGGATTCGAGCCTGTTGGATGAATGGGAGCGGCTGCGAAATCCGGACCAAGAGCCGGAGAAAAATGAGGCAGTTCAGGAGAAAAAGGTTGTTTCCTTCACGCGGAATCGACCTGCCTTTACGCGGGCGATTCGAGCGGTGGTATTTGATTTTTTGAAGGAATTGTCTCGTGGCCAATATGTGGAAGCCCTCGATCAATTGGGGGGCGAGTGGTCTGCCGCGGGGCTGCGTGAAGCGATGGAG
The DNA here is from genome assembly GCA_963977055.1 of uncultured Verrucomicrobiales bacterium. Lineage (GTDB taxonomy): Bacteria > Verrucomicrobiota > Verrucomicrobiia > Verrucomicrobiales > DEV007 > Arctic95D-9. Next base: position 18,036 of record CAXBMX010000059.1, read on the forward strand.
AGTTATGTCGAAGAGCACGGTCAGATTCGCTTTGATCCCGAAGCGCGAAATATGAAGTATTCCAGGATTGAGGAATTGGCTGGTCAAAAAATTTGGTCGGTCGAACAAGTTCTCGTCGATCATGAGGGGCTCAATGATTGGAGTGCCAACTTTCAAGTAGATCTAGATAAGAGTGACGAGGCCGGCAAGGCGGTGCTGACCCTGTTGAAGTTCGGAGCGATTGGGCTCCAGTAGGATTTTTGAGAACACAGGGATGGGCTGAGTGAAAATTAGTGGGAAGCCTTCCAAAAAGGAGCCGGTTTTATAATTGGATTTCCTGGCTGGGCCGGTGAAGATGATTCTGTTATGGAACCTACGCACAGCAAAACAATCGGTTACGTCCTTTGGATCTTCGGGTTCACGGGTGCACACCGTTTCTATTTTGGAAAACCGATCAGCGGAACGATTTGGCTTCTGACGGGCGGATTGTTTCTGGTGGGCTGGATTGTTGACCTTTTCCTGATCCCCGGGATGGAGCGAAAAGCGGAACTGCGCTACAAAGAAGGGCCGGTTGATTACTCCGTTGCCTGGATTTTACTGACATTTCTCGGCTACCTCGGGATTCATCGCATGTACATGGGGAAGTGGTTTACCGGTCTACTTTATGCCGTGACTGGCGGTCTCTTTGTGGTGGGATGGGTCTACGACTTCTGCACTCTGAACTCCCAGATCACTGAAATAAACGGTGGGTCACGGGATCGACGCCCGTCCGGGGTAAGCCCGGATCAGCTGATCGAGGGCTGATCCTTTTTCGAGGGCGAAATTTCCTCTTTCGTTTCTCTTGATTTGAGACGAACGATCCCTCACACGTATAGAGATTATGGCAAAGGGATTCGAGTTGGAAGGGACCGTAAAGGTCATTAATGAAGTGCAATCGTTCGCGAGCGGCTTCACTAAACGGGAATTTGTGGTCGAAGTTGAGGACGGCAAATTTCCTCAGTCGATTAAGTTCGAGTGCGTCAAGGATAAGACGGCACTGACAGACGGCGTACAGATCGGCGACTCGGTGAAGGTAAGTTTTGATATCCGTGGTAACGAGTATAACGATCGTTATTATGTGAATTTGAATGCCTGGAAGCTCGAGAAATCGGGTGGCGCAGCCACTGGCGGCGGTTCAGCGCAGGGCGTCGGCGACCAAGGGGCCTCGTCTGGCACCACGGCAGAGCCTCCTGGTGGATATGGGCAGGAATCGAATGATGATATTCCTTTTTAGGGATTTCCCCTAAAAGAGCGCTTCGACTGTGTCGGGGTAAAAAACTTGCTCATCACGTGGGCTGCACTAGGATGGCCCCGATTCCGACGGGCGGTAATTCGCTCGTGAAAGCCGCTCTGTTAAGAGGGGTAGCTGACGTCCGTGACGAGAGGCATAGGCCCTCTGCGTGCATTAAGGATCGGAGAAATACGAACAGAAATCTAATTCATGGAACAATCATCTTCCGGAAACAATAGGAACCGATCTGGCGAGTCTTCGCGTAAGCGCAGTGGCGGAGGGAACCGCGACAGAAGCGGCGAAAATCGCAATCGCAGTGGAAATAGCCGCAGTCGTCGCCCTGAGCCAAAGCCGACCGGCTGGCAGAAATTCATCAAGGCCATTACTTTTGGAGCGGTTGACCCCTTCAAATCGAAGGCGAAAGGAAAATCATCATCTGGAAGACGGGACGGCAAATCCGGCGAACGTCGTGCTTCTCTAACGGTGGAGCCAACGACACCACGTCTATACGTAGGAAATCTGAATTACGATATCGATAATGAAGCTCTGAAAGCTCACTTTGCTCAATTGGGGACTGTGGTTGACGCAGCGGTGGTGATGCAACCACGCTCAGATAAATCAAAGGGATTTGGATTTGTTGAAATGGCAACGCTTGAAGAAGCGAAGGCTGCCGTTTCGAAACTGAACAATACTGATTTCAACGGACGCCAGATGCTGGTGACCGGAGCAAAATCTGAGAAGCGAAGCGAGGGAGGCGGAGATCGCCGTCGTGAGCGTTCAGATCGTCCGGAAGGTCGTCGTGAAGGAAGTTCTGGCGACAGCGGGCGTCGCGATTCGAGAGGTGGAGATCGTCGTGACTCAAGAGGCGGAGGAGGTCGTGACTCAAGAAGTGGCGGTGGTCGTGACTCAAGAAGTGGTGGAGGTCGAGAAGGAGGTCGTGGACGTGTTGGCGACCGAATCGAAAAGCCAACTCGTCAGGTGAAGCCAGTCGAAATTGAGCAGGTTTCCAGTCCTTCACTTTGCGTGAGTAAACTCAATTCAAGTGCGACAGAGGAAGACGTCACTGATCTATTTTCCGCGATTGGATCGATCCAGTCTCGCGATTCGATCGAAGTGGCAGAGGGTGTCGATACCTGTGAAATTCGCGTTGAACTCGCATCGACCGAAGAAGCTCAGAAAGCAGCTGAGTTCCTGCACGGCAAGTCTTTCATGGGAAATCAGCTGAGCGTGACCGGAGCGAAAAACGATACGGCTCCTGCGGCCGAGGCTACTCCTGAGGCTACTCCTGAGGCTACTCCTGAGGCTACTCCTGAGGCTA
>CAXBMX010000060.1:0-18907 GCA_963977055.1 uncultured Verrucomicrobiales bacterium
CCTAATTTAACTGACAAGGCTGGGGCGACACGGAAGTCCAGCCATATTGTCTCTCCCACAATAGGCCCGCTTAAATCCATGCCATTCCACTCGGGCAACAAAGCTTACTCAACACTCACCCCAAATCCACAATCCCACGCTTCACGGCGACCGTGGAGGCCTGTGTGCGATCCTGCACGCCTAACTTGGTGAAAGCATTGGCCAAGTGATGCTTCACCGTTGATTGGGACAGCTCCAGCGTGACTTCGATCTCTTTATTGCTGCAGCCCTTCACCAGTAGCCGCACCACATCGAGCTCTCGGGGAGAAAGCGAATCACGAGTTCGTCGCTTCTCCAACTTCTCCTCCAATCCTTCCGAGTAAAAGGGCACACCTCGCGCCACTTCACGAATCGCCGCGATCATTTCGTTGATCTCCACCGCCTTCGATACAAAACCGAGGGCACCCGCTTCCACGGCACGCCAGAGACTTTCTTCCGTGTCGTAGATGGACAGCAACACGATGCGCGCTTCGGGAAATTCCTCTCGAATAGCAGCGATCACTTCATCCCCATTCATGCCGGGAAGCTGATAGTCCATTGTCACCACATCGGGCTGCAACTCGCGATACAACTCAATCGCCTTGGCGCTATTCTCCGCTTCACCGACCAGTTCCAGGCCATCGTGTTGATCAATCGCCTCAGACAGCGCCAGCCGCACCATGGCGTGATCATCGACGATGAGAATTCGAACAGCAGGGTCAGATATCATGATTGAGAATTTGGGAGAGCAACCGGAGAATCCCACGGCAATATCACTTGCACCTTTGTGCCAGCGTCAGGGCTACTATCGATAGAAATCTTCGCGTGTATCTTGTTGGCCCGCTCGCGCATTCCGATCAAGCCAAAGTGCCCCATCGGCGGACTCTGGGTCGCATCGAATCCGTGCCCGTCATCAGAGACCTCCAGTGTCACTCCGTCGTCTTCGTAGCCCAACCTCACCTCGACACGAGTGGCCTCCGCGTGTTTCACCGCATTAATCACCGCTTCACGCCCCATTCTTAACAGGTGCTGCTCCGTCGTCGCCCGAAGGGTCCGAGCGCCTCCCCATTGCTCAAAATCAAATTCGATTGACCCCTTCTCTAACATTCCGGTCAGCGACTCCTTCATCGCTTCAGACAAACTTCGATCCACGAGCCTGGGGTCCCGCAAATCACTAATCGAAGCTCGGGTTTCCTCGCGGCAATGCTTCAACATATTGCGAGCCAACGACAGACGTCTCTTCGCCACCTCGTCCTCCTCATCGAGGGCCGATGACAGATTACCCAACTGCATTGATACCCCTGTCAGCTCCTGTTCCACCGTGTCGTGCAAATCACGCGCGATGCGTTCCCGCTCATCCTTCACGATCCCTTCCTCGGTCTGTTCCACGATGATCCCAGCTTGAGCAGCGACACGCTTTTGCAACAACCAGCTCCAGATAAACACACCTAACAGAATCACTAGAACGACTCCCAGCGCCGCCAGCAATCTCTCCAAGGTCCACCAGGGAGCCTGTCGCAATACCACAATACCCGCGTCACTGGACAGATGGACTCGAAAGCCATCAACCATGCCTAACCTTGGTATGGGATAGCTGGTTCCTACTTCGTAGATCCCGGTTAACCGCAACATGTCTCCAACGGTTAAGTTTCTGGCATAGAGATCTGGACCCGGCAATCGAGCTTCGAAGATGCTCTCTCCAGCGCGGCAATAAAGAATCGTCTCTTCCCGTAAATCCTTACGAGAGAGAAAGGCAGCATCGAGCGATACCCGCTCCCCGTGAAGATCGACCCTGAAGCCCTGCGCAGGCTCATAAGGGATTGGCTTCGGCAACTCTCCCTCGCCCAACAACTCGGTGTGGTAGGCCCTGAATTCTGGTCGGAACGGCGCCACGGTGGCGTATCCCGCAACCTTCACTTCGCTCCCGGGCGGATACTGTCGGCCTTCTAGCGCCTGAACAAAGGCACTGCCGGTTGAATCACGCAGATAAAAGCCGTTCCCGCGAGACTGGGTGACGACCCCGCGAATTCCAACCGCAGATTTGATCCCGTGATTTCTGGTTAGCAACGCTTCAATAGGCTCCTCTGGAACGGCTATCTTCAGGGCCTTTTTATTGAAAGGAACGATATGATCAAACGATGGGATTAAAAAATAGCGTCCCGTCATCTGGTTTTCCGCATTCAGCACCGTCGCCAAAACCGCGTTAAACTTGACTCGACGCTGCACCAGGTCCGCGACACGCTCGTCCACGTCCCCCTGTGGAAAAACCACAGCCTTGAAGGCATTCCCATCCACCTCAACCACGAGAGTGGCCCCCTTATCAGCATCACCCTCCCGGCCTACCACGATTCCCTCCATTTCGATCCATTCAGAATCGAGATCGACATCAAATAGTTGGCTGGAGGGAATGTCCCGCGGCTTCGGCAGCGTCCCTTGTCCGAGAAACTCCACCTCCGACTTTTCAATAAAGGGAAAATAGGTCACCTGACTACTGGTCACCCCTTTAATCCGAACTCGCGCTCCCGGTTGCAGTCGAGCCCGCTCAGCAAAACATTTTAGGGGTCAGCCAGCATTTCTTGACTAATACCATTTTCTTATCTATCACCATTCCATGCCGAGAGCGCCGAGAATTGAGTTTGAAAATGCTTGTTACCATTTCATGGCGCGGGGTAATCGGAGAGAACCGGGGAAAGGTGGCAGGTCAGGGGTCAGGGGTCAGGGGATAAAAAACAAATTTTATACGACCCGCTTACCCTCTCACTTTCCCTTTTTCCCGAGTGATGCAATTTTGTAATTTGTCGCCTGACCTGAATGGCACGAACCTCGCACCCTGGCCTCACGCGAGCGAGACAAGAAGCTCACCGGGATTTATAGTTACTTCCTCGACCGGCTCAAGGAAGCGAAGGACAGCGACGGCAGCCGCCTCTTCGATCACTGCGTCGCCTGCTTCGGCACTAACATTCGCACGGGTAACACACTCAAGAACGTGCCTGCAGTCTTCCCCGGAGGAGGCGCCGACAAGCTACGCAAGGGCGAACACATCATCCTTCCGGAGGAAGACACGCCGCTGGCGAACTTTTGGCAGACGCTGATGCAATCGGCTGGTGTGCCCGTCGAAGAGTTCAGCCACAGCAAGGGAACGCTTGCAGCGCAAATCGGGTAACAGGGAGGCAGCCCCCGGCGCGCGTGTGGCCACGCCTTCTGCGAAAGGCAAGGGGAGCGGGGCGGTCATCGTCAGCGAATCGACGCAAAAAATGCGCAAAAGACCGTAAAGTATCGTAATCCAGTAACATACCTTTGTGGAGTGACTGCTTTGCGACAAGAATCTGAATCCAATTTTGAAGAGGAGCTAGGCCGTGCCCAGGTTCCTGTACTCGGATACCTGGTACGACTTACGGGGAATCTGGCGGACTCCCGTGACCTACTTCAGCTCACCAATCTTACGGCCTGGGAAAAAAGGTCATCGTTCGAGGAGGGAACCAATTTGGTGGCCTGGATGCGGTCGATTGCAGCGAATCATTATCGCAACGATTCCCGGAAGGCGAGTAAGCGGCTGACGGTTCCTTTGTTGGATACGGACCTGGAGCAGATCGTAGAAGCTCGCCATATCGAGCGAGAGCGGGAAGAGGTTCGGAAACGAAGAGCCCTGCAGCGATGTATGGAGAAACTGCCGGAGCGTCAGCGTGTCGTGGTGGAGGGATTTTATCTGGAAGGTGATTCACTCGAAACGTTGGGAGAAAGAAACGATCGGAAACCGAACGCGATAGCCCAGTTGCTGCATCGGGCGCGGCAGAGTTTGATCGACTGCGTGCGGCGGGATTCCCATCGGGACCTCGAGGGAGAGGGTTTTCATCAAATTTAAGAACTGGAATGAAGGATACACAACGAATCGACGAGTTACTCGTAAAACTCAATTCGGGTGAACTCGATACTGAGGGAAGGGCGGAACTGACCGCGCTTCTTCGGGAGTCTCCCGAGGCGCTTGATCACTATTTGGATCACTGCGAAATGGATACCTGGCTGACGGCTGCCGGGGATTCCTTGCGCGTGCCGGAGTCTACTTCGTTTCCGGCGGCGGAGAGTTCGTCCGCTAAGCGAGGACGGATGTCGTGGAAAAAGGTTGTAGTTCAAGTGGCTGCGATGGTCCTTATCTCGGTCATCGTCATTTCTCAAATGAGGGAGGACTCGGGAACTGCGAATGCGGTAGGAGAGAAGGTTGCGGCCTCCGGAGATTCGACGGAGATTCCAGCGCCCTCCGATATGGCGGCGACCGGTGATGAAGCTCCCGTGCGTGATCCCTGGAAAGTTATCAACTCCACTGGCTCCTTGAAGCACCCGGGACTGACGGAGGCTTCCGTTCCGATTCCGAAGAAGACGGATCGGCCCATCAAATTCAATCGAGATATTCGCCCCATCCTTTCGGAGACCTGTTTTCACTGCCATGGACCTGACGAGCATGGTCGCCGTGCCGACCTGCGCCTCGATTCTCTCGCCGGTGCTACGGAAGATCTGAAGGGAACGGTTGCGATCACTCCGGGCGATCTGAAGGCGAGCGAAGCCTGGTGGAGGATTATATCCGATGATGATGACGAACTGATGCCTCCGCCGGAGTCACATTTGGTTCTAACAGAAGAACAGAAGCAGCTCATCAAGCGCTGGATCGAAGAAGGTGCGGAGTATGAAGGGCATTGGGCCTACGATACGCCGGTTCGACCTGCCGTTCCGGAGTTCGAAACCGGGCAGAATGAGATTGATGCCTTTATCCTCGCCCGATTGGAGGAAGAAGGGGTGAAACCCTCGCCGGAGGCTGAACCGCGAACTCTGATCCGGCGACTGACTTTCGATCTCACTGGATTGCCGCCAACCGCCGAGGACGTGCGGGCATTTGTCGCTGACTATGCGAAGCATGGCGAAGATGCGTGGCAGGACGCGATTGGTCGTCTCCTGGCATCGCCGCACTTCGGCGAGCGCATGGCGGTGCCGTGGATGGATCAATCGCGTTACGCCGACACCAACGGATTTTCCATCGATGGCGGTCGTCACATGTGGTTGTGGCGCGACTGGGTGATCCAAGCCTACAATGACAACCTGCCCTTCGACCAGTTTGTCGTTCAGCAGCTGGCCGGTGACCTGATGCCCAACGCCTCCGAGGCCCAGCGCGTTGCCACCGGATTCAATCGCAATCATATGATCACTCATGAGGGCGGCACGATTCCCGAGGAAAACCTCACCAACTACGCCGTCGATCGGGTCAAGACCACCAGCGAGGTGTTTCTCGGCCTGACCATGGCCTGCGCTCAGTGCCACGATCACAAGTTCGATCCGATCCCCCAGAAGGACTACTACCAGTTCTTTTCGTTTTTCAACGAGCTCAGCGACAAGGGCAGCGACGGCAATGCCGGCATCAATGCGGGCCCGAAAATCAATGCTCACTCGGTGATCCCCGACGACGAACTCAAAGAATTGCGCGCGGAACTGTCGCGATTAAAAAATGAACTGGCCACGACCGATGCCGGTTTTGCCGAATGGCTCGCCGCCCAGCAACAACTCGAGTCAGGGCGTGGGGGGAATTTCGCCCTGCACACAGTGGAAATGCTCGACGTCTCATCGCCTAATCGTCCCGGACCGTATGAGCTGCGCGACGACGGATCGGTTTTTCTCGCCAAACCTTCGGCCGGCTTGAACGCTTTCAGTCACGCCTTTCGTCTCCCCGCCGGCAAACCGATCACCGGCATCCGGGTGAGCTTTTTCCCTTCGGGCGAAAAACCGCAGCGCCTCACCCCACATAATGACGGTGTTCCGAAAGTGACTGCCGTGTTGGTCTCGGCTGGCGAACAGCCCGCCAAGCAGGTCGACATTCACCGCCAACTCACGCTCGAGCAGGCGACCGCCAGTTCTCACGCCGCAGGCTCCGATCCCGAGGGTGTCATCGACGAACGCAATCTACACTGGTGGCAGCCGACGGATGCCGAGAGCGAGGCGCACCTCAGCATTACTTTTGACCAACCGGTCGACCCCGAGCAGTCGCCGTATCTCAGCGTCATGCTTTTCTACGGGCTTTCAAAGTCGCTGCCCAACCATTGGAAAATAGAGGCATTCAGCGGCAATGATCCCGATAGCACATTCGCCGCCCCTGTCGCTGCAGCGCTGGCCAAGCACGATTCCCAATGGACGGCGCCCGAACGTGACCTGGTGTTGTCGGAATTCCGTAGCGATGCCGAAAATCTCAATCCGCTGCGCATCCGTATCGCCAATCTCAAGGAACGCCTAAGCGTCCTGACAGAGCCACATCCAACGATGGTAATGGATGTTGCGCCCGAGCCGCGACAAACCCATGTCCTCAACCGTGGTCAGTACGATGCGCCGATGGAACTGGTCTCGTCGAACACTCCCCAAGTGCTTCCGCCCTTGTCCGTTTCGGGAAATGCCACCCGCCTCGATCTCGCCGAATGGCTGGTGCGACCCGAGCACCCGTTGACTGCGCGAGTTGCCGTCAATCGCCTCTGGGCAGTGTTGTTCGGCACTGGCATCGTCGCCACCTCGGCGGACTTTGGTTCACAGGGAGAATGGCCGAGTCATCCGCAACTGATCGACTGGCTGGCGACAGAATTCGTCGCCAGTGGCTGGAACCAGAAGGAACTGATCCGCAAACTGGTCAGCAGCGCCACCTATCGCCAGGATTCTTCCGCTAGTGCAGAGCAACGTGAGTTCGATCCGAAGAACCGCCTGCTTGGTCGCGGTCCGCGCTTTCGACTGGCCGCCGAATTCATCCGTGACCAGACACTGGCGACCAGCGGCCTGTTGGTTCCACGCATCGGCGGTCCCAGCGTCGAGCCTTATCAGCCGGCTGGTTTGTGGAAGGAAATCAGCCACTTCGGCAGTTCGCCGGCCACCAAGCAGGTCTTTGTCCAGGATCACGGTGAAAAGCTCTACCGACGGAGCCTCTACACCATCGTCAAGCGCACCAGCCCTCACCCGGCCATGTCCGCCTTCGACGCGCCGAACCGCGAGATGTGCATCATGCAGCGCGGCGTCACCAACACTCCATTGCAGTCGCTGGTCACCCTCAACGATCCCCAGTTCGCTGAAGCCGCGCGCGTGTTCGCCGAAAGACTGCTGCGTGACACCCCGGACGCTGACGATCTCGAGCGGCTCAAAATTGCCTTTGAAAGAATCACCAGTCGACCAGCAAAGGCAGCCGAACTGAACGCCTTGTCATCATTCCTCAGCGATGAAATCCAACGGCACGCCGACGATCCACAGGCCGCGGCCCAACTCGTCGCCGTCGGGGAGTCGCCCCTTGCTAAAGGACTCGATGTTTCCCAACACGCCGCGTGGACGCAGATCGGCTCATTGCTCTTCAACCTCAGCGAGACCCTGACACGCCTTTAATTTACTTTTGTATGAATCCTTCTCTTACTGACGAACTCAATCTGCAAGGTGCGCAACTGATGACGCGCCGGTCGCTATTCGGCAATACTGCTGCCGGGCTCGGTGGTATCGCGCTCGGCAGCCTGCTCGGCAAGGAAGCGCTAGCGGCCGCCGATGGCGCCCAGCGCCTCGACGTCATGACCAGCGGCTCCAGCGAGGGTCTGCCCGGCCTGCCCCATTTTGCGCCCAAGGCCAAGCGGGTTATCTACTTGTTTCAATCGGGCGGTCCGAGTCACGTCGATCTATTCGATCACAAGGACTTCCTCGACAAGCATCACGGTAGCGACCTGCCTGATTCAGTTCGCGGAGGACAGCGGCTCACTGGCATGTCGGCGCGTCAGAAAAGTCTCCCCGTCGTCACGTCGATGTGGGGCGGAAAGCGTTGTGGCGAGCACGGAACCTGGATCGGCAACACGCTGCCGCACATCCAAGGTATCGCCGACGAAATGACCATCGTCCGTTCGATGCACACTGAGGCGATTAACCACGATCCAGCCGTCACCTACATCAACACCGGTTCTCAGCAGATGGGGCATGGCTCGATGGGCGCTTGGCTCAGTTACGGTCTCGGTCGCTCCAACGAAAATTTTCCCGCCTACATGGTGCTGCTCAGTCAGGGCACTGGAAAGAATCCCGGCCAGCCGCTTTTCTCACGCCTGTGGGGCAGCGGCTACCTTCCGTCCAGTCACCAGGGAGTGATGCTGCGTCCCGGCGCCAACCCGGTGCTCTACCTGCAGAATCCTCCCGGCGTTTCCCGCGATGCCCGCCGACGCCTGCTCGACACCCTCGGCGAACTCAATCGCCATCAGGCTGAGGCTGTCGGCGATCCGGAAACGCTGGCCCGCGTCGAGGCCTACGAAATGGCCTACCGCATGCAGACTTCGGTGCCTGACTTGGCCGATACCTCCGACGAGCCGGAATCGACCTTCGAACTCTACGGTGAGGAAGCCCGTCGGCCCGGCTCCTTCGCCGCCAACTGCCTCATGGCCCGACGGATGGCCCAGCGCGGCGTACGTTTCACCCAACTATTCCATCGCGGATGGGATCAGCACATTTCCATAAAAACGCAGCTGCCGCGCCAGTGTCAGGATGTCGATCAAGCGTCCGCTGCGCTCGTCACCGACTTAAAACGTCTCGGCATGCTCGAAGATACGCTCGTGATCTGGGGCGGCGAATTTGGACGCACCGTCTACAGTCAGGGCGAACTCGGCGCACCTAGCTCCGGCCGTGATCACCACGGGCGTTGTTTCACCACCTGGATGGCAGGTGGCGGCGTGAAAGCTGGATTCGATTACGGAGCGACCGATGAATACGCCTACAACATCGTCGAGAATCCCGTCCACATTCGCGATCTCAACGCGACGATTCTGAACTTGTTAGGAATCGACCACGAGCGGTTCACTTTCAAATTCCGCGGACTGAATCAGCGGCTCACCGGCGTGGAGCACGCCCATGTGATCAAAGATATTTTAGCATGATTTACCGAAAACTTAGCCTGATAGGGCTCCTTCTTAGTCTTGTCGCACCATTTTCCATTGGAGGAGACAGACCCAACATCCTCCTCATCATGGCGGATGACCTCGGGTTTTCAGATTTAGGTTGCTACGGTGGTGAAATAGCGACGCCCAACCTCGACTCCATCGCCGAAAATGGACTTCGCTATACTCAGTTTTATAATACGGCTCGATGCTGGCCGACGCGTGCCACATTGCTCACCGGGTTTTATGCGCAGCAAGTTCGACGCGATAGCATCCCTGGTGCGGTCTCAATCAACCAGGGAACAAGACCCGACTGGGCTCCGCTTCTGCCTCGGTATTTGAAACCAGCGGGCTATCGCTCTTATCATTCGGGGAAGTGGCATATCGATGGCTTGCCTATAGAGGAGGGATTTGATCGCTCTTACTACCTGCAAGATCAGGACCGTTTTTTCACACCCAGTAAACACCGGAAGGATGACGTTCCCTTACCTGTAGTGAAAAAAGAAGACGGTTACTACAGCACCATAGCGCTCGCCGATCATGTAATAGAAGTCCTCGACGAGCACAGTGCACAACATAGCGACCAGCCCTTTTTTCATTACCTGGCCTTTTCCGCACCCCACTTCCCGCTCCATGCGCTGCCGGAGGATATCGCGAAGTATCAGGAACTCTACCAAGTCGGATGGGATGTCATTCGAGAAAAACGATGGGAAAGGATTCGCGAACTGGGACTACCTGTGGGGAATGAACTCTCGGAGGTGGAACGCGAAATCGGCCCTCCCTACCACCGCCCCGAACCTTTCGAAATTCTGGGATCAGGGGAAGTCAACAAACCGGTCCCGTGGGATTCACTAACCGATCAACAGAGGGAATTTCAAACTAACAAAATGGCGATTCACGCCGCAATGATCCATCGGATGGACATTGAGATAGGCCGGGTTTTTGAGCAAATCAAAAAAATGGGGCAGTGGGAAAACACTCTCGTCATGTTCCTGTCAGACAATGGCGCTTCGGCCGAGATCATGGTCCGCGGCGATGGACACGATCCGGCCGCCTCGCCAGGTTCCGCAGCGACTTACCTCTGTCTTGGCCCTGGTTGGTCGACCGCGTGTAACACTCCCTTTCGCCGCCACAAAACATGGACCCACGAAGGTGGCATATCGACTCCGATGATAGTCTCCTGGCCTGAAGGTATTTCTTCCCGTGGTGAAGTGCGAACCACTCCAGGGCACGTCATCGATATCGTGCCCACGATCCTCGATATCACTGGGGCGAAAGACCTTGCTACTGATGGCCCTGATTCTCCGGGAAAAAGTCTCGTCGCCACTTTTACTGAGAATTCTATGGTCGAGAGAAGCCATCTCTGGTGGTTTCACGATGGACACAAAGCGATCATGAAAGACGGCTGGAAAGCGGTAGCTGCCAACGGACGTAAATGGGATCTCTATGATCTTCGCGCCAATCGCGCTGAGGCCGTTGACCTTTCGGGAGAAGAACCGGAAAAGGTGATTGAGCTAGTCAAGATTTGGGATGATCAACTCGCCGAATTTAAAGACCTGGCCCTTTCTTCGATGTCAGAAGAAGAGGCCGAAGCCCAAAGAGAAGTAATGGCTCGAGGTCGAAGAAATAGTTCCGCTCAAAGAGATGCTCTACCTCCAAGGAAGCAGTCGCTGTTCAATTCACAAAGCTTCGAAATTAAGGGGCATCCAGCATTTGTGATGAACCCGGAGAATCCCGCTCCAGGCAAGCCGTGGATTTTTTATGGCCCCACTCTCCCCGGCTCTCCCGACCGTGCCGAGAGCTGGATGCATCAGCAGTTTTTGAAAGCCGGTATCGCCGTCGCTGGAGTCGATGTCGGTGAAGCTTACGGAAGCCCTGTGGTACTGCCTGTATTCGACGATCTATACGCGAAAATGCAGGAACTCGGTTTTGCCAAAAAGCCGATCCTACTGGGGAGAAGCCGTGGAGGGCTTTGGGTAAGTAGCTGGGCGGTAAAAAATCCAGAGCTCGTCACCGCGATCGCAGGGATCTATCCCGTCTACGATGTATCGACCTACCCCGGCTTGAAACGGGCCGCGTCGGCCTATCAAATGACGGCTGAGGAGCTGGAGGCGAGATTGCCCGAAGTGAACCCTATCGAAAAAGCTTCTATACTGGCGAAGCATAAAATACCGGTTTTCATTATCCACGGCGAAGAAGATACGGTCGTTCCGCTCGCAGAAAACTCCGGTCGTCTCGAACACATCTATCGGCAAAACCAGGCGGGAGATCTCATCACCCTGGTACGAATCAAAGATCAGGGGCATAGTTATTGGCCCGGCTATTTTAATAGCCGGGAGTTGGTCGATTTCGTCATCAAGCAGGCAGTGACTGATTAACACCTGTGATCGATTCGGTGAATCTCCCGCAAATTGATACGAGGAGATTCGAATTTACCACAAGGAAAAAGCACCTGAACAAAATGTAATACATAGTGATTGAACAAAAAATTTAAAAGATATGAGCAAAAGAATCGGATTTGTTGGAGTTGGAAAAATGGGAGCCAATATGGCCCGTCACCTGAAGGATAAGGACTGGAATGTCAGCGCTGTTTACGACATCAACACAGCTGCAGCTGCGGAGCTTGCGACGGAAATCGGAGCAACAAACGCTGCCACTCTCGCCGAAGTTACGGCTGCCTCAGATACGATCATCACCGTGGTGACCAATGACGACGCGATGCGCGCCATTTTCACCGCTGACAACCTGCTCGCTGGTGCTGAGGGCAAAACTTTCATCAACTGCGCCACTCTGTCTCCGGGAATTCACCGCGAGGTCGAAGTTGCTGCCAATGGTGTTGGTGCCAAGTCTCTCGAAGCCAGTATGGCATCCAGCATCAGCCACGCAAGGGAAGGCAAGCTGTTCCTCATGCTCGCCGGAGATGAGTCCGTGTTCAACGAGCAGAAAGACGTCCTTGATGAACTGAGCCTCAATTTGAAATTCATCACCGGTGGGACCGGTAAAGCCGCTGAGGTGAAAGCTCTCGTGAATATGGTGATGAATATCAACACCGCCGGCCTGGCTGAAGGTCTCGGAATCGGAGCTGCTCTCGGCCACGATGTCGACATGCTGTGCGATGTGTTTTCTCAGACTGGAGCCAACAGCCGGGTGCTCGAGACCGATGCCGAAGACATGCGCGATCGCGATCACGAATGCTGGTTCTCCGCCGAGCATGCCGCGAAGGATTCCGGCATTGCTGCCGACATGGCCACCTCCGCAGGAGTAAAAGCTCCGCTAAACGACACCACCATCGCTCAGTATAAGAAGATGGTCGAAATGGGCCTCGGCGAGCTCGACAAATCCGGTGTCGCTGAACTCACTTTCAAGGGCCGTGCCCTTTCCTAAGAGACTGTTGAAAAACCCTTGAACGAAAAATCTGATGTTTTTTTTGGTTGGATGTCTGCGGCTTCGCCGGTCGTGCTTTTCGACCGACCCCCGCATTCGCGAGGGCTGCGGCCATTTTGCCTGCTGGCTTCGTTGCGCTTCGCTCAGGTACTCGCTACCTTCGTTCATCGCGCCTTGCCAGCAGACAAAATGGCTCGCAGTTTTTCATTCCATGCTTTTTCGACAGTCTCCTAACTCTCATTAGAAAAACAAAAACAAAAACAACAAAACTAAATATATGATTATTCCTACTATTTCATCTGGAACTAAAGGGCCTCTCGGCGTTCTTCACATGCCACGTTTCTGGCAAAAAGTTTCTCTCGACGCTGTTGGTAAGCTTCACACTGACTATCCTGCCTGCGGTGGCGGATACGATCAGATGATGCTCGACGCTCTCGGTCTCGACAAAGACGCAACGCTTGCTTACATCAAAGAAAACAAGCCAACCTACGTTCAGTTCGAGGCATGGGTAAAAAGCAATGCAGGCAGCCTCGACGGGGCAGCCGGTTTCAACACCGCTTGCGAAGGCTACAACCACGACGACGCCACTCGCGACGGTATCCTCGGAACGGTTGGTCTTCCCGGTGCTGACATCAAGGACGCGATCAACCTCAACAACCTTGAGGACTGGCACGATTTCCACGGTGTAAACATCGCTTAACTAAGCTAGTCGATTGCGATCGATTTGTAAGGAGCCCGGCTGGATTTTCCAGACCGGGTTTTTTTGTGGCGATGGATTCAGAGTGCCGTTCGGGGTCGCAGGAAAATATGGGCCGCAAGCGGCTTGGATTTTGGCCTTGAAAAAGCAATTTTCTATCAATGATGCAAAAACTTACATCTGGAAAAGACCTGCGACTTACCGACGATTTTGACCGCCCGACTTTTCTCTCTGCTGGCCAACACAAAAAATTTCCAGTGAACCAAAAGGCTAAATAACGAAAAAGGGGTCAATCGACATCTTTTGAGAAAGCAAAAAGCTTCCCACACCCCAGAGCAGATTTTCGATGAATAATCTGTCCCTGTAGATTTTTTAAGGGAAGCTGGCAATCCACCTGACTAAGTCGGAACAAAACTGGAAGGGGAAAGGGTTACCGCCGTCATGGGCCGGCTGACACACGCTTGGCGCGCCCGTGATGAAAAATTCTCACTATTCCCTCAGGACCCGGCGTGATGGTTTTTTTCCACTGCCCGGTTCATACCAAGACTTGAAACATGTCGATTAACCGCTTTCTGAGCACGTGCCATTCGAGCCAGCCCCTGAAAAAGCGATTCCCTATCAACTCCAATGTTTGAGTTGCTATGTTTAGCTCTCAGCCACGGCTGGGTCAAAGCGCACATCTTTGATGCCTATAAAGGCGAGAAAGGTTTTCAGCCAAGGTGTGGCGTGGTCGCGTTCGCTGCCGATTTCGGTGCCTCCATAGGCGACGAAGACATGGAAGGGACGGTCCTTTAGTAGGCCTACGGGACCATTTTCAGCGTGTTCGAAAGTGACGCCATAACGGGCTACCAAGTCAGCCCAAGCCTTGACCGACGCCGGCACTGAGAAGTTATAGATAGGCAAGCCCAAGACCACCGCTTCTGCGGCTTGAAGTTCGGCGACCAGTTCGTCGGAAAGCCTAAGTGCTTCTCGTTGAGCTTCAGTGCGATCGGCTTCCGGAATGAAGTAGCCCGCGATCATCGTTTCATTGATGAAATCGAGGCCGGAAGAGAGATCGCGGTAAACGACTTCGGCTTGGGTTGAAGCGGCAAGTGCTTCGACTTGCTTACGGGAAACTTGGCGAGAGAGAGAGGCCTCACTGCGGCCACTGGAATCTAGATGTAGAATAGTTTTCATGATGTTATTATAGGAATGTTAGAATAAGGTGAATTAAAAAGGAGATTGAAATGCGACTGTGTAGCGCTGCGTGCGAGCAAAGCAGCCTTTACCGGTGAGCATTAAGCCTCGTGGTTGTTTCTTAAGCTGGCGGATCAAGGGATCGGACCTGGATTCGCCGGATTCTTATTTTGCTCAGTCAGTGTTTACGCTTCGGCCATTTGCGGTTCGACAATCGCTTCGGCAAAGCCCTTGTAGGCACCTTCAAATTGCTTGGCCATGGTGTCGGGGAAGACGTGGAAGGTTTCATTCTCAAGACCTTCGATCAACGCTTCTGAGACAACGCTTGCTGGCTCGGCGATTTCGATCAGTCCTGAGGCTTCACCCATATCCGTTGCGATTGGGCCCGGGTGGACGCTGAGGACGTGAGTACCTTGCTCGCTCAACGAATCACGGAGGGATTGCGTGAGTGAGTATGAAGCTGCCTTCGATGCGGAGTAAGTCGCATAGTTAGCGAAGCTCTTAATGGAAACCACGGAGTTCAGCTGTACGAGTGCACCGCCGCCATTGGCCTTAAGAACCGGAGCAAACGCACGGGCGACGCGGAGGAAACCAAAGACATTCACGTCGAATTCGAATTCCAGGGATTCAATGGAGTGAGCATCGAGCGCTCCTGCGGTTTTAAGTACGCCGGCATTGTTGATGACGATGTCGACATCGTGTGCGGTTTGAGCGGCAGCCGCAATTGTCTCCGGTTGGGAGAGGTCAATCGCTACCGGAACGACTTTATCCCCGTAGGCTTCGACCAGCGGTAGGACGGTCGAAACGTCGCGGACGGCGGCATAGACCTTGGCCGCGCCGTGAGCCAGCACGCTTTCGAGGATCGTTTTGCCGATGCCACGGTTGGCTCCAGTGATGAGAATAGTTTTGTTGGTTACTTTCATGGTATTTGTTTGTTTCTATTTTGCTTTTGTTTTGGTGTCAGTGTCTGACACTTTTTGACCAACTCGTCAGACCGGACAGGGTCCATGCCGAGAAGATCCACGAAGAAGTCGAGAGAACGCTGCTGGTTGTCTACCCAAAGGACGATGTGGTCGATGTTCATGACGTGGCTTCTCCGTTTCCGGTGGATTGAACGGGGTCGGGTGCGATCACGGGCGTTTCCGTGAAATGTCCGGCTGCCACCCGGTAAACAGACCGGTATCCGAACCGCACCCACAGCTTCCGAAGCACGTAAACCAGCTTGGCGTTGTGCTCTTCTCGATCCTGAAGTGCACGCTCCGTGGTGTGCATCCAGTTCTCGGTCACACTCGTATCCTCCGGAGCATCAAGCGACTCCGCGTAGCGCGCGTGCAGTGCGACGATGCCGGCCTCCGTGGGGACAGCCTTCAGTGCGAACAGGACTCCGAGCATTGCCGTCCAGTAGCACTTGATGGCCTGCGACTGCTCATCGCGCGGTAGCTGCCGAGCTATCTGTTCGACGGCGTGCAGCGACGTGACCAAGTGGAGAAGCACGAAGTCGCCGGGGTTGCTCAGGTACAGGAGCAAGATTGCGTAGTAGAGCTGCTCCCAAATTTCCTCGGGATCTGGGCTCTCTAACCAGCTGGGTGTGGATTGGATGAGCGGGTGCCCTTCCGCGAGCACGCGAGCGATGAGTAGCTGCGCTCCGGTGTGCTCGAGCACGGGTTGGAAACCTGCCGCGACGCTGCGCTTTGGGCTGTTGATCGCGTCATCGACCCAAGTCGAGAGAACTTGTCTGTCGCGGTCCCACTCGGCAGCGATGCGCTTCAACGAGTCCAGAGGCGTGCGGTCAACGGACGGCGTCCTTGTTTCGGAGAGAGCCCGATCCGGATTGCACGACACGTAGGAGAATGCGAGGTACGCAAGGCCCTCGATGGTCATCCCTTTGTGTCCCGCGTCCAACGCCCAGCCGAGGTGAATTGTTCCGTGGAGGAGTGCCCCCACGCATCCCGGAAGAAGCTCTGGCACGTAGACCTCGAGGGTCTGCTCGAGGCCAAGGTCTTCGACGCGTCCCGCGAAAAAGCGGTAGAGAGAATCGAACTGTTCGTGCTTGCCGAGGAAGTCCCTCCAGTTCGCTTCCGTGATTTCGATGTCCGATGGCTTCGGAGGCTCCAGACCGAAGCCGTAGGTGGTTCTCGCGTAGTCGTCGACGTACTCCGCGATGTCTTCGGCGTTCGCGCCTAGCCCGTCTAAGGCGATGACAGCGTGCTTGGCGTGGTTGGAGAGGTAGCCGTGAAACTCGATGTGGAAGGATTTGTCGTCCAGCATCTGCTCGACGCGGTTGTTGTGGTCGGTCATGGGGTTGCTCTGTTGGGTTACTTTCATGGTATTTGTTTGTTTCTATTTTGCTTTTGTTTTGTTCATGCTAGGACGATTGGTCTAGGTTAATTTGCCTCAGTGCCTTGGCTATTTGCCAAATCGGTTTTCGAAGATCACTTCATTGAGGGCAAGCTGGCCCGCCTTCGGCCACGGTGCTTTCGTGCCCCTGCCGATGGCCAGCATCGGCCCCATTATGTGGTCGGTCGGCAGGTGAATCAGCTTGGCCACCTCGTCGAGGTCGTAACCGATCATGGGACACGTGTCATAGCCGATGGCTTTGGCGGCGAGCATCATCGTCTGAAGCGCCATGCCGATGGAACGTTGTGCCTCATCTCGCTGCAGCCACTCGCGCCCTTCATGGAACGGCCCCATCCAACTAACGAGCGTTTTGGCGACCTCCTTCGGTGCATTCCGCCAATAACGTTCGGGTTGTTTCTGCCAGGCCTTGGTATCAGCGGTTAGAATAACTAACAGGGATGCGTCCGTCATCTGTGCCTGGTCGTTGCCGAAGTCTTTTCTGATCGTCCGGCGCAGCTCGGCGTCACGCACAACGACGAACCTCCAATGTTGGGCGTTGTAGCTCGTTGGCGATTGGATTGCAGCTTCAAGCAGTGTCCTTTCCTCGTCTGGGGTGAGCCGGTGTTCGGGATCGAATTGTTTCACCGAGCGGCGTTGGTAGATGGCATCGAGTGTGTTCATGATAGGTTGGTGTATGATTGGCTTCTGGGTGTGGTTTTCGTGTCAACGATTTGAGGGTCGTTCCCAACATGCCCGCCGGCTAATACCCAGACGTTGACAGGGCTATGCAAATACCGTATAACCTCGGTCTATGTTGGATCGCATTCGTACCGTTCTCGTGGTGATGGAAGAAGGCAGCATCAACCGAGCCGCCACGCGGATTGGTATTTCGCAGCCAACCCTGACGAGGCGGTTGCAATCGTTTGAGCAAGAATTGGGGGCACCGCTCTTTGAGCGAGGTTCCTGGGGAGTGCGTCCCACCGACTTGGCCTATCGGATTCGCGAAAGGATGGTGCCAGTCATCAAGGATTGCGATCAGGCTTGGGCGGAAATCACAGCGCACGCTCACGGGCGGCAGTCTCAGTTACGCATTGGTTACCTCGGTCTGGCTGCCGCTCGCTATTTGACGCCTGTGCTTGGTCGATTTCAGGAATCCTATCCAGAGATCAAGCTTTGGATGTTCGACCAGACACCCGACGAACAGCTTCAAGCGCTCCGCGCTGGTGATCTCGATCTCGCATTGATCGGCCAGGAAGGAGCTGCCCTTGGTGAGGAATTCTACCACCAGCAAATCGCTCGAATCGGTGTGCTAGCCGTACTCCCATCAACTCATTCTCTCGCCGGCCGCGAGACCGTCCAGCTGTCTGAGTTGTCCAAAGAGAAGTTCATCGTCCCCGCAGAATCGGCCGTGCCAGGACGAAAACTATGGGTCATCAAACTCTGCCGTGAGGCGGGATTCCGACCCCGCTGGCTGGCGCCGTCGGACACCGTCACGGAAACGTTTGCCCGGGTCGTTGGCGAAGGCGGTGTCAGCCTCCTACCAGACTATCTTGAGGAGACGCCGCCTCCAGGAATCGCCTTGATTCCTCTTTCCGACAGGTTTGCAGCCTGGGACTTCAGACTGCTTCGTCAGCGTGGCAGAATGATACCACCCTGTCGCGACCTCATCCGGTGGATCAAGGAAACGGCCCATCGTAAAGAATCAGTGTGAGTACGGCCTAGTCGCCGCGGAGCGCTATGTTTTTCCGGGCGTGGTGGGTGGCTCTGCAATCTTGGACCCCCTCAATCCCCGCAGGACCGCCGCCCCGATAAAAACCCTTAAAAAAGCAAATTTCTATCAGTCAGTAACGACCAGATTTTCCCGTTTCGCTCCACCACGAAAAGGCGACCTCAATAATGCCAATAAAAGCCGGTGCGCTCACAGGCTTCGCCGAGGGTCTTGAGAAAAAGCTCCTGATCCGCACCTTTGGGGGAGGTAAAGATAGGCTGGAGGCGGTTGCCGCGTGCCATGACGTGGTAAAAGGCACCGGGAACTTCGATTCGGACTTGTCTGGGCATGAGGGAGGATGAGGAATTGGTTGGGAGGGGTCAATAGTGTTATTTTATCGCCTGACCCCTTTCTCCGGTCCATACCCTTTCTTGACCCCTTTCTCCTGATCCCTTTCTCCTGATCCCTTTCTCCCTCCATCTCGTTCCGGACATCGGCATGATCCTCTGAAGGTAATGTCAAAGAGAGTCAAATGTTGCAGATACAGTCTACAAAACATTGCAATATTCGCAATCTTCTGTAGACTTTGTGAGTGCGCCCGACCAAACAACTTGAAAGCATCCTACAAACTCTCGCCAATCAAGATCGCTGCATTTTCGCAGCCACGGATTTGGCCGG
>CAXBMX010000061.1:0-18884 GCA_963977055.1 uncultured Verrucomicrobiales bacterium
CGCTCTTTCATTTTTGCCAATCCCGCTATTGCGGGACCATAGCAGTCTTACTCTTACTCTGCTGGGAAAAGGATTAAGAAGAAGAGTAAGATTAAGAGTAAGAGGGTACGAAAAAAGGGCGCCCTGAATTAATAGGAAGCGCCCTTTGGTGAAATTGGGGTATTGGCTTTTGAACTAACAACCAAAAACCAAAAACTAAAAACCAATCACTAACCACTAGTCATTGTCTCACATCACTTTCCAGTAATCTCATCCTGCTCTGCCTTGGGTATGCGAGAAACACGATCGACCGGGTGCTTAGTCAGGATATTGCCCTTGGCTCCCCGGCCTTTGACATCTAGGTCTCCAAATTTGAAGTCGATCTGAAAGTTCCGGAGACGGAGGTCGGACTTCAAATGGACGCGCACGATGATGTCGGCTTCCTCCTGGGTCTCGTGCTCAGTTAGCCAAAGCACGCGAGTGCCGGCTTTGCCGCCGGTGAGATCGTAGAGTTTCTCACGAGTGACGCCGGTGACTTGGAACCGTTTCACCATAGCGCGACCACCACGGCCATCGCGATAGACCATGTTGTAGTACCTTGGCTCATCCTTATTAAAAACGTGGACGATGAGGTTATCTTTTCCGATGAAGACTTTGTCAGCCACTTTGACAACACGCATGGTGCCGTCACGTGAGAAGGCGATGATGTCGTCGAGGCGCGAACACTTTTCGACCGACTCGTCGCGCTTCATAGAGTAGCCAGCGAAGCCTTCCTTGCGGTTCACGTAGAGCGTGTCGTTGGCGACGACAACATGCTTGGCTTCGACCTTGTCAAAGGAGGCTAGCTCCGTCTTTCGCTGGCGATCTTTGCCGTAACGTTCCTTGATGCTCTGATACCACTTGATGGTGAACTGAGTGAGGCGACGTAGATGTTTGTTAGTCTCTTTGATCTGATCTTCAAGGCCTTTGATGAGTTCGTCAGCTTTGAAAGCATCAAACTTGGAGATACGTTTGATCTTGATCTCGGTGAGACGGACGATGTCCTCTTCGGTGACTTTCCTTTTGAGCAATTTCAGGAAAGGTTTGAGGCCTTTCTTGATTTCATCGATGACGGCTTCCCAGGTTTCGCATTCCTCAATCCGGCGGTAGATCCGATTTTCGATAAAGATTTTTTCGAGGCTGGAAAAGTGCCAGCGCTCTTCGAGTTCGCCGAGTTTGATCTCGAGCTCCTGCTTGATCAGAGCGCGGGTTTGCTTGGCACTGTGTTTGAGGATTTCCGATACGGCGAGGAACTTTGGTTTGTTGTCCTGAATGACGCAGGAGTTGGGCGAGATGCTGACTTCACAATCGGTGAAGGCGTAGAGGGCCTGAAGGGTCTGGTCCGTATCGACTCCGGCGGGAAGGAAGACGTGGATCTCGACCTCTGCAGCGGTGCAGTCTTCGATCCGTGAGACACGCACCTTGCCTTGCTCGTTGGCTTTGAGGATGGAGTCGCAAAGGCTGGAGGCAGTGGTGCCGAACGGGACCTCTTTGATGACGAGCTGGCGTGCTTTGACGCGTTCGATCCGGGCGCGGACACGCACTTTGCCTCCGCGAAGGCCCTCGTTGTAATCGGATACGTCAGCGATGCCGCCCTGGAGAAAGTCGGGAAAAATCTCGAACTCTTCCTTTTTGAGGACGGCGATGCAGGCGTCGATCAGTTCGTTAAAATTGTGGGGCAGTATTTTGCAGGCCAGGCCAACCGCAATGCCCTCGGCGCCGTGGGCGAGCACGAGTGGAAATTTGGCAGGCAGGGCGACAGGTTCCTTGTTGCGTCCATCGTAGCTCGCGGACCAGACAGTGGTCTTGGAATTAAAAAGGACCTCGTTGGAGAATTTGGAGAGACGGGTCTCAATGTAACGGGCGGCAGCGGCAGCGTCTCCAGTGAGGATGTTGCCCCAGTTTCCCTGGGTATCGACGACCAGTTCCTTCTGGCCCATGTTGACGAGGGCAGCCCCAATCGACTGATCTCCATGTGGGTGATACTGCATCGTGTGCCCGATGATGTTGGCGACTTTGTTGAAGCGTCCGTCATCCTTTTCCTTGAGCGAGTGGAGGATGCGTCGCTGGACCGGCTTGAGCCCGTCGTCGATGTGCGGGACAGCCCGCTCAAGAATGACGTAACTGGCGTAGTCGAGAAACCAGTCTGAGTACATGCCCTTGAGCGGCGTGTTGGATGGTTCTGTTTCGTTGTCTGGCATTTAAAAGTCTTTTTCTTTTTCCTACTCTTTTTCTTTTTCCTCTTCCTCTTCCTCTTCCTCTGGAGTAACCTACTTCGAAAGTCTCACGACTTTCGCTACTAAGAATATTCTTACTCTTCTCCTGCTTTCATAGAGTCTTTTTCCAAACCTCTCTGAGGGTCGTGTTGAATGATTCTGTTTCGTTGTCTGACATTTAAAAACTCTTGCTCCTGCTCTTAATCTTGTTCTTGCTCCTCTTCCTCTGGAGCAACCCACTTCGAAAGTCTCACGACTTTCGCTACTAAGAATATTCTTATTGTCCTGCTCGCCAAAGCTCGCACGACCTGCAATTTAGCATTCGCTGCGCTCTTTGTTGTCCCTATCCCGCTATTGCGGGACCCTAGCAGTCTTGTTCTTGCTCCTCTGTTTCCACATTCGCCCCATAGAAGGATGCGCTTTCTTTTACTCTGTTGATATCACCAAACTCCCTCTGAGGGTCGTTTGCCTTAATCAATCCGATCAGCATTCTGACAATATTAGCCAAGTCCGTTTTTCCGGGCTCCATTTCTTGTTCGGTAAAGAATTTTTTTGCGATTCCAACGTCTAGAGCGGCAGCGCATTCAAGTGACGAGCCGCGGGCAATATCGAAATAGCGGCATCGATCTTTTTTGGACCACTTGCCGTTTCCTTCTGCGATGTTTAAAGGGATCGAGGTGGATGCTCGGTCGAGTTGGTCGTGCAGTGAGGAAGATTTTGGGATTTTTTCTGAAATGGTTGCAGCCCAGGCAACGAAGCTGATTGAGCGCTGGTAGACTGTGAGCTTTTCGTGGTCAAAGAGCGGTTCCATTACTTTTGAGGGGATTGCGGGGGCTCTGTTGAGAGCAAGAACAAGATTAAGATCAGGAGCAAGAGTTATCAATTACGCTGCCGCTTCATTCTCGCCGTCTTCCTCCACAATATCGGTCTCCACTTTTAGATTCTTAATAATGAACTCCTGTCGCTGCGGTGTATTCTTGCCCATGTAAAATGTCAGAAGGTCCTGAATCATTTTTGGTTTTGGTGGCATCTCGACCGGCGACAGACGGATGTCTTTGTTGATGAAATATTTGAACTCGTCTGGGGAGATTTCACCGAGGCCCTTAAATCTTGTGATCTCGGGTGTCTTGATTTCTTTGAGCGCGGCTTGCCGCTCCTCTTCGGTGTAGCAATAGCGAGTCTCCTTTTTATTTCTGACCCGGAACAGTGGAGTCTCCAAAATATAGAGGTGGCCTTCGCGGATGAGGTCGGGGAAAAACTGGAGAAAGAAAGTCAGTGCGAGCAGACGGATGTGCATGCCGTCGACATCGGCATCAGTCGCCATGACCACATTATTGTAACGTAACCCTTCGATGCCGTCTTCGATCCCGAGGGCTGCTTGCAGCAGATTAAATTCTTCGTTTTGATACACGACCTTGCGGCTCATGCCGAAGGAATTGAGTGGCTTTCCTCGCAGGGAAAAGACAGCCTGAGTGTCAACGTTGCGGGCTTTGGTGATGGAGCCGCTGGCGGAGTCTCCCTCGGTAATGAAGAGGGTCGATTCGAGGGCCAGTTTGTGTTTGGAGTTGAGATGGGCGCGGCAATCCCGGAGCTTTTTGTTATGGACCTTGGATTGCTTGGCCCGTTCTTTGGCCAGCTTCTTGATGCCTTTCAGCTCCTTGCGTTCGTGCTCGGAGCGCTGGATTTTCTCCAATACCGCCTCAGCGGTGGGCTTGCTGCGGTGAAGGTGGTTGTCGAGTTGCAGTCCGATGAAATTGCCAACGAAAGTTCGGATGGTTTCGCCGTCCGGTGCCATGTGAGTGGATCCGAGTTTGGTTTTGGTCTGTGACTCAAAAACAGGCTCCTCGACCTTGACGGCGATAGCGGCAACAATGCCGCCGCGGATGTCAGGCGCGTCATACTGCTTCTTATAGTAATTGCGGACAGTGGTGACGATGGATTCTCGAAAAGCGGCGAGATGAGAGCCACCCATGGTGGTGTGCTGGCCATTGACGAAACTGTAGTACTCTTCGCCACTCTGATCGGTGTGGGTGAAGGCGACTTCGATATCATTGTCAGATAGATGAATGATAGGGTATAACGGTTTTTCCCCTCCCTCCAGATTCTCGTTGAGTAAATCGAGGAGGCCGTTCTTGGATTTGAATTTCTTGCCGTTGAGCGACAGGGTCAGGCCGGTGTTGAGGTAGGCGTAGTTACGCAGCATGGTCGCGACGTAATCGAGGTTCCATCCGTAGGGGCCGAAGATCTCTTCATCCGGCTCGAACGAGACCATCGTTCCGCTCGGTTCTGCGGACTTGGCGGCCTTTTTCATTTCGTCTGTGATGAGGCCTTGAGCAAAGGTGATGCCCTTGGTTTGTTTGTCACGAAAGGCGGCGATTTCGAAGAACTCAGAAAGGAAGTTCACTGCCTTGATACCGACGCCGTTGAGGCCGACAGATTTTTTGAAGGCTTCGCTGTCGTACTTGGCACCGGTGTTGATGATGGAAGCACAGTCCTTCAGTTTGCCGAGGGGGATGCCCCGCCCATAGTCGCGGACTCGGACGAAGCGCTCCTCGATTTCGATATCGATCTGCTTGCCTTTGCCCATGACGAATTCATCGATGCAGTTGTCGATCGTTTCTTTGAGCAAGATATAGATGCCGTCGTCGGGGGAGGTTCCGTCCCCGAGTTTTCCGATGTACATTCCCGGCCGAAGTCGGATATGTTCACGTGGTTCCAGCGAGCGGATATGCTCTTCGGTGTAGTCGGCAGCCATGGGATTGAGGGGTAGGAGTACTCCAGTATTTAGGAAAACCTAAATAAATTCAACCCGAGAATGGGGATATTCCAATTCTCGCAAAAGAGGGCGCTTGATGCAGCCAGGGGCTAGGGAGCTAGGGGCTCGGCCTTCGACAGGTCTTGCTCGATTACTAGAAGTTGGGGAGATGTTTGAACCCTGACTCGGTGTTTTCCGGATCAGCGAAGTTGGTCATCAAGCTATCGCCTCCGGCGAAGCTGATCACTTTTTTATTGTGGATGATCCGAATGACGTAACCGCGGTATCGGACTCTGCTATCCTTGCGTTCTTTTTTGGTGAGCTGATCAAAGTCGTCGGCCTTGGTTTTGTATGATCTTTCCGACTTGGTAAATACTTCAATTTTTCTGGATTCGCTTGACCGAAGCTTGAGCGGAATTTCTTCATGTTTCATGATGTAGTACTCCCCAAGTTCGTCGGTGACGCCGAGTAGCCAGACTTCCGCTTTGAACTCGGTTGGGAATGAAGAAAGGTTTCTGAATTCGCAGCCGAGCCTCCAGCGGTTCTGAGTCATGTGAGAAGGGGTTGCTTCAAGTTTTGGGTTGATGATAATGTTAGGGCGGGCATTAGCCTGGTCGCCTGCTTCGGCACGGGCTTTCTCCCAGGCCTTGTCGGAGTCGGCTTTGGTGAGGCCCATGGAATCCGTTTTAGGGCCTTTTAGTTTGGCAGCTGCTTTTCGATCGGAGTAGGCATCAACCATTTTGATCAACTGCTGGTGGGTTGCCTGCTCTCGCGGCGTCAGTGGCGAATCGGGGGTGCGTTTTTCACTGACGCTGATCAGTCTGAGGTTGGCGAGTTGGTTTGATGCCGGTGGATAAACTTCGCCGGGAACGATCAGTTCAAAGAGGATTTTCTCCCCTGACTTGCTGCCATGTGCTGAGGTGGCGGTGAAGTCTCCGTTTTTGTCGAACAAATTCATGTAGTCCGCCTTTTTCCAGGCGTCGAGTAGAGCCCGGCTCAGCATTAATTCTTCCCAGCTTCCGACATCTTCTCGCGAGCCAAGCGCAGTGGCCAAAATACTGTCGGGTCCAGGTCCGTTGGACTGGTATGATTTTTGAAGGATTTCAAGCACCTTGATCATCTTGGCGCTGAGAGGAGCCAGTGATTCTGGCTTGTATGATCTAGCGGGTGCTGCCGGGGAGAGCTGTTTGCCCAGGGCCAGAGCGGCGGGGGTTATTTTCTTCGCTGCGAAAAGGCATGGAACTAGCAGCAGTGTAATCGCACAAAGGAAGCGATGAATGGCAATGGTGTTCGATCTCATAAGATCCTGTTTTTATGAAACCGTTGCTGAAGTGACCACAAAAAAGAGTACGATTTGTGACATACAAGTTCTCAGGATTACTTGCTCAATGATCTGTGGCTTTGCTCTTTCTCTGCGGATTGTCAGACCACCAACTTCCGATGAACAGTAATGCAGGAATGGTGGCGCAGAGCCAGAGAATGGGGATGTAGCTACCAGATTGAGAGAGGGAAAGACTGAAGATGAGAGGGCCGATGCCGCTGGCAATGACCACGGTCGACATGCTAATGCCGGCGATTGCTCCGAGGTGGCGCCTTCCGAAGAAACGTGGCCAGACGATACCGCTGAGTGCGACGAAGCAGCCACCGCAGATACCATTTCCGGCGATATAGGCCGTCAGGCCCGGAGTGGTGTCGAGAGTTAGCGTTCCGATGACTCCGATGAGTGCGGCGAGATTCATCAGGGCCAAAAGGTATTTGAGGCGGGTGCGGGAACTGATCCAACCGCAGAACAGGTTGGTGAACACGCTGAGTAGTGCCATGGGTATGAAGTAATTGATGATATCTTCCTTTGGCCGGCTGAATTCGTCCCCCAATGACATGATGTGAAAGGTGAAGGCAGTGGAGAACATCGAGAAGAAAGCGAAGGAGAGATTGAAGTTCCAGAAAGCGCGGGTGCGAAGGGCTTCGGTTCTGTCGTAATCGCGATGAGCGATGGAGTCGGCGTGAGGTTCCGGACGATTTTCGGAGGTGCCCCCATCCATGACGAGTCCACATTCTTCCGGGTTGTCCCGCAAAAAGATCCATCCGATGACAGCCATGAAGCCGATACTGGCGGCGCCAAGGATCATCCAAGTGCCCCACCATTCAAATCGCTCGATCATCACAAAGAGCCCTTTGGGCGCAATGGAAAAAGCGAAGGCGGTCACAGTGCCGCTGACCGCAAGTGCGGTGCCTCGGTGGTAGTCGAACCATTTACCGATCGCGTTTCGGGAAGTCATGGTCAGCACTCCCTGGGCGGACACTCGAATCATGTAAAAGCCAATCGTGATGATTCCGAATGCCAGCACGACGGGTGGAATTAAATCAGTGAGGCTGGAAAGCCAGTTGAGCAGCCGATGAGTTCCAGCGAGATAGAAGAGGACAAGCCCTGTCGCTATGGCAGATCCGACGATGAGCTTGCGTGCACCGAACTGATCGAAGACTCGCCCGAGCCAGGGGAGCGTCAGTCCGCTGAGGACTGTGCCAACACAATAGGCCGTGCTGAGTTGGACCCTGGAGAGGCCAAGGTTCTCGATGAGAATATCCGTGAAAACGCTGAACCCCATCGTTTGTCCGGGGATGGAGAAAACGATACCGAAGGTCGCGACGACAACAACGACCCAACCATAGAAGAACGGGAACTTTTTGGGTGAGACAGGGACATCAGTTGACCAGATATTCATAGATGGTAAATCTGCCGAAGAACGGCTCAGGCCTCGGTCGTTTTGAAAGGGGATTCGGTCAAGGTTTACTCGTGTCTTACCGTGATTCAGGTTTCGTCATGACACGGTTTTCGCTTGCGGCGGCGAGTGATTTCCTTTTCAAGAGAGCTATGCGAAAACTGTTTTCCTTTCTTGTTGGCGTCTTGTTCCTGGTCGGGGCGGCCAAGGCTGAAGAGCGCCCGAACCTGCTCTTTATTTTCCTGGATGATTTCGGGTGGAAGGACACTTCCTACATGGGGTCGGATTTTTATGAGACGCCGAATCTCGATGCGTTGGCGGAGGGAGGCATGGTGTTCACGAACGCCTATTCGGCCTCTGCCAATTGTGCGCCGGCGCGGGCGTGTTTGCTGAGTGGCCAATACACGCCGCGCCATGAGATGTATAACGTCGGCACTGGTCCAAGAGGAAATGCCGCCCATAGGCGACTCAATCATATTCCGGGAGTGGATACGCTCGATCCATCGATCACGACATGGGCGAAGGCTTTGCAGAGCTCTGGATATCATACCGCGACGATGGGTAAGTGGCACCTCAGTGATGACCCGCTCCCCTATGGCTTTGACCTCAATGTGGCAGGCACTCATTCGGGGAGTCCTCCGAAAGGGTATTATCCGCCGCATGGCAATGTGCCGGGACTTGAGGGCCTGCCGAAAGATGAATACCTGACCGAGACTTTAAGTGATCGAGCCGAATCATTTATCGAGGAGAATACAGAACGACCCTGGGCACTTTATCTGACTCACTTTGCGGTGCACACCCCGCTCGACGCAGACGAAAAGTATGTGGAGAAATACGAAAAGAAAGCACCGGGAAAGGTTCATGATCATGTTGCGATGGCGACGATGATCGAATCGGTGGATCAGGGGATTGGGAGAATTGTTGAAGCACTTGAAGCGACGGGTAGCCGTGAAAGAACGATTATTGTCTTTTTCTCGGACAATGGTGGCTACGGGCCTGCCACCGACATGGATCCCCTGAAAGGGTATAAAGGAACCTACTATGAAGGCGGAATCCGAGTTCCGTTTTTTGTGAATTGGCGAGGCGTAGTGGAGGCGGGTCAGGTTAACGAAACACCTATCATCGGAGTGGATATTTATCCGACCTTTTGTGAAATGCTGGGGGCTGATCTCCCCGAAGGACAGCCGCTCGACGGGGTGAGTTTGGTGGATTTATTCAAAGGTGGTGATCTCGACGAGCGTTCGCTCTATTGGCATTTCCCGGCTTATCTCCAGAGTTACGGTGTGGCTGAATTTGAGCAGCGCGATCCGCTGTTTCGCTCTCGCCCTTGTTCTATTGTCAGGAGGGGGGATTGGAAACTTCACCAGTTTTTTGAGACGGGTGATTTGGAATTGTATAATCTGGCGGATGATATCGGGGAGACGGCTGACCGCAGCAAAACGAATCCCGAAAAGTTGGAAGAGTTGAAGCGTGATTTGGAGAAGTGGCGAGCAGAAATCGGCGCGCCGGTTCCCGAGGAGCGGAATCCGTCGTTCGACGCAGATGCCGAAGCTACGGCGATCAAAAAGGGACTCGCCCCCAAGAAGAAGAAAAAAGGAAAGTAGTCGACCCGCTACACGGTACGGCTAATCCGTCTCCAAAGAGGGTCCAGATGCATCGCGATAAACTGAGCGGCGGTTGGGCCGTCAGATGTATTTTCTAGTTCGCCGAGCACAGACTCAGCCGCGTAGAGCACTGCGAGTTCCTGATCGGACAGTTCGATCGCGTCGATCCGTCCTCGGATAACCCGGGGGCTGAATCCGAAGCTGGAGAAAAGTCCGGGATCAAAGGAGTCTGAGGCATGAGAAAACGCGGTGATCTTTTCATGCCGATTGGAGGAGAGTGATTGCTGCAGAAGATTATTCCAGAAATACACATTCTTCGGTGATTCGAATCCGAGGAGGACCGACTGGCCCCGGACCTGCCATCGGAGGCAAATCGTGCGGCTACTGGGATAGCGTTCTTCCTTTTGGTTGAGGCCGAGGTAGCTGTCGCCCATTTTATGGATGAAATGCTCAACCCGGTTGAGTTCGAGCTGCAGTGGAGCTGAGTTGAGGATCTGCTGCTGCCGTTCTTTGAGCATGGCGTCGATCGTTGCCCTGGTCAGGGGGAGGGTGATAACGGGCTCTTGAGTTTCGGGCACTCCGAAAGGATTAGGGAAATTGAGATCAGGCGATTCGACGGCGGGTGATTCTGAGACCGTGGCAGTGCCGTTGCGGGTCGATTTTACGTGGATGTCACCTGCCTGAAATCCTGATGGGATGGGGGCGGTGTCCGGGGCTGGCGATGGGGGCGTTTCAAATCCGTTGGGTGACTCGCTCACGACCTTTTTCCCGGAGTCTCGAATATCGCTGATGATGGAATCGATCCCTGCCAACTGATCTCCGTCTTTGAGAGGGGCGGGCGCAAAGAACGGATTTTCAGGGATCTCGGCACTCCGCTGTGATGGATTAGTGGCAGGGGCAGCAGGAAAGGGAAATGGGATCGGTCCCGGCGAAGGCGAAGGCTCTGGCGAAAGCTCAGGTTCTGTAGCTTCCTGACGTGGTGTCACAATGGAATCCGGAGATCTGCCTTCTTGGAGGGCTTTGAAAAAATCAACTTTGTCGGTCAAAGCCGAAAGAGGTTCTTCATCGCTGGGGGCTTCGCCGTCGTCGCTGGAATCTACCCAGTTGAGATAGGTTCGAGATTCGCGGTCCCACAGGTCGCGTCCCTGCCGTAGTACGGACCGTGGCGAAAGCTTGGTTTCGGCATCGACCCAGAGATGTTCTGTTTCGAGTCGGTTGATGAACCCGGTGGCTGCATCCGGGTTGAGTGAAATTCGTTGGAGTCGGAGGCGGATCAATTCAGCGGCGGCCTCTGGTGGGATGGGACGAAGCTTTTGGGGTTCGCCAGTCAATCGATCGAGCCAGGCCGATGGCAGGCGATGCTGGAAAATTGATTCCCAAACGTCGTTGTTGATGCAGACGAGAGTGACTGACCGCGGAACGGCTTCCCTAATATCGGTCAGAATGCCGGCGATCTCCATGCCTGCCGTCTCGGATTGAAAGAATCCGTCGAGTCCGTCGGCAACGATCAAAACAGGTCGGTGGAATGCCGCGATTCTCAGCCACTGCAAGAGACGCTCCCGGCCTTCGCCGCTGGAAAGTCCACGGAGAGGCTCAAGGGCGGCATCGCCCCGCCAGTTGAAATCAATGATCAGCCGGGTCCAGAATCCCAGTTCGGTTGAAGTGAGGCCGAGTCGCTTTACAAAGTCGGGATGGGCCTCGTGACTCAGCTCCCGAGATTTGGTGTCGGCCCAATTCAAAATGGAGGAGGGGGAATCGCTGGAAAAAAGTTCGGCGAAATTGTCCTTTAAGTTTGCCTCGGTTTCAGGGCAATCATTCGTTTCATGAATGGAAAGGAAGTTGATCACCAGTTGTCCCAGGAGGTAGCGTCCGGTTTCTTCAAAGAGTGATTGTCCTTCGTTTCGAGAGGAAGAGAGTTGGGAAAACTGCCTCAATGTGGAAGTCAGCACTCCGGGCCACGCAACCTGTCGTGAGGGATCAAGAGGTAGGGAGATCGCAGTAGCAGCTAACTGAATGTGATCGCGGAGTCGGGCAGCGAGATGAGATTTGCCGTAGCCGGCCTCGGGAGCCGTGACGAGGATGGTCCGTCCGATTTGGTTGGCAGGGCTGTCGTCGTTTGATTGGACGACGAGATCCTCAATTGCCTCGGCGATGCGGTTGAACGCATGGTGATGAATGCGTGCGACACCGGGCAAACTCTCCGGATGGTCGATAAAGAGATCGTCGGTAAATGGATTGTTTGAGCCCGGGTCCATCGAAATTGAATTGGTAAGATCACGCATGGCGAAAATTCGCGGTAATGAGTGAAATTATCAGATAAGAATGTCAAATATGCAAGTTTTTTATATTTTTGATAAAAATTACAAATGAAATTGTATCGAGCCATTCTAAAGGCCGAAAGGTCTGTTGGCGGGATATTGACGTGAAATATGAAGATTTTTACTTGAGGAACTCGATGGGTTTGTTAAGAAACGCGTTCCTTCTTGCGGGTCTCAATTAACTTTCCGTGGGAGTCATTGACAATATTCAAACAAATATGAGTACCGAAAAACCATCGAAATTACTTTTTTGGGGCTGCTTTGTTGCCCTTATCACGACCGCGTTTGGTTTCATCACGAGGATGTTCCTGCTTGATGATCCGACCATTACCCAGGGTTTGCTTGGCCTCGATGATGCTGAAGTTGGGATCTTTAAAGGGATTCAAATTTGGCCATTTGCCGTCAGCATCATCCTCTTCAGTCTTATTATCGATAAGGTTGGCTATAAGTTCGCGATGATTTTTGCCGGCGTTAGCCAGATTACCTGGGCGGTGATGGGAATCATCGGATTGAACGTTGCCAGCGAGAATCCTGAATTGGCGAAGGCGTTGATTTTCTGGGGCGGTCTGATTCTTGCCTTGGGTAACGGAACTGTTGAAGCGTTCATTAACCCTGTCGTTGCTACTCTTTACGATAAGGAAAAAACCAAGTGGTTGAATATTCTCCATGCAGGATGGCCAGGTGGTCTCGTTGTCGCGGGTGTCCTCGTTATTCTGATGGGTGATGCCAGCTGGCAGATGAAGCTTGGTCTCATCGTTATTCCGGCGGTCCTCTATATTGTGATGTTGATCGGTCAAAAGTTTCCGGTTCAGGAGCGTGTTGCTTCCGGTGTCACTTACCGCGAAATGCTCAGTGAGTTCGGTTTTCTCGGTGCCGCTGTGGTATCGTTTCTTGTTGTGTTGCAGCTCGACCAATTCTTCCCGGGTCACATGACGATCTGGATTATCCTTGGAGTTGTGATGTCTCTGGCGATGGGACTTTACACAAGAAGCTTGGGCCGACCTCTGATGTTTATTTTGATTCTGATCATGGCTCCTCTTGCCACGACCGAAATTGGAACTGACGGCTGGATTGCAGGGATCATGGCGAGTGTTGTCAGCTTCCACGGTGGCTGGATTCTCGTTTACACTTCAGTGATCATGATGGTTCTTCGCTTCTTTGCCGGACCCATTGTCCACAGCCTTTCACCTCTTGGTCTTCTGATCGCCAGTGCAGTCTTGGCAATCGCAGGTCTTCTTGCCCTTTCCGGCGCACACGGAGTCGCAATGATTTTTGGAGCGGCAACGCTCTACGCTTTAGGTAAGACTTTCTTTTGGCCAACGATGCTGGGTATCGTTTCCGAGCAAACACCAAAAGGTGGAGCACTTACTCTCAACTCCGTTTCCGGAATTGGTATGCTTGCAGTCGGGGTGCTTGGTTTCCCTTACATCGGTGCTCTCCAGGAACAGAAGGTTGTTCAGGAAGTCGCCAAAGTTGAAGCGGTCGCCAAAGTCGACGGCTTTTTGAAGGATGGAAAAATCAGTGAAGATTACCTCGATAAGAACTCGATCTATTACGGAACGATCAAGTATCCGACGCTGAAGACCGAAAAAGTCGACGAAATGGTCAAAGCAGCACCTGCCGACCAGCAAGCTGGAATGACAGAAGCGATTGAGAAGGCGAAAGAGGGAAGTGCTCAGAAAGCACTCGCCAACATGGCTGTCTTCCCGGCAATTATGCTGATCGCTTATATTGGTCTATTCCTATACTTCCGATCTAAAGGTGGCTACAAGCCGGTCGATCTCACCGTAGGTGGTGGGGAACATTGATCTCATCCTTTGAGATTTGATTAAATCTTTGAAAAGGGCGGTTGCTTCGGCAGCCGCCCTTTTTATTTGTAAGAGTGGAAAACATGGGACCTTTCCTGCTTTCCAAAGACGGGGGAAGAGTGGGGTTCATGCCGGAAGAGTGGGACTGCTTGGTCGGTTGAAGATTCGACTTCCGAAATACACTCGAAGGACGCATACTATCTCTATGAACCCGGTCAAACTTCTCCTCGCGACCGCGATCTGGGCGTCTCTCCTATCGGGAAGTCTTCTAGCCCAGAGCACGATCAAAAAAGAAATCGATGTCGGTTTTGCTCAGATGGATCTGATCAAGCCGATCTTGAAACAGTCACTGTCTCCCATTGGGAAATTTGTGATGTTGCCGAACAAGGGCAGTGTCATGGTGATCGATACGCCGGAAGGGATTATGGCTGCCGAGGCGGCATTGGCCCAGGCAGATATGCCGGAAGTGGATGTGGCACTGGACTTCGAATTTGTGACGGGGCTGCCGCCCCGCCAAACCAATATCACGGTCGTCCGAGAGGTGCCGTTTCCGACCAATTACGCTCCACCTCAGATTATCGTGGGTCCAGGGGGGAGTTATACGGTCGTGCCAGCGACTCCGACCCAATTTCGGAAACGAAAATTCGGAGTGATCAGTGAAACAAATTCCAGTGTCAATCCGGATGGGTCGATCAATTTGAACACCAGTACCGAGGTGAGTGAGTTCGAGGGGTTCATTAACTACGGATCTGCTATCCTGCCGTCAGGAGAAATAGGCGCGGTTCCAGTTGGAGGGCCGGTCGTAAACCCCTTGTATTTTGAGCCGTTTATCAATTCCGGAAATTTGAATCTGCCGATCATTTCCACCACCCGGATTACCACTTCGGTTGTGATTCGGCCCCGGGTTAATCTTGGATTAGTTATTTTGGATGTGATGCCGCGATTTACGGTAGAGCCCCAGCCGGATATTGGTGGGCAGTCTCAAAGAAAGCCGGTTAACGTAGATCTGACCGATTTTCGCACAGAGGTTGAGATTCCGAATCGCGGGGTAGGTCGGGTCTATGGTTTCACCGGTGCCAGCGATGATTTTAATCGGCGTTTTTTCGGAGCAGAGAATCCGAATCACGGCAGCACTGCTATCGAAGTAAGGGCGGCGATCAAACCGCCGGGAACGGCTGCTGCGCAAAAGGCAGCTGAGACGCCTGTCGTACCGCCAGCCGTGAATTCGCCTCAGATGATTACCGGACCGGCGCAGCTATTGGATCCAGCGGCGGAATAGAAGGCAGAATAGAATCAGGGTCCGGAAGACACCTCCAAAACTCCAGGCGCTTAGTTCTCTCTCTTCTCAGGCATGATCGAACAAGCGCCTTTGCAGCCAAAAATACGGCTGAAGAAATGTCGATTTCGAGAGATGAAGGCGTAGACCTTTTCGGCGATCCAGATGACGCCTGGGATCCAGAGAAACAGACCAACCGGCAACAGCATCGGAATGCGAAGGCCGAGAAAACGAAAGGCGCGGGCTCCGCGGTGAATGGTGCCCTCTGGGGTAATGCAGTGAATCGCTTCCAGTAAATCTTCGCGGGTGATGTCCGGGGCGATGGATTCGGTTCGAGGATCTTTTAATGGAACCATCTCGACGCAGTTTCGCCAATCCAGCCAACTGAGAGTGCGGCTTTGGAAGGTGCACATGGGACAATCGCTGTCGAAAAGGAGAACGTGTTTTTCGCGTGTCATTGGTGTGAAAAATGAGGGAGTCGTGGAATCTGGGCCCTACTGGTTGTTGTGACGCCTGGCCGCGAGAATGTCCCGGGCTTCCTGCGCATAAGATCCGGATGGATTGACTTCTGTATCGCAATCTTCCAACACGAGATCCCAACGGTCATTGCATCCTGAGCAACGATAGGCGACATAGTCTCCTATCTGCCAACCTTCCTCGGGTGGGTAGGAGAGACGATGGGCTGGTTGACCACAGTCAACGCAAACGATCTGCTCCGGAACTTCCATAAGTCAGACCTTCGCACAATTGCCGATGTCAATCAATCAACAGCCTGTCATCATTCTGGTGGAACCTCAGATGGGGGCCAATATAGGAATGTGCGCCCGAGCCATGTTAAACTGTGGGTTGGAGGAGTTGCGGTTGGTTAATCCGAGAGAGGGGTGGCCTAATGCAGCCGCAATTGCGGCTGCCGCTGATGCGGACCGGGTGTTGGAAAAGGTGACGGTTTTTGAAACCCTGACGGATGCGCTCAAGGATTGTAACCGAATTTTCGCTACGACAGCGAGAGATCGGACTCTTTCTATTCCAGTGTTGCCTGCCAATGAGGCAGCCGCCGAGGTGGTGAAGAGCGCGGCCGGAGGGGATAGAGTAGCGGTATTGTTTGGTCCTGAAGCTTCCGGCCTCGATAATGACGCGATTGCCGCTGCCGATACTTTGATGAGGTTTCCCACGAACCCTGAGTTCAGTTCATTAAATTTGGCTCAGGCGGTTTTGTTGTTCGGTTGGGAATGGAGAGCTGTCGTTCCCGAGGGTACGGAAATGGTGGCTTCTGAAACTGTCAAAAGAGAGGAGCTGGACCAATTTTTGGAACGTCTCGAATTGGCACTTGATGAAAAGGGTTTTTTCCTGACACCTGACATGAAACCTCACAGTCTCAGAACTCTGAGAGCGATTTTTTCCAAGACCAGGCCCACTCCGAAGGAACTGAAATTTCTTCACGGAATGCTGACGGCCCTGCAAAAGGAGAGCTGATCAGCTATTCCACTCGTTTCACCATCGAAATGGTATTAGTTAGAAACGCTCGAGAGGAGGAGTTTGCCCTCACCCTTCAAGTCATCATCCATCGAGAGCCTGAGGCGCTCCACGCCGCGTCGGATTCGGGCCTTCACTGTTCCGAGAGGGCTGTGAATACGTTCGGCGATCTGCTTTTGAGTGAGTCCTTCGAAGTAGGCCAGTTCGATTACTTGGCGCTGGTCGGGGGAGAGTGATACGACTGCCGATTGGAGGATGTTGCGAGCGTCGGAGCGATACAGTTCTTCGCGCCCTGAGCTTCTTGCTTCAGGAATGTCACCCTCAAGTTTGGCTTCGAATTTGTCGTAGAGATTGCTTCTGCGCTGAACGCTGCGAACCCGGTCGATGGCCCGGTTGCGGCTCGTTGTGCAAATCCAGGTGACCAGACTTCCTTTTTGCGAGTGAAATGATTCAGCCTTTTTCCAAATCGTTGCCAGCACCTCATTCATGACATCCTCCGTGTCCTCGTAGTGATTGAGCACTTTGAAGGCGGTTGAAAAAATCAGGGCCGAGTAATTTTCGGACAGTTCCTGGAAGGCAGAATGCTCTTTTGCTGCGATTCGCTGCATGAGATCAGCTTCCTTCTGGCGATTTGGATTAGCGTTTGGCTTCATGTTCGTCATTAGTGTGGTCCGTTGACCAACTATTGTCTATGAACAAAAGGTAGACAAGTAAAAAGTTTCTTTTTGATGAAACTGCCTGATTGACTCGGAAACGAGTTTGGATCGTAATCCTGAATAGTCAGTGAAGGTTCAGTCAATTTATGAAAGAAAAGGTATTTTACGAGATCAGTGCAGTCGCTGATTTAACGGGGTTGTCATCCCACGTATTAAGAGTGTGGGAACGGCGCTACGATGTAGTAAAACCGGAGCGTAGCGAGTCCAAGCGGCGTCAATATACGGCTGAGGACGTCGAGCGATTGAAGTTGCTGAAACTCCTGGTCGATAGTGGTCATACGATTGGCAGCGTGGCGGGGCTTTCAACCGAACAACTTGGCGAAAGAGTGATCAGTGTGAAGGAGGCCAGGTCGGCGGAATTCGAGTTAGACGAAAATGAGACAGGTCGATTGAACCGAATCGGAATCGTTGGTACATCGATTAGACATGCCATTCGAGATGCTGCAGATCGCTCCGAGCAATTGAGGATCATTGGTGAGTTTGAAAGCATAGAGGAGATGCAGATTAGTCTCCAGAAGGGCTCAATCGATTTGTTGTTTCTAGAGCGAGATACCATCTTCCAGGAGGATGTTGCCTGGATTCAGGAAGCGATAGACGGAATGGGAGCTCATCGCGCTATTGTGATTTATCGATTCGCCCAGACTGACTTTTTTGAGGAAAAGGGAGAAAGCTCGATCATTGCCCTGCGAGGACCGGTTGAACTGGCCGGGATCCAGTTGGCCCTAGGCACTCTCTCTAAGCCTCTTCCAATTCCAGAGACCGCTTCTTATGATTTTGAAGCGGTTGGATCGGGCAACGTTCCAGACAGGGTCTTCTCTGACGAACAGTTGGTGAGAATTTCCAAAATGTCATCGGTGATCGATTGTGAGTGCCCCCAACATCTATCAAGCCTTCTGAGGAGCCTTTTTGCCTTCGAGCAATACAGCGAGCAATGTGAGAACAAGAACATCCAGGATGCCGAACTCCATGGCTATCTTCATTTTACTACCGCTCAGTGCAGGCATGAGATGGAAAAAGCACTTTTCCGGGTGCTTTCAGAAGAGGGGATTTCTTATTGATGGAGGCCGTGGTGGCGTGGGTTTTTAGGCCAAATAGCGGCGAATTTGGGGGGCTAGCGAAACCCGTTTACTTTCAGCCGTATCAATCTAGGTTTCGGGCCTGCCAATTCTGAGCGTAACGATGTCCATCGAACTGACAAGAAATTTTTCGATCATTGCCCATATTGATCACGGAAAGACCACTCTTTCTGATCGACTGCTCGAGACAACCCAAACCGTGACGATGCGGGATTCGCAGGCTCAGCAGCTGGATTCGATGGATCTCGAGCGCGAGCGCGGAATCACGATCAAATCCCATCCCGTGACGATGAAATACACGGCGAAGGATGGAATAACTTATCAACTGAATTTGCTCGATACGCCAGGACACGTCGACTTCTCGTATGAGGTCAGTCGGAGTCTTGCTGCCTGTGAGGGAGCGTTGCTTCTCGTCGATGCTGCTCAGGGTGTCGAAGCGCAGACCGTGGCTAATATGCATCTCGCCCATGAGGCAAATCTGTATGTGATTCCGGTGATCAATAAAATCGATCTTCCGAATGCGGATGTTCCTGCCGTCAAAAAGCAGCTTGAGGATATCCTGGCGATTCCGGCGGAGGAAGCGATCGAGGCCAGTGCCAAAATGGGACTGGGAGTCGATGACATTCTTGAAGCGGTTGTGAAGCGAATTCCAGCGCCAGTACAGCCTGAGGATGAGATTTTGCGAGCTTCTGTCTTTGATTCCGTGTTCGATCCCTACCGAGGTGTGATCAGCTACGTCAGAGTCATGAGCGGTGAGGTGAAGCGAGGCACGGGTATTCGCACGATGGCGACCGGCAAGACCTACGAGGTCAAAGAGGTGGGTGTTTTCACCCCTAAGCAATCCGTTCGCGATACGCTGAAAGCGGGAGACGTCGGGTATCTCATCGCTAATATGAAAACCTCT
>CAXBMX010000062.1:0-18233 GCA_963977055.1 uncultured Verrucomicrobiales bacterium
CATTTACAATAGCGCGATCAAAGCCAAGCAACAGATTCAGGAGACTGGATTTGCCTGCATTGGGTGCCCCGCAGATAACGGTCCTCAACCCTTCGCGGAGGATTCGCCCCTGATCAGCCGTAGCCAGGAGTCCTTCAATCCGAGTCACAACGGTGTTTATTTTCAGCAAAATTGCCTCAGACGAATCTGGAGTAATGTCTTCTTCTGGGAAATCGATGAAAGCTTCTACATGAGCAATCACAGAAATGATTTCTTCGCGAATTGACTGAATCTCCGCTCCAAGCCTTCCTTCGAGTTGCTCCTGCGCCGCTTTTGCCGCCAATTCCGTTTGAGCCGAAATAAGGTCCATGATGGCTTCAGCCTGCGTCAGATCAATCCGGCCATTAAAGAATGCTCGCTGGGAGAACTCCCCCGGGGCCGCAGATTCAGCGCCAGCAGCTAACAGTGCCGCGATCACTTGTCGAGTCACGACGACTCCTCCATGACAGGCGATTTCGACCACATCTTCACCAGTGAAGCTATGAGGGGCGGGGAAGTAGGTAAGCAACACTTCATCGAGCTTCTCGCCTGCTTGATTGGCAATCACTCCAAAGTGCTGAGTTCGGGCAACCCACTTGTCCCGGGCTCGTCCCTTGAATACTTTAGATGCGACGACAGCTGCCTCTGGACCGCTGATTCGAATCAGAGAGACGGCACCCATTCCAGGGGGGGTAGCGATGGCGGCAACAGTTGACTGATTCATGAGTTTTGACTCCCATGACAGTGGAAGACATATTCGATCCTCGCAATCGGGAAAAGGCATTGCTTTACTCAGAGTATCCGAGCCATTATCGAAAGGAAGTCATGCTAATCAAGGATCTACCCGAAGACGAAAGGCCACGGGAAAAACTGGTCGAACGGGGCGCTGGTTCACTGAGTGACTCCGAAATTCTAGCGGTGTTTCTCGGAACCGGAAAAAAAGGTGTCAGTGCTATTGAACTAGGCCGAGAAATGATTAAGCACTTCGGCTCCCTCCGAAATCTTTCCCGGGCTTCGATAGAAGAAATGACTTCGATTGACGGAATAGGCCCCGCCAAAGCGGCTCAGCTCGCCGCCATTTTTGAATTTGGCCATCGACTCTCTAATGAGGCATTCAATGAAAAGCAGATTACCAGCCCCGAAGATGCCTACGAACTGGTCGGAGCCGAAATGCAGCGACTCTCGCAGGAATCCGTTCGCGTGATTCTACTAAATCATAAAAAGAGGCTCATAAACGTTGGTGAAGTGTTTCGCGGAACAGGAAACGAGTCATTTGCCAATCCATCAGAAATACTCCGAAAAGCCATCGGCCACGCCGCTCATTCGATCATTCTCGTTCACAACCATCCATCAGGGGATCCGTCCCCCAGTAATGCCGATCATGAAGTAACCAAACGAATGAAGGCGGCTTGCGATGCTGTTGGCCTTGATTTTATCGATCATCTTGTTATCGGTTCCACATCCAATTCGTCCTCTCTCCCCTATTTCAGCTTTCGTGAAGCTGGCCTTCTTTAGTCCCGAATCTCTATGTCCATCCATCCTTCCGCCGCCATTTCAGACAAAGCTCAAATCGGCAGCAATACCGCCATTGGACCCTTCGCCATTATCGAAGACGATGTAGTTATCGGCGATGGCTGCAAAATCGACGGAGCCGCGCAGATTCGAAACGGATCAAGAATCGGAAACAACTGCCACATCGGATCTGGTGCTCTCATTAGTGCCGACCCCCACTTTATTGGGTTCGACACCAGTATCTCGAGCGGCGTTATCATGGGCGACAACAATGACATTCGCGAATACGTGACGCTTCATCGAAGTATTGAAGCAAACCAAAGCACCCAAATTGGATCAGATAATTTTCTAATGAATGGAGCCCATGTCGGACATGATTGCTTGCTGGGTGATGGCAATACACTGGCAAACAATGTCCTACTTGGCGGTCATGTCACGATGGGAGACCACTGCTTCTTCGGCGGAGGTGCGGTCGTTCACCAGTTCGTCCGTGTGGGAAATTACGTGATGGCACAGGGCCTTTCCGGTGTTTCACTTGATATTCCTCACTACGTTATCATCTCAGGGATTAATACCATCGGAGGGATCAATGCCATCGGATTGAAGCGCGCGAGCCTCTCAGTCGAAGCACGCAAGGGAATCAAAGAAGCCTTCCGCAGCATTTATCGAGGAAATGACACTCTCGCTGAA
This sequence comes from uncultured Verrucomicrobiales bacterium, assembly GCA_963977055.1. GTDB lineage: Bacteria > Verrucomicrobiota > Verrucomicrobiia > Verrucomicrobiales > DEV007 > Arctic95D-9. The sequence goes on from CAXBMX010000062.1 coordinate 2,221, forward strand.
TGCCTTGAGCAGGCCGAAAATGCTTCGAATCCCTCAGAAGTAGAGGCATTTTATGACTTTTTCCGCAAAAAGTCTAAAAAGGGAGTGTGTGTCCGGTTTGGATAGGCCCCAAATTTGCTTAAGAATGCTTAAGTATTAATCTTCAAATCCCAATTTTTCGGTGGTTTTTTAACGGATTAAGCTTAAATGAGATTTGGTAATTTGGCGAAGTGAAGCCATATTTATCTATTTCATTAGGCCGCTTTGAGATTTTCGCCCAACAGCACAGAATTCCTTATCTCCCGATGGTGGTACCCTTGTGCCCTCACCGGTATTATTGTGGCGTCCCTCCTCTCATCTCAACCTGTTCACGCTCAATCGGGTACAGAAGACGTCAATGAGAGTCACGGGACACAAGATCTTAAAATCGACAGTGATTTTTCGGATTACGATCAGAATCTGGAGATCGCCAAGGCGACCGGAGACGTTGTCGTAACTTACGGAGATACCATCATTTACGCTGATCAGGTCGAGTTCCACCGTTCTACTGGAAAAATTTATGCTCGAGATAATGTCAGGGTTTTCACACCGACTGAGACGATCGACGCCGAGGAGATCATTTACGACATTCACACAGGGGAATTGGTAACGAGCCAGCTGAAGAGCGCACTGGATCCGATTTTTTATACTTCCAATGATATTTCTCGACCTAATGAAGATGAGGAAGGGCCTATCATCCTTTTGAATTCCACATTTACGACCCACGATTCTGCCAAGCCGGATTTTCTGGTTCATGTGAAGAAACTTGAGATTTATCCCGATGACAAAATCATTCTTCACGGTGCTAAAGTCCACCTAGGGAAAGTGCCAGTCTTCTGGTTTCCATACTTTGTCCAGCCATTGGATGAAGAACTCGGATACTACTTCACTCCTGGTTGGAATTCTCCCTGGGGCGCCTTTCTTCTCAATCAGTATGGCTTCATGTTGGGAGAAGATCACTTGGCCACGGCCCAGCTAGACATTCGATCAGACCGCGGCATAGCCGGGGGCATCGAAGTGAAGGATCAAAATCTGAAATCCAATGCGAATTTGGGCCGCCTGAAGCTCTACTACGCCAACGATACCAATCCCCAAGTTCGATTTACGGGGCAAGTTCGCACCTCGCCAGTTGATTCAAATCGTTACCGACTCAACCTACAACATCGCGTTTACTTCCCTGGAAGCGAGGATCAAACTTTCTACCTGGACTTCGACATCAACAAGCTAAGTGATGCTCACATCTACGAGGATTTCTTTCCATCCGAATTCCGAATTGATCCCAATCCTGACAATGTGATCAATCTGACAAAGATCATTGAGCAAGGTGAAATTTCACTGACCTGGCGAGGTCAGTTAAATGACTTTTTCCAAACCGATACTCGGTCTCCGGAACTCGCCATTGATATCATTAGAACGCCTATTGGAGAAACTGGCTTTTTCTATGATGGAATGACCAGCTACGGCATAATTGACGAAGAACTCGACGACGCCTCCATCGCTGCCGGATTGACGGATCCTTCCGGCTTTCACCGTTTTCAGACCTATCATGAGTTTCTCTTTCCGACACAACTTGCCGGAGTCCTTGATGTCGTTCCTCGTGCAGGAGTGGGATACCGGAATTATTCAAACTTCGATATGCCGGGAATCTCCTCTTTCGATAGCACCACGGCTCACGCGGGACTCGACATCTCTTTCAAGTTATCCAAACGCTCTCCCCATGTCGTAAACCGAGCGCTAGGGCTGGACGGCTTGCTCCATGTTGTTCGCCCCTATCTGAATTATTCCTTCGTCAGCACGGACGAAGTGAGCGGTCGTTTTACGCCGATAGATCGCCTGACACCTTCGACCAGGCTCCGCCCAATTGATCTGCCCTTATTCACTGCCGTGGATGATCTGAGAGACTGGCAAATCGTGCGAACCGGAGTATCGCAACGCTGGTTAACTCGAAGAGATGGGGCTACCTATGAATGGCTTAGGTTAAACAACTACCTCGAATTTTATCTCGAAGATCCCGAGTTTTCACGGAGCGTCTCCAACTTCTTCACTGAGATTGAATGGTATCCCCTTCCCTGGATCACTGCTTCCACCACGGCCCAACTCCCCATCTCAGATAATCCACAGAGCTTCTCAGAAGTCACAAGCTCGCTTGGGTTCATGCCTACTGACTGGTTCCACCTTCAACTCAGTCACTACTACTTGAATGATCATCTGTTCTTCCCTGATTCAAGCCTGTTTGGAGTAAGCACCTACACAAGACTCAGTGACAACTGGGGCTTCAGCACCTCTCATAGGTTTGAAGCAGACGACAACACCCTTGAGTATCAGCAATATAGCATTCATCGGGATATGGCGAGCGTAACGGCAACTCTTGGAGGGATCATTCGAGACAACCGAACAGGAGAAAACGAATATGGAGTTCTGCTGAGCCTTACCTTGAAAGCTTTTCCAAAAATCCGCCTTCCTGTTGACTTCCAGCCGGGGGGCTTAAGCGCTGAGAACAACTGATTAACGATCGCCTTCGATTTGCGAGCGTTAGACCCCAGCAAACTGTCTTTAAACACCCCTGTTTGGCTGATAGCTAAATTTTACCGAAGCCAACCCTATTTACTTAGACTGCTTGTAACTCACTGTGATTGGTTCCGGATAGGTTGGCCTAACCACAAGGGCTTGTTTCGTCGATCGGGTAAGTGAATCGCTCTGGGTATTTCAGAAAAAGAAAATTGCCGTCTGGGGTTTATCGTTCAAACCCAACACTGATGACGGTCGATGCTCTGTCGCCATTGAACTGGTAGAGAAGCTTGTCGCCTACGACCCCAAATCAATGGAACGAGTCAAGGATCTTGAGATCGGAAGTAAAATCACGCTCGCGGATTCTGCCGAAGCCGCCGCGGACGGTGCGGAAGCCCTCATTGTCGCAACGGAATGGCCTGAGTTTGGCAACGCCGACTTTGTGAAAGTGAAAGACTCAATGCTTGCTCCTCTTCTTTTCGACGGTCGGAATCTGCTCGATCCGGCAACAATGAGGAATTACGGATTTGAATACCACGGCATCGGTCGGGGCATTTAAAAATTCGCGGCGATTCCGCCTCATTATCGTGGCTTTTGGATTGACTATTTGCGGAAGATAGAAAATCCTTAGTCTATGGAACCTCATCGCGGCACAACCGTTCTCGTCTTAGGAATTCTTGGCTTAGTAGTCTGTCAGGTATGCGGAATTATTGCATGGGTCATGGCCAATAAGGACATCCCCAAAATGGAAGCAGGGACAATGGACCCTGAAGGACTCGGACAAGCCAAAGCCGGGAAAATCTGCGGGATCATTTCGGTCATCCTGCTGGCAGTTATCATTGTCGTCTACGGCATCATGCTTGTCATCGGTATCGGTGCCGCGGCCTCCCAGGGAGCATTTGAGCAAATGTGATGCTGCGAGTTGAGCGCATTCTAAGAATTAAATTTTTTGCAGGCATGACCCCGGGATTATTCCTCGGGGTCATTTCGTATCTAGGCATTGTTCTTTTCCTTTACTACGAAGGGAGCCGCACCAGCAGAGACCTGAAGCCATGCCTCCTCTGGCAAACGACAAGCGTTCCCTGCCCCTTATGCGGCGGCACGACCGCTGCCATTTCAATTGCCCGTGGAGACCTCATCACGGCATTCACGGCAAACCCGCTCGTCTCAGTGGGCTTGTTTGTCGCAATGGTCTGGGCACTTCTCTGGTTAGTTTTCGGACTCCGACTGAGGGTTGCGTTTCCCTCTCATATCTCTGCTTTATGCCTCGCAGCAGTCGCGTTACTTAACTGGGCCTACCTTCTTTTTCTCAAATAGAGCGCAGCCCTCGAACACAAAAATGCCCCATCGGAGTTAATGGTCCAATGAGGCAATCCGATGAATCACGATCTATTGATCAACGATCGAACTGAGCGTCGAAAATGATTTTTGATGGTGGAAAATCGACGCGCTTCACGTAAGCCGCGGATTCAGTCGCTCCTGCTTCCCTGTCCATTCCTCCGTCTTCCCATTCAACGGAAAGGGGGCCGCCATACTCAACGTCATTCAGAGCGCGAATGATTTTCTCAAAATCAATCCGTCCTCTTCCGACCGACTTAAAGTCCCAGAAACGTCTGCGATCATGGAAATCAAGGTGACCGCCAAACACACCGGCATCGACAGGCGTGTCTGACCAGTTCACGTCCTTCATGTGAACGTGATTAATCCGATCTGAAAATCGATAAATGAACTCGACGTAATCCACCCCTTGATAGCCGAAATGACTAGGATCGTAATTGAAACCGAAGGCGGGATGATGATCGATAGCTTCCAGCGCACGTTCAGCGGAAGCGATATCGAATGCGATTTCAGTAGGATGAACTTCCAGTCCAAACTTGATTCCGTTCTCCTGAAAGACATCCATGATCGGACCAAATCGATCAGCGAAATCTTTAAATCCAGCTTCAATTTGCCCAGGCATAACGGGAGGGAATGAATAGAGCAAATGCCAGATAGACGAGCCCGTAAATCCATTAACCACACTCACTCCGAATTCTTTCGCAGCGATCGCTGTTTTCTTAAGCTCTTCAGCAGCTCTTTGCCGAACGCCTTCAGGCTCTCCATCTCCCCAAATATAATCCGGAACAATTTGCTGATGCCGCTCATCGATTCGGTCACACACTGCCTGACCGACTAAATGGCTCGAAATCGCATAGCACTTCATCGAGTGCTTTTCCAGCAACTCCCTCTTAGCCTGGCAATAAGCCGCATCGGCTTTATCGACTTCAAAGTGGTCCCCCCAGCAAGCCAGCTCAACACCGTCATAACCCATTTCTTTGGCTTTGATGATAGCTGTTTCGCAATCGAGGTCGGCCCATTGGCCGGTGAAGAGTGTGACTGGTCTGCCCATAGTAGTTTTCGGGTGGTGCAATATCTAAAAATCGTTCAATTTCCCGAGACTGATACTGCTTTGGCCAATAGCGATCAAGCTCGTAATTCAGTTTTGCTCAAAAGTTCGATCACTGAATGAGCTTTGTAAAATACCCTCAACAGGGATCCACCCCCGAACGCCAGAACCTGCAGAAGGCAATCCATCGCCAATTTGCTACTGCGTACATACAAATCCCGATCGACCTCTATGATGAAGGCGGACCGGGATATCAGAAATCAGGGAAGTTAACTCAGCAAATCAAAATGTTGCCGTCGCGCCAATGTGGAAACGGCCAGACTCGTCGGTAACCACATTCTCAGCAAAGACAGGATAACCGTAGTCAACCCTCAAGCGGAACCAGTCGCTGTAATCCCATCGCACGCCGATACCAGCAGAACCAATATCAAAGCTGCTGGCTTCGCCAGGAAGCAAGTCTTCGTTCCCTAGAGTAGCCACATCAAAGAAGCCGAGAAACTGAAGACTGTCGCGCTCGTTCTCCCACTCAAAGATTCGTGCCAGAGAGAGTTCAGGAGCGTAAAGTTCGAAGGTTCCCCAAAATCCGTGATCTCCACGAGTGATACCTTGATTGAAACCACGAACCGTATTGTATCCACCTGCACCGAGCTGCTCAGATGGTTGGAGGTTACCGTCTGCGATCTGGCCTTGAGCTTTCAAGCGTGTTGACCAGCCTTTATTCAAGCGATGCCGGTGCTCAACCGAACCCGTTGCATACATGTAGTCTGCAGTTGAGAAAGCTCGAGAGAGGAAAAAAGAGCGGTCTGAGTTATGACCACTAATTCCACCTGGGGAATAGACTCCACGAAGATCAATCTCTGTCACGCCTCGCTTACCTTGAATTTTCTCGTTGTAGCCAAGGCTGAATTGGAAAATTTCAGCATTCGAACCAAACAATGAAAAGACTCCGGCTGTTGAGGGATCAATAAATTCCAGATTACTACCATTCGCCTTCCAGTCGAAACCAAACGACATTTCACGCTGCCGGTTAGCTTTCCCGGGGAGAGGGATTCCGTAACGGGCACTCAGCTGAGTATTTTCACCACCTGAATCAAGTGAAGTGCCACCGCCCAATGGAACTGGGTCAGAGTCGATTTCAACAAAGGAGCCAAAGAAAGTCACCCAGTGCCTCCACGGAAGAGCTTGAGTGAATACGAGAGAACTGGCTCTGACGTGCTCGAAATCCAAATCGCTGGTATACTGGAAGCTCAGGGAGCGCTCCGGCCCCAAAAGCTCGCCAAAGTTAAATCCGAGAATCAATCGATCTTCTCCGAGGAAATCTGATCCTGAATCCTCATAGCCTGCATAAACCCAGTCACCTTTAGATTCATAGCTCTTAAGGATCACGTCAGTGGTTCCGAACTCGACACCCGGTGCATACACCATGTCCACTTTTCGGTATGGCGAGCGATTGACCCAGGAAAGGTCCTGAAGCACTTCAGAGGCACGAATCACTTCGCCCTGCTGAACCCTCATCTGGCTACGAATGAATTCTTCGGTATCAGCATCAGCACCCTCAACCCGAATGCGTGCTAGCTGAGACTCAATGACAACCAACTGAATCACACCAGAAGTAATATCCTGCTCCGGAAGCAAGACATCGACTACAGGGCGATCTCCCTCACGGTAGGCAATGATCACGTCCCTAACCATTCGGTCCAGAGAACTCAAGGATACGGGTCGTCCGATGTATTTCTGCAGAGAATGCCCAACGGGCGCCGGAAAGTCTTCAAAGTCATGCCAGATTCCTTCAACGCCAGGCCAGCCATCCATGCGGACTTCGCCGGGCGTTGGCAACAAGACCACTCCCAAAAGCTGGTTAACCAGAAGCTCATCCTGACCAGTACCAGTGCCGACAGCTCCCTTATTACCCGCATGCCTCAGATCAAATCGTCCAAGCGTATCAACCTCAATAGGTCCCTCACCGCCTCCTGAATCCAGAACTGACTGAGTCTGCTTAACCTGCGATTGAACGGCTGGAGGCAGCACATCCATTAGGATCTCCGTTCCATATTGATCGGTAACAGTACCCTGAGAAAATGCCGAATCGGCACTAAACATCAGAGTCAAACCTGCTAGGCCGGAAACGAAAAGTTGGTTCTTCATTGTAAATTGGAGGTAGCGGCCAAAAGTTTTAGCCACTAAATGCTATTCGATTAACACAGGTTAACAGCATTGAAAAAGGTTTTTTTAAGATATTTTTCGATCTTTCCCGTGTTTCTGGGATCGTAGAAGCCTAAAACGGAAATGGAAGAACAAAATCATCAATATTTAACGGACACTCATGCTCATCTCGCATCTTCCAGATTTTCGGAAGAAATAGATGACATTGTCCAAAGGGCACGCCAGGCAGGTGTTAAGCGAATCGTCTCAATTGCCTGCGACCTCGAAGACTCCCAGACCAACCTGAATCTCGCCAAACAATATGAGGAGGTCAGTCCCACCATCGGCATTCATCCACTCTACGTTGATGAAATCAACCATGCTAATTGGCTGGAAGAACTCACTAAATTGGGGACTTCAAATTCGGTCGCAGCCATCGGCGAGATTGGATTAGACTATTTTCACGCTCCTCCCGGCGCAAAAACCGAAGTGGAATGGCGAGCCCAGCAACTTGACGTTTTTGAACGGCAACTCGAGCTAGCGGTAAATTTGGATCTCCCAGTCGTGATCCACCAGCGAAACAGTGCCTCGGACGTAACTGCTGTTTTGAAGCAGTTTCCTAAAGTGAAAGCCGTGCTCCACTGCTTCACCGGAACACCTACTGAAGCCGAAACAGCGCTCGAAATGGGCCATCTCCTTTCCTTCACTGGCATTCTGACCTTCCCCAACGCCAACGAAGTCCGCGAGGCCGCACAAATCGTCCCAAAAGACCGTGTCATGGTCGAAACCGACTGCCCCTACTTGGCTCCGGTCCCATTCAGAGGAAAGCGATGTGAACCCTCCATGGTCCAATACACGAACGAAGCATTGGCCGCGTTGCATGGGCTTGAAGTTCAAGAAATGGCTGAGATCACTTCTCGAAATGCTTCTGAGTTCTTCAAATTCTCTGACTGAACGAAGCCTTTCGCCGCAATTGAGACGATATCAGCCATTTGCAATTGTGAGAATTTCATGGAAGTTAAATTTGTTCCCCCCGAATTCGCACCCCACTCAGATATGATCTCTGAACGAAACTCTCTCGCAAGGGAGAAAAAATTCCGACCTGCTAGTAGCGAAGGTAGAAGACGCGGCCATCACTTTGAGGCAACCCTCACAGATGATCACACCCTGTTTCTGCTGAACCAACAACGCGATCGGAAGTCAAAAACTGAATCCCGGTCCTGGTGGTCTCGACTTTTCCGTCGCCGCTAACCGCACCGGTTTCACCCCACCATTTTTGAAAGGTCATCTTCGCTGATGATCTGGACTTCCAACGCCTCAGCCTTATCGCGCTTGGATCCCCCACCTTCACCGGCGAGCAGGAAATCTGTGTTCTTACTGATCGAACCAGACACCTTCCCTCCAAGACTCTCGATCATCTCTTTGATCTGTCCGCGAGGAGCAGAAAGCGTCCCCGTGATAACAAAGGTCTTTCCGGCGTGCGGTCGAACATCACCGTCCTGCCCGGGGATTGGGGCAAAGTTTTCCGAAATCGGCTCAATGCTCAAGGCAGCCAATCGCTCCAGCAATACTTCACCAGCTTTCGATTGGAAAAAATCATCAACATTGCGGGCCACCGTTGGTCCGACTTCGCCCGAGATCCTGTAGTCAGACAATACTGGATTATCCTCTTTGCGATCCGCTGGCTTCAATTGACGAAGCTCCTGCAAAACGGAAGACTCTTTTAAATCCGGCATTCTCTCATGCAACCGGGCTAACTCTCTCGCCGCTGATTCACCAACCTGAGGGATGCCAAAAGCGTAAATCCAGCGATGAAGGGGCGCGGTCCTCGACTTCTTCAAGGTTTCTACAATTTTGGCCGCATTTTTCGGCCCGAGAACTCGCGGCTCGCTATCCGTTCCTAGATTCATTTCAGCGAGATCCCTTTCAGAAATCGAATACAGATCAAGAGGGTTAGAAACGAACCCCCGTTCCACCAATTTTTCAGCGACCGTCGTACCGACCCCCTCGATATCGAGCGCCTTTCGGCTCACAAACTGCTTCACTCGATTAGCTGATTTGGCGGGACAGGCTGGATTGACGCATTTCCAAGCGACAAAGCCCTCCTGACGCTCGATCGCGGAGTCACAACTCGGACACTTGCCTCCAACGCTATCGAACAGGTTGTATGCCAATGAATTAGAAGGCCTTTTATCCAAGTTTACCTTAACGACGGCAGGGATGATCTCTCCCGCTTTTTCGATGATAACGGTGTCTCCGATCCTCACATCTTTTCGATCAATCTCATCCTGATTGTGCAATGTAGCCCTCTGAACCGTCGTTCCTGAGACCAGGACGGGATCGAGTTCAGCCACTGGAGTCAGGGTGCCAGTTCTACCAACCTGGATCGTAATTTCCCGCAACACAGTTTCTTTCTGCTCAGGGGGGTACTTGTAAGCGGCGGCCCAGCGTGGCGCCCTGGCGGTCGCACCTAACGCTGCCTGCTGGGCAGTCGAGGCGACCTTGACCACGGCGCCATCCGTTTCGTAGTCGAAGGTGTGCCTGAGCTGATCCAGTTCCCGAATCACAGTGAGCATACCCTCCAGCGATGACCGCTCCCACACCGGCTCATTCACTGGAATTCCAAAGCCTTTCAACAAAGAATGAAATTCCGGAACGGATGCGATTTCGAGTCCTTCGATTCTTCCCATGCCATGGGCAATGAAATCAAGGGGACGCTTTGCCACTTCACGTGAATCCAGGAGCTTGAGTGCTCCCGCAGTTGCGTTGCGAGGATTCTTAAAAGCCGCGAGGCCTTCTTCTTGTCGGTATTCGTTTAAGGCAGCGAATCGCGCGTTGGGCATGAAAATCTCACCCCTTACCTCCAGCCATTCTGGAGCGGGGCCCTTCAGTCTCAGGGGAATATTGGGAATGGTCCGCACATTTTCGGTGATATCGTCCCCTACTGCCCCATCCCCCCTCGTGACGGCAAATTCCAGTTCGCCCCGCTGGTAGTGCAGTGCTACGGCGACTCCATCGATCTTGGGTTCGATCGTGACAGGGATCTCTTCACTCCCCGTGAGCTTTTGAAGTCGCGTAAAGAACTCGCCGAACTTCTCCTCAGAAAAGACATCGTCGATGCTGAGCATAGGCAAGAAGTGCTGCCTTTGCTGAAATCCATCGATTGGCTCCCCACCGACACGCTTAGTGGGAGAGTTGACGCTTGCCAGATCAGGAAACCTGGCCTCGAGCAGTTCCAGATTGCGAAACAGTTCGTCGTATTCGTGATCCGATATTTCAGAGCTGCCCTCGACGTAATAGAGTCGGTTGTGGTACTCCAGTGCAGACGAAAGCCTCTCCACTTCTATTCGCGCTTCATCCAGCGTCATGTCACCTGTTCAAAAGGGGCCTCCAGATCTTAGCCGAAATCAATCTCCCTGCTTGGAAATTTCTTCTTCCAATCTTTCGCTCAACCACTGCTTGATCATGCTCTGGTAGTTCAGATAACGATGCCGAGCCAAGCGCTTGATTCGACTGAGCATCTGCGGGTCGAACCGCAGGGTGATCGTTGTCGATTCCCTCACATTCTGCCGATGAAGCGACGCATTCATGAGTCGGGCGTCCAAGGTGTGTTTTGCCCAGAATTCAGCCTCAACTTTCTCGTCCTCGAATTCAGGAATCTCGCTCCAAGTTTGAATCGTTTTCACTACGCAACAGGGTTAGGTGGTGCACTCAACAGGGTTGAATGCCTTCTACAGAATCAGGGTCAGACCCACTCGGCGTTCTTTCTCTCGTAAAATGAGGATTCATCCTTCGTCATTTCACGACAGAAAATCACACGATAGTTTTTGCCATCGGTCCAAAAATTTGAAAAAACGTAGCGATTATTTAGCGTCTTTCCCAGAGCAAAATACCGAGCTTCCGCACAGGTGTGATCGAATTCAGGAAGCAGGCGGATTGAAAAAGGATCTTCGAACGCTTCCTCCACTTCACGAGGCGTGATCTTCTTCAAATCGAAGTGGCAGTCAATCCAGTCAAATTCCATGTCGCAAATCGCAGTAAGCTGATCTCTATGAAGCAGTCTTACTTAAGCCAAGCTAGGAGGATTGAGCCAGTAAATCAATTCTCGAAACCTTGTATTTCGCCTTATCTATTCAACAGAGCACCGTTTATGATGAATTTCAGTTTTATTTATCATTAATTTATGTTTAGTAATAGCTTGTGAATGCGTGGCGATGCCTGTTTTTTGCACTGACAGTTTCCATATCCGGTTGTCAGGTGAAGCCATATGCCCCGCCTCCTCAGTCCGCAAAGGTAGAGACGGTAGAAGTTAACATACGAGAATTTCAAGGTCGCCCTGAGGCCTATGCCAAGGTGAAAGGTAGGCTCACCAGTAGCGCCGCCCAGCTAGTCGACGCGAAGCAGTCACGTGAAGACAAGGTGCTACACCTTGAAGTATTGGAGCAAACCCCTCGTGGCGCCTCTCTGCTGCCCGACTTAGCCCAGAGCCCTCCCTTTGAATCTCGAATTGCTCTGGATCTTCTTGGTTTGGATCCAGGTTCATACATCCTTGAGGCCAATGGCATTGAGACACCCTTTGAAATCCCTCCCATTCGGGCTGAATCAGTCTCTGGCGAGTATGTCGTTTCCAATAACCACCCAACTGTCCCAATGGTTGACGAATTGGTTCCCATTGAGGACACTCCTTTCGGAATCTCTGTTCCAACCGAGCCATAAATCTGCGGCGTTGCCCGCAAGACTTTACGATTGTCTTCGTCTCAGCTTGAGTGACCATTGACAGTCTGTTCACGTATTTCCTTTATCCAATGAAAACACCTACGCTCTTACTGCTCGCGCTTTCGCTTACACTCCAACTTTCTCAAGCTGAAACGGCCTCGGAAATCGCGACCAAACACGACCGCGAAAAAATCGCCGCCATCGGTGCCTACCTCCAGGCCAACCCTGACGCTGCTGACAAAGACTTGGCTCTCTCGATTCTGGTCGACGCCCATCTCAGCATGGGCGAATCCGCGCCTGTGCCCGATCTCCTGAGTCAACGCTATGAGCTACAATCCAAAGGTCCTGATGCTAATTTGCAGCTCATGATCGGAGAGATCGCTCGCCCATTTATCGAATCAAGTATCGTCTCCAATCAGAGGGACAAGGCCAAAGCCTTCATCGCCCAGGTCAAATCTGATTTTGCCGACAGCCCACAAATCGCTCAATTAACTCAGTTTCTCGATCAACTGGCGGCAAACCTCTACCTGCCCGGCGTAGGTGACACCATGGAGTTCGCTTTCACTGACCTCAAAGAAAATGAGGTCGACCTTGCCGCCATGAAAGGCAAAGTCATTCTCGTTGACTTCTGGGCCACCTGGTGCCCCCCCTGTGTGGCTGAAATGCCCAACGTCATCGCGACCTACAACGAACTCCACGATAAAGGATTCGAAGTCATTGGAATCTCTCTCGACGAAGACAAGGCTGCACTCGAATCGTTCATTGAAGAAAACGGGATGCCATGGGCCCAGTACTTCGATGGCAAGGGATGGGAAAACGAGCTGGCCCAGCGATATGGAATCGGCAGTGTTCCTGCCACCTTTTTGATCGGCAAGGACGGCAAAGTCGCCGCATCGAACTTGAGAGGCAGCCAACTCGAGGAAGCCGTGGCCGCGGAATTGGCTAAGTAGAGGCCTCCTTCTCAGACACCCGTCTAATCAAAGCTTTCGATTTCCTAGAGAATTCGTGCGATTTCCAGTTTCGCACCGAACTTTTCGGGCGATAATGCCGCCGATTCATGAGCCAACTAAACCGCATCGACCAGCGATTCGCTGACCTTCGTAAAAAAGACGAAGCAGCTTTCGTTGCCTACATCTGCGCTGGAGATCCGACGATGGACCGGTCTCTCGAAGTCATGCATGCGCTTGAGCGGTCCGGAGCCGACATTATCGAATTGGGCATCCCCTTTTCCGATCCAATGGCGGACGGAATCGTGAATCAGATGGCAGCTCACCGGGCTCTCGAAGCAGGAGGAAATACCAGAGGCGTCCTCGACCTGATTCGCCGCTTCCGCGAGACATCGGAAATCCCAATCGTTCTCTTCACTTATCTCAATCCCGTTTACACCTACGGTTTCCAGCAATTTCACATCGATGCCGCTGCTGCTGGCGCCGATGGTATCCTGCTGCTGGATTTACCGCCCGACGAGGCAGCGATGAACGAAGAGCTCGCTGAAAACAATTCGCTCAAGCACATTCGACTGATTGCCCCCACCACGCCGAAAGACCGCCTGCCCGGGCTGGCCAGTTCCAGTGAAGGCTTTATTTACTACGTATCGAGAGAAGGCGTCACCGGTGCACAGCAGAGCTTGGCCGAAGGGATCTCCGGCAATGTGGCCGAGATCAAGGAGCACTCATCTGTCCCCGTTGTGGTTGGATTTGGCATTTCTACGCCGGAGCAGGCGGCTGAAGTCGCCCGTTCATCAGACGGCGTTGTGGTAGGCAGTGCCATCGTTCGGATTGTGGAGGCAAACGGTAGTGCTCCAGATCTTGGCGAGAAGGTAGAAGCTTTCGTCAAACCGCTTGTGGACGCAGCCAAGTCAGTCTAATTTCGAAGGTAGGCTTACCCCCAATTCCGATGGTGAAATTCTGGAAAATGAACGGTGCAGGAAACGATTTTGTCGTCGTCGACAATCGTGATAACGCACTGACTCTTAGCAAAGAGGAGATTGCTCTAATCTGCCAGCGGCAGAGAGGCATTGGTGCGGACGGATTGCTTGCCGTCGAACCCGCCCAAAATGGAGCGGCCTATCGCATGCGTTATTACAACGCCGATGGAGGTGAAGCAGAAATGTGTGGCAACGGCGCCCGATGTTTTGCCCGTTTCGTCAACAAGCTCGAGGGCAATTCACTGGATCAGACAAGCTTCGAAACCATTGCCGGAGTGATTCGCGGCGAGTTCATCGATGATCAGGTAAGAATACAACTGAGCGCACCCTTCGACTTTGAATCAGGCAGAGAGCTGGATTTGGCTGGAACGGCGCACACGGTACACTCCGTCAATACTGGGGTTCCACACGCGGTCATCTTTGTCGATGACATCGACACGATCGACGTCAAAAAACTCGGAGCTGCGGCCCGTTTTCACGAGCACTTCGCGCCCGCTGGAACCAACGTGAATTTCGTAAAAGCACTCGAACCGGGATTGATTCAGATCCGAACCTATGAGCGCGGCGTCGAGGGTGAAACGTTAGCCTGCGGAACCGGCATGGTTGCTTGCTCGATTATCCATCACGAAATTTCTGATACGCCTTCACCCATCAAGGTGAAGGTCGCCGGTGGCGACACCCTCGAAGTAGCATTCGATCACACCGGGCCTGGCACTTATAATAATGTGACCCTACTGGGTCCAGCTGACTTTACTTTTGAGGGCTCGCTCGAGACTCTCTAACAACCTACTAATTTTATGTTCGCCGGCACACACACCGCACTGGTTACTCCTTTCACCGAAAAAGGAATCATTGATGCTGACGCCTTTCGAGACCTGATCGACAAGCAGTTCGAAAATGGGATCAAGGGAGTTGTTCCCGTTGGAACCACTGGGGAATCAGCGACACTGACGATGGAAGAACATCATCGTGTCATCGAAATTGCGGTCAAACAAACCAATCACCGAGGCCTGGTCATCGCCGGCACCGGCTCAAATTCGACTCGGGAAGCAGTGGAACTCACTCAGTCTGCTGAACAGGCTGGTGCCGATGCTGCCCTGCTCGTCACCCCTTATTATAACAAGCCTTCTCAAGAAGGAGTTTTTCAGCATTACTCAGCCATCGCGAATTCGACCGACCTGCCATTAATGCTCTACTCGATTCCTGGACGGTGTCACATCGAAATCGAAATCGCCACTGCAGTTCGTCTTGCGGAAGCCTGCCCAAACATCAGAGCAATCAAAGAAGCAGGCGGTGTAACGGAACGCGTCCGTCAATTGAGAGAGGCTCTCCCTGAGAGTTTTGAAATACTCAGCGGCGATGACGCCCTCACCGTTGATTTCATGAAAGAAGGCGCCGTGGGGGTTGTGTCAGTCGCATCGAATCTCATCCCCGCAGCCATGGCTGACCTGACTAAAGCGATGCTCGAAAACCGCATTGGAGACGCTGAGTCAATTCATGCCAAGTATGCAGATCTTTTCGGAGCCTTCCTCAAGTTGGATACCAACCCCGTCCCTATTAAGGCGGCATTATCCCTCACTGGTGAGTGCCTGCCCAGGTTACGACTGCCTATGGTCCAGATGCCCGCTGACAAAGTGGAACAACTTCGCCAAACCCTCAGTTCCCTCAAGATCGTCTAACTCGTGAGCGAAGTAACCTACAACTTCGGAATTAGGTTCCATTTTTCATCAACTCCTCTCCCACTACCACTATGTTAAATATTCTTGTGACCGGTTGTCGCGGACGAATGGGCCAAGCCGTCGCCGCAACCGTTGGTGAAGCCCCGGATGTCAGAGTGTCTGCCGGCATTGACCTCGGCGATTGCCTGGAAGAAGCGCTTGGCCGAAGCGATACAGCAATCGACTTCACGCTTCCTTCATTTACCAATGAGCTGATCGAAGAGTGCGTTAAGGCTGGCAAATCTCTTATCATGGGAACGACCGGACACGATGACGCACAGCTCGAGTTAATCCGAGATGCCTCACGCAGTATTCCTATCGTTCACGCCCCAAACTATTCCGTCGGGGTAAATACACTTTTCTGGCTCACTCGGAAAGCGACTGAAATCCTCGGGCCCGATTTCGACCTCGAAGTCGTCGAAATGCATCATCGCCACAAAAAGGACTCTCCCAGCGGCACGGCTCGACGATTGGCCGAGATTCTCGCCGAAGTCAGAGAATTATCCTATGACGACGATTGTCGCCATGGACGCTTTGGGGACGTAGGCGCACGCACAGCGACTGAAATCGGAGTGCATGCTCTACGCGGCGGCGATGT
>CAXBMX010000063.1:0-18211 GCA_963977055.1 uncultured Verrucomicrobiales bacterium
TGTTTTTTCGACGGGTGATTCTTTTTCCTGAGGGACGGTTAGGTCGACGGATGGTTGCTCCGGTGTTTTGACGGCGGCGACTACCGTGGGGGGAATCTGGTCTTTTTCTTGCTCACTCCCCCGCATCAGAAATGCCGTCAGGCCTCCGAGAATTACCGCGGCGGACACGGCGATCGCGATTCCTTTTTTTCTGGAGGCAGCTTTTTTCGCCAATTGGGCGGATTGGACGGCTTGGGCGCTAAGCTTGGCTGTTGTTTCTTCCTCCACCATCTGCATCCGGCTCATGGGTGATGTGATAACGGGATCCAGAGCTCGGCGCAGCTCGCTGGCAGATGAGTAGCGGTCGTCGGGATTGGCCTGGAGCGAAAGACTCACAATTTCGTCGAGACGCGGGTCGAGTGCCGGATTTATTTCGGAGGGCAGCTTGAATTGCCCGCGCGGCAGGGCACCGGTCAGCATCCGGTAAAGCATCACTCCGACGGCATACAAATCTGCTCGGTGATCGGGATCTCCATCGCAGTCGAGTGCTTCGGGTGCGACAAAATCAGGGGTTCCCAGTGCCATGTTTGTCATCGTCAGGGCGGGCGCGGAGTCGTCTCCTGACTCGACGAGTGTTTTGGCCAGACCGAAGTCGGCAATTTTCACCCGGCCTTCGTGGTTGAGCAAAATGTTGGCGGGCTTGATGTCGCGATGGACGATGCCGCGGGTGTGGGCGTATTCGAGGGCATCGAGGACATGCGAGGTGATGGAAATTGCGTGTTCCTGCGGCAGGATACCTCCGTTTTCCCGGAGATACTGGTGGATATCCATCCCGTCGATGAACTCCATCACGAAGTAGAGTTGGCCCTCGCTGGTTTCACCGAAATCGAAGACGGAAACGATAGCCGGGTGATCGAGACTGGCCATGGCTCGCGCCTCCTGCTCGAAACGCTCGGCGTATTTCATTTCATCATCGCCGCCCTGAGTGAGGGATTCCGGCAATAACTTAATCGCGACATTCCGGTTCAGCTTCGGCTGCCGCGCTTTGTATACCGCGCCCATTCCGCCGCGACCGATGATGTCGGTGATCTCGTATTGCGGCAGCATCCCCTGAAGCTCCTCTAGGGATGGCGGCTCCCAGCCGGCAGAAGAAGAGGGATCGGTTGAAGACATATCAAAGACGGCGGAGCGACCGCCCGAAAATGACGTTTCATCGGCGTGGAGGCAAGTGAAATCACCCTATCAGCTGCCATCCTCGACTTCTCATCCGTCCGTCGCTTCGATGACGTCGTCAAAACACCCCTGACAGAATTAGAAGAACGCGGCATTGAAAAGATGACCGATTCCTATCAATCCATGTGGAAAAAGTATGACATCCCCGGAAATCCCGCCTCCAACCCCGTCAAAACCGACAAGTGGGAGGTGACGGAAGACTAATCATTCGAAAGTCTTACGAGACTGTTGCAAAACTCAGTGATGGAAAACTGCGAGTCATTTTGTTTGCTGGCGAGGCGCGATGAAGAAGCGGGGTTTCCCCCGCGACCGAGGAGCAACGAAGTTAGAAAACAAAAGGGCCGCAGCCCGAAGGGGCGGTTCTGAAAACTATCCGGCGCAGCCGCTGAACACGAACCTCAAAAACATAAAGGTTTTACGGTGCGGAGTTTCGCAACAGTCTCTTACGACTTTCGCTACCATCCTAATCGCGAAAATTGGTGTTCTATTTTTTCTCATTCGTACAGAATATCGCTAACCCCAACGGAGCGCTCTTCTCACCTTAGTGAAATCGTAACGGGTCTCGTGAGAGTTTCGTCAGCCTGCCCCCAAATCCCCATGACCCCCGAACTCAAACAGCAAATCCTCGACGGCGACCTCGACGCCTACGGCGATGTCGTCAAAGAATATCAGGGCATGCTGCTGGGATACGCACTCAAACGAATCGGCGACTGGACCCAGGCCGAAGAAGTCGTCCAGCTCACCTTCATTCGCGCCTACCAGAAACTCGATGAGTTTCGCCCGGAAGAAGAATTTGGCGTCTGGCTCTGCGTCACCTGCAGATACATGATCCTAACCGAGCTCGAAAAGAAGCGCCGTGAAGCTCGAAACAAAGGGAACTACCAATCCGCCCTCGAAATCGAAATCGGCGACGCTCTCTGCGACGGGATCGAGCTCAACGAAGAAGGCGAAGACGTCGCCCTGCTCAAACGCTGTCTCGAATATCTCCAGACCGAAGCCTCCAGCGTCATCAAGATGCGCTACTTCGAAGATCAAAGCTGCAAAGAGATCGCCGAATCCAAAGGTCGCACTGTCACCTGGGTCACTTCCACCCTGAGCCGGGCTCGACAAGCCTTACGCAAATGCCTTGATAACCAACTGGCTGCTTCAGCTTCACAATCCTAGTTGTGACATGTTGGCTTCAGTGCCCCTACTACCTGTGAAGCCCCATTTCATGGTCGCTCTCACCCAATGAAAGACGAAAGATTCCAGGAGCTCCTCGAAGGATTCATCGACAAGACGCTCACCGAGGTGTCGTCGAATGAGTTGCTCGACGCGTTCGCCGCTGAAACGGAATTCAAAACTCGTTTCGTGGATGAACTTCGGATCGCCAATGCCTTGCACGGGCTCGCCGTTCACGATCGAAGCACCCTCTCCCGTGATGTTACGGAGAGCATTCAACTGGGGGATAGCTCCCCGGATATCAGCGAAGCGGTCATCGCCCAACTGAAATCCAAATCAAAACCCAAGAACCTCCTTCAGTTTCCTGCTGTTCGCATCGCATTAGGATGGGCAGCAGCAATCGCGGCCCTCCTCATCGTTGGACTAATCCCAATCTTGCCTACCCCTCCTCCCCGGCTGGCAACACTCGCCCATGCCATCGACGCCGATTGGGCCGATCAGAAATCTTTTCGCGATGGACAACATTTGGGCCCCGGCATGATTCATCTCGAATCTGGTGTGGCCCGCCTTGATTTTGCCAAGGGCGTTCGCGTCACTCTGGAAGGTCCAGCCGAATACGAACTGATCGCTCCCGGCGAAACGCGCCTGCACTCCGGATCGCTGACCGCTCACGTCCCTCCAGAAGGGATCGGGTTTCAGGTCCACACTGAGAAAGTCGAAGTCACCGATCTGGGCACCACCTTCGGTGTGGCCGTTGGCAAAAATGGAACCACTGACGTCGATGTGTTTGAAGGCGAAGTCGAAGTGAAATCTGTCGCCAGCAAGGAAGAGAAAATCATTCATGAGGGCAAAACCCTTTCGATGCAGGAAAATTCAGACCCTCTCACTCTCACAAACCTGAAACCACGTGATTTCAAACCGGGCTGGAACGAACTTTTTGGCGTCATGAATACTGGCGGACGCATTCGATTTATCAACGCCCAACAGGTCAAAGACCCTACCCATGTCATAGACCGGGACAACATCATCGTCTTTCCGGAACGATTCGATCATGTCGCAGAAAAAAACATTGAGGTGACCCTGACTGAGCCTGGAACGTACTCTAACAGAGAACACACCGATGCCTCCGAGAAGCTCTTCATCCATAAACGGAGGATCAACACTTACCTACTTCAATACAACCCGCCTCACCTTGAAGGCATTCCCAACTCCGACCAGATTTCGTTTGAAGGCCACGTCACTTTTGATCGCCCAATTCTCGGTATCATTACGGACCCGAAGCAACTCCTGGCCACTGACGATTCACTTGGAAAACCGCGCCTCACTTATCCAGACCACCTTCTTCGGGGACTTGAACATGGCGACACTTTAACTCTCTCTGAAGATCGAAAAACGCTCACGATCGATTGGCTTGTGATGCAGGCGATCGAAAAAGGACGCGATCAAATCCGCGTAATTGTTGACGTCTCCGACTCCAAATAATTTCCCACAAAACATACCTATCCTATGAAACTCCATCTGCTCATCGCCGTTCTACTCGGCTTAACCGCTATTGCCTCGGCCGATATTCGCCTTCCAAATTTCATCTCCGATCACATGATTCTGCAGCAGCAGACCAGCAACACCATCTGGGGCTGGGCCGACCCCGGGGAAAAGGTCACCGTGACTGCAAGCTGGGGCGCTGAAGCCAGCGCCAAAACCAATAACAAAAGCCAATGGCGCGTCTACCTTGAAACTCCCAAGTTTGGCACGGGCAACAGCCTGACCATCCAAGGCGACAACACCATCAAAATCAACGACGTCGCCATCGGTGAAGTCTGGCTCTGTGCCGGCCAGTCCAACATGGGTTGGTCCATGGGCAACAGCTTCGAAGCCGAAGGCGAAGCGGATGTTAATCTCCCCAATCTCCGCATTTTCAAATCCTCCCGCGAGCATTGGCATGAACCGCTTGAGCAGTCGCGCGACCGTCTCAGCCAGTGGAACCCCTGCAACCCTGAGTCCGCCGCCGAAACCTCTGCTGTGTCCTACTACTTCGGCAAAAAGCTGCACGAAGAACTCGGGGTTCCCGTTGGCATCATTCAGCAGGCCTTCGCCGGCACTCCTATCGAAGGATGGATGCCCTGGGAGATTCAGAAAGACGATCCCCGCGCGATCGCCCACAGAGCCAGCTACGACGAAAACGCTACCCGCATGATCGAAAAAATGGGGGAAACGCCTGAGAAATCCCTCGCCAGATTCGAAGCCGAACTGGCCGAATACAACAAGCTGATCGATTCCGGTGAAACGATGAAAAATAGTGTGAAACAACTGGCACCTCCCATCATCACCAAACCGGCCAACCTGGGCCATCAGTATCCGGGCCACCAGTTTAACGCCATGATCTACCCGATCCGTCCCTACGGCATCCGCGGCATGCTCTGGTATCAGGGCGAGCGCAACGCGAAGAACGCTGCCCAAGCCGAACACTACCGCCATCAACTCGCTACCCTGATCGGTTACTACCGCAAGACCTGGCACGAATTCTCCAACGGTGCCGTGTCGGACACCTTTCCGGTTCAGATCACTCAACTTCCCAGTTGGAATCCCGTCCAAACTGTTCCTGCTGAAGGAGTCGAAGCTTCCTGGGTCGTCAGCCGCGAAGCGATGCGCCTCGCCACTCAGGACATTGCCAATGTTGGGATGGCTGTCAGTATCGATACCGGCAACCCCATCGATCTGCATCCCAAGAACAAAAAGCCGATTGGTATACGACACGCCTACCACGCGCTTCAGCATACTTACGGAAAAGACATCGTCGGTGACGGCCCTCAATTCACCGGCTTAGAAGTGAGAGACAAGAGAATCGTCCTCTCCTTCGATTCCGTCGGCAGTGGACTCATAACAGCGAAGGAAAGAAAACTGGATTCCTTCGCCATTGCAGGGGAAGACATGATCTGGCATTGGGGCAATGCCAGGGTCAAAGATAACACGGTTGTGGTCTCTTCTCCCGAAGTGGAAAAGCCCGTCGCCGTCCGCTACGCCTGGGCCATGAACCCTTCTCAGCGCAATCTGCTCTACAACAAAGAGGGACTTCCAGCGTCCCCCTTTCGCACCGACGACTGGCCGCTCTATGACCCCAACGCTGAACCCATCGAAGTGCTCAAGCCAGCCAAGCCCGAAGGCCACGTCTCCAAAGACTGGGAACGCCCTACCATGGCACAGTGACCGAAACACGTTTAACGAAGATAGGCCTCCGCATCAAGGCCGGAGAGATGGTTTACACGGAGGCTTGCCCCTACTTCGACAAAAGCTGATTTCACCAAAGGGAATTCGTGAAATACATTTTCAACCTGTTCCATCACACCCTTAATTCTGATTTTTGTGATTTTGGTAAAACCGCCACAACGCTACGGTGTTCAATTCAGCAGAACGAATTGAATTTCAGCTCATCATTCCGATGTCATTGCGTTACCTCCTCACCCTATCCCTTCTTGCGCTCCCGACGCACTCCCTCCTCGCGCAGAAGGACCTGCCCGCGGATCAGTTGGAGTTCTTCGAAGAACACATCCGGCCTGCCCTCGCAGACTATTGCTTTGAATGTCACTCCGAGGAAAGCGGAAAAACCCGCGGCGGTCTGCTCCTCGACACCCATGAGGGTATTCGCCAGGGCGGCGACAGTGGCGACACCCTAGGACTCGATGATCTCAGCGACAGTCTCTTACTGCTCGCCATCACCTGGGACTACGAAGACTACGAGATGCCGCCCAAGACGAAGATGCCTCAGGAAGTCATCGACAAATTTAAGACCTGGCTCGAAATGGGTGCCCCTGACCCTCGCCTGCGCGAAAAACTGTTCGTTGATTCCGAAGTCGACATTGAAGCAGGCAAAGAGCACTGGGCCTTTCAGAAACCCGTTCGCCCAAAAGAGAAAGACATCGACACTTTCGTCTCAGCCAAGCTTAAAGAAGCTAAGCTCACTCCTGTCCCGGAAGCGGATTCACTGACTCTCCTCCGCCGCCTCAACTTCGACCTGATTGGCTTGCCTCCGACTCCCGGTGAAGCTCGTGTTTTCCACACGACTTACCAGAAAAACGCCGAAGCAGCCATCGAGTCCAAAGTGAACGAACTGCTGGCCCGCTCGCAATTCGGAGAGCGCTGGGGGCGTCACTGGCTCGACGTGTCTCGATACGCCGAATCCTCCGGCGAACCCAACTTCACCTTCCCTCACGCCTGGCGCTACCGGGACTACGTCATCGATTCCTACAATCAGGACAAACCCTACGACCAGTTCATCAAAGAACAAATCGCTGGCGACCTCCTTCCCTACCAGAGCGAAACTCAGCGGCAGGAGCAACTCATCGCGACCGGCTTTCTTGCCCTGGGAAACAAGGGACTCAACGACCGCAATCCCCGTACCTTCATGATGGATCAGGTCGATGAACAAATCGACACCGTGAGCAAGTCCATCCTGGGAGTCACCGCAGCCTGCGCCCGCTGCCATGACCACAAATTTGATCCTATCCCGACAACCGACTACTACGCCCTCGCCGGCATCTTCATGAGCACTGAAACGCTCTACGGCACCATCCCCGGCCTGCAGAACCACCGACCGGCTGAACTCATGGTTCTGCCTCGCAACGGCGGACCCCAGATCGGCCTCAGCTTCACCGCCGAAGAAATCGAGGGAATGAAGAAATCCATAGCGGACACCGAACAACAGATGCTCGACATTCGGACCAACGCACGCAAAACGGGCGATCGTCCCGAACAGCGCCAGATGGTGCAGATGAGAAATCGCATCTCGCTAACCCAGGGCAAACTCGATTCCCTCGACGAAAATGGCAATACCCAAAACTACGCCATGGGAGTTCGCGAAGCGGAGGAAATCGCCAATGCGCATGTGCTCGTTCGCGGAGACGTAGAAAAATCAGCGCAGGAAGTCGACCGCGGATTCCTTCAGGTGCTCAGCGAGGGTGACCCAGTCACCATTGGCAGCGGATCCAGCGGTCGCCTCGAACTGGCTGACTGGCTCACTTCCACTAACAACCCCCTCACTGCCCGCGTCATGGTTAACCGTATCTGGATGCATCTGCTCGGCGAGCCGCTCGTGGCTTCCCTCAACAACTGGGGCCTCACCGGCCAGGCCGCCACTCACCCCGGGTTACTCGACTACCTCGCTATCCGCTTCATGGAAAGCGGCTGGTCCACCAAGGACCTCATCCGAGAAATCGTCCTGACCGACACCTATCAGCGCAGCTCTACCTACCACAAAGACAACTACGAAGCGGATCCGGGGAACTCCAATCTCTGGCGCGCCAACTCTCGCCAACTCGACGCCGAAGCTCTGCGTGATTCCATGCTCGCCGTCGCTGGAAAACTGGATACCTCCCGCCCCGTCGGGTCTCCCGTTTCCGAAGTCGGCGACGCCCGAGTCGGACGCCAGATCGATGCACTCAGCTTTTACAATATGAAATACCGCTCCGTCTATCTGCCCGTGATTCGCAATGCGGTGGCAGAGCCTCTCGCCCTATTCGACTTCGTCAATCCGGCCGAGAGCGTCGCTCGCCGCACCGAGACCAACGTCTCTTCGCAGGCCCTCTTCCTGATGAACAACAACTTCGTCACCGATGCCGCCCGCAACATGGCTCAGTTTCTCTGGGAGCGTTTCGACGACGACGACGACCAACGCGTGACATCCGCCTTCCTGCTCGCTTACGGCCGCATGCCCGCTCCTGAAGATCTCGCCGCCACCAAAGCATTCTTCGACAACTACGACTTCGAACCCGTCGGCGAGGACGCCTCGACAGACCGTCCCTTTCAACGTCGACCCGGACGCGCCTCCGCCGAGGGCATGCCCGGACGCGGCCCCATGGCTGGCGGCAAAGGTTCAGGTAAAGGAAAAGGTAAGGGCAAAGGCGTCAGTGTCGAAGCTCCTTCCACTGCCAGCTACGAAGCGGTCAAACCACTCCCCAAAGAACAGGAAACTCTGGCCATGTTCTGTCAGGCCCTCATTTCCAGCGCCGAGTTTCGTATCCTTAACTAATTGGCTTCTCTCCGATCCGTCTTTCTACACTTCATTCCGAATCTATTGACTCATGAATCATTTTCCCACTCGACGCGACGCCATCCGCACCGTCTCAACCGGCTTCGGTGGCTTGGCATTCGCCTCACTTGCCGCGCAGCTTTCGCAAGGCGAATCCTCGAAGAATCCGCTCGCGCCTAAACAGTCTCACTTCCAGCCCCGTGCCAAAAACGTCATCTTCATGAACATGGGCGGCGCGCCCTCACACGTCGACACCTTCGACTACAAACCCAAGCTGCAAGCCGACAGTGGCAAGGTCGGCAAGTACGGCGGTAAAGGCGGACGCGGCAGCAAGCTGCTCGGCTCTCCCTGGGAGTTCAAGCAGCACGGACAGAGCGGCCTCTGGATTTCCAGTCTCTTCCCTAATCTCGCTCAGGAAGCCGATGAACTCTGCCTGCTCCGCAGCATGCACTGCGACGCCCCCAACCACAGCGAAGCCGCCACCCAGTCACACACCGGCAGCTTTCAATTTGTCCGGCCCTCCATCGGCGCATGGACCCTCTTCGGCCTCGGCACGGAAAATACCGACTTGCCTGGCTTCGTGGTCCTCAATGCCGGAAACTCCGTCAACAACTACGCCTCCGCCTTTCTCCCCGCCTATTACCAGGGAACCATCGTCGGACGGGAGCAGGCCGGCCAGCTCTCCGGCAATTCCTCGATGGATGATAGCCCCGAGCTGGCCAATATCAAAAACGCCAGCATGAGCGATGCCGCTCAGCTCACCCAGCTCGATCTCATCCAGAGCCTCAACCGCAACAAGCTCAAACGGGAAGGGCATCAGCCCCAAGTCGAAGGCATGATCCAGTCCTTCGACCTCGCCTACCGCATGCAATCCACCATGCCCGATGTCGTCGACCTGTCTCAGGAATCCGTCGCCATGAAAGAAGCTTACGGCATCGGCAACAGCCAGACTGACAGCTTCGGCCGCCAATGCCTGCTCGCCCGTCGCATGGTCGAGAGCGGGGTTCGCTTTGTCGAAGTCTCCAGCAGCGGATGGGATCACCATGACAATCTCAAAGCCGAGATGGAAGATCACTGCGCCCAGATTGATCAACCCATCGCCGCTCTCCTCAACGATCTGCGCCAGCGCGATCTGCTCAAGGACACCCTCGTCATCTGGGCCGGAGAATTTGGCCGCACCCCGCACGGCGAAGGCGGTGACGGACGCGACCACAACAACAAGGGCTACACCACCTGGATGGCCGGCGGCGGCGTCAAAGGCGGCTTCTCCTACGGCGCCACCGACGAACACGGCTACGAAGCCGTGGAAGACCGCATGCACATTCACGACTGGCACGCCACCATCCTGCACCTGCTCGGACTCAATCACGAAAAGCTCACCTACCCCTATGCCGGGCGCGATTTCCGTCTCACCGATGTCCACGGCAGTGTTGCCAAAGAGATTCTCGCGTAAACCTTCTTTTCAAGCGTAGCGGGCCTCGCGAGAATTTCGTCCCCATTTGCCCTAATGATATTCTCTCGAAACTCTCACGAGACCCGTTACGGTTTCGCTACCCCAACCCATGAAACTCCCCGCCGCTCTCCTGCTCACCCTCACCCTGTCACTCCTCCCCACCCTTTCCCAGTCCCAGGGAAAAGGTAGCAAGGGAGGAAAAGGCAAAGGCCGCAATCCATTCACCGAAATGGAAAAGCGTGCCCTCAGCGAACCTTTCGTCGGCGTCACCACTAACGGCGAAGTCATCCCCGACCTCTTTTCCATCGAAGCCACCGGTATCTCGACCGAACCCGTCAAACTCGCCGCCGAAGCATTCCTCGCTGGCCTGACCGACGAACAACGCGCCAAAACGATCTTCAAAGCCGACGACGACGAATGGCGAAAGTGGGCCAACCAACACAGCTACATTCGTCAGGGCGTCAGCTTTGAGGAAATGAACGACACCCAGCGCGAACTCGGCTTCGCTCTGCTCCAGTCTGGTCTTAGTGCCCGCGGCTTTCAGAACGCCCGCGACATCATGAAGCTCAACGAAACCCTCGCTGAGCTCAAGAACAGCTGGGACGGCTATGGCGAGTGGCTCTATCACATCACCGTCATGGGCGAACCTTCTCTGACCGAACCGTGGGGATGGCAGTTCGATGGCCACCACGCCATCATCAACTACTTTGTCCTCGGCGATCAGGTCGTCATGTCCCCCGTCTTCATCGGCTCCGAACCCATCGAAGCCACCTCCGGCAAACACGAGGGCACTATCATCATGCAGGAGGAGCAGGACCGCGGCCTCGCCTTCATGAACTCCCTTTCCGAAAGCGCACAGGCCACCGCCCTCATCTCCGGCGAAAAGGACGGAACCAACGCTCTAGCCGAAGCCTTTAAGGACAACCTCATCACCGACTATGTCGGCATCAAAGCAAGCGAGTTCGACGCCCCCACCCAAGCCCGCCTGCTCGATCTCATTGCCGTATGGATCAATCACCAGAAAGAAGGCCATGCCAAGATTCGTCTCGCCGAAGTCGCCAAGCACCTCAAAGACACCTACTTCGCCTGGATCGGCGGCACCGAAGACGATGCCGTCTTCTACTACCGAATCCAGAGCCCCGTCATCTACATCGAATTCGACCACCAGCGCCCTATCGGTTTGGAGCGCACCGGCGCTCCCACCCGTGACCACATCCACGCGGTGATTCGCACGCCCAATGGCAACGACTACGGCAAGGATCTATTGCGGCAGCACTACGAAAAGCATCATCATTAAATAGCGCCATCCTCAATCCGTTGCTTCGGATTGCTCGCCATTCTCGAATGAGACAAAGGACTGTCTCCCATCGGTACCTCTGCAGTTCCTTGTAGCTGGCCTCTTTGAGGCCGGAAATGAGCATCCGGACATCTGGCGACCGTTCTCTTGCAATAAAAGCCACACCTAAAACCGCCTGCCGCTACCCAACAAAAACACTCTGCGGCTCAACGGTTGCCTTCGCTTCGCCCGGCAATCTATGCTTCGCTTCGATTCTGCGTGAGGCTCCTCCCAACAACTCCCTCGTCCCACTCAATTCGCCTCTCTCGCGATTACTCTGAAAGCATTCACTCCATCGAGATCAGGAGCTTCGGAGGGAAACGCAATATTGATCTCCGTGTTTGCCCCCTTGGCCACAAACAGAAATAACCTCCCGCTCATGGGACTACGATTTTCGCCATCCCATTGCACAATAATGTCACTCGCGCCCTCCCCTTCCTTGAGAGCTTCCTCCGGCCAGGAAATCCCGTAGCGGGCCCCCGGTTCAGTTTGAATTTTTAAACTGACCGCCCGTGAATTGATCACACTAGCATCACAATCAGCCGACTCCGGCTGAGGAAAGAACCACTTCCGATTTCCTGTCATTTTCGGATTGTAGTTAATGATGCGATTCTTGCCCATCGCCTTGTGGGTATCATTCAGCGGCCTCGACCCAATGAAAGCAGCCGCAAACCCTTGAGGCATATCGAAACGGATCATGACATCCGCGTCGTCGTCTACTCCGACATATTCCACCTTCAGAGTGTAATCATCACCGGTACCTTGAATTTCATCGAGTCCACTCATGGCGTAGCGAATCCCGGCGATATCATCCGCGCTCAATCCGCGCCGAACCTGACCGGGAATCAAGCTTCCTCCGCTCACCATCATGCCTTCCGTTGCCTCCAACGAATAGACCTTCCTCGCCACTTCACGGCTGCTCACCGTTGGCGACTGATCTCCTTCGGGAAGGTCCCCCAGTTTGCGTGAGTAAGTCGTCGAATCAACAACGCCGCTT
Organism: uncultured Verrucomicrobiales bacterium; assembly: GCA_963977055.1. Taxonomy (GTDB): domain Bacteria; phylum Verrucomicrobiota; class Verrucomicrobiia; order Verrucomicrobiales; family DEV007; genus Arctic95D-9. The sequence continues at coordinate 12,182 of CAXBMX010000063.1, forward strand.
TCAGGCAGCGTATAGGGATCGTTGTCGGCTTTCTTAAAGAACACCGCATTCACATCATCACCCCGCTCATCGTCAGCCGAGCCTCGCAGGCCGTCCTTTCCTTCATCAAGATCGAGCTTTCCGTTAGGGCCCGGTTCAGCTGTCGTGAATTTCCCTTCCCCTCGAGGAAGATTCAATCCCTGCGGCATTAAGGTCGGATGCGCCAATCCCAAAGTATGGCCAAACTCATGAATCAAGGTGCCAAAAAAATCGGTTCCGCCGAGTTTCGGAATCTCCAACGATGGCTCCAGGTTCTCATCCCAGATCAACAAAGAAGTCCATATCGCCGCGATATGCTCCGCCGTGAAAGCCACTTCATCCTCCATCTCCTCAAAATCAGGATGCAGCCCCAGGGTAATCGTCAACTCTCCACCCCGCCCTGTGTAGCCGGTCGGATGCACAATCGCATCAGCATCCTTTGCTGCCGTCACGTAGGTGAATCCAAAAGCCGAGTGCATTTCAGCCAGCAACGTTGTCAGGCCTACCACGACAAGAACTAAGATACGGTTGGTATTCAGTGTCATTGGAAATAGTGAACAGTCCCGCACCGGAGAGGAAAAGAAATATCCGACACTGATTAACGCAATGCCGCGAACGCCGTCTGTTCCTCACGGCTACCTCCGAAAGTCTCACGACTTTCGCTACGAAAACCAACCACCTTGGTCCCAATTTCTTACACTTATTCTTAATCTTCTTCTTACTCCCTTTCCTACAAAGCCTATCCGCCCTCATATCCTTTCTTACCCACAGAGTAAGATTAGGATTAAGATTAAGATTAAGATTAAGAACATCTCAATCCCCCGCCACCTGCTCCTCACCCGCACTCCAAATTCGATACTTCACCTCATACCCCTCAGGCGCATACACCACCACAGGCAATCGACTGTTGTAGTGAATCTTCAACGACTGGCCCGCAACGAACTTCTCCACCTCCTTCGTTCCGGGACGCGGTGCCATCTGGGTACTCATGACGATATCCTTGCCAATCACTTCGTAGAAGGTGTAGCCCCAGCCTTTGAGCGGTCGCGACTCCACCGAGCTGCCGTGTCGCACTTGGTTGACTCCGTCCGTCATCATAACTTTGCCGGGAATGAGTTCGACCTGAAAAGCCCCTTCTTCATCGCGGGTTTTCTCCGGCAGCACAATAACAAACCGCTCCTGCCCTTGTTTGGCTTCAGGAAACGCCTTCAATTCAGGATGATCAGGTGCCGCGTTCACATTCGTACCGATCCATCCGGCCAACGCCACACACAGGGAAAGTTCAAAAATTCGTCTCATCTCGAAAAGTAAAACGATTCTCGATCATAACCCAAATCCAAAATTGTCAAAAAGGTGTCAAAACGCCTCAGTTCAGATGCCGGAAAAAGCTATTCTCCAAGTGTGACCAATTCAAGGCAAGCCCTTACATTCCAAACCAAAGAATGCCTTTATGCTCCTGATGAAACAGCTCCTGATCCAGGCCCTCACCCTCACCACTTTCGATCCAGGTCGCATGATCTGGAACGGCTACACCAGCGCCTCCGGCTGGGTCCTGCGTGAAGTCTTCGAAGTCTTCGAAGGCATCGTCGGCTGCAACCTGATCGACAATGCCGTGGTCATGCCGAAGGACCTCAGTGAACCTCGCGGCGATCTGAAGATTGAAGGCGTAGCACGGGATCTGCGTCAGTGCCCATTCTAATATCGACTGACCGGAAACCTGTCTCAGCCCCCTGTAGCTGGAAGGCCAGCCCCGTGGCCTCTGTGAGGCCGGATTTGAGCATCAAGGATGTGAAACGTGACCTCTCCAACAGTCCCTTTTGAGCTGCTCCTATTTATGGAGCAAACCCATGACGCAACCACTGGCGAAAGAAGGGATCGAAAAATTTGTATTCGAGCTCAGGTCCATAAATAATCTCTAGATCCATTAAGCGTTGGAGAGCCCGCTTGACCGAAGCGGGAACCCTAATACCGGACGCTGCGAGAAATGCTTTCGACTGGGGGTGTTTGCCCCCCACTTCAGCAAGAGTTCGCAAACAGGCTAACTGCTGATTGGTGAGAGGTCGGACGAGGTACTCGTATCCTTTTCGCTCCGTGGCGAAGATATGGCTAATCGCCCCCAATAGGTGGTCTCGTTCGACAACTGTTCCATGAGAAGTCCGCTGCCAGATCGCTGAACAAAGCTGTTGCACGTCGCTGGGATTATCACCGGACAAGTCGAAGATCTCGGGGAAGAGATCCGATTCGATCTCCCGATCGCCCAATGCGAATCGTTCACTCAGAAATGATTCAAACCGGCCTCGCTCAATTGACCCTACCTCTACCGTTCGGAATGACTTAAAAAATGGGCTGGAAGGATCTCGAAAAATGCGCTCCATCTCATGCCTGATGCTGCCCGCGAATAAATAGGGAACACCGGATTGCATTTGAATTCGGCCTCGTATTTCTCCCAGGACAGCATCCGCTCGATCGAGGCGTCGAATATCCTGAAACTCGTCCAGGATTACCACCATTCGATTGCGCTGCGCCAATTCTCCAATGAAGTCAAAGAGACCGTGGAGACTGGAAGGAGGCAAACTCTCCCCTCTTCCGACGGTAAGCGATGGCTGCCCAGTGAGTGGGTCGAACTCAATCACCGGCCGAAGGTGTGCCAAAGCCTTGGCTGCACTATCAATCAGGGAACCCTTCTCTTTCGTCATTGTGGTCACGCCCTGCAGTAAGCGATTGGCCACATCCGCCAGTGTCGAGACCGCCCACAACTGAGCGTACACCACCTTTGTCCCTCGAATACGCTCCGCCGTGTCGAGCATCAGAGACGTTTTTCCCATCCTTCGTTCGCCAAGAACAACTGCATTGTGCCCTGCCTTGATCACCTCGCGTAAAGTTTTGCTGAGCTCTGGGCGCGAACAAAAGGCCTGCTTCATCACCACCTCTCCGAATCGAAAGGGATTCTCGATGCTCTCCTTCTTTGTCATGCATAACTGTATCATACACTTCTGTATGATGCAATTATGAATCATATCGTCAAGATTGAGATCTTGAGATACCTGAACAGCTAAAACCTTTCAATCGCTGGAAGGCCAGCCCCGCGGCCTCTGTGAGGCCGGAAATGAGCATCAGGGTTCAACCTCGCCCATCCGGGGTCAAAGACCCATAGGCGTCAGGTTAACAAATTGTAGGGCAAGCGCTTTGGACGCTTCGCTCAACCCATCGGTTTGCCTGTCTCGCTTCGCTCGGCTGCTTGCCTCAGTTTGAGGCGGCAGGCGAAGCGCCTGCCCTACAACGAACCGCCGGTGGTGACGCGTTAATCACTTGCCTTCAAAGGCTTACAAGTATGCTGGCCATTTCTTAGCCTGACGCCTATGGGGCACAGACCCCGGCTACAAGCCTCAAGGATTGTTATTAACCGTTCGAGTTGAACTTCAACGCCAAGGAGACAACCGCCACCCAGTTCACAATCATAGTTCTAGAACTCGAGTAGGTCGGGGCGGCCCGACCTACCAAAACACCCTTAAACCTCCAACCGGTTCTCGCCCTTGTTCTCATCCATGTGAAGCGTCACGGGCCACCCGGGAAACTGATTCTCCGGCTTACCATCCGTCGCATCGACGAGGAACTTAAAACAATCGAGATGATAGGTCTTTTTCTCTGTATCGATCGTGACCAATCCTAAACCACTACCCTTCTGATGAGCCTTGTCGTAGCGATTCTTAGCGGTTCCCACCTCAGGATTTCCCACGGCGTAGACATACACTTTGTTGCCAAATCCATCGAGGTATTCCCCGGTGTTCTCGTGTCCGTGTGAAGGACGATTCTGGTGCTCCATGCCCATCTCATCCGGGCGCCACCAGCGGGGGTAACCCGCCGCAATCGCCGGCGTGCAGAAAGACCAGTTCGCATCACGCTGCTTCTCAACACCATACTGCGTCAAGGTCGTGAGGTGCTGATCGCCATTGATGTGCAGAGCTGAAGACTTGCGAATGATGTCGACCGCCCGATCCCGCGCTGTCTGAGGCCAGCCACCAGAGTCGAGATCAGCCTTGATGTATCCATCATACTTACCGTGATGCGTTGCCGCGTTCACAAACAAAGTCTGGCTCAGCAACACCTTCATGCTGTGGCCACGCCAGTCTTCGCCCCAGGCTTCGAGGAATTTTTCCTGACGCTCACCCAAAAAGTCCAACCCCGGCACGTCGAGAGCAGCTGTATCCCAGGTCGCATCATAGACGTGATCAGCCCGACCCGAACCTGTATCCACTTTCTCAGGCCCACTCTTCCACTGGCGATCTGCCAGGATAGCAAAACTAACACCCCCATAAACCATGTCACCGTAGTAAACACTGATGTCTTGTTTCACCGGCGTCGGATCATAAAAGTCCGGATGATGGCTCACGTGAACGGTATGAACCACGTTGACCATGCTAGGAGGCTGCTTGTAGCCGCCCTTCGAAACGCCAGGGGTCTCAGTGTCCTGTGCTTTGCCGGCCTCTCCCCAGATATTGCCGTGGAACACATCGTGATCATCCGTGATGCAGATCGTCGGTGCATTGCGCATCGCGTCGCCAAAGGCCCAACCAAACTGATAATATTTACGCAGGAAATTAAGAGTCGCAGGCCCAGCTGGTTCGCGAATGATGCCAAACCCTCCGTGGCTTTCATAAATCTGGTCACCAGAAAAATAGAGCATGTCAGGATCGAGCTTGATCAGATTATTCGCTACCGGCTCGTAAGGAAAGCCGTAGTCGTTCTGACAGGTCAACGCCCCAATCCGAAGAGGACGTCCGTCGGGATTCTGACGAATCTTACCGGTCCACTCCGCCGGCACCTCGCTGCCGTCATTAAACTGCTCGCGGTAAGTCAGACGGAACGGCGTCTCGAGTTTTTCATTCCAGTTTGGAAGACGCCAGGTCGCGACCCAGGCCGACGTGTCTAAAGCCGCACTGCCAAGAGACTCCCACTTACCATTACGCTGCACTTCTAGATCGACATTCTGATTGTCTTTTTCGCCAAGAGGCCCGGTCAGTGCGGTGATCTTCATGACGAAGCCTTCGTCGCTACGCGAATCACTCAGCGAATACATGGACCAGAGAATCGGACCAAAGTTCTGCTCAGGCGTCACGGTGAAAGCATCACCCCCAGCCTTCCACTCGACGAAGCGATGACCTTGAATACCTTCCACTCGATTACCACCACCGCTGTACTGGCTCACCAGAGCGATGTTTCCGAGAAGAGCTTCTTTACCCGATTTAGCGGAAACAGAACCGAGCTTTTCCGATCCATCCCAGGATCTCGCTGTCAGGGTCAGCGCTGCCTGATCGCCTGATCCATCCCCACCCAATTCGAGAATGACCACATCGCCATCCAGGGCGCTCGTCAGCTTGGCTTTCTTTTTCCCGATGAATAATTCGTCACCGACGATACCGGCATCGACGCCCCCTCTGGCGAAGACATTGCTCTTCACTTCATTGAGATCGCTCTTCACCCCGATACGGAATCCAGCGCCACCGTCTTTCTTCAATGACCGGGCGAGACCGACCTTCACTGACATGGCGAAGTTGCCGTCCGGATTCGTAATCTGATGGGTCAAAGAATGGATACTGCGATTGGCGGCATCAGTCGCGCACTCCGCCCATCCATCTTTGATCATCCAGTCCTCCATCGGATTGGACCAGAAATCGCCCCCTATCCAAACGCGGTCATGCGTTTTGTCCCAGCGATCAAGCCGCTTCATAGTTCGCTCCGAGGCCTGAGCCAAAGCGGAGCGCTTGCCAAAAAGACCCAGCAAGGCGGCCACCGAGAAAAACTTCAAACTGAGTCGTCGAGAGATGCGTTCAATCATGACGACTATGAAACCGGAGGATCACCGATCTGTAAACCGCCATCTCATGGCGTGATTCGAGAGAAGAAAGTGGTTACGCCCCGGTCAGGCAGGAGCCAGACCCTCCATTTCAGGACCGACATGGAGCAACTGTCTTTAAGTGGCGGGAGTGAAATCGGGGTATTTGATAAGAGAAT
>CAXBMX010000064.1:0-17057 GCA_963977055.1 uncultured Verrucomicrobiales bacterium
CTCGGTTTCCACGCCGGCGATAACCGCCACTACGTGACCGACCTGCACGCCACGGTTCTCAATCAGATGGGCATCGATTCTCACACCATGGAAGTCCCCGGCCGGAAACGTCTTGAGCGCGACTTCGGCGAAGTGATGCACGGAGCGATTGCGTGATCGATGCGTGCGGCGGAGGGGCCCCTGTGTTTCCGGACCGAGATTACCCAGGGCATGATGCCCCATTTTACCTGTTACCCATGTCCCCGGTTCGTTTGTTACCTATGTGTCCGGTTCATACGAAAGCTGCACTTACTGCACAAAAATAAACTGCTGGGTATTTAGCAGTGCCCAAACGATGCCTTCATACGCTTCATCGCCCTTGGATTCGATCTCGGCTTTTGCGATATCCATTTCACGGTCGGTTGGCTCACGGGTCAACATGGCCTGAAAAATCATCCGGGTTTTCTCCTCGGGTGTTCCCGCTTCGTGAATGCGGCTTCCGAACACAGCGTATTGGTTGGTCAAGGCCTCAACAATGGTCCCGTTGAGCAAATTGAGCGCCTGAGGAACTGAGGCATTATTCGCTGCGTTTTCGATCACATCGCGGTCGGACTGGCCAAACTCACGCAGGAAGTGCCCGCGCGGTGCCGGTGATTGCAACTCTGAAGCGCGGGCCATTTCCGCAACCAGCTTGGTGTAGTTCCTCATCTCAGAGACTTGAGCGGATTTGAATTTCTCTGCGACGTATGACTGGCTCTTCCTCCACTTCTTCATTTGGCCTGAATCAAGACCTTCAGGTGGCTCAGGCATTTCATACTGCTTCATTGCCACCTTTGGCAGTTTGGTCAGAACAACATCGTCGCCTTTCGACATTCCTTCGCCGGCCATCATCGCTCCGCCTGAGATCGTCATTTCTGACATGCCCACTGCTGCCAGTAGGGCATCGGGATCGACGTCTTCGTCGACATGTCGGAAGGCGAGTTCCCGGATCATGGCACGCTCCTCGCGACGAATTTGCTTCAACTGGTCGTTAAGCTTGCGGTACTTGGTATCGTTTTTTGCCTCGTGGGCGGCAACCATTTGTTGATTGATTTTGTCTTCCCTGAGGTTCATTTCTTTAACCCGCGTACCGATTTCATCTGCCATCGCGATGTAAGATTCAACCGGCTGCTCTTCGAGAGCGATATACATTTGTCGGTATTTCTCTATACTGGATAGTTGCGTTTTCAAACGCGGGCGGTAGCCGTCTGCTTCGGGCAATGCGAGAGCGACGATGGAGTCCCAGATTTGCTCGGCAGTCATCCGGCGGAAGACGGGGCCCGGGAAGTGGTAGGGCGCTCCCATGACCATCTCGCCGTTCCACACCGCACTTTGGTAGGTGCGCGTGTTGTAGAGAACGTCCATGTAGGCGCGCGTGTCGTAGTTGACGTCACGCATCAGCTTCGTGATATATTCCAGCAGTTCGGGATTTGCGACAAAGGTCTGGTCGGTCAAATCATCAACTGGCTCAAATATTCCATGACCAAAGACGCGCTTCCAGAGACGGTTGGCGATCACTTTGGTAAAGGTAGGGTTTTCCTTGGACGTCATCCATTTGGCATAGGACTGGATCGAGGATTCATCGATATTTTCGAGATCGATGTCGGCACCGAACATGGTTCCAGAGGAAACCACTTCGTTAGGTTTTGCATCACTGTATTGATAGTCGTGAGGCAGCTTCAGATCGTTCTCCTTTTCATCGGTGGAGTAGTAGCGAAGTTGCTGGCTCGTCCGGAGCATCCCATACTGAACCGCTTTAGATTGTTTCTGGGAGTCCTCATAAAAAGCCATGCTCTTTTTAGCAAGATTACGGAATTCCTGATCGGTCATTTTCAGGCGCTTGAGGGAGCTTTGGTACGTCTTGCTCTTCGTGTATTTCTCAAGGCTGGCCTGGTTGGTGATTTCCGGGAAAGGAGCGTCTTTATACCCTGCTTTTTCAACCATCGCATGATGAAGATCGGTGCGCCTTTCCCGCCGAACCAGGTTATATGCAGTGCGATTTTCTGAAGTATATCCGCGCGCATCCATTCCGTAGGAAAAAGCAGCCATCTTGAAGTAGTCCATCTGGGTCCACTTATCGAAGGGGTGATCGTGGCACTGGGCGCACTCAAGACGCGTTCCCAGGAAAATCCGCACTGTGTTGGACATATTATCGAGAGGCATGCCGCGGTCTCTCAGGTAATAACCGACCGCTCCGTTGTCCCAGATCATGCCGGTAGCGGAGACCAGTTCGGAAACCATTTCGTCGTATGGACGATTATTTTCGACCACCTCTTTTATCCAGAGTTGGTAAGCCGCTTCGGCCTGAATAGAATTGTTGCCGAGCAAATTGTTGATCCGCAGCACATCAGCCCAGAAGTTATACGAATGACTGACGTGACCATCGCTCTCCAGCAAAGACGTGATCAACTGCTCGCGTTTCCGCTCATAAGTTGAGCCCAGGAAACTCTCCGACTCCTCGATCGTTGGGATGCGGCCTGCGATGTCGAGAAAAGCGCGCCTGACGAACGTGGTATCGTTAATTTCCGATCCCCGCTTCATTTCGTGCTTTTTGAGCCCGGTCTGAACCAGTTGGTCGATTTTCTTGATAGCAGCCTGTTTATCAAATTTTTCGGCAGTAAACCCGAATGATAGTGACAGAACCGCAACGGAGAAGGTGGCAAATAGCGTTTTCATAAAAACCTTGATGGGACCAGACAGATTAACACCGTTTTTCAGCTTCGGCCGGACGCCTTCGCGTGATCACATTGCGGGGTCAGTCAAAAAATCTGAACTAATTGTAGGTGATGAATCAGATAAGGTGGTGGCGATTTTTTGAGTCAAGATTTTTTGACGGCCCCCTTGAGCGGTGATCTCAGCGTAGTCGCCACGGCGTGGGCGATTTGCCGCAACACCTCCATTCCACAACGCTGGATCGCCGAACGTCTCTCGCTCGGTTCCAGGGCCAACGTTAGCGAACGGGTACGGAAATTCGACCAAATCGAGCCTGCGAACCTATCGAAGGAAATGAGAAAATGGAAAATGATGAACTTTTGATATTTATCGCCTGACCTTTAAAACCCCGAATGGCACTGCGTTAAGGCCAGTCTTCGTGTGGAATTGACGAGGCAAAAGCTCAGTGAGCACAGTCGAAGTCACACGCATTTACTTGAATAATGTAGCTGGAAGGCCAGCCCCGTGGCCTCTGTGAGGCCGGAGAACGCTTTCATCGACTCAAACGCCCATCCCGGGGTCTCAACCGCCCATCCCGGGGTCTCAGACCCCGCGGGGCCGGCCACCCGGCTACAGGGCAGAGCCTCTGCCCGTTCCATCCCACTTTGCATTCACTAAATCCGCTTAATGCAGTGCCATTCGGGCCTGTCCCTCGAATTCAGGGAAGGTCGCCGGTCTTCGGGTTCCCAATTGGAAACAGGGTCACTGCGGCCGCGTGCCGTTGGGTTCGGCGGTTTCGCTCAGCCACATCGGGCGCGGATCAGGATAGTGACCGGCGGGGCGCTGTCCGGAGCCGGGGCGGTTGATGTCACCAAGGTCGGCGCGAGCTTTTTCGGCGTAGCCGAGCAGGCGCTCTACGACGTCCGGATGATCGGCGGCTACATTGTTTTTTTCCTGAGGGTCGATAACCAGGTCGACCAGACGCAACTCGGCGGCAGCGCCATCGCCGTTGAACTTCTCCCACTTGTGATCGAGTGGCAGGTAGAGTTTCCACTTTCCGGAGCGCAGCGCCTGCAACTGAGTGAGGAAGTAGTAGAAAAAAACTTCGGTCGGCGATTTCGCGTCCGCTTCGCCGGTGAGCAGCGGCCAGATATTTTTGCCGTCGATAACCCGGTCGGTGGGAACCTTCGCTCCCGCGAGTCCGGCGAGGGTTGGCATGAGGTCCATCGCCGTCGTCAGTTCATCACTGGTGGTGCCGGGCGGAATTTTTCCCGGCCAGCGCGCGACGAAAGGCATGCGCATGCCGCCTTCATCGGTTGAGTAGGCCCAGCCGACCATCGGTCGATTGTTACCGAGGCCGTGCTCTTCGTCGCGGCCTGCTTTGATGTTTTCGTTGGCGGTGCTCTGACGCCAGATGGCGCCGTTGTCGGAGCTCCAGATCACCAGGGTTTTTTCGTCGAGCCCGTTGCTCTTTAGCGCGTCGAGCACTTGGCCGATCGACCAGTCGAGTTCTTCGACTGCGTCGCCGTAGGTGCCGTTGTTGGACTTGCCGCGGAAATCGTCGCTGGCAAACGAGGTCAAAGTGCTTCCCGGCATCGTGTGCGGCAGGTAGAGAAAAAACGGACGACTTTTGTTTTTTTCGATGAAATCGATGGCGCGGCTCGTGAAGCGGGCGGTCAGCGTATTTCGATCCACCGGTGCTTCAATGACGGTTTCACCTTCGACCAGGGGCAATGGGCCACGGGCTGCTGCGATTTTGGTCGCCGGTTTTTCAGTCATGTCCTCGCTGTAAGGCAGGCCGAAAAACTCATCGAAGCCGTGCTTGCGGGGCAGGAAGGGCGGCTGATCGCCCAGGTGCCACTTGCCTACGCAGGCGGTGGCGTAGCCGCGCTGACGAAGGATTTCGGCGATGGTAATTTCATCGGGATTGAGTCCGCGCGAGCTCACTGCCCGCAGAACAGGGATACCGTTCACGTCGACATGCAGGCTGACACGGCGCGGGTAGCATCCGGTCAAAAAACTTGCGCGCGACGGCGTGCATACCGGCGCGGTGCTATAGAACGAGGTCAGCCGTGCCCCCTCTGCGGCCATGCGATCGAGGTGGGGTGTGCGGTGCTTTTTTGAACCGAAGCAGCCGATGTCGCCATAGCCGAGATTGTCGGCGAGAACGAAAACAATGTTGGGACGATCGGCTTCTTCTGCGGCAGTGCCCACGATCGGAATGAAAAACGCAACGGCCAGCGCGAGTGTTGTGGTGGCCGCCGAGATCCGTGCGCGAAGATTTTCTCTGACGGTGTCAGGCGGTCGATGGAGGCGGGAGCATTCGGCGACAGGCATGGCTTGACTGAAAGGAGTTCTTATTGTGGCGCCGATCCTACCGGGTGAGGGTGCGGAGGTGCGGTTTCATTTAGAAGAATCTCGCGTGAAGTGATGCACGTTATCTCCAGATTCACCCGTCCAGGTCACAACACTCCCCTTTTTTGTTTTGCTCAATTTGAGAGGCGGTTCCCCTGCAATTTTAATTTCCATGAATCCTTTTCGGGGATTATCTCCGGAAAAAGTCAAAATCTGCCCACTGTTCTTTAACTGAATCTTCCCGCTAACTTCGTCATTTCCACTGTAGTCATCCCAATCGATCGTAACCGTACAAGGCTCGCCATAAAAAATGCCGCAGTGAGTCGTTGACTTTTCCTCCCCATATAAACTTGAAGCGTTGGAAAACAACAAGATGAATAGAGCGACGATGTACGATTTCAACAGTTCCATAGGCGGAGTCTATCTAGAAGGGAGAAGCTTTGTCAAAAAACCAATTAGGCACAAAAAAAACTTCCTAATAAGCCTCTCAATAATTAACCTGTCCCTGGGAATTTTTGTCCCTCCGAAATTAAAGGCACCGGGAAATTCGATTCGGACTTGTCGGGGCATGAGGGATTGGTTGGGAGGTGTCAATAGTGTTATTTTATCGCCTGACCCCTTGCCTGACCCTGACCCCTTGCCTGACCCCTTGCCCGGCTTGCCATAGAAATCACAAAGCAATAACAGCCGACTTCTAATTTCGTGCATCCGTCAGCATGATTTACCGGAGGTGAATAGCCGGTTCTTCCCGCTCGTTACTACTTCGCCAAAATTGCGTTTCGCACCTCCGTTTTTTCAAAATTGGCGAGCTTATCAAACTTCACCCTCAAGGGTTGGCATGACGATTGCTGATGCTAATCACATCAGTTTTTACCAAATATTATCGGCGTGATCAATTAGTAATAATCCTAACGAAACATTAAATCCGAAAAAAATATGAAAAAAACCACCATTAAAAATCGTCTTTTCTCTGCGCTTGTCGCAACGTTTCTCGGAGCGGGTATTCTATCTTTCTCACCAAGCGTGAACGCTGAACCCCTGAAGATTGGCTATTCCGACTGGCCGGGTTGGGTCGCCTGGGAAATCGCGATCAAAAAGAAGTGGTTCGAGGAAGAAGGAGTTGAAGTCGAATTCCTCTGGTTTGACTACGTCGCATCGATGGATGCTTACGTCGCAGGAAAAGTGGATGCTGTCTGCATGACCAACGGTGATGCACTCGTCACAGGTGCCACCGGCAAGCCTTCGGTTGGCATTCTCATCAATGACTATTCGAACGGCAATGACATGGTCGTCGGTGGAGCTGGAATTGAATCAGTGAAAGATTTAGAAGGCAAAAAAGTAGGAGTCGAAGAAGGTTTCGTCGGTCACCTGCTTCTCCTGACTGGACTCGAAGCAAACGGCATGTCAGCAGATGACGTCGAACTGGTCAACACGCCGACGGGTGAAACACCACAAGTATTGCTCTCCGGAGCGGTAAGTGCGATTTGTGCATGGCAGCCCAATTCCGGACAGGCTCTCAAAGCGGTGGATGGATCCAGCAAAATTTTCTCTTCAGCAGACGCACCGGGTATCATTTATGACCTCCTCTATGTTGATGCTGCAAACCTGACTGAGAACCGTGAAGACTGGGCCAAGGTAGTTAAAGTATGGTACCGCATCGCCGATTTTATTGCGGATGAAGAGAACACCGACGAGGTGCTGGAAATTCTCTCTGAGCGCGTCTCAGTGAAGCCGGAAGAATATGAGCCTTTCCTCGACGGAACTTACATCCTCAGCCTGGAAGAGGCACTGCCGATCTGGGAAAAAAGTGAAGGTCTCGGGTCCGTCTATGGATCGTCCATGATCGTCGACAAATTCAACGTCGATCAAGGCGTCTACGAAGACCCTTTGGCTATCGAAGCCTATCTCGACCCCAGCCTCACTCTTGAGCTGAAGGAAGAATAGGCTGCTGCCCCTAGTCAGTTGTTCGCCAGCTATTGGTGCCATACACCAATAGCTTCGGCGTGATCCGGCCCCTCCAATCCTTCTTAAATAGCCATGAAGCCACCCAAAGAATCCTGGTTTTCGATTCGTCGAGATCTTTCGGCAGGCCGATCCGCCTTCCTCACAGTGTGTTCATTCCTCCTGCCGCTGCTTATCTGGTGCGTTTTCAGCTATGTGCCCTTCATTTGGCACCCGGACATCAAATTAGAAGTCGGATCCTCCGGAGACACGATCTACACCGCAGGCGACCATGTCGGGAAAGACTTCTTCCCGACGCTCCTGGCGGGAGTGCAAAACGACAATAAGGAGATCCTTGCAGCATCAGCATCAGAAGAACCTCTCAAAGTTTCGTCACGGGTAAATGTTAAACAGCTTCGCCAGTTGCATCCCATCGCTGTTTCCAACGGGCTATTAACTTCTGAAGATGGCACCAACGACGAAGCGATCTTCAACGTCTGGAAGGGCATCGCCACCGGAACGCTTGAACTGGAGAAACCCAAGCTCACTGAAGAAAATATCGGAGTTGTAAAAGCCAACTACAGAATTCTCTCTAAGGTGTCAAAAAACTACGACAAATCAGCTTTGTCGAGTGAGGCGCTCCTCAGCCTCTTGCCGCAAGGCAAGCCTGCCAATCCAGTTTATCTACCATCGCCACACGAGGTGGTTCGCGAAGGAATCCGCGCCTGGACCGAAGAGCCTGCCGAAGGACGCTCCAGCATGGGAGACCGTCTCCGCAGTTCAATCTATGTGGTTTTCGGTGGATTCATCCTCGCCGCTTTGGTCGCACTTCCTCTCGGTATTATCGCCGGCAGCTATGATTTCTTCTCGAAGCTGACCGAGCCGTTCTTCGACTTTTTCCGCTACATGCCAGCGCCCTCCTTCGCGACTCTCTTAGTTGCAGTGTTAGGAGCCCATCAATCTCCCAAGCTGGCATTGGTTTTCATTGGAACCTTGCCCCACCTGTTGTTGATGATCACGAAAACGACAAGGATGCTTGATCCATCGCTTTTGGAAGCTGCTCAGACTCTGGGATCACGAAATGCCAATCTAATCACCAAAGTAGTGGTGCCGGGAATCGTTCCTCAAATTTACAACGACCTGCGCATCGCTCTCGGTTGGGCATGGACCTGGCTGGTGATCGCCGAACTGATTGGTGTAAAGTCAGGACTTACCGAAGTCATCGATACCCAGGGAGCCCGTCGTAATTTTGACCAGGTATTCCCCGTCATTTTCCTGATCGGCATCATCGGATTTCTCACCGACCAGTTTCTTGCCTGGCTGCGACCACGACTATTCGGCTGGACCGAACCGAAAGCGCCGGGACTTATCGGGCGTTGGTTCGAGTCCCTTAAAGATTGGTTCGAACCTGCCATTTCAGCTCATCGGAAAGCGTAGCCCACACTTTTCGAAATCCACTACCCATCCTTTGCCCTTTCATCAAAATGAGCAGCAAACTCGAACTACCAGATTACCGCGAACAGTCGCCGGAAGTCGCCAAACGAATGGCCGACCTGAAGGCGCGTCCGGTAGAATTGCAGGTAAACAAACTCACAAAACAGTTTCGCACACCAAACGGCGGAACAGTCACAGCGCTGAAGGAAATCGATCTTCAGGTACATCGGCGCGAGCTGATGTGCGTGCTGGGCGCGTCCGGCTGTGGTAAGTCTACCTTCGTTCGCACTGTAGCCGGCCTCGAGACACCTACCGAGGGGGAAATACTCCTCCGGGGAAATCCCATCACCGGACCGGGCCCCGATCGTGGCATGGTATTTCAGGGCTACACTTTATTCCCTTGGTTGAACGTGAAACGCAACGTGATGTTTGGTCTCGAAATGTGTGGCTCTTCTCCAATCGAGGCCGAATCTCAGGCGCTGCAGTGGATTGATCTGGTGGGTCTATCAAAATTTGCCAACGCCTATCCGCATCAGCTTTCCGGCGGAATGAAGCAGCGGGTCGCGATTGCCAGAGCCCTTGCGAATCAACCTCCGGTGCTCTTGATGGACGAGCCTTACGGCGCTCTCGATCCACAGACGCGGGCCCAGATGCAATCCTATTTGCTGCAAATCTGGCAGAATGTGGATGTAACTATTTTGTTCATAACCCACGATCTCGACGAAGCGATCTTTCTTTCGGATCGAATCCTGGTGCTAAGCCCCAATCCCGGGCAGGTCAAAGAAATCATCGAGGTTCCATTGCCACACCCCCGCACTTCTGAGTTGTTTCTGACTCCGGAGTTTTTTGCTACTAAGCAGCGAATTGAGGAGCTCATTCATCCCAATAAAAGTGGAACTGATGACAAGCTGCCAATGCTCAAGCTGACCAAAGTGGGAGATGAAGTGGTCTAACTGCTCCCCTCTCAAAAAAATTCGGAGCGATGAAATCGTGAAGGAGCCGGCAGGACAACAAGGATGACAAAAAACGGTTTGAAAATAGCCCAGCTTCGACTAGTAATACTTTACTGTAATTTAGTATTACTCAGTTTTTTTCCACCCTTTTCAATCATGCCCTCTCTTCCTTCCTCTCAAAATACGGATGACGCCGCAGACCTTGGTTCGCGACATGGTGTAAAACGCATCAGCATCTCTCTCATTCCAGAGACCTTTGATCTGCTTGATAAACTGGTCGAAGAACGGGGGTTTCACAGCCGATCCCAGGCTGTGTCCGAAATGGTGCACCAGAGCGTCATCGACTACCATGAGGCGCTCGGAGACGTTGTCGTCGCGGGTACCATCATGCTGGTCTACGACGAGGGACGGCCGGGCTTACAGGAGCTGATTGCCAGAATTCAGCGTCAACACATTTCAGAAGTCATTAGCAGCCAGCGAGTCTTGCTGGAGAACGTTCATGCCCTCGAAGTGCTACTGGTGCAGGGGCCGGGAGTAAAGCTGAAAGCAATCTGCGATGAACTGGTCACCTGCAAAGGAGTTCAGTTCGGTCGCCTCACGGTAACTTCGGCGATTTTGCCGCCGATCCACTCCTCCAGTCCTGACACTGAAACAGAATCTGTATGAACGAACTTTCCAGTCCATCCCCTGTGTATCAAAAAACCGTCATTGGCGGAGGAATGTGGTCACAAGTTATCGGCAAAGGCCGGGCACTGAAAATGACCGATCTTGAAGGCGGTGCCAATGTTGGGATGCTCTTATTCAATGCCGATCAGCCGCTCGAGAAATACAACATGTCGGATACGCTGAAGGGTCAGCATATCTTTTTTCTCAGCTATCCCTTCTGCTTGCACTCCGATATGGGACGTATCCTCGCTTCGATCACCAGCGACAGCGTCGGATGGCACGACACCGTTTGTGGATGTTCAGATGCAAAATTGGTCAGCAGCAAATATGGCACAAAAACCTATCAGGAAGCTCGCAATGACTTCTATCGCAACTCGCATGAAAATTTTCTGATCGAGATGGCAAAGTGGGGCCTGGGGGTCCGCGATTTGGTGCCTAACATTAACTTTTTCTCTAAAGTAACTCCAGATGAAGCCGGCAATCTGAGTTTTGTCCCGGACAACTCGAAGGCCGGCGACCACGTCGAACTGAGATTTGAAATGGACACTCTGGTCGTACTGACCACCTGTCAGCACCCACTCGATCCGTCCACCGAATACTCACCGCAGCCGGTCCAGCTCGAGGTAAGCAAAGTTGCTTCCCCGGCGGATAACGACGCTTGCCTAACCTCTCGTCCCGAGAACGAACGGGCGTTCATCAATACCGCCGACTACTTCGCCCTGCGCGGCTGAACGGAGAAATCACATTGCTTAGACTCATCACTTTTCTCAAACCATGACCGAATCGAAACTCGATCCCGCCGATGCCGCTTACGATCACACCGTCCTTGCCGGAGACCATTGGGTGCACCAAATCTCTGCCGGGCAGGTGCTGCGCATCGTCGACCTGGAAGGAAACCAGGCGGCTGACACACTTTTCTACAACGCCGCCGATCCCAGCGACCGCTACAGCGCCTCGGATACAATTCGTCACCAGGCAAACCTCTACCTCACAACCCGTTCGGTGCTGATGTCGAGTCAGGGCAATGAATTGCTGACCATCATTGCGGACACTTGCGGTCGTCACGACACCCTGGGCGGAGCCTGTTCCCGTGAAAGCAACGCGATGCGCTATGCCCTCGAAAAAGAACCGATGCATGCCTGTCGCGATAGTTTCCTCAACGGGCTTGTCGAATTTGGACATGGGCTGGGCAAAAGAGACGTCACCTGCAATATCAATTTTTTCATGAATGTCCCCGTCACCCCGGAGGGAAAACTGAGCTTCGCGGACGGAATCTCTGCTCCCGGTCGCTACGTCGAAATGCGCGCCGAACGAGACGTCATCGCACTGATGTCAAACTGCCCTCAGCTCAACAATCCTTGCAATGGTTACAATCCTACTCCGGTGCAAGTGCTGGTGTGGAACGCCAACTAGTCGATTTATTTTCCCAAACTTCAGATGTTTTCAAAAGTTCTTATAGCTAATCGAAGTGCGATCTCGTGTCGCGTTCAGCGCACCCTCAAACGCATGGGAGTGGGATCGGTAGCGGTCTACTCCGACGCAGACGAAGGTTTACGTCATCACTTGATGGCCGACGAAGCAGTCCGGCTTCCCGGTTCGCTCGCGTCCGAGACTTATCTCGACGGCGATAAAATCATCGCCGCAGCACTCGAAACAGGAGCAGGGGCAATTCATCCCGGTTACGGCTTCCTCAGTGAAAATGCTGATTTCGCCAGGGCCTGCGAAGCCGCGGGCCTCGTCTTTCTCGGGCCGACTCCCGAGCAATTGCACACCTGCGGTCTCAAACATGTTTGCCGAGATATCGCGAAAGCGCAGAACGCCCCCTTGCTTGAAGGCAGCGATCTATTGGAAACAGCAGAAGATGCGATCACGGCAGCGGAGAAAGTAGGATTTCCTGTCATTCTCAAATCCTCCGCCGGAGGCGGAGGCATCGGAATGCAAATCGCCCGCAAGATGGAAGAGATCGGCCCGATGTTCGATCAGGTTCGCAGACTCGCGGTGTCGAACTTCTCAGACGCTTCAGTATTTCTTGAGCGCTACATCGACCGCGCTCGTCACATCGAAGTGCAGTGTTTCGGTGACGGTCAAGGAAAAGTGGTCGCCTTCGGTGATCGCGACTGTTCGATGCAACGACGAAATCAAAAAATCATCGAAGAATGTCCGGCTCCAGGCCTAACTGATGCAGAACGCGCCGAACTGCAAGCAGCATCCGTTCGAGTGCTCGAGGCGCTCGACTACCGCTCCGCTGGCACCGTGGAATTTTTGTGGGACGATATTGATCGCAGCTACTACTTGCTCGAAGTAAACGCCCGCCTCCAGGTGGAGCACGGCGTAACTGAAGAGGTTTTTGGCGTCGATCTCGTAGAGTGGATGGTTCGCCTCGGCGCCGGTGAACTCGATGATTTGGAATCCAAACGCAGTGGCTTCACCGCTTCGGGTAACGCCATCGAAGCACGCATTTACGCCGAAGATCCGAACCGTGATTTTCAACCGTCAACCGGTCTCATTACTGAATTTCGGGAACCTTCCAATGCCCGTTGCGAAACCGGAATTTCCACCGGCGACGAAGTCAGTGGCTACTACGACCCGATGGTCGCGAAGATCATTGTTCATGGCGAAAATCGTGATTCAGCGATCGACGGGTTGGCGACCGCGCTCGATGAATTTGCCTGTCACGGTATCGAAACGAACCGGCTCTATGTGATCGAAGCGCTCGCAACGAAGAATTTTCGAGACGAAATACTTTCGACCAAACTGACTCAGTCGATCGACTACCGACCGTCGTCCATTGATGTTATGGATGCGGGTATGCAAACCACGGTGCAGGACTATCCCGGCCGCGTTGGAATGTGGGATGTTGGGGTTCCCCCATCAGGACCGTTTGATTCACTCAGTTTTCGCCTCGGCAATCGCATTTTGGGAAATGAGGAATCCGCGGCCGGGCTGGAAATGCTCATCCGCGGGGCCAAGCTTCGCTTTCACTACGCTACCCGTTTCTGCCTGACCGGAGCCGACTGTGCCGCAACCCTGGACGAGGAACCGATTGCCGTCGGAGAAGCGATCGAAGTCGCCGCCGGCCAGGTCTTAAAAACCGGAACCATCTTCGGTGCTGGACAGCGAGCCTACCTACTGATCGAAGGTGGTATCGATGTGCCGCTGTATCTGAACAGTCGCTCGACTTTCCGGATGGGACGTTTCGGAGGCCATGGCGGACGAGCTTTATTGCCCGGCGATGTTCTGCACGCCGGCAAATGCATTTCACCCGAGACTACAAGCGCTGCCACAGTGCCCGAGGCCTTGATGCCGAAACTCGTTAATCAGTGGGACCTTCGGGTCACTTATGGACCTCACGCTGCTCCGGAATTTTTCACTCCGGCTGACATTGAGATGTTCTTCGGCACCGACTGGGAAATTCACTACAACTCGGATAGAACGGGCGTTCGTCTGATTGGACCGAAGCCGGAATGGGCGCGTCGCGATGGCGGCGAAGCCGGATTGCATCCTTCGAATATTCACGACAATGCCTACACCGTTGGTTCAGTTGATTTCACCGGAGACATGCCGATTCTTCTGGGACCGGATGGGCCAAGTCTGGGAGGATTCGTTTGTCCAGCCGTGGTGATCAAAGCCGATATCTGGAAGATGGGCCAGCTCAAGCCGGGGAACACGGTGCGTTTTCATTGCGTCACCGTTGAGCAGGCGGAGCACTTGTATGTTGCTCAGGAAGAATCTATCAAGTCGCTCGAAACGAGAGATGATACAGCGTCGGAATCAGGAGTCCGGATGCCGCAAGGCAACCCCATCCTGCGGCAACTGCCCGCCCGCGGTGAGCAACCGTCAGTGTGTTTTCGGGCGAGTGGCGATGGCGTCATTTTGGTCGAATTCGGTGAGATGGAACTCGATCTGGATCTGCGTTTTCGAGCGCAAGCCCTCTATCAGGCAATTTCATCAACGGAGCTGAATGGCATCCTCGAACTCGTTCCGGGTATTCGCTCACTGCAGATTCAATTCGATCCGGCGACCATTCCGGGTAACGAAGTGCTCGACCGCGTAGTCGCATTGGAAAAAAATCTGCCGCCCGTGGCAGAAATGGCATTTCCCAGCCGAATCGTTCATTTACCGCTCTCATGGGACGATCCTGCGACCCGCGAAGCGATCGAAAAATACACGCGAACGGTGCGAGCCGATGCTCCCTGGTGCCCAAGCAACATCGAGTTTATTCGCCGTATCAACGGACTGGAATCGATCGAGGAGGTAAAGCGCATCGTTTATGACGCCAGCTATTTTGTGATGGGTCTCGGAGATGTTTACCTTGGTGCACCAGTCGCGACACCGCTCGATCCTCGTCACCGTCTCGTAACGACCAAATACAATCCGGCACGAACCTGGACTGCGGAAAACTCAGTCGGCATCGGTGGAGCTTACCTCTGCATCTACGGCATGGAAGGCCCCGGCGGATATCAGTTTGTCGGCCGAACGCTGCCAGTATGGAATCGCTTTCGTACCAGTCGTGAATTCAAAGAAGGCAGTCCCTGGCTGCTGCGCTTCTTTGACCAGATCCGATGGTACCCAGTCGAAGCGGACGAGCTCTTGGAGATGCGCCGACAATTCATCACGGGTGAATACAGTATCAAAATTGAAGAGACGACTTTCCGTCCCGGCGACTACCACGATTTCCTGAGTGAAAACAGCGACTCCATCGAGCAATTCAGAAATTCTCAACGAAGTGCCTATGCAGAAGAGCGCGAGCGATGGGAGGAAGCAGGGGCAATGGATTTTGAAGTCGACGAAGCCGCTCTCGCTGCCGACCAAGGCGACGAGGTCGAACTACCGGAAGGCGCTGAGGCCGCCGTTTCGCCGGTGTCAGGCACGCTTTGGAAATACATGGTCGAAGCCGGTGCGGAAGTCGCCGAAGACGAAGCTCTGGCAATCATCGAAAGCATGAAGATGGAAATCACCGTGCAAGCACCCTGCGCCGGAACCGTCGGCGAACCGCTCGTCACACTCGGCGACACCGTCAAACCGGGCCAACCGATGATCGCGGTAATGCCGTCAAATTCCTGAAACATTATTTTCCGATGAACTCAATTCCCGAATTGAAAGTCGCCAGCTTGCGCGAAGCATTTCTCAGTCGCAGCTGCACGCCGACTGATCTGGTGCGTGCGGTGTATGCCGCAATCGAAAAAGATGCCGAGGTCGCAAAAATATGGATCTCACGACTGCCCCTGGACGATCTCCTTGCCTACGCGCAGACCATCGAACAACGTGCCGCAGAGTCGGGAATCGAGTCCATGCCGCTCTACGGCGTCCCCTTTGGCATCAAAGATAATATCGATCTGGCCGGATTACCGACCACGGCAGCCTGTCCTGATTTTTCCTATGAACCCAAGCAACATGCCTTCGTTGTTCAGGAGTTGATCGACGCCGGAGCGATTCCGCTGGGAAAAACGAATCTCGACCAGTTTGCTACCGGGCTTGTTGGCGTGCGTTCGCCCTACGGAGTTCCCGGGAATTCCTTTGATCCGGAGTTCCTACCCGGCGGATCCAGCTCCGGCTCGGCGATCTCAGTTGCCAGAAAGCAGGTCTGCTTTGCGCTTGGTACCGATACCGCCGGCTCCGGTCGTGTTCCTGCCTCGTTCAACAATCTGGTCGGGGTAAAGCCAAGCCTCGGCATTCTCGGAAGCAGCGGATTGGTTCCCGCCTGCCGAACCCTGGATTGCATTTCCATCTTCGCCGGCAACACCGCGGATGCCCGGGCTGTCTTCGAAGTGGCAGCGGCCTACGACGACAACGACGCTTACGCACGACCGATGAACGCCCCTTCGCCGGCGATCAACCCGACCGCGTTTCGATTTGGGGTTCCGCGAAATCGGGATCTGGAATTTTTCGGAAACGATTCCGCCCGGAAAGTATTTTTCGAAGCCGTGAAAAAGCTCGAAGCCCAGGGCGGCGTGCGAGTTGAGATCGACTTTCAGCCCTTTCTCGCGGCTGCACGACTCCTCTACGAAGGACCGTGGGTCGCAGAGCGTTATGTCGCGATCGAAGCTATTTTAAAGGAACGGCCGGAGATTTTGCACCCGGTGACCCGCCGCATTATCGAGGGCGGAGGTGAGCCGTCCGCCGCCGATGCCTTCAAGGCGCGCTATCGCCTCGCTGATCGCAAACGTGAAGCAGACAAGGTGTGGAACGACGTCGATTTCGTGGTGACCCCGACGGCAGGCACGATTTATCGCATAGCTGAAGTCGAAGCCGACCCCATCACTCTCAATTCCAATCTCGGCTACTACACCAACTTCATGAACCTGCTCGACTACAGCGCATTAGCGCTTCCTGCAGGATTTATGGAAGGCTTCGGCGGAATGCCGTTTGGAATCACATTGTTCGCACCGGCGATGCGCGATTTCGATCTCCTCGAAATCGGAGCTCACTTCTGCGGCGAAAGCAAACCGACAGATGATGCGATCTCTGCTCCGAAGGATTGGTTGGAAATCGCCGTCTGTGGCGCGCACATGGAAGGACTTCCCCTGAATTATCAGCTCACTGAAAGTGGCGGGCGACTCCTGCGAGCTGCAAAAACGACCGCCTATTATGAGATGTATCTTTTGCCCGAGGTCGAAGGTCTTCCGCCGCGGCCGGGAATGATTCGTCAGGCTTCAGGCCGGGAAATCGACCTGGAAGTGTGGGCCTTGCCCCCGAAAGCTTTTGGAAGTTTTGTGGCCCAAATCCCATCGCCACTCGGAATCGGCAAAATCGAATTGGCTGATGGCGGTTCAGTCCCCGGCTTTACCTGCGAAAGTTACGCCCTCGAGAGCGCACGCGATATTTCCACCTTCGGAGGTTGGCGCGAGTTTCTCAAAGAAGGAAATTGATTCCAGTTTTCCTAGTGGCGCAACGATGACGCGCGGGACCTCCCTGCGCGGAAAATTTCCTGACAAGACGTCAGATCCACGCCCTGTCATCAATTTTCGGCAGATCGGAAACCGGACAAATTCATTTTTACTCATGAACCTGAAATTGAATAAATCGCATCGGTAGACG
>CAXBMX010000065.1:0-16500 GCA_963977055.1 uncultured Verrucomicrobiales bacterium
GGTCCCAAGGGTTTGGCTGTTCGCCAATTAAAGCGGCACGCGAGCTGGGTTCAGAACGTCGCGAGACAGTTCGGTCCTCTATCCTCTGTGGGCGTAGGAGAGTTGAGGGGTTCATTTCCTAGTACGAGAGGACCGGAAATGACGCACCTCTGGTGTTCCAGTTGTTCTGTCAAGGGCACGGCTGGGTAGCTAAGTGCGGACTAGATAAGCGCTGAAAGCATCTAAGCGTCAAGCTATTCCCAAGATTAACTCTCCCTAAAGGATCGTGGGAGACTACCACGTCGATAGGCTGTAGGTGTAAGTGCAGCAATGTATTCAGCCAAGCAGTACTAATCATCCGTTTGGCTTGTTTCAGCTGATTTCTTATATTTCGTAGTTATATACATTTTTCCTCTTATGTAGTTGTCAGAGATCTTCTTTAAGCGTAGAGAAGGTAAAGCAATCGTCAGGGTTCTGAGCTCAATTTG
Source organism: uncultured Verrucomicrobiales bacterium (assembly GCA_963977055.1). Classification (GTDB taxonomy): domain Bacteria; phylum Verrucomicrobiota; class Verrucomicrobiia; order Verrucomicrobiales; family DEV007; genus Arctic95D-9. The sequence goes on from CAXBMX010000065.1 coordinate 468, forward strand.
TTGAGATTAGGATTCTGGTGGTAATAGCACGGTGGAACCACCCGGTCCCATTCCGAACCCGGAAGTGAAACACTGTAGCGCCGATGGTAGTGTGGCGAAAGGCCATGTGAGAGTAGGTCGCTGCCAGGTTATATTATTAACCGCCCCTGAAAGGGGGCGGTTTTTTTATGTACTGAATTCTAGGATTGAATGAATCGAAAATGACGTGATCCGAAAGTTCGTATGACAAATACGCGGAGGTATCAGGCTTGACCTATCACGTACGTCAGAGTGATCTTGTATCGATGAATAAATTACCCAGAAGATCAATTATTTCGGCATTGGGCGCATTACCTCTACTTGGGGCATGCCATAGAATTGCTGAAACCGATATTCCTGTCGCAGAATCATTGAAGGGGCGGATTTCAAAGACCTTGAAAATTGGAATGGTCAAGGGAGGTGCGAATTTGACTGAGAAGTTTGAGACGGCTAAAGCAGCTGGATTTGAGGGCATTGAATTGAATGCGCCGGGCTTCGATGTGAATGAGGCAAAATTGGCGGCTTCCGAAGTTGGATTTCCGATCGATGGGACGGTTTGTGGGAGTCATTGGAAAGTGCGACACTCCGACCCGGATGAATCCGTTCGCGCTCAAGCATTGGAAAGTCTGCTCCAGGCTTTGAGAGACACAAAAGCGGTCGGCGGAGACACCGTCCTGCTTGTGGTTGGACACGGGAAGGATGGAACGGAAGCGGAAGTCTGGGAAAGAAGCGCCGCAAATATCAAACAAGCAATCCCGCTTGCTACGGAACTCGGGGTGACGATTGCGATCGAAAATGTATGGAATCACTTTTGCTACGATCACGAGGGTGATTCAAACCAGACCGCCGGAAAATTGGTGCAGTATGTCGACGAATTTGAATCACCGCGGGTAGGAATGCAGTTTGATATAGGCAATCACTGGAAGTACGGGAATCCTGGGGATTGGATTCGGGAACTAGGTGACCGCATCGTGAAACTCGATATCAAAGGCTTTTCACGGGCCGACAACAAATTTACGGAAATTGGGGAAGGGGATCTGGATTTTGCGGATGTTAGAAAAGCGCTGATCGAGATCGATTTTCAGGGCTGGTGCGCCGCTGAAGTGGGTGGCGGTAACCTGGAGAGGCTAACCGAGGTAGCATCCCGGATTGATAGGGTTCTGGAACTTCGATAGAAGAGTCCCCAGAAACCCTGAACTCGGTGATTGATAGTTTCCCCGAATTCAGGAGGATTTGTTCTTTGGGCGGATGGCCGGCGATTCGCCTCATTCGCTCTCTTTTTTGCCGCCAACTCCCAGAACTTTAAGGAGAACTACGACTATGATGAGAACAACCGTTAAGATTGGAATGATCAAGCCGGTTGGAAATCCACCTTCTTCTTCGATTGTTGGAAGTGGTTGATCATCACGGTCGTCGGAACTTGATTTTGATGGCCGATCGTCCGTTGATTTCTCTTGATCATCCATCGCTGGCTTTTTGTCGGTTTTGGAAAGGGCCGAGAATGCATTTACGGGAGCGTTCGAATCACCTTTACCTGTTTCGTCAGTTGAAGGTTTTTCCTCACCGTCTTTCTCTGGGTTTTCGGCATCGGCCATTTTCCCTTCGGCCTGTTTCAAGTTCTCAGACACCGCCAAAGATTCTGCTGCATCCATCTTTGCTTTCTCCTTGGCCGCCTCCTCAGCAAGCCTTTCGTTGAGCTTTAGATTTAGAGACGAGAGATAGGACCCTCCTTTACTGCTTTTGGAAGACCTGCTGCTAATCTTCTTTCCAGTTAAACTGGCTGCTTCACTAATTTTAACCTTCGCATTGGCAAGCTCACCGCTGGCAATCAGTTTGTCGGCTTCGACAAGGAGTTCCGCCTGACTATTGAGTTGTTCCAAATTGTATAGCTTAATCCGCTTTAGCTCGGCACTGGCTAATTTGAGATACGATTCGATTGCTGGCTTGGATTGGCTGTCGACCCGAATCCACTTTATTCCCAATTTTTTGTCCGCATCGATTGAAGCTTTATGATTCGCTTGTTCTTTTGCTCGGGCGGCATCGATCTGGGCCATTGCCTGCTCGTCGAGTGCTGCTTTGTTTTTTTCGAACTCCGCGTTTCGATAATCGACATCTCGCGAGAGATTCTGGAGTTGGCCTCCCAAAGATGGAATCACTTTTAATGCCAGCTCGACCGCTTGAGCGAAGGCGGGACTACCGTAAGAATTCTTTTCAAGGACCTCATAATCTCGCATTGCATTGATCAGGCCAAAATAGTTCCCGGCGTTGGTTGATCGGCGCATACTGAGCATTCGAATTCGAGAATCGATCAAGGATTTGAATTCAAGCCTGTCTTTGGCTGATATCCATTCTCCCTCCAACTTGATGAAGCCTCGCTCAATTTTATCGAGTTCTTCCTCAAGGGATTTTTTGATTTCGGTGACCGCTGGAACATGCTGGCTGTTGGGGAAGGAACTCAGGAATGCATCCGGGCCGGTTTTGATCACAGTTTCGTAGGCGCTTGCTGGAATCAGAGAGCCGGTTGGAAGCAAGCTTTGGAGTTTGTTGAATTCGACATTGTCAGGTGCTTCCTTAACGATCTCCGCAATATCTGCCCTGGATAGCAATTTGGTTTCCTTGATTGAGGCAGTGATGGTTACTTCGATCTTTACCAAGTCAGAGCTTTCGTAGGTAATTCGGCCAGAAATTGTATCTCCGTTTTTCAGCTTGATCTCGTCGGCAATACTTGTCAGCGGCGAGATTGTCAGAAAGATTCCGGATAGGAGGATGGGTAGATGCTTGTGCAACATTATGGAATGCGATTGTGTATTAAGGAATAGGAGGGTTAAGGAAGTGCGAAACGATACGAAAACGGGTTGAGCAAGACAATCTAATTGCGAAAGAAAAGCGGGTTCTTTTGTCGAAAATTAGTCGTTAGACCTAAAAATTGGGTCTATGTTAAAAAAATTTTAAAATTTATATTGTGACAACATTTGCTCTGATCAGTCAGAAAGGTGGGGTTGGGAAAACGACCATCGCCGTAAATCTCAGTTATTCTCTCGCGAAACGCGGTTGGAAAGTTCTGCTTGTCGATGCTGATTTGCAGGGTGGGGTAGGTTTTTCGTTAACAGAAAAGGCGAAAGATGCGACCGGCTATTATGATTTCCTGACAGACGAATGGATCTGTGACCGAGATGATTTGGAGGCTGCAATTATTGAAACGCGTCTTCCCGGACTGGCCCTTCTTACACGAGGGTCGCGTGAGGCATTGGATCGGGTTCTGGTAGATACGGAATCAAATTGGGAATCGCGCGAGCGAATTGGTGGTCTCGACGATTTGATTCGTCGTTTGGAGTATGATGTGGTGATTTATGATACTCCGACTGGAATAGGCCGGGTTACGATGGGGATTTGTGGATCGGCTGAGTGGATGCTGGCTCCGCAAAGACCTGAGCCGCTCTGTCTGCGTAGCCTTCCGCAGATTCTCCGCATGATCGCTGCAGTAAAATCGGCTTCAGGAGAAGGTGGCGGTCCTCGATTAGCAGGCTTTGTTCTTTCGATTGCAGATCCTGACGATCCTTCAAATTTGGATGACCAACGAGAGTTTCGTGACCTGCTTCCGGTGGAGCTTGTTTTTGAGACCGTTATTCCCGAGCATCGTGATTTTAGAGAAGCCAGTAGAGTTGGGCTACCAGTCGCGATGATTCGAGAACGACCTTCACCGTCAGCTTTGATTTTTGATCAGTTGGCTGCTGAATTGGAGAATAAGGCAAATCTATACGACGAGCCTGAGCATGAACTGGAGGATCGAAACGATTATGCAAGACTCGTGGATTGATCGAGAGGAGTTTGATGAACTGGTAAAGGCATTTTCACCGAAGAAGTCGTCCAGTAGGAGACCTCGGGAGAAGTCCCGCGGAAAGGTCTCGGACAAGAAGGTAGAACCGGTTCCGGTCGGCGAAAAAGAGGGCGAGGCTTCCGCCGCTGAAGATGCGTCCGTTGATGGGAAGATTGAGCCTCTCGAAAAAAAGGCCTCAAAGCCGGTTCGTAAGAAAACCAAGAAGCGCAAAAAGTCGAAAAAGGCAGAGGGGAAGAAACTCAAATCCTCTGGAAAGCTTGAGCCTGAGTCAGCGCTTGAGTCAAAGCTTGAATCAGAGCTTGAATCAGAGCTTGAATCAGAGCTTGAATCAGAGCTTGAATCAGAAGTTGAGTCAGAAGTTGAGTCAGAAGTTGAGCCAGAGCCAGAGCCAGAGCCAGAGCTTGAAGAAACTCCTGCCTATCAAATACCTGATGTGCTGGGAATAGATTTTGCTGACTCACTTGTGGCTGAAATTGAACCGGGCGAGTCTTTGGATTTTCTGAATGAGCTGCTGGCTGACAATCGGGATGGAGATTCCAACGAAGAATCGCTTCCAGTTAGTGAAGAAGAAGCCAGCCAGGAATTGATGGCTGATTCGTCAGCGGAGGTCGTAAAGAATATTACGATTGAGGAGGCGCACGGAAACGATGACGATACTCGAAGAATTCCCAGTTTTCTGGGAGAGGATGCCGACTTGTCGCAAATTAGGCATCACACTGAATCAGAAAGAGATGCGGATAAAGCAGTTCGATCTTTGGCCGAAGCACGTGATAAGGCAGACCAAGGCGACTTAATTAAATTGCCGCCGAAGGAGGAGATCCTGGAAACTGAGGTGGAATCTGATGAAGTGGCTTCAGAGGCAGGCGTTCCAGAATTGGTTCAAGAGCTGAATACCGAACCTGAGATTGAAAGTGATCTTTCGGCAGCGCTTGCAAATGAGTCGTTTGATAGTCTTCCGGATCGTCTTGAGGCGTTTGTGGGGCGATTGGGGGATGAACTAAGTGCATCCAGAATCTCTGTTTTTGACCGTGATGGACTCCCTGTCGTTGATGGTGATAACGAAGGATTGGTTTCAGGGGCTAAGCTGTTTGCCTCTAGCTGCAGTTTGGGGCGAGAGTGCTTTTCCGAAGACTCTGGCGGATTTCAGATATTTGATGGAGGGGGCGAATGGCAATGTTTGATCCCTGGAGCGGGTGATGCGTCTCGCATAGTGGCACGTTTTCAATTGGGGCGACCGCTTGAGCGTCCTGAAATTGATAGGTGGTCGAAGGTGCTTGCGGATGCCGTGTTACCGGCGAATGATTTGAGATAGATCGCTGCTTTTATTCGCCCTTAGGCTTGTGTACGACGAACTTTCAATTTCTTTCGATAATCCTGCCACTGATGCGCTTGGGTATCAGCATGTCAGCGGGAAGTTGTTCTGTGGGCGTGATCAGATGGAGTTACAGTTTAAGGAACGGGATCGGGCTTTTCGGAAGAGTGAGACTCAAGTCATTTCCTTTGATTATGGCGAAATTGAACGAGTGCGTTTCATATCCAAGTGGTTTCGGCCAAAATTTTTAGTGTTGTCCACGAGGTCTCCGGAAAAGATAGCGGCCTTTCCTGGAACGGAAGTTGGATTGGTCGAACTTCGAGTGAGCAGAGACTCAATTAAGGATGCCAAACGGGTTAAATCACTTATTGAGTTCCGGCAATCAGAGGCATTTGTTGAAGAGTCGGAAGATCGTATCTCCCGTGGTCGTGATTCGGAATGACTGACCAATCAAATCAGATTCTGGCAAAGAGGGGTAAAAGTTGGAAACGCTGGGCCATATTTACGGCTTTTTTATGCGTCTATGTTTGGGCTTATACCTATCTGGCTACGATCTTGATAGTTGGGGCAAATACTTCGCGAGTGGGGAACGCTCAGTCTCACTACATTGACGCGGTCTATCAGGCGGCGGCAGTGAACGAGGGCGATCCAGCGGAGCGGAATTCAATCACATCAAGATTTACGCGGTCTCTCCCGCAGTACACGGATGGGCTGGTCGATCCGATGTGGCCATGGTTGATGCGAGGGTACGCAGACTTGTCCCCGGATGAATTGTTTGATCGCGGCAAATGGGTCAATATGATTCTTAACGGAAGCTTGCTCGTGCTCTTTGGATTGGTGGCGGCACGGGCGTTTTCGTTCACTGGATCAGCCGCGATGATCTTGATGGGTGGGTTTGGGGTCATCCTCGAGAGGTCTGCCTATTTTAGTCCTGATGCTTTGTACTACCTTTTGGTTGTTCTGGCTTGGATGTGCGCTCTCAGCATGATACGCCAAAACTTGCTGTGGCTTTATGGTGTTTTTGGTATGCTGTTAGGGTTTGCCTATTTGGCAAAGCCGATGGTATGGCCGATTGCAGCAGGATTTATCGTTGTTTCGATTGTGCGGTCTATTTGCGGTTCAGGAGGAGCGAGGAAGAACGGCGAAGGGGATGATTTATGGGTTTCGGCTAACCAATTGGTCGGGATCGCTATGATGGTGACTGCCTTCCTTCTTGTGGCTGGACCGAGAATGAGTTATTCGAACACTCGGTTCGGCGATCCCTTTCATTCTTATCAGAAGTACATTGTCTGGCTGGATTCCCCAGCTGAGGCCACCAGGTTCCAACAGACTTATCAAAGTCGCGTCGAATTTGACGGTTTGAAATTTAAGGAGCGTCCCGGGGTGGTGAAGTTTATTAATGAAAAGGGATTGGGAGCTCTTTTCGAGAGGGGTTGGCGTGGTGGGCTATACCAACTCAAATCCAGCGTCTTGGGAAGAGGAGGGTGGATTTTGTTATACGGGTTGTTTGTATTTGGAGTCGTCGCATCGATTCATCGATGGGCGATGTGGAAACAAAAGCAGGAAGTTTGGAGGGTTAGGGGAACTAGCGCTCGCTGGATGTTACTGTTTATGATCGTGGTGCTTGGCATCACTTTATTCTATTCGGGGATTGGGAATGTGGTGGTTCCAAATAACTCGATGACGATCTCTCTCTTTCTGCCAGTTCTGCTGACATTCATCTGGATCGCAGAGCGCTATCGGCGGCAATTGCTGCGTTCCAATTATGCCAGGATTGTGAATTGGGTCTACTGCACCTTGATGGTCCTACCCATCATATGGATCTCATTGAGGATCGTGCAGGCGATTCAAGCTCCTTTGCCCTAGTCGAAGGTTCACCGTCATGGGGTGATTTATTGGTCGGGGGAATCCTGCAGTCGGCGTACCAATTCTTTGACGCGTTTTGCCGCCCAAATGTGTCGGAAGCTGATCTCAGGGGAATCACCGGCAGTAAAAAATTCGACAGTTCCTATTCCGATGACGCCCAATATTCCCCGGCATGTTATATTGATCGCTCGGATATCAGTGACCCTGATTTCGTTTGAGCTCTTTGCAATGACGCCGGAAATCAACTCAATCCTCCGCGGTGAAATGAGGTAGTCATTCGAGAATCTCATCAAGCTCAGGTATGCCCCCGCAAGTATGGCGGCGGCGGCGCTGAGGAGGGCGAGCCGAATATCGACGGGGTACAACCAGATTCCGCCGATGATCCCTCCCACTAGGCCAATGAAAGACAAGGGGTAGCTGAGCAGAGAGGGGTGACCCTGATAGAGGATCGCCCCGGGTTCCAGACTGGGGGAAATCTGGTCGTCGTCGAGTTTGCCTTCGGCAGGCTCCATTGGATTTTCCCAATCCAATACCTCCCGGAGACGCTCGCATTCGGTGGCACCGTCGCGAAGACAGACGTCATCGTAGTGAAAGGTGCCGTCTTCGATGCGAGTGAGGATCTCATTCACATTGAAGGGGCCAAGCGATTCATCTCCTTTGAGGATATAGAAGAGATCATCGGCTGGAAATCCTTTCTTCATTTTGGACTCTCTGGAGAAGGGATTTCCGGAAGCAAGTCTTCACGCTTTAGCAGTTGGATGAGGTCGAGAGCAGCCAGGTCTGCTCCTTCTGTTGAAAGAATAATGCTTTCGAGAGGGGCGATTCGGTCCATTTCGCCTACCGCATTGTGAATCAGGCCCCGGATGATGGATCCATCGCCCTGGGGTTGAGAAAAAAGGTTTGTCGCTCGAAATTGGACCCGCCCATCATCCCAATTGATTTCGAAATTTCCTACCGTCAGAGTTTGATTGATCCGCATCACCAGCTCGGCAAGGCGTTCGCGTTTCACTGGATCGGAGGTTCCATTGCGGGATTCCGCGACGATCGAGATAGCTGAGAGTTGCTCAAAAATCTGCACGTGGAGCTCGACGCGAGTGTGATGAGCTTCGAATCCAGCCCGGATCACTTCTCGGCCGGACACTTCTGCGTAGTTCCAGCCTTCTTCTTTGAAGGTAGCTAGTGCGGTTGAATAGAGTTCGGAATATACCATAGCGGTACTAGTAATGACGCTAGGGTTGCAGGCCCTTCAAACGGTTTTTTTTGCTCGAGCCCGGATCGATGGAAAATACGAGCCATAACAGAAGGAATACTGGGATGCACGCGATGAGCATTCCGCCTGCTGCAGAAGTGATCCCGACGATGATTGGGGTGAAGAACGCCAAGACGAATATGATGAGTGACGAGGGAGGGTCGATCGGATTTTCAAATGGGCGAATTTTGGCTCGGCCTAGCTGTAGCCCTAATCCAGTAAAAAGCAGAGACAGTCCAATGAAAGTAGCGACCTGGAGGGCTTCGTCCCACGGTGATGAAGCTCTTCCCATAAGAATTGAAATGGAAACACTCGAAATACTGCTCGAGAACCAACTGGAGAAGAAAATGATGACGGCGGCTCGTCCAACATAGTTGCTGTAGCCTGAGGCACCGATAACGATGGCATTTGCCGCCGTATTGATCAGGGCAATGGATCCGATCATGCCCAGGGCAGGGATCAATTCAAGACTTCCCATGAAGTAGCGGATCAGGAAATAGGGGAGCAATGAACCGAGAAGGAGACCGCTGAGGCAGCTGGCTACGAGGAGCTTTCCGCGGACCAGTTGCCATCTGGTCAGGCTTGCGGCTAGCAGCAGTTCGATATTTCGTCCCTGTCCGAGCTCGTTCTGCAAAGAGCCGAAGAGAGAAAGGGGCAGGACGACACAGAAGGTCCCCCACAGAACCACAAAAAAGGTTCCTGAGGAAAGCGGCCCACTGGCGGCATTACCGATTATTTGGAGAAGGGCTAATTCCACTAGGGTCGCAACAAGCGCAAGGACCTGTAGGATGATGAATATCCAGACGAAAGCATTCGCGCGAAGTCCTTGCCTAAGGTCGCGAACAAAAACCGGGCTGAGCCGATCCGGGAAATCTGATATTACCTGACTTGTCTCCATTAAAAGACCGCAGGGTTGCGGCTGAGGTCAGGACGCTGGGGTAAGTGAAATTTTGCTGATGTCCATGACCGACTTAGCTTTCTTGTTGAGCGGAATAATTGCCACCTTATTTTCACCGGAAACGGGAATACTGACTTTCCCGAGTGAGATTTGTTTCCACTCCTGGAAACCCCCGGTGTCTTCGACGGTGAATTTGAAGGTCTGATCATTGACCAGCACGGCGACCTCACTGCCTTCATTTCCTTTTCCGCACCCATAAGCGAGTGATAGATCAAATTCTCCTGGGGCGCTGACGTCGAAAACCCATTCAGCCCAGTCTTTTTCGCTGGTCCAAAATCCGAGGCAGTTTTTTTCAGCCTTTGGCTCATAGCGCATTTTCTCTGCGTAGGTCGTCGCTGTTTCTGCGGTGAGGCTGATGGTTCCGTCAATAGATTGACCGAGTGGCTCCGATTCAGGGGCGGGGTTGAAAGCGATCCCCTTGACTTGAAATGCTGGCACATTGGATTGATCGCCTGTGAGCAAAACGACTGGGTAGTCGCCTGGCTTTGCGAGCAGAGTTGTCCCTAGTATCAGTGGATCTTGATTTCTCAAGGTATGTGTCCTCGGCGCGTAGCCTTTGAGGACGGAGTCCTCTCCCACTTTGAGCTGGACGCCGAGTTTTGGGCGGCTCGAGTCATAGACTAGGCCAACGTAGTAATTGCCGCCCCGTTCGCAGTTCATGGTCCAAGCCCAGGTAGCAAAATGGCTGCCTCCTTGATATTGTCCATTTTCTGTATCGAGAAGAAACGCTCCGCGAGTCCGATCGACTTCCATGGAGTATTCCGCGGCTTTTTCAATATCCTCCAAGTCGCCAAAGGGATCAGGTTCGGCGGCTGCCACAGTAACGGGTCCGGCAGAATCGAACGGGTCAACCGAGGTTGCGCCGTTCTTGGTGTCTTCTGCGAATGCTCCGGTGGTGAGCAGGCACAAAGCAAAAACGAGGTTGGAGGATTTCATGGCCGAGAACCTATCGAATCAGGGCCTGAATCGCAACATCGGAAACGGCCGTGCGTGGCGTAAAGCTGGAGTTTCTGTTGTAACGTTTCGATTCTTCATCTTGAGTGCCGCTTCATGAAGAATTTGAGGAGATACCTCAGAGAGTATTTGGGATGCAAGTGCCACTTGAGCAAGGGAACTTCCCGTGTAATCTAGCGAGTCGATTCGTCCCCGTAGTTCAACGGATAGAACAAGGGTTTCCTAAACCTTAGATGTGAGTTCGATTCTCGCCGGGGATGCGACTTTTGAAGGTCGGAAGACGAACAAGGGTTTGGTTCGCTTCGCAAACCTCCGCAGGGAGCGCTTCGCGAGATAACGAACCGCTTCGCGGTCGGAGCGATCCTAAACCTTAGATGTGAGTTCGATTGGTTCGCTGCGCAAACCTTTCACGAATCTCGCCGGGGATGTTGTTTGAATTCAATTACTTACGTCGAATTCATGCATGACGGGATTCGAGGTGAGGCGAGAATTTTCCCTCGGCACCATATTCTCAGCTTCGAAGCTCGAGGGTCCTTCGAAATTCGCGGGGACTGAGACCGCCAATCCGGCGAAACATTCGCGAGAAGTTGGCCGGGTCTTCAAAGCCGACCGCCGCCGCCACATCGACGATCTGTGCATCCGTTTGCTCGAGAAGTTTCTTGGCCTCATCAAACCGGAGCCCGTCGATCACTGCGCGATAGGTGAGACCGGATTCCGACAATCGTCGATCCAAGGTCCGCTCTGAAGTATCCATCAACGACGCTGCGAGCAGCGCGCGTGGATAGCCCTCCGGAAGATAGGGCTGTAATAACAGCCTTAGCGTTTCGGAGTAGTCGAGCTTGTCGGTCAAAATCAGGGGTCCTTCTTGACCTTCATTGGAAACGCGGCGTGGTGGCGGCAAGTGCAGGGATGCTCGTGGGATGGCGATGTAGCCTGTGCGCTGACGTGCCCGTATCCGGCATTTTGGGAATAATTCCTCAGCTACGGCAGGGACATGAGGATACTCGATCCCGATTTCCGGAGGCATCCAATCCTTACCGGCGTAGTGTCGGATCACGCCCAGGATCACACCGATCTGATAGGATTGTGACAAGAAGTATCCCGGCTCTCCTTTCATATCCGGGTAATGGGTGAAGAGATGGATGTTGTCGCCCCGCTCCTCAATGCCGAGATGGAGGTGGGAAGCCTCGGAAGCGCTCAATCGGATGAGTTTTTTGAGTGCCCCATAAAGTGTCGGCGCATTCTCCAGTTTCTGCAGAAAAGCCCGGTTCAGATTATGGTCGCCGACGAACTGGCCGACACGCCACCCAAGCATGGGGTCTACGTGCTGGGCGGTAGATGCGAAGAAGTTCCAGGCTTTCTCCAAGGGAACAAAGGCATTCGGATCCTCGCACAAAGTGGGTAAGCCTTGACTGCGAAAGTGCTTTTCGACCGGTGCACCAATGTGGCGGAGGTAAGCGGCGAACGCCAAGGGGTGTCCCAATCTCAAAATTCTTTGTGCCGACCTCCCGACTGTTGCGCTCATTTACTCGGTCATTCCACCTCATCTGATCGGCGATTTCAAGCCGAATCGCCATCTGTCCAAGCCGCAGCCTGAGTGTTTTCTGTCATTCACAGCTCACATTTCTTCCAATGAAATAAAACCGTTTGGCGGGAATTGACAGGAAATGCACCACGAATTCATCAGGAACAATCAGGAATTTAGGCCGGCGGCGGGGAGATGATACAGCCGCACGCTTCGCGCCGGGGCCGGGCCCCGATTTTGAGAGTTACATGAGGGGTTTTTCGGCTATCGTGAGTGGATACTGTGGGGGCGATGCGCGAAGAAGATTTATTTGCCGAGGCGATTGAATTGCCGGCCGACGAGCGCGATGCGTTTCTGGAAAAAGCTTGTGAAGAGAATGCGGCGCTGCGCAAGAGTGTCGAGGCATTGATCTCGGCGCACGAAGTGGAGACGGCCGTGGTGGACCGGGCCGTGACGGACGGTGCTGAAATCCCCGCCGAGATCATCGGACAAATTTCGGATGAGGCCTACTCGATGGCGACCGGGGCGCAGGACGAGGCCGTCGGCGCGACGACGCCGGAAGACCGGGACATGGTCTTCGGGGACTATGTCCTCAAATCGGAAGTGGCGCGCGGGGCGATGGGCGTGGTGTATCGGGCGGAGCAGACGAGTCTCAACCGGACGGTGGCGGTGAAGATGATTCGCTCCTCGATGCTCGCCAGCGAGGAGGACGTGGCGCGGTTCAAGATGGAAGCCGAAGCGGCCGCCGGCCTCGATCACCCGAATATCGTCCCGATCTACGACGTCGGCGAGCTCGAAGGCCAGCACTACTTCAGCATGAAGCTGATCGAGGGCACGACCCTGGACCGCGAGCTGGAGACCTTGCGCCGGAACCCGAGAACCGCGGTGGAACTGATGGCCACCGTGGCCCGCGCGATTCACGCGGCGCACCAGCACGGCATCCTGCACCGCGACATCAAGCCGGCCAACATCCTGATCGACCAGGGGGGGCAGCCGCATGTGGCCGACTTCGGGCTGGCCAAGCAGATCGAGAGCAACAGCTCGATGACTGTCTCGGGTCAGATCATGGGCACGCCGTTCTACATGGCGCCGGAGCAGGCCGAGGGCGACATGAAAAATGTCACGACGAAGGCGGATGTCTATTCGCTGGGAGCGCTGCTCTACCACGCGCTCACCGGCGAACCTCCTCACAAGGGGGAGTCGCTGGTGGAAACGCTGCAACTGGTGGTCAACGAGGAACCCAGGCCACCCCGGGCGATCGATTCGGCCATCGATCGCGACCTGGCGACCATCGCGATGAAGTGCCTCGAGAAGGATCCGGAGAAACGCTACTCGTCGGCGGCCGGCCTGGCCAACGACTTCGATCGCTGGCTTCTCGGGGAACCGATCGCGGCGCGGCCGGTCGGGGCGGCGGAACGGGTCGTCAAGTGGATGCGCCGCAAGCCCGTGCTCGCGGCGCTCTGGATGCTGTCCCTCATCTTTCTCCTGACGCTGGGGATCGGCGGCCCGATCGTGGCGGTTCATCAGGCAAAGCTTCGAGGGATTGCGGACAGCGAGCACGACCTCGCCGTGGAGGCGGGCAAAAAAGAAGCCGAGGCCCGCGCCCTGGCGCAGAACCGCGCCGACGAGATTCGGCGCAACCTCTACTGCGCGGAGATGAACCTCGTGTCGCAGGCCCTGATGCAGCCCGGAGGTCTCCGGCGTTTCCGCGAGTTCCTGGATCACTGGGTGCCGTTGGAAGGCGAAGAAGATCTTCGGGGCTGGGAGTGGCATTTTCTCAGCGCCCGGCAGGACACGGGACAGTTTTCCTATCGCGGTCACCGGTCGCAGGTTCTCGCAGCCGCATGGAGCCCGAAGGGAGATCGGGTCGTCTCCGCCGACTTTGGCGGAAACATCCGCGCCTGGGATCCGGACACAGGAGAAGAGTTTTTTGCGCTCCGCGGCGAAAACCGTGGGATACAGTTGATCGAATGGGAGCCGGACGGGAACCGTTTCCTTTTGGGCGGCCAAGGCGGCATCGTCCAGGTGCGGGACGGGAGGTCGGGAGATCTCCTCGCCGAGGGGCCCCGCCGCGAGGCCGATTTCGGGGCCGCAGCCTGGAGTCCCGACGGCGCTCGGATCGCCACCGGCTGGAGCGACGGGGTGATCCTCCTGATCGACGCGGCAACAGGCGAGGAAACGGCTACGATCAAGGCGCATCGAAAACTGGTCGAAGCGCTTGCCTGGAGTCCCGATGGCGCTTGGCTGGCCTCTGGCGGCCGCGACGCGAAGATCCGGTTCTGGGATGCAACGACCTGCAAACTGGTCCGGGAAGTAGGCGAAAAGTCCTCTATCGCCTCGCTCGCCTGGAGTTCCGAAGGCGGCCTCGTCGCCTCGGGATCGTCCCGTGGCGAGGTCACGGTGAGAAACGGCGCTTCCGGCGAAGTGCTGTTCAACTTGGATGGACATGAGGACAGGGTTGCCCAGATCGGGTGGAGCCCGGACGGCAGGCGCCTGGCCTCGGCGAGTTGGGATTACACCACGCACATCTGGGATCTCGCCGCCGGCGAAGTCTCGGCAACCATCCGGGGAATCGACAAGGCACAATCCGTTTCCTGGAGTCCCGACGGCCGGCGGCTGGCCGTCGCTTTTGGTACCGAAGTGACTCTCTATGATGCCTTCCGCGGAGATTCCGATACGCTTCAGGGACGCGAGGGAGCCGCGATCTCGATTCGTTGGAACCCGGCGGGAGATCGGTTGGCGGTGTTTGAGGGAGCTCATCGGGCGGGCGTCTGGAACACCGAAACCCTCACCCGGGAGGCCGAGTTCGGCGGGCATCGTTCAATTTTGCGCGACGCCGCCTGGAGTCCCGACGGCAAGCGGGTGGCGGCGATTTCTGAAGACGGAAAGATCCTCGTCCGGGAGGCAGCAACGGGAGAAACGATCCATTTTTTCGAAACTGGTCAAACCGAGGGAGGTTCCGTGAAGTGGTCTGCCGACGGCAATCGTCTCATGTCCATCGGAGACGACTCGATCCTGCGGGCCTGGGATATGCAATCCGGCGCAGAAGTGACGGGGCGGGAATTGCGCGTTCCCGTTTACACTCTTTCGTGGAGCCGGGACGGGCAGAGGCTGGCGATTCCCGATAAAAAAGGGGGCATCGCGATCGTCGATGCGGAGTCCCTGGAGGAACGCCGTCGCCTCGAGGGTCCGGGGAGGCGAATCAACCGTCTCGCCTGGAGTCCGTCGGGCGATCGAGTCGCCGTCAGTTCCGCGGGGGGAGTGATCCTGATTCTCGACGCCGAGGGGCGGGACGCGCCGCTCGAGCTGGCAGGTCACAACAATGAGGTGTCGGGTCTGGCGTGGAGTCCGGATGGCACGCGTCTCGCGTCAGGCGGTGCGGATCGGAGCCTTCGTGTCTGGGACACGGTGGCCGGCCTGCAGTGTCTCCTGCTGCATGCCCACGAACAGGCGATCACATCGGTGGCGTGGAGTGGGGACGGGACCTGCATTGCCTCGGCTTCCGTGGACGGGACGATCAAACTCTGGGACAGCGAAGGTCGCGATAGTGCCGAGGTGGAGCCGGCGGTTGCCGACAATTCTCCGCCCGGGAAAACGCCGCAATTGTACGCCGATCGTCTCAATTCCTTCGCGTCCCCGGGCGATTGGCAGCGGGCCTTGACGGTCTTGAGAGGAGCCGTCGCGGAGGCGCCACTCGACGACCGGCTCCACTTCCAGGCCGCCACCCTGTTTCTTTACCTGGAAGACGAGGAAAGTTACCGCGCCATCCGGGACGCCGCCCTGGCGATGGACGAAGGGGCGCGCTCCGTCGATCCGGCAAACATCGCCATGACAGGGTTGCTTCTCGAGGATTCAGGGATTGATTTGCGCCGCCTCGTCGCGCTTGCCGAAGGTCCGCCGCCGGCATGGGTGGAGAAAGGGGGCAACGACAAATGGACCCGGGTCGCCCGCGCGCTTGCGGCTTACCGGACGGAACGCTTCGACGAGGCCGTCGCACTGGCGATCGAGGACCGCGACCGGGCGGCGTTGGGCCGACCCTACGAGGCGCAGATGCTCCTCATCGAAGCCATGGCGAAAGCGAAGCGGGGGGACCAGAAGGGCGCCAGTGAGGCCTTTCACCGGGCAAAAGCGCTGCTCGATGAGAAGCTCGGCGAAAAGGACAGCGCATTCGGTAAGGGCTGGCACAACTGGCTGACCGGCGCGATCCTGCTGCGGGAAGCGAGACGGGTGATGGACAAGGGATAGACGAGAGAAGATCGAGCAACTGTCTTTAAGTGGCGGGAGTGAAATCGGGGTATTTGATAAGAGAATTG
>CAXBMX010000066.1:0-15355 GCA_963977055.1 uncultured Verrucomicrobiales bacterium
ACCGGCTACAGGATGCCCCTACCATTTTGGTAATCCGCTTAAAACCGTGCCATTCGGGTCAGGCAACATTTCTTGACAGTTCTCATTCAAAAGTCACGAAATGTTGCCTGACCCCATTTGACTGTATGCGGTGAATTTTCTTCGGTCCCCAGGTGGGCCGCAGGCGCTTCTCGGTGACTATCAGGCGCTCGATCTCTGAAGTCGTTCTGGCCGGCGAATGGATCGGCGAACGACTCCGGTCAGCGAGTCCCGCGATACCAAAGTCACGGTAGCGGACGATCCGCTTGTGACCGGTCTTGCGAGAGATCGAGAACTGCTCGCACAACTCGCTGATCGTGAAATGCCCGCTCTCCGCAAGGCCTACAAATCGTTGTCTTAGTTCCATAGGTAACTCAGTTTTCCAGGGCATGATGCCCAATTTTAACTGTTACCCATGTCCCCGGTTCGTTTGTTACCTATGTGTCCGGTTCATACTAGGCCTGTTCCTCGGAAGCCTCTTGCATCAACCCGTCTAATACCTCAACTGCCTGCTCTTGATCGAGGGATCAGAAGACGCTATCGAATAACTCGGCGTCATAGGTCTCTGCTCAGGCATCCTGGCAGGCAGCGGATCGTGGCCGGATCCGCTTGATCATCGAGCTAAGTCGCTCGCAGCTAGCCATGCCCTGTCTCAGAAATTCGCTCTCATCTTCAATCTCCGAATGGCGCATAGCTATCTCCAAATTCAGGGGCTTGTCGTAGGAGGACTCGGCGATGCATCTGGCCACCCGTGACCAATCTATCGTATCAGAAAATGGGAGGTGATGCTGGTCACTTGAGCCATCGTTGTCATTCAGATGCAGCACCAGGAGTCGATCGAGAAAAGGAGTGAGTCCATCCAGTCGATCACGGCCCAGATTGGAGTGCCCTGAGTCAAAACAAAGGCCCACAAAGTCGGGTGAATAACGAGAGAATATTTTTCCAATGGTCTCCCAGTTGTCGCGGGCTTTGGCGAAAGTAACGATTCCACTTCGCACCGCAGGGAAATCGGGCAGATTCTCAACCGCAATTCGAACGCCCCGCATCCTGGCGTGTTCCTCGAGCGCATCAAGTGAGCGCTGAAGTTGCGTCCAGAATGATTCGTTGTCACCGGGATCATCCGGTTCAGGATAGACGTGCATGACCACGGCGTCACCGCTAAGATTCGCCGCGAGATCGATCCTGTTCTTGACCAGATCAACACCCGCTTGACGCGCGGATTCATCAGTTGAATACCAGAAGTTTTTGCACCCTTCCGAGCCGTGAACGTCATTCACTCCAATTCCATACTCCTTGATCCTGCGCTTGATCTGCTGGATCTCCGAACGGCTGTAGATGAGATCCGTGTTCCATTGATGACACCAGTGAGCGTGGCTGTAGCCGGCGTCGGCGATTCGCCGGAGGAAAGGGCTCGGGTCACCGAGACTCGTTTTGTAATCGGTTGCGATAGAGAACATGTTTCTTCCTTTCATTGGGGGAGCCGCATCTTTCACTTTCATTGATAAATTAGGGATATTGAAGATCAGCAGCAAGACAGAAATCGTATCAATTTCGACACATGATGGATCAACTAATAGGAAGCCCCTTGTCCAGCCCGTCCCAGCATTTGAACCGCCGGCCGGGGTTGGAGGGGGGGGGGGGGGGGGGGGGGGGGAGACGCGAAGGATGTGATCGTATCCGCCGAAGCCGTCTTCGCTGTCAATGAACAGCCAGATCAGGTTGCCTTCACCAAGGTGGCGGTGGCGGAAGGAAAGGGTGCCGTGTTTGTTCTAATGACAGTGGTGGGAATGGATTGCACCTAGGGTGGGTTTCGACAGACAACATGGTCTGGAACATCACCAAGGATAAGATCGTCGAACGCACTGTCGTTTCACCCGACCAGGCATGGTCGGTCAATGGTCCGAACAAGCCGCCCGCTCCGCCGGCGCCCAGCAGCATCCCGACCCGATCTCCGACTTTATCAGAGAAGGCAAATGGGAACCCGCCGAAGCGGCGCAGGCCGACATGGTCAACGAGTTCAAGAAAGCGAACAACATGAAGTGACGCCACGAGAGGCGCTGGAATCATCGGTCAAGGAGGTAACTCCGCCAGGGCGCAAGCGAGGCTACTATCTGATGACCCCGCATCCGGGCGGGACATCCGCCGGGATGCCCAAGTTCGAGTGGATCCAGTGTGAATTGGACCAGAGCGAGATCCTGGGATGGATAAATCAAATCAACTGCCCCATCCTGATCCTGCAGGGAAACCCCGTCCTGCTCTATCGGGCCAATTTTGAATTCCTGATTCCGGAAATGGAAAAGCGGGGAAAGGACATTTCGAGCCTTTCCTATCCTGGCATGATCCATGGTTTCTACTGGGGAAAGATCAAGTCTGGAGCGACACGGGAATCGGTCGAAAAGGTCATGGAAGACATGACGGCTTTCATTGAAAATTATATCAATTAGCCCCCCGTTTATGAAACCAACCGCAAACATTCCAACTATCTTTGCGGCCTTCTTTTGCCTTGCCTGTTCCGGGACGATGAATGCCGAGACCTGGATTGTCGAAGAAGGAGAACCTCAGGCTGTCATCGTCGTCGCAAAGGAGCCGACCCGATCAGCCCGGATTGGAGCGGCTGAACTGCAGGCTTATGTGGAGAAAATCAGTGGCGCCCGGCTGGCAATCGTTACTTCACCGCCGAACGATATCCCGATAAAAATCTACGTTGGCGAGAGCGAAGCGGCTCGTCAGGAGGGAGTGAATTCGGAGGGGTTGGGACGGGATGCTTTTCGCATGGTTTCCGGTCCCAACTGGTTGGCTCTCGTTGGCAACGATCTCGACTTCTCGCCCCGGGAGCCGTGGGCGCGGAACCCCAACGACTGGGCAAAGAGCAAGCAGCCGGCTTGGGAGAAGCTGGCGGGTCACCCGTGGCGGAATCCGGTCGGTGAATCGCTCTATCGAAGCTACAACAAGCAGCTCGACATTTGGACCTTCGATCATCGTGGTTCGCTGAATGCGGTCTATGCATTTCTTCGCAATCTTGGCGTGCGGTGGTATATGCCGGGTGAGCTGGGAGAGATCCTCCCGAAAGCAAAAAGTATTGCCCTTCCGAAAGGTGATCGGACGACGCGCCCGGAATTCGAAGTGCGGTCGGTGAGCCGTCCTCTGTTGAATTCCAACGAGATCGATGATGCTCTGTGGTACCTTCGCATCGGGGCAAACCACCAGTATGGCGTGCTACACCATGGTCAGCGATCGCTTACCGAGCATCCCGCGCAGAGAGCCGCCCATCCGGAATACTATGTTCAGCTGGCGAACGGGAAGCGCGATACCGAGAGTAAGACGGCGAATGCCTGCCTTTCTTCGGAAGGGTTCTTCAGCGAGGCGGTCGCTTTTGCCCGGTTGATGTACGATCACTACGATGTCCCGGTTGTTTCATTAATGCCGCACGATGGATTTACCCATTGCCAATGCGATCGATGTCGCCCTCAGCTCACGCTCGACCGGGGACCATCGGGTATGTCCTCAAACTACGTGTGGAATTTTGTGGTCCGTGTCGCCAACGAACTTGCGAAGACGCATCCCGATCGAAAAGTGTTTTGCGGCGCCTACAGCAGCTACCGGCTTCCGCCTCTCACGATAGACAAGTTACCCGACAACGTGTGGATTCAGATCACCAACGGTCGCCCAATTCGCGAGATGGATGAAGATATACATCGTGAAACCGCTCAACTGCGCAGCCAATGGCTGGCGAAAACGGATCATCCGTTATCGGTGACTCTCAACTACACTCCGTTCACCAGTCGGGGCGCTTTCCGGCCCCAATATTGGCCACACGTTATCGCGCGGGGAATTCAGGCCAGCCACGACGACATCTGGCGGGAGGATGTCTGGCTCTCCACTGGCAAAGGAGGCTTGCACCATCCCGGGATGGCTCATCTCAATCCCTACGTGATTTCCCGATTCTGGTGGGACGCTGATCAGGATGTCGATGTGCTGCTCGCGGAATACTACGAACTCTTTTACGGTCCTGCTGCTGCGCAGATGAAAGCGTTTATCGAGTACTGCGAGGTGGAATTCTCACGTCTCGCTTCCGATGCGGAAGTCAGCCGGAGAGCCCTCGATTTGTTCGATGAAGCCAGTGCGGCTGCACCATCGGATTCTGTTTACGGAAAGCGCATCGCTTTGGTGGACGAGTTTCTTGCCACCCTGCGCGACCGCTCCACTCAAATAAACGTGGAGCGTCCGGAGGGATTGCCCGAATACCGCGTCATCGACATGGGCAATGACAAGTGGCGCGACGCTCGCGACACGCTGAAACTGGATGGTAAGCTGGATGAAGCTTTCTGGACTGCTTACAACCATCCCCGTCCCCTGAAGGATGTTCGCTCTGCAGGGAAACCAAAGCTGCAGACCCGTTTCCAGGCTCGCTGGTGGAAGGACAGTCTCTATTTCGGTATTCGCTGTGAACTGCCTGAAGGCGATGCGCCGGTCATAGGATCACCTCAGAACGAGGATCCCGCGATCTGGCAGGGCGAACACCTGGAATTGCTCATCGAAACCGACAAGCATTCCTACTACCAGATCGTCGTCAATCCCGCTGGCGCCATCATCGACCTCGACCGCGGCGTAGCCAAGCGCCAGTGGTACGGTTGGTCTTCCCAGGCGGAAATCGCCACCCATGTCGGCGAGGGTTACTGGTCGGTGGAACTGCGCCTGCCGGTCACGGCGTCGGATGAGGACCCGCTTCACCAGGTCATCGGGAATCGGCCTTTCCAATCCAAGCAGGAAGCTCTCGACTCGGGAAAAGGAACCAGCCTGCCCTGGTATTTTAATCTCTATAGAAAACGGGCTGGATCCGGTGAAGTTGAAGCGACCGCTTTCTCGCCACTGGGGCCCGAGGACAAAACATTCCACGCTCCTCAAAAGTTCGCGAAGATTTATGTGCAGTGATGCACCCGAAAGCCCATCATTCAATGAAACACCTGCTCCTACTGACATTGCTCCTACCGTCCATCGCCTGCGCTGAAACCTTCCTTGTCGAAGACGGAACGGCCCATGCGGAGATCCTCATCTCCGATAGCCCCACTCGCACGCAGCGCCTCGCGGCTCGTGAATTGCAAACCTACATCAAGAAGATTTCCGGTGCCGAGTTGGAGATTCACTCCACACCCAACCCTGACCTTCCCATCAAGCTCTACGTCGGCACCAGTTCGCATACCGACGAACTCGGGATTTCGGCGGATGAACTCAAATACGGCGCCTACCGCATCGTCTCGGGCGAGGACTGGATGGTGTTCATCGGGGACGATACCGATTTTGTTCCCATCGAGCCGTGGCCGCGGAGCAACACTGACATCAGAAGTGGCAAAATGCAGGAGGCCTGGAATGCTATCACGGGCGAAAACTGGGGCTACCCGCATCGGCAGCTGCACAAACATTATTCGGGTCCGAATCGGGTTTTCGGAACGCCCGATGAACAGAAGACCGATGCAGACGGCAATATCAACATCTGGACGTTTGATGAACGCGGGTCGTTCAATGCCGTTTGTGGATACCTTCGGAACCTTGGGGTGCGCTGGTACATGCCGGGAGAGATTGGGGAGATCCTTCCTGAAATGGATTCCATTGCTCTGCCGGAGATCGACGAAACGGTGCATCCGGATTTTGCGATGCGTAATTTTCAGTTCCGGCCCGGTGGGGGCGCGAGTGGTCACGAGGCGATGATGTGGGGAAATCACCTCGGAGTGCGTCGGCCCTATGGCCGCCAGGCGGCCCATGGCTTTCGGGACATGACAGACAATAAGCATACCCTGACCAATCATCCTGATTGGTTTGCACTCTATGGGGGGCAACGTCACAACCAGCCCGACATCCAGAACAATCAGCTCTGCTATTCGAACGAAGAGCTCTTTGCCGAGACGGTTCGCTTTGCCGAGGTTCAGTTTGATCATTTCGATATGGATGTCGTGTCGATCATGCCGCCGGACGGGTACGGCGCGATCTGCCAGTGCGAACTCTGCGAGGGTAAAGAGTCGCCGGAACTGGGGCCTCGAGGCCATCTCTCCAACTATGTCTGGGACTTTGTGAACCGGGTCGCCAAAGAGATCGCGATAAGCCATCCCGGCAAAATGATTTCGAACTGCGCTTACGGCACCTACACCGAACCGCCAAGCAATATCGATAAACTGGAGCCGAACGTGCAGGTCATCGTTGTGGGGGGACGACGGCCCAAGGATCCCGATCCAGAGAATATCCGTCGAATCCGGGAAGCCTGGGTTACCAAGACCGACAACCCGATCGAGATCTTTGAAAACTATCCCATCACGTCTCGAAATTTTTATCTGCCCGTCTTCACTCCCACCCTGCTGGGAGAAGGTATCAATGCGACAAAGGGAATCTCGCGAGGAGAAGATGTCTGGTTGTCGCCGGACTACAGCGAAAAGGGGGGCGGGTTGAATCACTTCATGGTGTATTTCACCGCGAGAATGTACTGGGGCGGCAAGGATCAGGACATCGGCGTGCTTCTGGACGAGTACCTGGAGCTCTTCTATGGTCCCGCCGCGCAAGCGATGGACGCGTTCTTTGCCTACTGCGAAGAACACTGGATGGCGATGGATAAGGATGTCGTGAAAGCGGGCCGGGCGCTGGAGCTTTTTGACCTCGCGAAAGAGAAGACGGATCAAGAATCGATCTACGGTCGAAGACTCGCGATGGTGGGGAATTTTCTCGAACGACTGCGATTGCGGCTCACAGTGCTTTCTCAGAAGCGCGGGCCTGTGCCGAGCGTGCGGAAAGTCGGTGGCGATTCGGTGACGCCAATTGTAGTGGACGGCAAACTCGACGACCTTCCCTGGCAGAAGATCCCCAGCGCTTCCACGGGCAAGTTCAGAGAGAACGAAACCGGCGAAGACCCGAGCCTCCCGACGACTTTCATGGTGGAGTGGCGCAATCACATGCTCTACTTCGCGATTCGATGCGAAGAAAAGCCGGGGGAGCCCCTCCGAATTGCGACGGAGAAAAATGAAGATTCCGCGCTCTGGTATGGGGACGCCGTTGAGATTCTCCTCGAGACCGATCTAAACAGCTATTATCAGATCGCGGTGAACCCGGCAGGAGCGATCATCGATATGAATCGGAGTGAGGGCAAGGCCAGTCGTCTCCGCTGGTCCTCCCAGGCGGAAGTCGCGACCCATGTCGCGGATGATCATTGGATCGTCGAGATCGGCATTCCGGTGACGACGGATGAAAACGATCCCTATCATCAGGTCATCGGGACCAAACCCTCGATCGACCTGCCCTGGCATATCAATCTCTGCCGTCAGCGCGTACGCGACGGCGAGACCGAGCATTCCGCTTTTGCTCCCACAGGGGCGAAGGGTTTTCATGTGCCGATGAAGTTCGGCTACTTTCACAAAGGGAAGTCCCACCAGTTCGAAGCCGATCCGAGCGTGACCGACTACCTCATCGAGAGCGACAAGGCGAAGAAGCTTGCCCGGACGAAGAAACGCGAAGAGGCGCTCGGAATCTATCTCGCTCTTGCGGACGATGAGAAGGCCACGCCGCGGCAGGAGTCACTCGCGCTGGAACGGGCGGCGAATTGCGCGCGGGGGTTGAAGGATGGTGATTTGGAGAAGGAGCTGCGGGTGCGGCTTGAGGCGATTGGGAGATAAGTGGGAACCGGGGCTGGGGAAAAATTTGTGACCGTTTGTGCCTCTGGTATTGATGATTGATTTGTAATTTTTTTTGATTGACCCCGGAATATGACTGTTAGTCAAGAAATGCTGGATGACCCCTAAAGCTTGCTGCCGCGCGAATACGCCCGTGAAGCGCTCAAGCGCGGACTGGACTATGAGGAAAAGTTCGGGGTGAACCCCTTCAAATTTGGCATGATCGGTTTGCACCCCCTCAATCCCGGTAGGACCGACGCACCGATAAGAACTCCTTGTAAAAGCAAATTCCTCTCAGTGGGCTCAAGAACGACGATCTGGAGAGAGAACTGCGGGAGCGCCTTGAGGCAATTCGGTGAGAGTACAGAAGCTGCTGCCCTCCCTCAATCCCTGGCCGGACCGACGCCCAATAAAAGTCCGTGAAAAAGCAAATTCCAATCAGTTAAATCGACATCCGAACAACGGCCCAACCGCACCAGTCTTTCCTTGTAACTCGGTCAGCGGTGGTGTCGAATCCCTCAATGAAAACAGTCCTTCTGCTCTTCGCCTCCCTCCTCGTTGCCACCAACTGGGTCTTGGCAGACGAGGAGCCCAATTTCGATGATTCCAAGGTTCTCGAGAAGATCCTCAGGGAGGCCGTAGGGTGGAAGGGTCTTGAGGAGCGTGGGCCGGACGAACAGAAATTGTCCTATCAAGTTGGCGAACAAACCCCATACACAGGCTGGTGGAAGATGATTCACGACAACGGGCAAGTGAGCACGCTTGTCTACTACAAGGACGGGAAGCGGGAGGGGCTATGCCCCGCGTGGCACGATAACGGGCAGAAGAAGATGGAATCCACCTTCAAGGACGGGAAGCAGGAGGGACCGGTGACCTGGTGGCGCGATAACGGACAGAAGGAGCAGGAAGCCACTTACAAGGACGGGAAGCCGGAGGGGCTGTGGACCATGTGGTACGACAACGGGCAGAAGGAGCAGGAAACCACCTATAAGGACGGGAAACTGGAGGGCCTTGCGACCAAGTGGAACGAGGAGGGCAAGGTGGTGGAGCAAACCAACTACAAGGACGGCGTGACGGTCAAAGAGTAGTCGGCCTCGAACTGGATGAGGAAGCGTGTTTTAGGGGTCAGCCAGCAGTGTTTTAGTGTTTTAGTGTTTTAGGTAGTTTTAGGGGTCAGCCAGCATTTCTTAGGTAGTTTTAGGGGTCAGCCAGAGTTTTAGGGGTCAGCCAGCATTTCTTGACTAATGCCATTTTCTTATTTCCGGGGTCAGGCAAGAATGGCACTGTTTTAAGGGGTGGTGTCGTAGCATTGGCCTAAGGAAAATGGCGGCGGAATGGATGGTGGTAAAGTCGCTATCTGGACCCGCTTCTTTGTAGCTGGGGCCCAGCGCCTGGGGTCTGTGACCCCGGGCTTTGGTTGAACGCGTAGTGATGTCCTAATACTCTCTCCCGGCCTCACAGAGACCGGGGGCCGGCCCACCGGCTACAGGGTGAAAGCGCACAGTCGGTATTCCGCTTAAAACCGTGCCATTCTGGTCAGGCAACATTTCTTGACAGTTCTCATTCAAAAGTCACGAAATGTTGCCTGACCCCATTTCGCCACGGTTCGTTTGTTACCTATGTGTCCGGTTCATACCTGAAGACGGACAGGAATGTCCATCCTACAACGACTTATCGATCGAAAGCACTGCCTGAAACCGTGCCTTTCGAGTCCGGCAACGTTCAGTGACTGTCGGAGAAGAAGGCTCTAGCCCCTAATCCACACCTCACGTGATCGACTACCTGATTTGCGTTGCCTATTCGATTTTGAAATCGGTAAGCTGCTCCTCATGAAAGAGATCATCAGCTCGCGCCGCCTTAGCCGTCGAAATTTCATACAAAGTGCCACTGCCGGCGTGGCTGCCGCGGCTCCCTATGTGGGATGGAGTAGCACCGCCAGCGGCGCGGCGCCTTCGAAAGATCTACGTTTCGCCTGCCTTGGTGCGAACGGTCGGGCCTGGAAAAATATTGAAGGGATGACGGGCGTTCCCAATACAACGATGGTGGCTGTGGCAGATGTGGACAGTGGTCGCTTCAACCACGTGAACGAACATTTTCCAGAGACCAAAAAATACGCTGACTGGAGGGAGCTCCTCGAAAAGGAAGGAGCAAATCTCGATGCCGTGATCGTTAGCACGCCTGATCACATGCACGCACCCATGGCGATGACGGCGATGCGAGCGGGGCTGAATGTCTATTGCGAGAAGCCGTTAACTCGCACGGTTTATGAGGCTAGAGCGTTGAGGCTGTATGCGGAGAAAAATGGAATTATCACTCAAATGGGGAACCAGCGCTCCCAGCACACGGCGAACCAAACAGTGGCCAACGCTTTGCGAAAAGGCATCGTTGGAACGGTCAAAGAAATTCATTGTATGCAGGACAAATCGTATGGATCGATGGAGCCGCTGAATGATTCCGGCGATGCTATGCCAAAAGGACTGAATTGGGATTTGTGGATAGGCGGAGGTCCCGAGAGAGCATTCATGGCGGAGCATTTTCATCCTTTCCATTGGCGGGGGCGGATCAACTATGGTTGCAGTAATCTCGGTGATATGGGCTGTCACATTTTTCACCCCTGGTTCCTTGCTCTCCAGCCCGATGCCCCGATCTCGGTTGAATCTATGGGCAATGGACCGGCAAACGCTGAAAGTTGGCCCATTGGAGTGAGGGTGGCGTGGGAGTTTCCAGGTTCCGAGATAAGCGGAGGGGAGAACTTCAATGTGACCTGGCACGACGGAGGACAAAAGCCGCCCGCCTACGTGGCGAAAGAGGTAGGCGGGATGGAGAATGTCACGAAAAGCGGAAGCATTATCATCGGAACTAAGGGCACTTTGATATCACCTCATACGCGAGGCAAGGCCGAGCTATTCGTTGACGGGGTTCTTCAAGAGAATGCAGTCGAAGCGATAGAGGGAAGCGAACGTCATCACCTCGACTTTGCGAATGCAGTCAGGGGCGAAAATGACGGCAAGCCTCCGCTTTCTCACTTCGGGCACGGTGGCAGAATGGCCGAAGCGGTTCTTCTTGGAACCTGTGCCATCCGCACTCCAGGGGTGAAGTTAAAATGGGATGACGAGGCCTTGAAATTCACTAATTCTGCGGCAGCAAGCGCCCTGATCCGTGAAGGATACCGCGACGGATGGCAGGTGGAGGGTTTGTAAGAATGCAGAGCGCGTGGAAGTTGACTGGCTCTCGGTAGCCTCAGGTGGGACTGCGTTTTGGACACCACAATAGAAGAGCGGGATATTCCCTGGAAAAAGCGGCTCAGGATTACGTGATTATTCCGTGAGCGATTTCAGGGGAATGACGGCAAGTTCAGCGCTGTTGTTGTTCCACAATTCGCGGCCTTTCCCAACGCGGCCGTTGTGCCAACAAGATAATGATGACCTGTGCTCAGAATTCATAGGGACAGGCCTGAATGGCACTGCATTTGGCAGAGAAATCTCTTTTTCCTTTTATCCTGATCGCCTGTGGCTGGCACGGTCTCCAAAGTTGTTTCGTTTTACTCAAGTTTTCTCTTATCTCGCCCAGGCGAGACCTTAGTAGTCTTGATCCTTTTCTTTTTCTCTGTCAGCCATTGGGAAAGAGCAGGGGCACGCATGGTTTAGAAAAAGAAAAAGATAAGGATTAAGAAAAAGGCATTGGGCGCTACCTACCAACCCTGAACGATGACTGGCCCTAATGCAGCGCCATTCGGGACAGGCCTCGGGCAAACAACCTTTGCCCGCAGCGAAGTCGCGCAGACGCGTCCTTGTCCTACTTACCGTTCCCGCCTTACGCTGTCACTCTTGAAACGCGTCATCCTCATCGCGGTGTTTTGCCTAAGCGTCGTCTCGCCACTTTCGGCTACGCCGGCTAACCGCAAGGCGTTCGAAAAATACTTCGGCCCGCTTTTGTCGGAGAACCAGAAGTCCTGTGCCGTCTGCCACGTCCGCGACGAACCGGAAGGTGCTGAGTCGCTCGAAGAGTTCCCCCACAATCCCTTCGGAGAAAGTCTCGCTGCTCTCGACGGAAAGATCGTCGATCGGCTCGATACGGTTTTTGGATCCGGTGACGCTCTCGACAAGATTCTTGTTGGGATGTTGCCTACCCAACAGAGTAGCGTCACCGACTTAACCCTGTTGGGTCAGAGGAAAAAGGAGTTCGCCGCCTTTCATGACCGTTATCCGTGGCGGCCTTTCGAGCAGGTGAAACGCCCCGACGTCCCGGCCAGTGCCGATAGTTGGGCGAAGAATGATATCGACCGGTTCATTGCCGCCGAACATGCGCGGCTTGGTCTTTCTCCCCGACCGGAAGCGTCGCCCGAAATTTGGCTGCGCCGGGTCACGGTCGACCTCACCGGACTCGTTCCGACGGTAGACGAAATCCGCGCCTTTCACCAGAACCCGGATTACGAAGCGAAGGTCGACGAGTTGCTCGTCAACCCCCGCTACGGCGAACGCTGGGGGCGACATTTCATGGACGTGTGGAGGTATGCCGATTGGAGCGGCTACAAAGGAGTCGTCCGCCAAAGCGCGCGTCACATTTGGAATTGGCGCGATTGGATCGTCGAGTCGCTCAACGAGGACAAAGGTTACGATCAGATGATTCTCGAAATGTTCGCCGCCGACGAACTCTATCCCGGCGACGACGAGAAACTACGAGCGACCGGCTACCTCGCCCGCAACTACCAGCGCGATCGGAATCAGGCGATGGACGACGTTGTGACCCATACCTCGCAAGCCTTTCTCGGCGTGACGATGGGCTGTTCGAAATGTCACGATCACATGTACGACCCGTTTCCGCAGACCGACTACTACGCGATGCGCGCGGTCTTCGATCCCTACCGCGTTCGGACTGACCGGGTGCCGGGAGAACTCGACGTGGAGGAAGACGGCATCCCGCGGGCCTACGATGTCACCCTGACCGCCAAGACCTATCTCTTCGACCGGGGGGACGAGCGCTATCCTGTGAAGGACCAAGTCATCCCGGCTGGCATTCCCGCAGCGCTCGGCGGAGATTTTAAGATTGAGGAAGTTTCCTTGCCGGCAGAAGTGGCCGAACCGTGGCGGCGTGAGTTCGTCAAAAAGGAACTAATGGCCGAACGCGATGCCGATTTAAAGAAAGCGACAGACGAGCTCGGGAAACTGACCGACGAATCGCGACGTGAAGAAATCGAACTTCAGGTCGCCGCCATGGAAGCGAAGAAAGCGGCCCTCGTCGCCGAGTTCGTGGTCGAGGATTTGGAGAAAACCGACAAGTCATGGACGGCAAAGGCCGAGGCCACTTTCGAAGCGCAACGTCACGCCGAAGAAGCGGAAGCGAAATGGAAAACCGCTGAGTCTAGCAATGCCAAACTGAAAGCTACCGCCGATCTCGCCGCCGCGAAGAAAAAGAAAGACACCAAAGCGATCGCGGTAGCGACCTCGCGCGGAAGCACCGCCACGAAAGCTCAAAGCGCGGCGAAGAAGCTGACCGAAGCCGCAGAGAAAAAGATGAAAGAGAAGCTTTCGACCAAATACGCCGCGCGGGACAAGGAGTATCTTAATGTCTCCACCGGCCTTCGCTCTGCTTTTGCCCGCTGGCTCGCCGACAAGAAGAATCCGCTCACTGCCCGCGTCGCGGCGAATCATGTCTGGCTCCGCCATTTCGAAAGCGGACTCGTTCCGACGGTAAACGACTTCGGCGCCAATGGCCGCGAGCCGACTCACCCCGCTTTGCTCGACTGGCTCGCCGCGGAGTTGATGAAGGCCGATTGGAGCTTGAAGGAGCTGCACAAGACCATCGTTCTCAGCGCCACCTACCGGATGGAAAGTACGCCCGACTCGGCCAGCCTCGCTCTCGATCCCGACAACAAATTCCTCTGGCGCATGCCAACCCGCCGGATGGAAGGCGAGATCGTCCGCGATAATCTCCTTTGGGTCGCCGACCGGCTCGATTCGACCATGGGCGGACCCGACATCCCCAACGACGAGGCGCAAACCTCAGCACGGCGCTCCATCTACCTGACGCACGCGCACGAGCGCCTCGTCGAGTTTGTCCAGATTTTTGACGGGCCAAAGGTTAGCGAATGTTACTCGCGGGAAGAAAGCATCCAGCCGCATCAAGCGCTCGCCATGCACAACAGTCCGCTCACCCAAAAGGCCGCCGAAAAACTCGCGGCGGGATTGAAAGCGGATGATCCCGATGCCATCGTCGCTGAGATTTTCCTGCATTTGTTAGGGCGATCTCCCACTGAAGAGGAAAAGGAACTCTGCCGCGAATTTTTGATTGAAGGCGGAAATGACCTTGTTCACATCCGTGAACGGCTCGTGACCGTTTTACTGAACCACCACGAATTCGTCACCATCCGATGAACCAGGATACTTTCAAATCGCGCCGCACCTTTCTCGGAGACACCGGCATGGGTGTCACTGGGATGGCGCTCTCGGCCATGCTTTTCCGCGACGGGCAGGCTGCCTCTCCCGGGAAAATCGGGCTCGGAGGCGAACCGCAATTCGAGGCCAAGGCGAAGTCCGTCATCTGGATTTTTAACATCGGCGGCGTCTCGCATCTGGAGAGTTTCGACCCCAAGCCGATGCTCAACAAATACGGGGGCATGTCTTTCGACGAGACGCCCTTCGCCGATGTCGCCGACGAGGAGCGGATCAAAAAAATTCTGCTCGATCCGACCAAGGCCGACCGCGAAGTTTTCAAAACGATTCTTCCGCTCCAGACCGGCTACAAAAAATACGGCAAGAGCGGGATCGAAGTCAGCGATTGGTTTCCCCACATGGGAGGGGTCGTCGATGATCTTTGTATCGCCCGTGGGATGTGGACGATCGACAACAATCACGGTGCGCAACTGACCTATCACACTGGCCGGAAAATTACCGAAGGCGCTTTCCCCACGATCGGCTCATGGGTCAGCTACGGGCTTGGCACTTTAAACAAGAACCTGCCCGAATTCGTGGTTCTCGGAAACCCTAGTGCCGATTGTTGCGGAGCAGCCTGGACCCACGGAGCCAGCTACCTCGGGCCGCAGCATGCCGGCGTTCGGATGAAAGTCGATCCAAAGAATCCGCTCAGCTTTGTTCATCCTGCTGACGAAAAACTCACGCCCGAAGAGCAACGCGAGAACTTCGGTCTTCTCGGGAAACTCAACCACCTTGCCGGGATCGATTACCCCGATGACGCCAAACTGCAGGCCCGCATCAAAAGCTACGAACTGGCCTTCGAGATGCAATCCGCCGTGCCCGAGGTGATGGACCTACAGAAAGAGCATCCCGAAATCCGCAAGATGTACGGTCTCGACGAGAAAACTACCAAACCCTTCGCGGAGAAATGTATCGCCGCCCGCCGTCTCGTCGAGAAGGGGGTCCGCTTCGTCCAGATTTTTCACGGCTACACCGGCAACGCGGGCGGATGGGATTCGCACAAGCAACTTAAGAAGAACCACACCGCGCTGGCGCAACAGGTCGATCAACCCGTCGCCGCGTTGATCCAGGATTTGAAAATGCGCGGCCTGCTCGACGACACGCTCGTCGTCTGGGGCAGCGAATTCGGCCGCACTCCCGGGGGAGACATGCGCGACGGAAAGCTGGGCGATGGACGCGATCACCACCCGCACGGCTTCAACGTCGTCATGGCCGGAGGCGGAATGAAGAAAGGCTTCGTTTACGGCGCGACTG
>CAXBMX010000067.1:0-15088 GCA_963977055.1 uncultured Verrucomicrobiales bacterium
GACAAATTCATTTTTACTCATGAACCTGAAATTGAATAAATCGCATCGGTAGACGCCTACTGACAGTAATTTTCTTTTTCAAGGAGTTCTTATCGAGGCGTCGGCCCCGGAGCTGCCCTCGCCGAAGGACTCCCCGCACAGGTTTCTCCGATGCCTCCCATGAGCGTTCTCCTGAAGGCACAGGAACTCGCAGACGTCATGTTTCGGGGTCAGCCAGCATGTTTCGGGGTCATGTTTCGGTGTTTCGGGGTCAGCCAGCATTTCTTGACTAAAGTCACGGCAGTTTCGGCAGTTTCGGCAGTTTCGGGGTCAGCCAGCATTTCTGTTTCGGGGTCAGCCAGCATTTCTTGACTAATACCATTTTTTATTTATCACCATTCCATGCCGAGAGCGCCGAGAATTGAGTTTAAAAATGCTTAAAAGGGGTCAGTTAAAAATTCTTAATTCGGCAGTGGGTCGCGAGATTTTTCCCAGCAACGAGATCAGTTGCCGCCTACGCGGACCAATCGTAAGCGGAGCAAAACCATCCTCGCCGATCAAGCAGCCTTAGCACTGTACGTAGGGCGAAGTTCTGGAGCGAGTTTCAACGAAAAGAAGCCGTCTCTTGTATAACGCCGCTAAACTTCAGACGCTCGAAGGCCATCTCAAGATAGCGCTCCGAAGGAAAAAGGGGCAGTCTTCAACGGGCTTCGGCTCAGAATCGAATCCTTGATACCTTTCCCTATTGATACAATTAGGGGGCTTCATTGCGCCATACGCGCGCGAACCTGAGACCATAGCATGCGTTTTAGGAGATTTCCGTGCAAGAATATTGCCATCATCTCTTTCAAAGTGTTCAACTCACCACCCATGCCTGAGCTAATGAATTTATTGAAACTCCCCTCTCATTCCCAGTCGCCCTCGCGGTTACGTTTACTCTCTTTGATCATCGGCATCGCAACGCTCTGCTCGAGTCAGTATTCCGAAGCTGCCGATCCTGCGGATCCTGCTTCCGGTGTTGAAGGCATCACGCTCAGTGACCCCGAACTTCAAGTCGAGCTTCTCGATACTCACCCCGATGAGTTCTTCCTCAGCCATGACATGGATTTGCAGGGACGGCTCTATTTGGGGTCCCGGGAAGGGGTCTTTGTCTACGAACGTAGTGACGACGGAGGCTTCCAGCCGCGAAAGGAACTCTATCGTTTTCCCAAAGATACATGGGTCTACGATATCGAGGCATTCGGTGATGAGTTGCTAGTCCTGACCAACACCGCACTCTTTCGGCTTCACGATGCTCTGGGAGCTGAGCCAACGCTGGAGAAGATTCTCTGGGGCAATCCGCTCGGTCACCATCACCAGGGACTGCACGGCATCGATTTTGCGCCCGATGGTGATTTACTGATCGTCATGGGTGACCCGCATCCGGGCATTCTCATCGATAAAGCGCGCCCAGATCATCTCTGGAAGTGGACCTGGTATGTCGGTCCGGAAAATCGTCCTGTTGCTTACGCCGGAGTGGGCGCGGTGATGCGCTTGAACCTGGACACTTACGACCTCTCCGTCTACGCCAGCGGCCTTCGCAATGCTTGTGGTTTTTCTTTCGACCGCGATTGGAATCTTTTCGCGAACGACAATGACCAGGAGGGCTCAACGGCCAACCCGGGCCGCCTCGTTTCAGTGCCCCAGTATTCATGGAATAGCTGGGCGCGAGGTTGGGATACCAGCCAGAACCCCGCTCGTCTCGATATGATTCCCAACGTGAATTGGGAACTCGATGTGCCGGTTGGTCAGGGTTACTACGATGACACGGCTCTCGGTGAGGAGTATCGAGGCTCTCTCTTTGTGGCGAACTGGGGAAACCGAAGTGTCAGCCGTCATCCGATCGAGTCGCAGGGCGCCGGTTTCCGCGCCGAAACCCTGCCCTTTCTCCGGGCCGATGGAGATCGCCGCCCGGTCTCGGCCATGCCGACCAACGAAGGGAACCTGATCGTTTCGCTGTGTTACATGACGGGCAACGAAGGCTCTCCTTATCGTCAGACGGATCTGGTTCTGGTTTCGCCTCGGAAATCTTCAGAAAACTTCGCCTACGACTTTTCCGACCAATCGTTGATCGAGCTGCTCTCGGAGTCCGTCCAAATTCGGGCCAAAGCACATCGTGAGATTCTGCGGCAGGGCGGAACGGTTCTCGAAGGGGCAGCGAAAGCCTTCGTCGAGACAGAGCCAACGTCCCCTGCGTTTTCCAGTCTCATCTTCCTCGCAGCCGCCCACGGCGATGCCGCGTCGATCGAACGAATCACCTCACTTGCCCAGGGGGAAGGACGCTCCGCAGTGCTCGCATGGAAATCCGCCGCCGCCTGGCCTGAGAAATTCCCTGCCCTCACTGAAGAAGTCATCGACACCGTTGCCGCGAAACAGGATGAGCCAGTACTGCTCGCCGGTCTTCTCGAATTCCTCCACTCAGCCAAACGGTCGATTCCCGATTCTGTCGCTGGCCTGGCCGCTCACGATGACCCGTTTGTCAGGCAATCCGCCGCCATCCTTCTCGCCCGCCAGGCATCAGATGATCAGCTCGCCGCCCTCGCGGAGGGGAATGCCGATCAGCGGCTCGCCTCAACTCTCGCCACGACCTTTCGACTCTGGGAAAGCGCTGAAACCGTTCAAGAATTGCCCGAGGGGGGGCAGCTCGCGGTTGAAAAGCATATGTCACTCCTCCACCCGGAAGGCCCCATCGACCTTCGTGATATGGGCGCGACTGTCGGCATCTACCGAATGGCAGACTGGTGGCAGGATGCCAAAGTTAGAAAGGCTAACCAGGGCGAGTTTGATCGACTTCAAACAGCCCTATCGGATTCGGATGAATCCGTTGCAAACCAGGCCGCTATCGGACTTTTCTTTCTCAACGACAACCGGGTCGACGCCCAGGTCACCTCCGTCCTCGAAGCGGGTAATATCACTCTCTCGATGGTTGCCGGCACAATCAGTAAAGAAGAACTGAGAAAGGCTCTTCGCGCGCTCACGGGCGCCAAGTTATCCACCGATACCGAAATCCCCGAAGCCTTTCGGAAGATAAACTGGGATAGCGAGACCGCTCCCGTGGGAAATGTGGAAAACGGCCAACTACTTTTCTCCCAGCGCGGCTGCATCGCCTGTCACCTCGCCCCCCACGACGGAGCCGGTGGTGCCATCGGGCCGACCCTGGTCGGCGTCGGAGACCGCTTTCCTCCCAGCTATCTGGCCGCGTCGCTTCTCGTGCCAAACCTGACCGTGTCACCTAACTTTCATCCCAATACCGTGACGATGAAGGACGGAGCCATCCATACTGGTTTTGTCGAAACCGGCGCCGCGCCCGGGATGCTCAACCTGCGCGTCATCACTGGACAGATCGTCGAGTTGGACAAAAACGAAATCGCCAAGCAGGACGCCAGCGAGCAATCGATGATGCCCGCCGGACTCGTGACGACGCCAGCAGAAATGGCTGATCTCATCGCTTACATGCGGGAAAAACCGAAAAAGGCTACCTCAAAAAACCCCGCCCGAAAAAAAGCTACCAGGAAAAAAGCGGCTCCAACAACCGCTTCGCCAGCGCCCGCCCAGTCCGTCGCGCACTTAAAAGCTCTCAGCGACTGGGACACCACCGGCAACTGGAAAGTCGATGACGAAGGCGCCTTTGTCCTGACGCCACGTCCCGGGGAGGTCAACTGGAAGCGCTATGGCGACTACCTGTGGACCAAGCAGCCCTACCGCGACTTCGCGATCTCCTTCGAATACAAACACGAAGCCGGTGGAAACAGCGGCCTCTACTTCAATGTGACCGATCCACAAAACGCTGTCGGATCGGTGATCGAGGTGCAGATTCGAGATTCCTATGAGGAGAAAGAGCTGAATGCCCATGACACCTCTGGAGGCATCCTTCCCGGTGTCATACCGAAAGCGAATACCGCCAAGCCTGCCGGTGAGTGGAACCAGATGAGAGTGAGAAGCCTGAATGGCCTGGTCACGGTCATGCTCAACGGAGAGCCGGTAAATAGCGTTCAGCTGACGCAGGCGAGATTGAAAGACAAGCCGAAGCAGGGATACATCGGATTTCAGGATCACGGCCTACCCTTCTGGCTGCGGAACATCACGATCCGCGATCTATCGTCTCCCAAGACCGACCCCGAGGATCCCGCTTCTCTCACGGTTCAACAGACGATCAATCCGCTTCGGCCGAACTCGATCCTGTTTCCCTCTACCCAAGCGAAGTTTGTGCGGGTCGACATCCTTGAAAGTTCTCAGGGGCAACCCTGTATCGACGAGGTCGAAATCTATTCGACCGAATCGACGAACAACCTGGCGCTTCATTCCACCGGCGCGAAGGCAAGCGCATCCTCGCTGATCGCAGGCCATCCGGAAAAGCACCAAATCGAACATCTCAACGACGGTCAGTATGGACTGAGACATAGCTGGATTCCGGCAGCGGCGACGGGTTGGGCCCAGATTGAATTGCCGGAAGTCACGGCGATCGACAGCGTCATCCTTTCCTGCGATCGGGACGGTAAACTCGACCGCCGAATTCCGATCGCCTTTGACATTCTCGTCTCCGTCGATGGCGAAGAATGGAATGCGGTCAAGAAAGTGCGGGCTCCAAAAGCAGGTGAGGTCGGCAGGGTAGCCAGGGCCGCGAAAAGGGCCGACGTCCCCGCCTCCACCGAGCCCAAAGTCGCCCACCCCCTGCCAACGTTCGACGACACGGGTTTTACTCCCATTTTCGATGGCAAAAGCCTCGACCAATGGGACCACATCGAGGGTGCCTGGGAGGTGGCCGACGGCAGCATCTCCTGCACGGGAAAAGAAAAGGAGCGGAATTGGATCATCTGGCGCGGGGGCACGCCATCAGACTTCATCCTTCGTCTCGAATTCAAATACACAGCCGGCAACTCCGGCGTTCAGGTCCGCAGCGACGACCTCGGCAACCATCAGGTCTTCGGTTACCAGGTCGAGATCGCACCGCAGAATAAAATGGGTCTTTGGCATCACTCGCTCCTCGAAAAAGAGGACTCGATTCACGGAGCACGATTCTTCATGGCCACTGCCGGGCAGGAAGTCACGATCACCGCGGATGGAGAAAAGTCCTTCGAGCAAGTCGCCGACGCCGAAGAGGTCAAGGCTCACAGCAACGAGGAGGGATGGAACTCGCTGGAGATCATTGTTGAGGGCAACACGCTGACTCAGAAAATCAACGGCGTCGTCTTCTCCAAAGTCACCGACAATGACACTCGCATGTCGCGCAAAGAAGGCGTCATCGCCCTGCAGGATCACGGCAAAGGCTGCCTGGCCGATTTTCGAAATATCCGGATCAAGGAACTGGCTGTCGAAGGAGAGTAAAGCCACCGGCCCGCGAAAAAAGACGACCGCATGGAAGTCGTGCGGTTCCAAATCGATAGAGCGTCATGAACAAACTCGCAGCCCCAATGAAACCACACCTTTTTCTACTCGCTGCGGGAATGGCAACCGCCCTTGCCGCTCCTTTTGCCGTCCATGCCCAGGCAGAACAAAAGCCCGCCAATGTCGTTCTGATCATGGTTGATGATCTGGGGTTCGAGGCGCTTCAGTGTTATGGCGGTGAATCTTATGAGACGCCTCATCTCAATAAGCTGGCAAGTGAAGGAGTGCGCTTTACCAACTGTCACGCCACCCCACTGTGCACGCCGTCGCGGGTGCGGGTGATGACGGGGAAATACAGCTTCCGCAACTTCGAGCATTTCACCTATCTGAATTCAGATGAGACGACCTTCGCGGATATTGCCAAGCAGCAAGGCTACGCCACCTGTGTCGCGGGTAAATGGCAACTGAGCAAAGGCGAGAATGGTAAAGAGCCGGATGGTTATGGGTTCGATGATTACTGCGTCTGGTATCTGAAAGATCGAACCGGCGGGCGTTATGCCGACCCCACGATCTCAACGAAAGGCACCAGAGAGAAGATCTATCAAGGACAGTATGGACCGGATATTTTCAGCGACTTCATCTGTGACTTTATTGAGAAAAACAAAGAAGGTCCGTTTTTTACCTATTACCCGATGGTGTTAACTCACGATCCTTTTGTTCCCACACCCGACAGCGAGGGTGGCCTATATGCGAAGCCTCCGAAGGGCTCCAACCAGCGCGAAAGGCAGCAAGGCGAGTTTGATATCACGAAGGTCAAAGGAAGTGCTTTTCAGCAACAGTGCTTCGCTGACATGATCGCCTATACGGACAAAATAGTGGGCAAGATTATCGCAAAACTGGAAGCACTTAATCTGCGCGAAAACACCCTCGTAATCTTCACTTCTGATAACGGCAGCCACCCCACCAGTCGCTCAATTCTTGATGGCGAGGAATGGCAGGGTGGTAAAGGGCGCATTCACGAATTCGGGACTCATGTGCCACTTCTGGTGCAGTGGAAAGGAAAAATCGCCGGCGGCAGAGTCTGTGAAGACCTCATTGATTTTACTGATATTTTTCCGACCATTGCCGAAACGATTAAGGCGCCATTGTCAGCGGAGAATCCGATTAACGGAATCTCTTTCATGCCGCAACTGCTTGGAGAAATAGGGAGTCCGCGAAATCATCTCTTCCTGCATTATGATCCATCCCATGGGAAACCAGGGACTCTCTGGGGCTGCGCTCTTACTCGTTTTATCCGCACCGAAAAATGGAAACTCTACAACGATGGCCGACTCTACGACATCGTCAAAGATCGCACTGAAGAAAATGCTTTAGCGACAGACGCTTACCCGGAAGTCCGCTTGGAACTTCAAAAGTTCCTCGATGCGCAGCCCGATATAGACACGGCGGTCACCCCCACTGCTAGGAAGGGGGCCGCTATGAAAGGGACAGAGGCTCCCCGAAAGAGGAGCCGTCCCAAGAAGGGTTCAACCGAAAATTGATGAAGCGCTGCGAAAAAGGTGACCCATTTCCCAAGTAGACTTCCGCCGATTAAGTGAATGAAAGTAACAGGAAACCTGAAGAAAATGATAACTTGGAAAACCCTAATGATCGTCGGGATGTCGTGGCTCTGGTGTGGCTATTCCGCCGCCCAGGACGCCTCCTCCGAACGACCGAATGTCGTCCTCATCCTCTCCGACGACATGGGATATTCCGATTTGCCGAAGTTTGGGACATCCGAAATCCCCACACCTAACATCGATCGTCTCGCGAAGGAAGGCACTCTGTTCTCCAATGCCTACGTGACCGCCCCGATCTGTGTGGCGTCGCGGATGGGTCTGTTGTCCGGCCAGAATCAGCAGCGCTTCGGCGTCTATGACAACATCTACGGCAAAGAGAAAGTCCGGCTTTTCCTTGATCAGATTTTATTGCCGGTCGTGTTTCAGAAAGCCGGTTACTCGACAGGCTTGGTCGGCAAATGGCATCTCAATGGCAACAAGAAGGCGCAATACACGAACGGAAGCCCCCTTGAGCGCGGATTTGACGAGTTCATCGGAATACGCGGAGGGGATTCGCCTTTCTGGAAAGGCACACCGGTGTATCGCAACAGTGTTCCTAAGTCGTTCCCGGCTCCCGAATACCTCACCGATCTGTGGGGCACCGAAGCCTGTGACTTCATCGATCGAAATCAGTCCAATCCCTTCTTTCTCTACCTTGCTTACAATGCGGTTCACGCACCGATGCACGCGCTTGAGGGCGACCGGGACAAGTTCCCCGGGGTGAAGGATGAAAACCGCCGCATCTACGACGGCATGCTGTTGTCGATGGATCGCAGCATTGGCCGCGTCCTCGATCGCCTGGACCAGCACGGCATCGCCGACAACACCATCGTGGTCTTTCTCAATGACAATGGCGGCGGGGGCAGCACGGATCAATACGCAAAACACTCGCGCAACTTTGCCAACAACCAGCCGCTGCGTGGTCACAAGTTCGACGTTCTCGAGGGTGGCATTCGCGTCCCCATGATCCTGCGCTGGCCCGGGAACGTGCCCGGGGGACAGGTCTACCAAGAGATGGTATCGAGCACGGACGTGTACCCGACGCTGGTTGCGGCAGCAGGTCTCGCGATGCCGAAGAATCAGCCCACCGATGGTGTCGACTTGCTTCCTTACCTCGTCGGCGAAAAAAACGACCAGCCTCACGAGTGGCTTTGCTGGCAGAACCGCAGTTGGATTCCCAGGGAGGCCGGTGGTCAAACAAAACCCAAACCTAACATCCACAACAGTGCCATTCGCAAAGGCGATTGGAAGCTCGTCCGGCTCGACGAAACGATCGGTTCGGAAGCGTCGCCTCCTGCATGGAAACTCTATGATCTGGCCAGCGACATCGGAGAGCAACACGATGTGGCCGCGGAGCATTCCGAAGTGGTCTCCGAATTGAGGGCGCTTTTTGACACTTGGCGGGGTGCGATGCATCCCACTGTCGAGTAGCCGTCAGCCAACCACAAACATCCAGGAAAACCAAAGAGGACGCGCCAGAACAAAGACAAGTATCAACCCTCAGTTCCTATCCTTTCCATGACCAATCACTCGGCCCTTCCAATCCTCTTCGTCATTCTCGCCTTGCTGCCCTCGGTGAATATTCCCGCAGCGCAGCCGCAAGGGGAAGGAACGCCACGTTCCCCTAACATCATCCTCATTCTCGCCGATGATCTCGGTTGGGGCGACGTCTCCTGCAATCAGCCTGAAGAGGGAAAAGTGAAAACGCCCGCGATCGACAAGCTTGCATCGGAGGGCATGCGCTTCACCAATGCCCACGCACCTCACTCCGTGTGCACGCCCACTCGCTACTCGGTGCTTACCGGTCGCTATTGCTGGCGCACCTTCCTCCGCGAAGGCGTTCTTCCCGGATACAGCAAGCCCTTGATTTCCCCTACCCGAACTACGATCGCTTCGGCCCTGAAGGGCAAGGGATATGCCACCGCTGCCTTTGGCAAATGGCACCTCGGCCTCGGCTGGAAACCCGTCGAAGGCGATCCCGGTGATTTTCACTACGGGTCCCACCTCCACGGACCCGGTGGTGACAAAGGATTGGCCGCTGTCAGTCGGCGCGTCGATCACAGTGCTCCGATCACGGGCGGGCCCATCGCTCTTGGATTCGATTCCTTTTTCGGCACGCCCTCCAACTGCACCCGGATCCCTGTTTTTATCCGGGACAATCGAGTCATCAACAACCCTCAGCGCGACAAGACAGGACTCATGACCGACCCCGCCGTCGATCGCCAGACAGTCGATGACCTTTACGTCGAGGAGGCTGAGAAATTCATTCAGTCGTCAGCAAAATCCGACCAACCGTTCTTCGTCTATCTCGCCCTGAACGCTGCCCATGGGGCCATTCTTCCTCCCGATCGCTTCGAAGGATCCACTGGTATTGGCTCAAGGGCCGACCGCGTTCCCTGGGTCGACGAGAGCGTCGCCAAAGTTCGCCAGATTCTTGCCGACGCGGGCGTTGAGGATAATACGCTGATCCTGTTTACCTCCGACAACGGACCAAAACACGATAAGAATGAGATTCCGAAACATGGTCATGACTCCTCAGGACCCTACCGAGGTTACAAGACCGACGTCTGGGACGGCGGGACGCGTATTCCCTTCATCGCTCACTGGCCCGGAAAAATTGAAGCAGGCACCGTGAATGACAACCTGCTCTGCCTGACTGACCTTCTTCCCACCACCGCGGCGATCGTTGGTGCCGAACTGCCTGAATGGGCAGCCGAAGACGGAACTGATCAGAGCGCCCAACTCTTTGATGCCAAAGCTACCTCAAGTCGTGAATCCATGATCACGCAATCCTACGTCGGCATTCTTTCGATCCGTGAGGGAAACTGGAAGCTGATCTTCGACACCCAGGGATCAGGCGGATTCTACCAATACTCCGCCGAGGTCGAGGAGATGGACACCCTGGCTCCGTGGCGCGTTGACCTCAGCAAGACAGGCCAGCTTTACGATCTCGAGGCAGATCCCTACGAGCAGAACAATCTTTACGGCCAAAGACCCAAGATGAGGGAGAAACTGACCAAGGAAATGCGCGCCGCAATTGTCTCGGGCCGCAGCCAGTAGATTAGGAAAGCCCCGATCAGCGACCTCTTCCTCGTTCGCGTGCCGTCTCCCCAGAGCTTTCGGAAAAGCCGATGTATGACAAACCGCGAGGGTGATTTGCCCCCCGGCGTCATTCAGGTTCTACCTAGATGGCCCTTCAACTGTCAGATTGGTTGCCGAAATGAAAGAAGTGCTGAATCCGGACGGGAAAATCTGGTGTTCGATTGAAAAGAGTGAGCCGGACTCAAAGGAGAGTGGGGTCGTGAGACCGGAGCTGGGGTTTGCGATGCACCATTACAGTCGGGAAGAGGCAGAAAAGATGATCTTTGATTCCGGT
The DNA here is from genome assembly GCA_963977055.1 of uncultured Verrucomicrobiales bacterium. Lineage (GTDB taxonomy): Bacteria > Verrucomicrobiota > Verrucomicrobiia > Verrucomicrobiales > DEV007 > Arctic95D-9. The sequence continues at coordinate 10,318 of CAXBMX010000067.1, forward strand.
CTGGAACTGACTGACATCATGGCTCATATCGAAACCTGGGCAAGAGGCCTTTACTGGCTAGTCTGCGGACTCTCATTCTTGATCTACCCAGTGAGAGATAGGTTGACGCTGCGGTTGCTCACCATCACCAATTGCTTGCTGATCATTCCTTACCACTTTTTCATTGGGGAAGTGTCGATGGAACCGATTGCCATGGCTGGCGTCATTGTGATCATCAATCTGATCGCACAATCGCTTCGACCACTTCTAATTTGCTCTCATAGCCTCTGACCCGCTATGCCAATATCTCTTTCGCAACCTGTCCATGGACATCGGTCAGCCGGAAATCGCGCCCGGAGTAGCGATAGGTCAATCTCTCATGATCAAGACCTAACAGATGCAGTATCGTTGCGTGCCAGTCGTGGATGTGCATTTTATCCTCTACCGCTTCGTAGCCGTACTCGTCAGTGGAACCGAAACTGAATCCGCCCTTCACGCCGCCTCCGGCCATCCAGGTGGTGTAGCCTTTGGCATTGTGGTCGCGACCATCTCCACCCTGTCCGTGGGGAGTCCGTCCAAATTCTCCTGCCCAGATCACGAGAGTGTCTTTGAGCATGTCGCGTTGTTTGAGATCTTTGAGAAGTCCGGCGATCGGTTTGTCGGTGGCTCCGCAGTTCTCGGTGAGCTTCGCCTTGAGGTCGCCATGAGTATCCCAACCTGGGCTGTGGCTGAGCTCGATGAATCTGACGCCCGCTTCGGCAAACCGGCGGGCGAGCAGGCATTTCCGGCCAAACTCGTCAGTCGCTGAATCTCCAATGCCATAAAGATTGAGAGTTTCCTGCGATTCGTTGCCAATGTTGACGGCCTTCGGAACTTCATCCTGCATCCGAAAGGCGAGCTCGAACGATTCGATGACACCTTCAATCCCCGGTTGATGCACTTCCCTCTCCAGCTTTTCTTGATTCAGCGACTGAATGAAATCGAGCTGCATTCTCTGATGCTCTCGACTCAGTCTCGGATTGGCGATGTTGGCGACTCCAGAGGGAACCGTGCTACCTTCGCTCTTTCTGCCGTTTCCCTTGCCTTTACTTTTGCCCTCTGAACCTGCCACCGTCCCTTTGGCGACACTGATTCCGGTGCCCCGATATTCTGGAGGAAGAAAGCTGTTCCCCAGGATCTGATTATTCCCTTTTCCTGGATCAATCCAGAGATAGCCGGGAAGATTTTCCGTCTCTGCCCCGAGACCGTAGAGAGACCAGACCCCCAAAGAAGGGCGGGCAAATTGAAACTTACCGGTATGCATTTGCAACTGCGCCTGGGTGTGATCGGGAATATCGGTATGCATCCCGCGCAGCAGACAAAGATCGTCCGCCATGGACGAGAGGTGAGGGAACAGTTCCGAAATCCACAGACCGCTTTCACCGTGTTGAGAAAACTCAAACGGCGACGCGAGGAGTTTGGCTCCCCGGAGGTTACCGTATTTCCCCTCTTTACCATGGTCTTTGATCAGCTGCGGTTTGTAATCAAAGGTATCGAGGTGGGAGGGACCTCCCGGCATCGTCAACATGATGACTCTTTTCGCGCGCGCCGGAAAGTGGGGTGCCTTCGGAGCGAGGCCTTTGGCAGCCTGAGCTTCGCGATTCGCGAGCGCCGCGAAGGCGAGCCAGGAAAATCCTGACGATGTTCTCTTGAGTGCCTCGCGGCGGGAAAGTATGTGACTCATGACGTGATTCAGTTTGAGGTTCGATCCTGGTTAGTTGAGGTAGCGAAATTCGGCACTGGAGAGCAATCCCTGGCAGAAGTAGGTCAGGAACTGAGTTTCAGCCTTTTGCTTGTCACCGGTTTTCTGCGTCACAGACGGGACATAGGCCTGGTAAAAATCAATCGTGTTTTTGTACTCGCCAGATGTGGGAGGTCTACCGAATGCCTGGAGGAATGCATACCGAACCCGATCCCTCGTGTTATCAAATCGCTCCTCAAGAACTCCGGCGAAATGATCGGACTGCTCGAGGATGAAGGGGCTGTTCATGAGAAAAAGCGATTGCTCCGCTCCATTAGAAACCTGGCGACTTCCAGTAACCTCACTAGGGTCTGCACCATCGAACAAACCAATTATTTCCGACATGGCATCCCGAATCGGAGGGAGATAAACGGAACGCACCGGTGGCAAGTTCGATACGAGATCAGGACTGCTCTTCCGACCGAGTTCTCCGTCCCCGTATTCGCTGACTACCGAACCAACCGGGCGCTTCAGGTCCAGCTGCCCCGTCGCCGCGAGGATAGAATCGCGAAAGGCTTCGGCGTCGAGCCTTCTCGGTGCGGCGCGCCACAGATAGTTGTTCTCGGGGTCTTTCTGGTCATTGGCCAAATGGAATTCGGATGCCATCTGGTAGGTCCGAGTCAGGAGGAGTCGTTTGATGAGCCCTTTCAGCGACCAGTCATCCTCCATGAACTGAATGGCGAGATGGTCGAGCAGTTCCGGATGGGAGGGAGCCCGACCTGTCGTCCCAAAATTGTCAGTCGTAGCGACAATGCCTCTTCCAAAGAGCTTTTCCCACACTCGATTGACCATGACGCGAGCAGTCAGCGGATTACGGTTCGAGCTCATCCATCCGGCGAGCTCGAGGCGACCACTGTGATCTTCTTCGATGCTACCGGGATAGTGATCGAGAACTTGGAGGAAGCCGCGAGGCACTTCCTGCGCCGGGCTATCGATCTCCCCGCGAACGAGCACGCTGGCATTGATCCCCGAGGCCTTGTCCAGCATCCCCATTCCGAAGGCATTTTCCGCTCCGCTCCCACTGATAGCCGCCAGCTGTTTGGTAAGGCTACTCTGCTCGGTTCTCAACCGGCTCGAGATACGCCCTCTTTTTTCTCCGGTGCCCTCTGTCGCCCCATTCATTCTGGCCCGCTTATCAGCGTGAAAATCAGCCAGCCCTTGATTCACTTCGGCGAGCCGATTCTCTAGCGCAACGACCTCGGTTTCAGTATATTGTATCCCCGTCTCGCTGGGGAGAGGCAGTTCGATCAGTTCACCAACATTAAACCGATTTCCCGATCCCGAAGTTCCGTAGTAGGTATCGGAACTCAGAAAAATTCCGGCCATGGAATAGTAGTCTGCCGTTGGGATCGGGTCGGTCTTGTGATCGTGGCATCGGGCGCAGGAGACCGTCAATCCGAGAAAAGCTTTCGTTGTTGAGTTGATCTGCTCGTCCACCATATCCATCGTGAACTGCTTGGTGCTTTTTTCCCGAAAGTTCTTAGGGCCGACCGCCAGAAAGCCGGTCGCGATCATTTTCTCCTGCTGTTCGCGCTCCGAACTCGACGGGAGCAAATCACCGGCAAGCTGTTCCTGAATGAACTGATTCCATGGCTTGTCGCCGTTGATTGAATCGATCACATAATCCCGATACCGCCAGGCATGGGGATAGGACTGATTCGAGCCCATCCCGTTGGACTCAGCGTAGCGAGCGACATCGAGCCAATGCTTTCCCCAACGTTCACCGAATTGCTGGCTTTCCAGCAGCAGATCTATCGTGGATTCGATGGCCTTACCGGGATCTTTTTCCCACGCCTCATAGAAGCCGTTGGCATAGTCCGTATGGGGAGGCATCCCTATGAGATCAAAACAAAGCCGCCGCAGAATAGCTTGGGAACTCGCAGGATCGGAGGGCGCAAGATTCTCCGCCTCCAATTTGGCGAGAACGAAGTGATCGATATCAGTTTTTGGCCACTCCTGATCGTTGACTGTGAGGATCGCCTGTCTTGTTGGAGCCTGGAATGACCAGAATTTTTTACCGACTTCAATATCGATCTCAGTGATGACCTCCTTTTCCCCTTCCCGCGGGTCGGGAGCCCCCATCTCAATCCACTTCCTGAAATCCGCGATCACTTCGTCCGGCAATTTGCTCTTCGGAGGCATTTCGTAGTCGGGCTCGATATGGGAAACCGCGAGCCAGATCCAGCTTTCCTCCAGATCGCCCGGCACCGTGCCTGAACCGGAATTTCCACCTTCGCGAAGACCAAATTGGGTATCAAGAGTGAGTCCGCCCTTATTCTCTCCCTCCTCTTTGGAGTGGCATTCGAAACAGGAATCGACCAGCACAGGACGGATCTTACTCTCGAAAAATAGGACCTGCTCCTCGCTTAGATCCTGTTCAGCGGAGGCGAGGGTGATCGCTAGTGGGATTATGAAAAACAGGGCTCTCATTTCGTCTTCAGCTTATTCGGCTAAAGAACCCTAACCCCTGAAGATGCTAGAAAGATGACGTCTTTTGAATTTCTCACCCAGCTTGGGTCGGGTGACGACTTCATGTAGCAGGCCAAGGGATGGTCACGGATCCCCGAAGTCAGCCAGATATGTTGAATGACCAGATTCCCGGGGAGCCGCCGGCCCCCTTAATTCTTGATCAGGTAAAGATAGTTCATCGCCCCCATCATCCGGAGAAGGCCCGGGAATTCAGGCAGCGTCGAAAAAAGGGCGTTCGTCGGAACTTTTTGCAAGTTCCGGCAGATTGAAATCTGTCGCTGGGCCCCAGCCACAGGGAAGCGGGTCTAGATGATTCGCCAGAGGGTCTGCCCCGAATGGCGCTGGATTAGGGCCAGCCATCGCTCAAGGTTGGTAGGTAGCGCCCAATGCCTTTTTCTTATTCCTTTTCTTTTTCTTTTTCTAAACCCTGCGCGGCCTTTCTCTTTCCCTCGGCGACTGACAGAGAAAACGAAAGGGAATAAGACTATTAACGTCTCGCCTGGGCGAGATAAGAGAAAACTTGAGTAAAACGAAACAACTTTG
>CAXBMX010000068.1:0-14944 GCA_963977055.1 uncultured Verrucomicrobiales bacterium
CTCGGCAATTCTCGGCAATTCTCGGCAATTCTCGGCAATTCTCGGCAATTCTCGGGGCCTGTCCCTAATTTCTCGTCGGTGAAAGCCGGTGGCAACGGCGTGGTGACTGACACTCATGTGAATTGGAAGATCGACAAGTCGTTCCCCAAATACTCGTCTCCCATCGTGGTGGATGACCTGATTTACTTTGCCATGGATGACCGCTTCGTCGTCTGCGTGGAAGCGAAGACCGGAGAAACTGTCTGGAAAGGGCGGGTCGGCGGCAAATACCGGGCATGTCCGATTCTTGCGGATGGAAAACTGTATTTCTTCAGCCTGGAGGGCCAGACAACAGTGATCGAGCCCGGCCGCGAGTTCAAAGTCCTCGCAACAAACAGCCTCGTCACCGATGCGCCGCTGGATGATCCGCGGCGTGGTCCGGGATTCATGGCCTCTCCAGCCGTGGTCGGCAATACCATGTATCTACGCACCCGCTACCATCTCTACCGGATCGAGTCAGAATAGTTCCGCGCGTGTTTGTCCGGGCGTTCCGCAATGGGGAGGCTGGTTCTCACCTGGCTTTCAGCCAAGGCATCAGGATAGCTTCTCCAGTCATATCGAGACTCAGATTCATCAGCGACTTCATCTCGCGCCTGACACCGACCATTTGATTCGAACCGGGGAATTCAAGACGCATGGTTTTTCGCACAAAATCCAGTTCAGCGATTAGTTTCCCCAAAATGGACAATACCAAGGTCAAAAATATATTCTGGGATGTCGATGGGGTCTTAGCGGATCTTAACTATGCGTATTACCATTTTTTAACCGGGCATCCCAACTATCGGGATCAATACCAGAACCTGAAATGGGAGCAGCTTCCCGAGGTCCTGCCGATCCTTCCGGAGTATGGCGCGCTGGAATTAAAAACTCACCCGGAACTGGGTGCCGAAATGGATAGGGATTTTTGTGCTGACCAGAGCTTTTTCACCAATCGGCCGCTCTACCCCAATGTGATCGAAGTGCTCAAAGAGCTGAATGAGTTAGGTTACCGCCAGTTCACCATGTCGGCGACTTTTGAGGTCGAAGCCAAGATGGCTTATCTCAATGACATCCTCGCACCCGTGACCGACTTTCTGACGATCGAATGCGTGCAACATGGCGAGTTCATGCACGACACCGCGAAGATCGATCGACTGAGAGACTGCTACGAAAAATATCAACTCAAGCCGGAAGAAACCATCCTCGTCGATGATCGGATCTACAATCAATATGCGGCCATCGAATCCGGTGCCCAACCAGTGCGCTTGCGATGCGAATTCACGACCGATCTCCCCGAAGAGCTGGCGTGGATTCCGGAATTCAAAAACGTCGAAGCGGTGAAAGACTGGTTGCTGGCCGGGTAGCAGGTCTCAGAACCTCGCGGGCAAGGAAATGGCAGAGAAAGAGTAAGCAAAAGCGGCATAAACTGCAAAATTATAGATCACTTCACACGATGAATTATTTAAAGTAATATCTTCTCACTCCCACCCTCTTCAACGCAGATAATCTCCCCGCCGGTCCCTTTCGAACTGATGATTTCCGCCTTAAAACCACGAGGAACTTCTACCTGAACAATCTCAGCCAAGGGGAGAAACCCCCGCTGAGGCCTCCGGTTCAGCGCTTGGGGGTGAGCCATGCAAAAGTGGGGACTACCGGGGATACTTCGCACCCGGTAAAAATTGGCCGCCGCGTTATTCAGCCAATCGTGAATGGTTCTGGAATTCGCCCTCGCGCAGGGGCACCGTTCGCGCCATAACGAAATCGATACCAAAGCTCAAAATGGGAGCAGCTAACCGAAGTAAGTCAGATCTACCCCAAATAACCCGCCGCATCCTCAATCACCTGATCGAGACAGCCTTTCTGGAAAGGCGATTGGAGACCCGCCGACTCGAGAAGCCCGGTATAGTTTAGGCTTCCTCCCAACTGACAGAGATCCGCATACGAACGAAGCGCGGCTCCGGAATTGGTGCGCGAACGGGACCAGAACTGCATGGCTCCGGTCAGCGCGAGACAATAGTCGATGTAGTAAAACGGACCGTGATAGAGATGACGCTTCTGCTGCCAGCGACGGCCACTGGACTCGGCAGGAAGATCGCCATAGTTGATCCACGGCAGGTAGGTCTCTTCCATCTCCTGCCACATCGCATTGCGTTCCTCGGGAGTCGCCTCCGGGCGATCGTAGACCAGGTGCTGGAAATGATCGACGGCAACGCCGTAGGGGAGAAACTGGATACTGCTGGCCAAGTGAACTCGACGGAGCTCTTCCGCCGCATCGCCATAAAATTTCTCCATGTGTGGCCAGGTGAGAAATTCCAAGCCCATCGAATGGATCTCACAGGCTTCGGTGGTCGGCCAAACAATATCGCTAAATGGCTGCTTCCGGCTGCTATAAGATTGGAAGGCGTGGCCGACCTCGTGAGTGAAGACATCGACATCGCCCCGCGTGCCATTGAAGTTTCCGTAGATAAACGGGAACTCGAACTCATGAAGATAATCACAGAAACCACCGCCCGCTTTGCCTTTCCTGGCCATCAAATCCATCACCTCGCGTTCCTTCATTTCCCGGAAAAACACATCCAGACCATGCCCCATTTCATCAAACATCTCCGTGGCCCGATCAATCATCCAGTCGTGATCACCGAGCGGTTTGGGATTGCCATTTGCGGAACGCACTTCCGAATCCCAGAACATCAATTCGGGTAGGCCAAGCATCTCTGCCTGACGCTCTCCGAGAGCAGTCGCCAGCGGCACCACCCGATCACGCACTTCATTGCGAAAGGTCGCCACCTCTTCCGGACCATAGCCAATCCTCGACATCCGCTGATAACCCAGTTGCGTGAAATTGTGGTAGCCGAGCTTTTGCGCCATCGAGTGGCGCAGCTTCACCTGATCATCATAGATTCGATCCAGCGCCGGAGCGTTGTCAGCGAACCATTGTGAATTCGCCCGACAAGCCGCTTCCCGCTTTGCCCGATCCGCATCCTCCGAAAACTTATCGAGCTCGGACAGGTTGAGCGTTTCCCCACGAAACTCCACCTCGCCACCGGCGGTGAGCGTGGTGTGTTCGGACCCCAGTTTTGCCTCCGCCGCCAAGTCGTCCTGAATCTCAGAGGAAAAACTCTTCGCGTCGCATTCCCACCGGGCAAACAGCTGGCTCGTCAGAGCTGCCTCCAGTTCCGTTCGAAAAGGGGAGACCAGCAACGCCTTCTTCATCTCAGTGTCGAGATCGGTAAACTTCGGAATCACCGCATCCATCGCTTCCTTCGCCACCTGGTAAGCGTCGTTCTGAGTATCCTGTTCAAATCGAATATAAGTGAGCGATGCCCATTCCTTCACCCCGCGCAGCGTGGCATCCCAGTCACTCACAACCGAAAGGCATTCCTCACCGGACTTCGCCTCAGAAAGCCGCTTCTGGAACGCTGCGTAGCTCGCCCGTGTTTCTTCCAGATTCGGCTGTGGGACGTGGTAGTTGGAAAATTTTTCTGGCATCATTCAAGGTCTTCGAGTTTTGCTTTGAATCAAGTCTCTGCACGATTTCACGAACCAACAGGCTCGCATCAACAAAGGTACCCTGTTGGTAGCATTTGCAAAGGCTTCGCCCGGCGAGCCCCCATTTCTCCTCAGAAGAAAAATTGTTCAATTTTTTGTCCAAAATTTGGCCCTTCCGTGGACCTGTTGTGGAAGCTAGACTTTTCTTTCATGCCGACCACGGATCACAACGACTCCCATGAGCGCTTCAGCCGTCTCATCCTCGAGAGCGAGCCGGTGATGTTGCGTTCGATTCTGGTCGTCGTTCCAAATTGCGCCGATGCGCGGGAAATCATGCAGGAAACTGCCGTCGCGCTCTGGCGGCAGTTCGATTCTTATGATCCGGCGCGCCCTTTTATCAACTGGGCGATGGGATTTTCCCGGCCTCTCAAAGAGACCGGGGGCCGGCCCACCGGCTACAGGGTGATCGCGCACAGTTGGTATTCCGCTTAAAACCGTGCCATTCGGGCCTGTCCCTTGCAATTTTTGCAATTTCGTCATGAACCGGCCGACACACACTTGGCGCGGCCGCGATGAAAAATTTCCACTATTCTCTCAGGTCCCTGCATGATGGGTTTTTTCCACTGCCCTGATCATACCAAGACTTGAAGCATGTCGATTGACCCTATTCTAGAGACCCCATTCTCCATTTTTTTCGAAAGCACATGGGAATGACACCGATGTATTGCCGTAAGGAATACCGTTAGGAGTCCTTCCCAGATTCTGCGTTCGTACGCGCCTGCAGCGCAATGGCTTCTCCACCAAAGTGTTTGCGGACCAGTTTGCTGAGGATTTCGATATCCGGCATCGGGCCAATACACACCAGAGAGCTGGTAACAAGATCGGCATGGGAGATCAAAATGGGTTCGGTGCTGAGGTCCGTTCCACTGCGCTGGAAGAGCCATTTGCCTCCAGGGTGTTCGATCAGTTTCACAACCGCTTTGGCGCGGATGACCCATTCAGGTAGCTCGGCGAGTAGTTTTTCGATAGAGCGCCGCCTGACCCGTCCGGGGAGCGGGACCATCCATCCTTCGAAATGATGGGTCAGTTGATGGACAGGATCGGCACTGAGGGGACGGGGCAAGCTGGAAGTAGTCGTGAGCGGCGTGGATTCATCAGGAGTGGATAGGCCGTTGCCCTCTTCGAGATGGCAAAATAGCGCGTCCAGCAGTTTAGAGGAATCCGTTTCTTTCGCATAGGGAGCAGAGGTATGGAGCTCGTTGGCCACCCATGCCTTCCGCTCATCGCTGATCGCGTCCTGGTGGGAGAGTATCCAGGAACCGGAGGTTTCGAGCTGTCGCTTCTCGATTGGATTCCACCTGCCGCGGTCTGCCCAGTGGCGGCCGTCGATCAGGTTGACTTGGATTCTGGGATAGAAATTCGATCTGGTTGAGGAAACGGTGAAGGCTTCCAGGATGGGAAGTGGATCAGCTGATCCGTTCAATTCGATCAGGAGAACATCTCCGGAGGCCTTTGCGGCAGTTCGGCACAGGCTTATGAGTTCTTCGAGAGCACCGCAGCAGGCGCAACTCGCCGTAATGGGGGCAATGCTGGCTGCGTGCTCTTGCAGTGTGGCTGCGTCCAGACTGGCGTCCGCGAAGTCGTTGAGAATGACATCGGCGGAGTAACCTCTCTCCCAGATGCCCTGGGTCAGAGAGCGGAGAAGCGTAGTCTTACCTGATCCAAAAAATCCCGTAACGAATATTAGAGGCTTTGCCATCCGCGGAGCTGATTTAGCAAGCCGATTCCTTCTTGCGACAACAGGAAGCGCAGGTGCAGAGATTTCCCAAATGGGTGACGACGAGAAAGATCCCGCCAAGAGTAGTGACGATGCTGGCGGCAGGGACCTTCAGCTTTGTTTTCCCAGCGGCATCAGTCATCAGCGTGGGGCAGCAGGCATCGACGGCGCAGGATTCTTCGTGATGATTTTCGGTATCAGAGCCAGCCGTTTCCGCGTCTGAAGCAGCAGGACTTGAGTTGGTTCCTCCTGTTTCTTGAGTGGTTGAATTTTCGAGGTAAGGGACAGCCGCTCCGAGGACGACGAACGCAACTCCCATTGTCCCTGCGGTCAGAATCCATTTGCGGCGGTGCTTGCGATAACCGGCTGTCATCATGGCGACGGCTATCGGGACGACCAGTAGAGCCATTCCCCAGTGAGTAGCCGGATGAGCCCAAATCTTTCCAAAAGTCGGAAGCAGCAAGAGCAAAAACGGGGTTACCGCACAGTGAATCGCGCAGAGAATTGATGCGATCACTCCAATGCGATCAGCGTCGAACCACTTTGTTTGATGGGTAGGTTCGAAAATTGAGACGGCTTGCATAAACGCAATATATTTGCATTAGTCTGTTATTGCAAGTTATATGCATAAATGAAATTAGATCTCTGTGAGAGTGACCATCGAGATGGTTTTCGGGTCAAACGAGGTCAGGCGATAAAATAACACTATTGACACCTCCCAACTAATCCCTCATGAATAATTAACTTGTCCCTGCGGACTTACGGCTGACCCCGAAACGAGTTCATCATCCCGCACCAGCTCGCCTATGGGGAAGCCGGTTTGAAGGGCGCGATCCCGCCGAAGGCGACCTTGTATTTCGAAATCGAGTTGCTCGAGTTCGAATAGACAATAACTCCCGGCCGTTTCGCTTCTCCAGCGAACGAGCATGGCATTTTTTAATTAACGGGGTCGGTTAAAAATTCTTGATTAGCGCAAAAATTTAGAATTTTTAACTGACCCCGTTTTCGCGAAAACATCGAAGAATAGGCTTAAAACCGTGCCATTCTTGCCTGACCCCACAACTCACCCCTTGCCCCAAACAAGCCTGACAAAGCCGAGAAATTCGCACGACTTCATGTCATCGCGTAGCTCAATCAATACGTGACCACTTTGCGGACAAGTGATAGCTGCAACGAACTAAAGGGGGCGGTCTGGTTATTCAGCCTTGTTGCTCTATTAATATTTGCTGTGGCAGAAATCGCTAGAATTGAATGTCAAAAATACAGACTGAAAAAAATCACTCATAAATGTCAGGATTTCCCCTCTCGTTTCGTTCCCTCTCCACATGCCTTTCTCTGAACAGCAAATTCTCCGTTCTCTTTTTAAGTCCCGCGAGCGGATCTCGGCTGTGACATGGATGGTCGTGAAGGACACGCACATGGTGGAAGATATTTTCCAGAATGTAGTGATCAAATCGCTGACCAGTGAAGTTAGCTTCGATGCGGAAGGGCCCTTGCTGTCATGGGCAATAATTACGGCTCGCCGGGAGGGAATCGATTGGATTCGCAAAAACCGGAAACTGCAGGTTGGGATCGATGAAGAAATCCTTGATTTGATCGCCGCAGACTGGGAGTCGGGTGCGACACCGATTCCAGAACGCGACCGAGTTCAGGCATTGCGCGATTGCCTGGAGCAGTTGCCCGAAAAATCACGCCAACTTTTGAACCTGCGCTACACAGATGGCTACGATTGCGGGGAAATTGCCGAGAAAATCGAGGCGAAGCTTGATGCCGTATATAAGCGCCTGTCGCGACTTCACGCCGGCCTCCGTCAGTGCATTGAAATCCGTAGGATCGAAATCTCATGAGCCTGAATTCCCAAGAACTACTGGATCGTGAACGTTTGCTTCGTTATCTCGATAATGAACTCCCGTCCGAAGAAATGCGGGAAGTCGAATCGTGGCTGAAGTGCGATCTTAAAGCCCGCGCGATGCTGGCAGAGATCGCCGAACAGGCGATTCTCGTAGCAGATCTAGCCCGTCCGAATAGTGATACACCAAAGATAAGTCAATTTCCGGATGCAAAATTAAAGCGTTCTCGACCAACACTTTGGCTCGGCATCTCGGCTGTTCTAGTGATTTGCTTTGGCGTCGCGACACTTCAATGGAACTTGATTTCCAGAGAGAGAAACAATGCGGTCGCTCATCTCGAATTTGTCAGTGAGGACGCTGTGTTCAGTAGCAATCACAGATTGCCACGCCAAGTGGGAAGCGGCTTGGGAAAAGGGTGGGTGCAATTGGAGCAAGGCCATTTGAATATTCGCTTTCGTAGCGGTGCAAACGTGGAGCTGGAAGGTCCGGCAGCATTCGGAATCGATACGTCGATGCGATCCTATCTTGATTATGGTCGAGTCCGGGTTCACGCACCCGAATCTGCTCGCGATTTCGTGGTTGCAACTGAGTCGATGGAAGTTGTCGATCTTGGTACGAAATTTGACCTTACTCATGATCGTGAAACGGGAAAGTCGGAGGTATTTGTGATCGAGGGACTCGTCGATTTACATTTAGGAACTCGAGGAGCCGCTCGGACAATTCAGCCGTTGGGGGCTGGTTTCTCCGCGCAGGTGGATGCGAGTGGAGAAATTGTCACTTTGGAGCAACGTTCTCAGGAAAGTGCTGTAAAACCAAATCTGCTCGCGCACTGGAACTTTGACGGAACGGCGAACGACTCCTCTGAAAATCAGATAGACGGTGAATTTCATTCTGCTGAAAACGGAGCTACGGTTTCCGGGATCTCAGGTCAGGCATTCTTTCTAGGTGAACGTGGATTTGTCGATCTGAGTGAACATGCAAAGCGACTTGGCGAAGCAGAAACGTTTACCCTTTCTGCATGGGTGCGTGATCCATCAGATCGAATTGCGATTCTTTTTTCGCTAACCGACGGCACCGAGAACGAACGCGTCCAGATTCACCTTAACCGTCGTCATTTGGTATTTGGCTGGCAGAACGGGATGCACTTCGATTCGGTAGCTGGCAGAGTTGACGGATGGGAACCGGACCGATGGTATCACGTGGCGGTTGCGGTGCACGGGGGAATGGTTTGGCTCTATCGAGATGGTCAACAAATTCGGTCAGCTACGATAGGTCAGAAACTCGGAACGCGTATTCCGGGCCTTGCTGCCGTGAAACAACCCACCAACGCCTACCTCGGGAAGCTCAGCGATGCCGCTGATGGAGGCCGCATCACACCTCAGTGGTTAGGAGGAGCAGTCGACGAGGTCCGAATCTATTCCGGCGCTGTGAGCCGAAGCGACATCCGTTTTCTCTTCGAGCATCCAAACCAAGTTTGGTAGGCCCGCTTTCAATTCATTCAATTTCCCGACAAAACAATCATGATAAAACTATCGACTGGCCTCTTCCTCATAGTCGCCTTCACCTGTGCACGGGCAGAGGATTCTAATAAATGCGTTCCCGCTGAATCTTTTGTCGTGCCGGAGGGCATGGAAGTCACAGTTTGGGCGACAACCCCGATGCTCCAAAATCCGACGAACATGGATGTCGACCATCTCGGCCGGGTTTGGGTCACCCAAGGCGTGAACTACCGCATGTTCCGTAACAACGAAGTCGTTAAAAGCGACATCAAGGGGGATAAAATTGTAGTTCTGACAGATACTGACGGCGATGGAAAAGCGGACAAAAGTCACGTCTTCGTGCAGGAGCCGGAGCTTGTGGCGCCACTCGGCGTTGCCGTGATCGACAACAAAATCGTCGTGTCCCAACCACCTTCGGTCATTGTCTATACCGACGTCGATCGAAATGCCGTGTTCGATCCGAAGGTCGACAAACGTGAGATTTTCCTGGAGGGATTCGGAGGCCGGGACCACGATCACAGCCTCCATTCCGTAACCACAGGGCCAAACGGTCAGTGGTATTTCAATTCGGGAAATGCGGGAACCCATATTGTGAAAGACAAAGCAGGATGGACCCTTCGCGTCGGAAGCGTTTACAACGGGGGCGCTCCCTCGGTCACTGATCCGGGGCCAAACCAGGGAGGACAACCGGGACTGAAGAGCGATGACGGCCACGTCTACGTGGGCGCTGTCGCCTTGCGGGTAAACCCCGACGGCACTGGTCTTCGCCCCATCGGGCACAACATGCGGAACAGTTACGAAGAGACAGTGACCTCCTTCGGCGATGTCTTTCAAAATGACAATGACGACCCTCCCGCCTGTCGCACCACATGGCTGATGGAGTATGGGAATATGGGCTTTGCTTCCGATGACGGGGCACGCAAGTGGCAATCCGAGCGACGTCCCGGGCAACCCGCACCGATCGCTGAATGGAGACAGGAAGACCCGGGAACGATTCCTGCCGGAGATGTGTATGGAAATGGCTCGCCAACTGGGATTGCCTTCTACGAAAACGGCGCCCTCGGAGATGATTACGAAGGACTCCTTCTCTCCTGTGAAGCGGCACGAAATGTGGTCTTTGGTTACCTGCCGGTTCCAGAGGGAGCAGGATTCAAGTTGGAGCGTTTTGATTTTTTCCGTTCTAAGCGTGAGGATGAATTCCCTGAAGGCGAAAAAGAAAAAGCTGAATTCGCAAACCAGTTCCGACCATCAGATGTTGCGGTGGGACCGGATGGGGCGATCTACGTTGCCGACTGGTTCGACTCTGGCGTCGGCGGTCACCGCATGACGGATCCTCAAGCTCTAGGGACCATTTATCGGATCGCTCCTAAAGGAAAGAATCCAGAAGTACCTTCATTGGATTTGGATGCGATCGGCGGACAAATAGCAGCGCTGAAAAGCCCGGCTAACAATGTGCGCAACGCGGGTTTCACACGCCTCAAAGCAACGGGAGATGACGCGGTCGCAGAAGTAGGGAAGCTCCTCAACGATTCCAACTCATTCATTCAGGCGCGAGCGGTGTTCCTCCTTGCTCAACTCGGAGAGAGAGGGATTTCCAAGGTCGCAGATCAGTTGAAATCATCGAGCGATCCCCAAATGCGAATCGCCTGTTTTCGCGCGCTTCGCTTCGTAGAAAGTGACACTTTAAAACACTGCGGGGAACTTGCCTCCGATCCTTCGATCGCGGTGAGGCGTGAAGTTGCTCTCGCCTTGCGAGAGCAACCACTGAAAAAGTGTCAGGAAATTATCGTCGAGTTGGCTCGGCAATACAATGGCGAAGATCGCTGGTATCTCGAAGCAATCGGCACGGCCTCGACTAAAAAGGAGACTGCGATCTACAAATTGCTTCACAGCGAACTTGGACATGAGGACCCGCTTCAGTGGTCACCCGCATTTGCGAAACTTGCCTGGCGATTGCACCCTCCGATTGCCTCGTCTGAATTTAAGAAGCGAGCACTCAGTCTCAAGCTTTCCCTCAGCGACAGAAAGGAAGCCCTAACCGCAATTGGATTCATGGGCGAAAAAGGTGCCGCGATGGCAATGGTCCTGATTGCCGAAAAGGGACCAGAGGATACCAGGGAGCTCGCTCAGTGGTGGCTCTACAATCGCGGAAGCCACAGTTGGAGTGCGTATGTCGATCAGATGAAAGGGCTGAACACAAAGCCCAATCAAATGCCCCCAAATCAGGATTACATCGCTCCTGTTACTGGACCGGTAGCCACTACACTAACGGTAGCTGAAGTTCTGACTTTGAAGGGTGATCCTGTTCAGGGAAAGGCAACAATCGGTCGCTGTTACATGTGTCATCAGGTAAATGGCACGGGAATCGATTTTGGACCAGCCTTGGACGAATGGGGGCGCGGTCAATCATCTGAGGCAATCGCCGCCGCAATCATCGACCCGAACGCAGGAATCGCTCATGGCTTTGAGGCCACCGAAATCATCACCAAAAAAGGCCATACGATTCAGGGCTTTTCGCTTTTTTCGGGAGGCTCTCACATTCTCAAAGTGATGGGCGGAGGCGAAGTCACGATCAGTCGAAAAGATATCGTAAGCGTCGAGCCTCTGGAGCACTCGCTCATGATGTCCGGAGGACAACTTGCCCTGCAGCCTCAGGATGTGGCCGACATTGTCGCATTTCTAAAACAAGGCGTCCCTTCGCCATCGGCTTCCGCCCAAGGGAATGAGGCGAACAAAGATAGCGCTGACAAAAAGAAGATCCTCTTCATCGCGGGAAACACGACACACCGGCACGGAATCCACGAATATCGAGCAGGCTCTCTGTTGCTTGCGGAAGCACTCAACGAGAGTGGACTACCGGTCGAAGCTGAGGCGCATTGGTATGGCTGGCCTGAGGACGAATCCATTTTTGATGACGTTGATGCCTGCATCATCTACGCGGATGGCGGCGGTGAGTTTGGAGAAAAGTATGCTTTTCTCGATGAAAAAGTACAGGGTGGCATGGCGATCATGTTCATGCACTATGGGGTGCACCCGAAGAAAGAGATCGGTGAGACCTACTACAAAAAGTGGATCGGCGGATACTTCGACGATGCTTTTTCAGTGAACCCCTCGTGGATTGCTGATCTGACTCTGAAAGCAGATCACCCAATTTCGCGAGGTTTGAATTCCGGATTAAGGACTTTCGATGAGTTCTACTGGAACCTGAATTTCGATAACGAGAGTCCACATGTCTATCCACTCGTCACGGCGATCCCAAGGAAACAAAACATTGTTCGCTACGGAAGTAGCAAATTTTGGAATCATCTCGCTGCTAAAAAGCTTGGCACTGAGCAAGCGCTCCTGTGGTGCCGCGATCCAGAGACTGGAGCGCGAGGTGCAGGATTCGTCGGTGGACACTATCACAGCAACTGGGCGATCGATGACTATCGTAAGATGATTCTCAATGCTATCGCCTGGGTGGCTCGTGTGGACGTTCCCGCGGATGGCGTTCCTTCGAAAACGGTAACCAAGATCATGCTAAACGATAATCTAAACCGCCCCGATTTCCCTGAAGAGGTTGAGCTGCCTACACCTGACTTGCTAACTCAAGCTGCGGGCAAGTATCCTGAGCTCGGACTAGACGGAAGAATGCCGGTTAAAGGTAAACGCAAAAAAACCACGAAGTGATTTGTGCCACCTGCCCCGCCCAACATTGAATCATTTCATGAAAACGTTTCTGAGTATCTTATTCTCGATTTTAATCGCGTCGCCCCACGCTGCCTATGCGCAGGACGCAAACGAACAGAAAGACCCTTTCGAGCATCCGTTTGCGAATCCCGTGGACGCCCCGGGTTTACCCCGGGTTTTCATCATTGGAGATTCCATTTCGAATGGATACACGCCACGAGTTCGCCGACAGTTGGATGGAGTCGCCAATGTTCATAGGCCTACACTCAACTGCCGCTGGTCAGCATTTGGTGACGAGCATATTGAAGAGTGGCTAGGTAACTCAAAATGGGACGTGATCCATTTTAACTTCGGTCTTTGGGATTGGTATGGTTGGAGCCAGGAGCAAAAGGCGACTCCGGAATCGTATGCCAAAAGTCTCGAAAGCATCGTTCTTAAAATGAGGGCGAAAACCGATGCAACGCTCATTTTCGCGATCACGACACCACCTTGCGTCGGACCGGAAAAGAAAGTGAAGATTGTCTTCTCCGAGCAGCGCGCCAAAGAATTCAACAAAGCGGCACGCACCGTGATGGAGAAGCATAATGTCAGGATTAACAATCTCTATGATGTGGTGCGAAAAGATCGAGAGCGCTATCAACGGGGGCCTGATGATGTCCACTACACCGAAGAGGGACGAGACATTCTGGCAGCAAGAGTGGCATCCAGAATCAAAGCATCGTTAAGCAAGAAAGACACACCAATGCCAGCTGCTGACACGGCTCCACCTGCGCTTTCCGCGGGCAAAGCCAAAGGTCCCAACATCGTCTTTTTTCTTATCGACGATCTAGGGCGGCAGGACCTCGGCTGCTACGGGAGCACGTTTCACGAAACCCCGAGAATCGACGCGTTGGCAAAAGAAGGAGTCCTTTTTACAGACGCGTATTCGGCGAGCCCTGTTTGCTCGCCGACAAGGGCCAGTATCCTCACTGGTAAATACCCGAGTCGCGTCGGCATTACCCGGGCGACGCCTCAGGTCAGTCTGCCGCTGAAAGAAATCACGATTGCTGAGGCCCTCAAGGAGGCTGGATACCGAACTGCCCATATGGGAAAATGGCACCTCCAGGCACACGGAGAAACGGGCCGGACACACTACCCGGAAGCTCAGGGATTCGATGTGAATGTTGCCGGTCACACCAAGGGGCAACCGGCGAGTTTTTTCTATCCCTACAAGGCCAAAGCCGAGAAATATGCGAAGAACAATGTGCCTGATCTCGAAGGCGGAAAAGAAGGAGAGTTTCTAACTGACCGACTCACCGATGAAGCCATCAACTTCATCGACGAAAGTGGAGATCAGCCATTTTTGCTAAATCTTTGGTATTACGCCGTGCACACGCCAGTGATGGGCAAACCGGAGAAGGTCGAGAAATACAAAAAGAAAGCAGAGAAGCTTGGCTACGATCCAAAAGAAGAACTCGCCATCGAAGAAAAAGGCCGCTGGCATCATTCACGCCAGGATAATACGGAGTATGCGGCAATGGTGGAAAGCATGGATGAAAATGTCGGGCGTCTTCTCGATTATTTGAAAGAGTCCGGAAAAGACAAGAACACCGTCGTAATCTTCATGTCTGACAACGGAGGACTGTCCACCGGTAGTGGTAAAAAATCTCCGACGAGTTGTTTGCCCCTTCGCGCCGGAAAGGCCTGGGTTTACGAAGGAGGTGTCCGGCAGCCGATGATTATCAAATGGCCTGGAGTTACCACTGCAGGAACTGTTTGCAAAGAACCTGTCATCAGCACCGATTTCTATCCGACAATTCTCGAGATGGCGGGACAATCGCCGAAGCCCGAACAACACCTCGACGGCCTCAGTCTGGTTCCGCTCCTGCAGGTGCCTAGCTCAAAACTTGATCGCGATTCACTGTTCTTTCATCACCCTCATGACCATCACATCAATGGCATGGGATCATCCGGAGCCGTGCGCGTTGGCGACTTTAAATTGGTGGAAACCTACGGCACCGGCGAAGTGGAACTCTACCATCTCAAAGACGACATCGGAGAGCAAAACGATCTGTCGAAATCGATGCCTGAGAAAACGAAGGAACTGAAACAGCGACTTCATCGCTGGAAAGAAGAGGCTTCAGTTTTATCGAACAAAACCAATTGATACGCCAGTCCCGCCGAAGAGGCCGGAGTCGAGGCGTCACTTGTAGAAATCGTGGGGTCAGGCAAGAATGGCACGGTTTTAAGGGCCATTGTCGTAGCATTGCCTATGGAAAGTGGTACGGAAATGTATGGCGGTAAAGTCGCAATCTGGACCTACAGTCCTGTAGCTGGGGCCCAGCGCGTGGGGTCTGTGACCCCGGGCTCCGGCTGAACGCGGAAAAGGGGTCAGAAAAGGGGTCAGGCGATTAAATAACACTATTGACACCTCCCAACTAATCCCTCATGAATAATTAACCTGTCCCTGCGGACTTACAAAGGCGCCGTGAGAAAGAGGGCAAGTATTAAATCCTCTAAGGGACAGGCCCTAAAATCCTAAAAATCCTAAGGGACAGGCCCGAATGGCACTGCATTGGGCAGGGAAATCTCTTTTTCCTTTTATCCGGCTCGCCTGTGGCTTGCACGGTCTCCAAAGTTGTTTCGTTTTACTCAAGTTTTCT
>CAXBMX010000069.1:0-13800 GCA_963977055.1 uncultured Verrucomicrobiales bacterium
CGCTTTGGCCGATCTCTTCGCTGCGCTTCGAGTCGAACCGTCACGCCGGTTACCGGTTCAAATCCAATCCCTGAAATTCAAAAGGCCAGCCAATCCGCTTCGCTGGATCGGCTGGCCTTTTGAAAGCAGAGGGGGTGGGATTATCCGCGTCACTGCGAGCTATCGCTCTTCGCTTTGGCCGATCTCTTCGCTGCGCTTCGAGTCGAACCGTCACGCCGGTTACCGTGTTCAAATCCAATCCCTGAAATTCAAAAGGCCAGCCAATCCGCTTCGCTGGATAGGCTGGCCTTTTGAAAGCAGAGGGGGTGGGATTCGAACCCACGGTACCTTGCGGCACGGCAGTTTTCAAGACTGCTGCATTCGACCACTCTGCCACCCCTCCGAATGAATTTTCCCTTTCGGTGAAAATTGGTCGGGAATTCTACACCGGATCATCGACCTTTCAATGATCTGATTGAGATATTTCACGTTCGGGAGTCGAGTTGGAAGATCTGCCCGGAAATATGATGGGTGGTGCTCAGGTAATGAATGAAGCGGGCGGCTTCTTCCACGGTGTTAAACCTTGCCAGTTGATGTTTCTCAAGGGCTGCTGCTTTTGCCGCCTCGCTAAGATTGGCTGTCATTCGGGTTTCGAGAAATCCGGGAAGGACGCAGTTGACCCGGATGTTTCGTTTTCCAAACTCCTTGGCGTAGCTTTTGGTCAGCCCGATGAGGCCTGCTTTGGAAGCGGCGTAAGCGGATTGTCCGGCTGGCGGATCAAGCGCAGAATAGGATCCAATATTGATGATGTGTCCGTCACGCTGGCGCATCATGATGCGGGCGGCTGCTTGTGAGCAAAGGTGCGAGCCCTTCAGATTAGTGTCGATGAGGTGGTCTCTTTGCTCCAATTTCTGCCGGATGAATAGTCCGTCGGCGGTGATTCCCGCGTTGTTGATCAGGAGGGTGAGAGGCCCGATGTCGTCGAAGTAATTTTGGACGGATTCCGCGGAGGTGACATCCAGTTCGCCACGCCCGGGGGCTTTCACCAAAAATCCGGACTCCGTCAGGATTTTGCTGAGGCCTTGCGCCAAGTCACCTGCTCCGCCGGTGATGATCGCGACCGATTCGCTCAATGGAAAGGGATGGGGTGGCTCTGGGTAGAGGGAGGAAAAAAGGTGCAGCTCTTTGCCGGTTTAGTCTCAGTCGAAAAGATTCGTGGAGACTGGTCGGTCTGCATTTTGAGCGTCCGGCGTCGTAGTTGGTACTGAGCTGCTTTGACCGGGATCCACCACGATGGCGTGTTGCTCGTAGGAAACGCGGCTGCCGCTGAGTTGGCCAACATATTTGATGGCTTCGGTCATCGGCACGTTTTTGAGGGTTAGCGAAATCAGAGTGTTCTGCCGCTGATCGGGAGTTCCTTTGTAGATGAAATTGGGAGAAACTTTGCCGCCGGTGAGTTCCTGGGCCCGGGCGGAAAAGTAGTCCAGCACGTCGCCGATCGGAGCGTCGGAAAAGTTGACCTGTGGGATCGTGATAGCGGCAAGTTGTCCTTCGGTGTTGTTTATTGGCGTGGTGCCTTTGGCAATCGCCGATTTGCACTTGGCTGCGTAACTTCTAGCGTAAGGGGAACTGGGGTTGGCATTGACTATCGCTACGAACAGGGGCAGAGCTTCGCCATATTTCTGTTGGTTGTAGAGTTCGACGGCTTTTTTGTAGACGGTTTTGGAGTCTGCGGCTTGCAGCGGTGCCACGATGAGGGCGAATAGAATTGTCAGGGCAACTGCCGAGGTAGCTAACAAGGCCGTTGCCGAGGCCAGAGGGATTCTGATTTTCATAGGTTTCGTGGAGGTTGGTGGTTTCAGGAGTTGAGCCGGACCGGAGAACTTGCGCGGAATCTCTTCAGCTAATGCTTCTTCCGAGGCCGTGTCGTTACCGGTTTTGAGGGCTTTTAGCTTATCAAATCTAAAATTGGCTGTAAATGGAAATACGGGAGCAAGATGAGTGAATTTGTAGATGAATATCACTAAGGGAGTAACCGAGTCAGGAGTTCAAGAGATGGGAACCTGTTTATAATTTTCCATAATTTTAAGATCCAAATTTTATAGGAAGGGTAGACGGACCCCAGAAGTGAGGTTAAACTTTGTAAATTTTTCAGCGCTGACTCTCATGCTTGATAGATTCTGCACTAATAATATGGCTCTACCACAGAGATTTCATGTCCCATTACTGATCGGGGTACTCGTGACCCTTTTAGGATTTTTGTTACCGGGTCAATCGATCGGTCAGGCGCCTTCCGCTTCGGCCTATCCGAATGATTCAGCTTCGGCGGGAATGACGAGTGGATTGCCCAATGGTTTAACGGCTCAGCAGTTGGAGTTGATGCGCGCTCGCTCTGCGGCTCAATCATCTCAGGGACATGCCGTCGCGGCCTCGATGGCACGTTCGGCCGATCAGACGATCGAGTCTCAGCATCAGCAGAAGGCGATTCAATCTGCTCGCGAGATCAAGGCTCTCAAACGGGAGATGGCTGAGAGGATGAAGTGGGAGCGGAGTAACGAGCAGGTTAACAAGGTTAGCGCGAACGATCTTTCGAGTTGGAAAACCCAGACGGGCAACGTGAAGGTTGAAAGAGAAGTGCCGAATACGTTCATGACGGCATTGATAGAGGAAGAGCGACTCGCGGCTGAGCGAGGCGAGGATGTTAAGAAGGAGAAGAAGGGCATTAAGTGGAACCCATTTAAAAAGGATGAATCGAAGGATGATGAATACGGTTTTGATCCAGCTGATTTTGAGCCGATTGGATTTATCGAGCCGGATCCTGAGCCGATTCCTGAGCCGAAGAAAAAGGAAGGCGGACTGTTTAGTGGATTCAAGATGCCTCTTGTCGGAAATTCCGATAAAGAAAAGGTGAGCCAGTCAACAACAGCGGCTTCCGAGCCAGTTTTTAATCAAACGAACAATTCGCGTCAGCCGACCGCGTCAGCTCAATCGAGTAGTTCTGCCGCATCTCGTCCGAGTACGATAGTGCCTGGTCGATCTGGTGTGGCAATGATGCAGAGAGAGGCCGAAGAAGCTTCGGAGACGGTGTCCTTTTCTGAAAGCATTCCGGAGGTGGGTAAGAAGCCGGGGTTGTTCTCCAAACTTGGAAAGTCGAATGGTGGGTCATCCGGTGGGGTTCCTTCAAGTGGTGGCGGTGGTTTCATGGCATTCGGCAAGAAGAAATCTAATACAGGAACGATCGATGCCAGCTTGTTCCCTGAAGATGCAGTGAGTCAGGCGCCGACTGGTGGCAGCTTGAGCGGAGGATACACGGAGGAGCAAGTTGCTGAGGACTCGAGTTTTGCTCCATCATCGACCGGTGACATTGTGATGCCCGGAGAGTCCCAGAAAAAGGGTGGATTCAGTTTTCCGAAACCCAGCCTTTCGATTCCATCGTTTGGACTATCGTCTGGCAGTGATAAAGATGGGAGTGGAAATGTTCCGACTCTTTCCACGATTAACAGCATGGGCACCGACTACTACTCGGTGACTTCGACAGCTCAATTCATGGTGTATGGGGATACGCAAACGAGTTCGGAAGTGCGTGCTCTAGCGAGCGGGACACTGGTTCGGATGACGAAGCCTGGCGAACAATGGGCTTCGGTTAGGTTGCCGGGTGGATCCGAAGGGCTCATCCAAAATAAATTTCTCACTCCGGCCTCCGCATCGCAAGCGGGAGGGCAGTTCTCCGGAGAATAAGACTGAGTGGCGTCCAAGCGCCTGTCAGCCGGACGATATGCTGAATGGGAGATCAACAGGCTGCAGGATGCTGGGCCGATTCCCACCCTGTGTTTTTTCTTCCCGCCTGCACAAACCGTGTGCTAGGTTTTAGGGCTAAGATCAATTTACGATTATACTATGCCAAGAAGAGCCAGTTCGGGAGCCAATGTGGGACAGATTGCTGGAATATCGGCGGCAATTTTGGGGTTTTTGCTGATTGCGGCGCTGCTCTTTAAGTTGATTGCCGGAGACATGATCGGTGGAGGCTCTGGCGGAGGAGGCTCGAAAAAGCATTTGGCTAATGCATCAGCGCTCAATTTGGTCACCTACCGCGACAACGCGAATAGTTTGCGGGGGAATATTTATCAGGTCGAAGGCAGTGTAGAAGAGACTTTAAGGTGGACCGGAGATCGTGGTAGACTAATCAGTTTTGAAGCGAATGACAGCGTGGTGACAATTCCGGTTCCCGTCCTGATTCCTGAAGATTTTAGCAATATCAATATCGAGCGAGGATCGCAATTAGTGATGGTCGTTCGAGTGGATCGTGATGGAACTCTGGTTGCTGAAGCGATAGAAGAATAACGTAAACCCCCAAACCCTCCCTCCCATGATTACGAAGCGATTCTACCGATGGCATTGGATTGCACTCCTGACTATTCCTGTGCTCGCTGCGAGGGCTCAGGTCTATTCTCCCCCGACGCAGAGCCCGAATTCAGGCGGCGGCAGCAGTCCCAGTTCTAATAATACGACCATTAATAACCAGGGGTCGAAGAGCCAGGGGAACAATCAGGTGGCGGGGAATGATGTGCCGTATTTTGATCCGACTACTGATACGTTCTCTTTTGATGGCAAGAGTTTCAACGTGCAGGATAATCGGGTTTTTCGGGCCAGGTTTGAGAAATACTTAAACTCAGCTGAATCATCATCTGAAGAAGATCGCGCCTACCGTGCTGTGATTCGTGAGATTCTGGATACCCTGTCTCCTCACAATAGGGATGTTAAAAAATTTCCCAAAGCCGTGGCACAGTTGCAGTTCGCGGCTCAGTTTGATCAGGACGCCCGGCTCTGCGAGTCCTTGGCGAACGCGGTGTATCGCGTTTACCTCGCGCAGCGAAGCGTAGGTCAAATGAGCGCTTTGAATAGGGAACTGGATTCGCAGCGTCATCAACTTGACTGGAACTTTGATGCCTGGAGTGACGCCGATGCAGGCAATGCGCCGAGGAAGTTGTCAGACGACCCGAAGCAAAAGCAGTCGAAAGCGACCAAGCCTGAAAGCGCCGGTCATATTCAGCGCTACATCCAGCGCATTGCTGAAGTGGAGGCGCAGCGGGTAGCTAACAAAGCTCAGATGGCGCTGTCCGAAGTGGAGGCCAAGCTGGAGTTTCAGGCATTGGTTGTTCAGTTCTTTCTTCAGCGGCGGTTTGAGCACGTGGTGATGGCAGCACGGTTTTACACTGAGTTTTTCCAAGACGGAGCTGGTCGGCTTGATTTTCAGGAAGGGTCAGAAGTCGAGCAGTCGTTCAGTAAGACGATTGGATTTAATCCTACCATTACTACGCTTGATGCTTTTGCTAATGAGGCCATTCGTGACGTGGATCAGTCGGTCGAGTCATTCGGGTTTCTGTTAGATCAGGGCGAGATTGACGGAGCGACGAGACAGCTTCAGCAGGCCTTCGTGACAGGTGAATATCTGCCAGCTGTGCAGAGTGTCCCAAGAGAAAGAAAGCGAGAGGTGTTGGGGTATTCCCACAATGCCTTCCAATTGGTTAATGCGATTGAGGTCAAGGATTATACGCTAGCTGAAGAGTTGGTTACCGAGATGAAAGTCCAGGCAGGGGATTTTGATTATTCCAAGCCGACTGCTGCGATTGAAACAGCGCGCCTCAGTAGCAATATGCGAATTCGCACGGCCAAGAATGCTGCTCTGAAAGGGGATCAAGAAGCCTACGAAGAAAACATCACCGCTGCTGCGATGATTTGGCCAACCAACCCGGTCTTAAAAGAGCAGTTTGATTTGCTGGCTGATTCTGCAGATGTGCAGCAGCAGGCTAAGTTGGAATTCGATCGTTTGCTGGGAACTCAAAGTTATCGTTCGATATTCAACAACAAGGCCCGGTTTATCGCGGCGACAGTCGATGACCCTGATCGGCAACAGGCATTGGATCAGATTGTTGGAAATATTCTGGAGATCGAAGGAGTCATGAAGCAGGCCGATTCGCTGAACAAAGCAGGCAATTCACACGCTGCCTGGGAGATTGTTGAAAGGACTTTTAAGGAGTTTCCGGATGATGTGGCTTTGAGCGCAAAACGTTCTGATTTATCGACGGACGTGGCCACTTTTGTTAAAGCTCTCAAGACGGCTGAAAACCTTGAGAAACGAAAGCAATACGGATCCAGTTTGGCTTGGTTTCTTTCGGCCCGTCAGATCTATCCTCAGAGTGAGTATGCGGGAGACGGAATCGGTCGTTTGATTGATGAAATCTTGCCGGAAAATGAAGGAGAAGACGATCTTTCCACGACCGATAGTTTTGATTCGGAACCGGCTTTCTGAACGCGGGGCCCAAGGGGGCGATGATCGCAAGGCCGGAGGGGTGAAATCGGGGAGTTGGCAGGGAAGTCAGTCTTTTCTCCCCAAAATCGGTTCGCGATACGTTTTTGCGGCGGTGTTATTAGGAAAATAATGCACAATCGGTTTGACGGAAGGGTAAAAGCGGAGAATTTCTATTGACCTCTTTTCACCGCTCAACATGGATTACCGATCAATTCGCGTCGTTTCACTCACTTCTCTGGCAATTATTGCATCAGTAGGCTTCACCGCTTGCACCGTTGATCAGGAGGCTGCTTTTCTGACACGCTCGTCAGCGACAGGGAGTAAGAAAAAAACCTCCACGGTGAAAACTGGGGAGACCAAGACCTTTTCTGAGCGAATGGAAGAAGCTCGAGTCGAACGCGAAAAGAAGGCGGCTGATGCGGCCAAGGTAAAAACAGGAAAGACTAAGAGTTTCTCGGAGCGAACGGAAGAAGCTCGGGTCGAACGCGAAAAGAAGGCGGCTGATGCGGCCAAGGTAAAAGCAAAAGATCAGGCCGAAAAGAAAAAAGCTGACGAAGCAAAAGCCCGGAAGCTTGCCGCTGAAAAGAAGGAAGAAGAATACGACAAAAAAGCGTTGGCAGCTAAGAAGGCTAAAGAGGACGCTGCTGAGGACAAAAAGCGTGAATTGGCTACAGCCAAAAAGAAGGCCGATGCGGCAAAGGAGCGTGAAGCAAAGCTGGCTGGCCGCGAGAAGGCAGAGGAACTGCGGGACGCACGTCGCAAGGAATCAGAGGTCGCTGCCGCTGCAGAGAGAAGTAGTGGTGGTGGTGGGGCAGGTTTCTTTAGCCGAATGACAGTCAGCACTCCATCTCAGTATAAGAGTAAGGGTCATGATGTTTTTGTGAATCGCATGGCCCTCTCCGGGTTGACTCCTTCCAATGCTAAAATCGAAGTTGATCTCAGTGAGCAAACGGCGCGTATATACAAGACTGGCGGCGTTTCCGGCAGTCAGTTGGTAATTGAAACGAAAGTTTCCACTGGAAAGCCAGGTTACTCGACTCCTACAGGATCCTATCGGATCAATGAAAAGCTTGTTGATAAGCGTTCCACTCTTTACGGTACTTGGGTCAGTTCTGGGGGCTCAACCGTGAAGAGTAGCGGTGAAAGCGCGAGTCGTCCTTCAGGAGCTTCGCATTTCGTGGGTGCTCAAATGCCTTACTGGATGAGAGTTAATGGAGGAATTGGGATGCACATTGGTTATGTTCCTGGCCACCCGGCCAGTCATGGTTGCATCCGCGTTCCCAGTGCGGTTCAGCCATTGATCTACTCGAAAGTGGGATTGGGCACACAGGTTACTATCAAACACTGAGGCTCACGCGAATCTTTGCGGGTTATATGGGCGGTTCTCCTGAAGAGGAGCCGCCTTTTTTGTTCTAACAGTCCCGTAGTTCCAGCACTTCCTTCTCCTTGGTACTGAGATAAAACTGAGTAAGTTGCCCCATGACGAATTCGGTAGAGCGAACACTGAAGCTGGGGGTGAATATAGATCACATCGCCACTTTGCGGCAGGCGAGGTATGCTTTGATGCCGGATGCGGCGAACTCGGAGCCTTCACTGTTGGCTTCGGCTCATGAAGTAGAGGCTGCGGGAGCGGATTCGATCACAGTGCACCTGAGGCAGGACCGGCGTCACATTCAGGATCGGGATGTCTACGAGCTGCGAGAGAAGATTCATACCAAGCTGAATCTAGAAATGGGCAATACTCAGGAGATTCTGGAGATTGCGCTGAAAGTAAAACCAGATTTTGTCTGCCTCGTGCCAGAGAACCGTCAGGAGATCACTACCGAAGGTGGTCTGAATGTGGCGGGTGCCGACTCGTCGCTCGGCGAAACGATAAAAACCCTGCAGGAAATAGGGGCAAAGGTTAGTCTTTTTGTTGATCCGGAGCCTGAGCAAATTGCTGCGTCAGCTCAATTGGGGACTGATATGGTTGAGCTGCACACGGGGGCATACGCTAACGCTTCGGTGGACGGTGGAGAGAGTGAGTTTGTCCAACTTCACGAGGCGGCAGTACAGGCGCACGGATTGGGAATTCAGGTGAACGCGGGCCACGGGATCACTTTGTTCAATCTCCCTAAACTGATGAGTCTTCCTTATCTAGCAGAACTGAATGTGGGGCACCATTTGGTCGCTCGAGCGCTATTTCGGGGGCTGTCAGGATCGGTCAGTGACATACTTAGCTTAATGTCTTCATACACCGCAGACGGGAAAAGCGGTACAGGCAAAATTGAAGAGCTGAGATAGGGCAAGGGGATGCTTGACCAGAGGCTGCGATCACGTGTTCACTATGATTGAATTTGAAAGCTTCGTTCGATAACTATTCACGTCTCGCCAAGGGGCTGTTCGGGATGTCCAGTCTCTGGGTGGGGGAGGATCATCTCGTCTATGTGAGAGGCAGCGGTTTTTTGATGCCTTTTACGGAGGAATACAAGCGGTATCGATATCGAGACATTCAAACTTTGTCGGTGGCGCGAACGTCTAGAATAGGGATGTCGATTCTTTTTGTCATGGGGATGTTGTTCTTTTCCGGACTGGCGACCCTGACAATCTTGCTATCAGATGCTTCGGATTTCGGATTGGGAAAGGCCGTCTTTCTTTCGGTGTTATGTATTGGAGGTCTGGTTTGTGCCGCATTTCTGCTGAGGCACCTGATTCTTGGCCCTACCTGCGTGTGTGATATTCAGACAAACCTGTCCCGCGATCGCATTCGCCCTTTGAATCGCTTTCCGCGAACCGTTCAAACCATTGAGCAAATTGAAGCAAAGATCCGTGAATCTCAGGCTAGCACGGTAAGTAGTGCTGACCAGGTTGATGGCGAGTTTTCGGCAAAGTCGGTCGAATCCAGCTTGATGGATTCATTTCAGATTCCGAAGCCGGTGGCTGCAAACTTCGTGAGTTTTGGAATACTTGGTCTGGGTTGTCTTCTGGCAATACATTTGGAGAGCAGCGTTGTTACCGCACTTATTCTTGTCTGCCTCCTTGGACAGAGCATGATGTTGACGCTGTCTTTAATTGCATCGGTTCGAAAAGCGACACCGGAGGCGATCCGATCTACTTTGTGGATTCAGTTAGGATTGTTCTTTTTACTGATCGGAAGCGGAGCTGTTTATTTTCTCCTCGTGGCAACACGTGACCCCGCTTATACCATTGGAATTACCGGGCCTCTTGAGGCCTACGCTGCGATTGCTACGGAAGGCGGCTTACCCGGCTACATCACCTTCATGGCATTGGCGATAGGTATGGTGATCAGCAGTTTGGTCGGCGTTACCCTCGTGAATAGTTGGAAGGCGCGGATTTCCCAGGTCAATATCGTTTCAGAGATAGGCACATCAAAATTGGAGGAGGCAGAGGATGGCTAGTATTTCAACTGATACATCGTGTACGATTCATGCGGATCGTCGGTCAACTGCCCGGTGTCCATCTTGCCGGAAATTTTATTGTCGCGAATGCATCACTGAGCACGAGGGAAAACTGACCTGTGCTACATGTCTCAGCTTGAGCTTGGAAGAACGTGCAAAACCGAAGCAGCGGAGGCGGTGGAACTTGGTGCCCGTGATTCAGGTGATCATTGCTCTGATGGTGTCTTGGGCTGTGTTCTATCTTTTCGCCGCAACGATTAGGGACGTGCCAGATGAATTTCATGACGGTACCATTTGGGAGTAGAGTAAAGAATGAGCGTCCCTGACCGCAGAGTTCGCCGTAACCGGAAAGAACGATCCTCTTTGCAGGTTTTGGAAGAATCCTTCCACCTGCTTCGCTCTGTTGATGTGAAGTTTTTTTGGATCTATTTCGTGGGAACCATTCCCTTTGTTGTGGGTCTTCTCTACTTTGTTGCTGACATGAGCCGGAGTAGTCATGCCGGAAGAGATGCTGTCATTGCTTCGATTGTGATGGTCGGATTGTATTTCTGGATGAGGAGCTGTCAGGCAAAGTTTTGTGTTGGCTTGTGGGAAACGCTGAACCCGGAAGGAGTATCCGAGATGGCGAAAGGTAAAAGTTTTGAAAACTTGGCTGCGCTCTGGGTGATTCAGGCATTCCAGCTGCCACTATTGCTGATTGGGTTTTTCTTTGCGATCCCCTTGGGGTGGATTATCGCGATGCTTCAAAATGCCACCGTTTTGGCGAGGACGAGAGACTTCGAGGGCAGTCCCTTGAAGGGACTTATTAAGACTAGTTTGAAATTGTCCCACTACGAGTGGGCACAAAACCACGGAATCATTCTTGTTCTCTGCGTGGTGGGATTTTTCACCTGGATCAATGTGGTGGCGACATGTGTGATGGTGCCAAGTTTTGCAAAATCGTTTTTTGGTATTGAGAGTATCTTTACCTTGAGTCCAATGATGGCAGTCTTGAATACGACCTTCCTGTTAGGTTCGCTTCTGCTGACGTATTTGGTCATATCGCCGATGATGAAAGCCGTTTACACACTTCGTTGCTTCTATGCGGAATCGCGTGAAACGGGTGAAGATCTGTTGAGCCGGCTTGCGGGATGTAGAGAGCGAAGAGCCCGACAGAATTTGAATAGAGGGCTCCGTGATCGGGCCAAAGTGGCGCTGATTGGTTCAGCTATTCTGCTGGGACTGTTTTCATCGGGGCCGATTGAGGCAGCCGAAGACGAATCCGTTGCGAATTTTCGAGAGGAGCTCTCGGAGACAATGGAGCAGAAGAAATATCAGTGGCAGTTGTCGCGCAGGAATAGTGAACTTGGAGAGTCTTCTGATGACAGTTGGCTGAGCAAACGGATGCGTGAGATTGCAGATTCGACCCGCGAAACGATGAAGTCGATCGGGGATTGGATTAAGGTGATGATGGATAGGATGGAATCGGGAAACCGTAGTCCAGGAGGTAGCTCAAATTCATCTTGGGATGTGCTCAAAGGGCTGAGTTCTTCGTTTTCTGTCGGGTTGATTGTTTTGGTCAGTGCCTTGATAGGCTGGCTGGCTTGGGTGGCCTACCGAAGATATAAAGGAAGGCCTTCGGAGGTCGATGCTGGAGAGGTGAGAGTCGAAGCTATTGACCTACGCCGCGAAGATATTGTGGCAACGCAACTGCCGGAGGGAGAGTGGATGCAACTGGCTCGCGAGCAGCTTTCGAATGGTGACCGCCGCCTCGCTGTTCGGGCATTATTTCTGGCGACTTTGGCAAACCTCGGGGAAAGGGGCGTTCTTCGAATCGCGCGATCAAAATCGAACCGGGATTACCGGGGGGAATTGGAACTTCGTGTCCGAAAACATGTCCAGTTAAGGGAGGCATTCGACAGAAATACGATTCTGTTTGAAGAGGCCTGGTATGGTTGGCATCCGGTGGATGTTGAAATGGTGGATCGATTTCTTAAGAACCACGAAATGATTGCGAAGGAATCCGGTGTCGCCCTCACTGGGCCGGTGCCTGTATCGGAGGGGATGTTATGAACCGACGTAGAACCGCAACATGGGTGGGTCTGGTTGCGTTAGCAATTGGTCTGGCAGTTGGATTCTTCGAGGTCTTGGAGCGTCGATTTATAGAAGGGGGGATCTATCCCCACTACGCGAGCTTTCGAAGTGATCCTTTAGGGGCGAGTGCGCTATTCGAAACGCTCGAGAGGCATCCGGATTTCGAGGTGCATCGAAATCTTACTCATTTGAATCAGGTGAAGGGACTGGATCCTGACACAACTATTTTGCTGCTTGGGTTTCCCCGAGATGCCATTTCTGACTTGAGAGCTCCTGCGGATTCGCCCGTAATGAAGGCGGTGGAAGAGGGGGCTCGGTTGGTAATTACGATCAATCCAGAACTGGTGCCAGAGAAGTTTCGACCGATTAAATCGAAGGAAGAGGAGGATTGGTTTGAGCGGCGTCGTAAATTGAGAGAAAAGCAAAACCGGGAGAAGTTTTCCCCAGGTGAAAAAGAAATAGATGACGATGGCAAGGCGCAAGAAAGTGAGAAAGCTGACAGCGAAACAGCGGCTGAGTCCGAAGCCAAAATATTTACTACGGTCGGTCCGCCATTGACTTTAAAACTAGGGTTTCAGATAGCCAGCGTTGATGCTTTTGAACGCCCCGAAGAAGGTTGGATGCCGAAGGCGGGGAAACAATTTAAGAAGGCGAATCCTGCCTTTCCGTTTCCGGATTGGTATTCCCAGTATCGATTTGAAAAGCCTGATAAACCTTGGAAAATTGTAGGAACGGTCAAAAATAAGCCTGTCGTAATCGAACGGAAATTTGGGAAAGGAACTGTCGTTCTTGCTACTGATAGCTTTTTTGTCAGCAATGAAGCTCTTCATCACAACGCGGTCCCTGAGTTTCTCATCTGGATGTTGGGCGGAAAGAGCCGCATCGTTATTGACGAGACGATTCATGGGACGGAGGAAGCTGGAGGTGCGATGAAGATGATTCGACGTTATCGCCTCCATGGGATCTTTTTCGGGCTTTTGATTTTTGTAGGATTGTGGGCATGGCGGAGCGCTTCATCCCTCGCTCCGGGAAGTGATGATCTCGATAGGGGATTGGTTGGCGGCGGAGAGGCCGTTGCCGGGAAAGAGACTGGATCGGGATTGATTCAATTATTGAAAAAGAGCGTGCCAACAAAAGATATTTTGGGGCAGTGCGTTGAGGTCTGGCGAAGATCCAGTATTACGAAATCGCCTCTCAGTCAGACGAATGAGATTGAAGGGATTGTCTCCAGGCATGAGAGCGATTTCCGCCATTTCGGAGTCGTAGAAGCTTATCGAGACATTGTCAATGTGCTCCGTAAACGTTGACAAAGACATCACATTCCCCGAAAGAATGCCATACTCAGGCAGCCTTGAAGTTGATTTTCGGGAATGCAGGGGATTGATTATTTGTTTTCCGAAACGCCTTATCACGTGGAAAAGTTGCATTGCGATTTTTCCGAAAAGGATCACGAAAGCATGGACAGGCACCCCCTTCACATGCCTTCTGCTGGTTACTACGACGAAAGTTGTAGCTTGTTTGGCGAACTAGCTGACAACGTGCTCGCTGATATTGATGGCACCTTTGAGGCAGAAGATGCAAAGTTTGATCTGCAGCTTGCTATCAGTCATACAAAAGCTCTGCACGCTACGCGCAAGAAAGATTTTGAGACAAAACAAGCCGCTAAGAAGGAGGCTGCAAAATGACATACACACAAGAAAGTCGTCAGCGACGTTTGTTTTCTACTCGTGTTGACATTAACACTCCTGACATCGTTGATTCCATGGCCAAAAAGCTTGGTTATTTACGGATTGATGGGTCTGGGAATGTCCAAGGGTCTACAGGGGTAATGCTCGATAAAATCGCCCAAGGCGAGCTGAAAATTGTTTCCGCATCAGAGGCTGCAAAATGACTAGTTTCCACCCCAGTTACAACCCAGCAGAGCAACCTTTTTGCCGTAACAGCGATCCCGAGACCTCTGCCTACGCTGCTCGGACTCGTAGCCGCAAAGTGACTGATGCTCATTACTTTGTTCTCCGCCATCACTTGCTGCATCAGGAC
>CAXBMX010000070.1:0-11889 GCA_963977055.1 uncultured Verrucomicrobiales bacterium
AAGGTGCCTGCTTTTTGTCGGCGATGATGATCCCAATGTTACCGATGGTGGCCGGCTTTCAGGGGCTTTCAGGGTCAGGCGATAAATATCAAAAATTCATCATTTCCCATTTCTTCATTTCCTTCGATAGGTTCGCAGGCTCGATTTGGTCGAATTTCCGTACCCGTTCGCTAACGTTGGCCCAGGAACCGAGCGAGATACATTCGGCGATCCAGGATCCAGCGTTATGAAATGGAGGTGTTTCGGCAAGTCGCCCACCCCATGGCGACTACGCTGAGATCACCGTCACCCAAGCATCAGAACCTTCTCCTGATCGGTCAAATCCTGCCGAGTGAGCGGTTCGAAAACTTCAGTCTCATCCATCGCAATCTGAGTCCAGACGTTGAGCCCCTTGCCTTGAATATTCCCGTATAGATTTCCGACGGCGGTTTCACTGGCGTCACGACCCGTGGCAATTCGAATCATACCGTTCAGCGGAGCAAGGCGTGTCCCATCAAAAAGAATCCACGTTCCGTCAATGTAGGCCTCAAAAACCGCATGAAAATCCTGGGGATTCAGGAGATAGGAATAAACGGTGACGTAACGAGCGGGGATGTTCAGCGCACGGCAAAAACCGATTCCTAAGTGGGCGAAATCTCGACAGACTCCATTGCGAAGCTGGTAGGTATCAAGGGCCCAGGACTGTTCGTTGGAGGCCCCGATTTGATAATAGATGTTATTGAAAAGCCACTCTTCGATCGCGAGAACTTGATTCAGCCTCCCGCTGATTTTTCCAAATTGATCATGGGCAATACATCGCAACCGGTCCGTCGGGACATAGCGGCTTGCGTGCAAATAAGAAAACGCAGCCTCTTCGTAGGCCGATTTCGAGTCGTCTTTGATCGCTGAAATGGAAATCAAATTCACCGACTTTTTAACCGTGGCTTGATACTGAATCGAAAAATTGCCCGCTTCAGGGATTTCGAATTTTAACAGTCGATTTGCGTCGAGCCCTACCGTCAATTCCTCGTACCCGATCGCTGGATTCGATTCTATGTCCTCCTGAATAACCTTTTGAGCGGACCTTTCTCCACAAGTGAACGAGCAAATAATCGTCGAGGGCTCGAATGCTTGATAGTAAAGCGAACTGGTAACAGAAAATTTCATAGGCTTGCAGGCGGTTAGTATCAAAAAGTAACGGAGGCGATCCTCGCTTGTTTTCGTCCAATGGACGAGCCTTCGCCATCAGAATGATTCGACAAATCAATTAATTTCATCTCGCAAAAAAAGTGATCACTGGCACTGAAAATGCTGATACGATGCCAATGACACTATTTGGCGGGTATGAAACCGAAGGTTTCTTTGACGAAGCCGTTGGAGCAGAGTCGGGAACCTTTAGGGACGGCTACGAACCGACTGTCGACTTCTTCAAAGGACTTACAAACAAGCGAATGAAGGCGAGCCTTCGTTCCCTGGAGCGGACATTCTTGCAACACGGAGTCACCTTCACCGTTTATTCAGATGGTCAGGGAACGGAGAGAATTTTCCCGTTTGATCCGTTCCCACGAATTATTCCATCCGATGAGTGGTCGACGATTGAAGAAGGGCTGAAACAGCGAATCAAAGCCCTGAACATGTTTCTTGCCGATGTCTATTCTGATCGGGCTATTTTGAAGGATGATGTTGTGCCGGCTTCGCTTGTGAAATCATCGAAGCACAATCGATCGGAATTCGCAGGAATGAAGCTGCCGCACGATACCTACATTCACATTTGCGGGACCGATCTTATCCGAGATGATAAAGGCACCTACTGCGTTCTGGAAGATAACGGGCGCTGTCCTTCCGGGGTTTCTTACATGCTGGAAAACCGGCTTGCAATGAAGCGAACTTTTCCGGATCTGTATCGAAAACTCAACGTCGAGAAAATCGGCAATTATCCGAAAGCACTCCTGAAGACGCTAAAATCTGTCGCCTATCACGAAAAGGAAAACCCCGTTTGTGTGGTCCTCACGCCAGGCCAATACAACAGCGCGTATTTTGAGCACACATTCCTCGCTCAGCAGATGGGAATTGAAATTGTTGAAGGCCGCGACCTTACCGTCGAGAATGATCGCGTCTACATGCACACAACGGATGGACTCGTTCAGGTTGATGTGATTTATCGTCGAATTGATGACGAATTTCTCGATCCACATTTCTTCAATCGCGATTCGATGCTTGGAGTTCCGGATCTGATGAAAGCTTACCGATCCGGCAATGTGATGTTGGTGAATGCTGTAGGAACAGGAGTGGCAGACGACAAAGCAACTTATTCCTACGTTCCGGCGATGATTAAATACTACCTGGGTGAGGAGGCTATCCTCCCTAACATTGAAACTTTTTTAGGGAGTAGGGAAGACGAGTTGAAATACATGATCGAGAATATCGACAAGCTAGTAATCAAGGCAGTCGACGAAGCAGGCGGCTATGGGATGCTGATAGGCCCGGCTTCGACAAAAGAAGAACAGGAAGAATTTAAACGAAAACTGAAAGCGAATCCCCGGGGATTCATTGGCCAACCAGTGATCGCGCTTTCAAGGCACCCGACCTTTTGCGATGGCAAATTAGAGGGCCGACACGTCGATCTACGCCCCTACGTCTTGACGGGAAAAGAGACCGTTGTTGTTCCTGGAGGACTCACTCGGGTAGCGCTTAAAAAAGGATCACTAGTGGTGAACTCATCTCAAGGCGGAGGCAGCAAGGACACGTGGGTGTTGAGAAAAAACAAATAGGAACAGTTTCCACCATTCTAAATTCAAATTCCCCCCACATGTTATCCCGAGTTGCAGAAAATTTATACTGGATGAGCCGCCATATCGAGCGGGCTGATAATCTATCCAGACTCGTCACAGCCCATCAAAATGAACTCCTCGACGCCACGTCGGCTCCCACCGATGAAAAACACAAATGGCATCCCCTCTTGGAAGTGACTCAAATGGGAGACGAAAAATCGGCTGAAGGTGTCGTTTCTTATATGGTAAGTTCGGAAAAAAATCCGAACAGCGTGATGCAAAGTGTATTCTACGGCCGTGAAAATGCCCGGGCGGTTCGCGATCAAATTTCTGAAGAATTGTGGCTTGAGCTCAATGCCCTTTGGCTGGATTTGAAAGCAATCAATCCAAAACAACGCGATCGTCACAGTTTAATCTGTGAGAAGGTTAGGCAGTCTTCGATGAAATTTCGCGGGATCATCAACACCTCTCTTCCACGAGCCGACGCCTGGGCCTTTGTCGCTTTGGGCGAATATATTGAGCGAGCCGACAAAACGAGCCGGATCGCAGACCTCCCGCATTTCCTCCCGAAGAATGAAGAAGAATCCGCGTGGAATACCATGCTTCGGGCGTGTAGCGCCACCGCCGAACACCGCCATCGTCACAGCGGAGAAGTGAATGCCTCGAGCGTTTCGACGCTGCTCCTTTTTTCTCCAACGTTTCCACGATCGGTTCGTTTTTGCGTGGGACGAATCAACGAGCTGCTCCGCAATATTTCGGGAACCCGCAGCGGTGATTACCTCAACGAAGCCGAGCGATCAGCCGGAGCTATGCTGGCAAGGCTGAACTATTCTGGAGTTGAAGAAATCGGCAAACTCGGCCTCCATGAATACATTGATTCGTTGCAAATCGATTTGAACAACATCGGATTTGCCGTCGGACAACGTTACTTTTCGCTTCGACGTGATGCCCCTGAAAAGAACGCGGAAAGTTATGTCACCAGTCGCATGCAGGCTCAAGTCAAATTGCAGCAGCAGGCTCAGGAAGAACAGCAGCAGTAAAAATTTCGTTCAATCAAACCAACAGGGTTAGTTCATCGAACAGGCCCTCTTGGTTCGAAAAACAGAACTCCCCCCCCCTATTTATGTCGACCCACGTTGCACTCTACCATCGCACTACCTACTCTTACGACGAGCTGATTGCAATCCATCCGCACATTGTGCGGTTGCGTCCGGCCCCGCATTCCCGCACGCCTATTCTTTCGTATTCGCTCACAGTTTATCCCGAAGATCACTTCATCAACTGGCAACAGGATCCATTTGGTAATTACCTGGCCCGTTTTGTTTTCCCCGAAAAAACGAACAAGCTGGAATTCGTCGTCGATCTCGTCGCGGATCTGACCACGATCAATCCGTTCGATTTTTTTCTCGAGGATACCGCCAAAAGATTTCCTTTTGAATACGATGATACGGAGAAGGAAGAGCTGGGACTTTATTTGAAACAGACTGGTTTTGCTCCCGGATTGGATGCCCTCGTTGATGAATTAAATCCAAATGAACCGATGGAAACGATCGATTTCCTGGTATCGGTAAATCAGGCGGTTCAACGCATGATTGATTACAATGTCCGGCTCGATGTGGGCGTGCAAACCTGTGAGGAGACACTCGAAAAACGAAGCGGATCCTGTCGTGATTCTTCGTATCTACTCGTGCAACTGTTCAGGCAGCTTGGACTCGCGGCGCGGTTTGTATCGGGATATAGCGTTCAATTGGTGGCCGATGAAAAGCCGCTCGAAGGTGCAGCTGGAGTGACTCAAGACGTAACCGATCTTCATGCGTGGGCGGAAGTTTTTCTACCCGGCGCTGGCTGGGTCGGGCTGGATCCCACATCGGGATTGTTTGCAGGGGAGGGCCACATCCCTCTCGCCTGCACACCGGAACCATCAAGCGCAGCACCTATTTCGGGAGCGACGGCCCCTGCTGAAGCGAAATTTGATTTTGCCAACACCGTGACCCGTATTCACGAAGATCCTCGCGTTACCAAGCCTTACACCGAAGAAGAGTGGAAGGCGGTCGATGCGGTTGGAAAACTCGTCGATAAAAAGCTTAAGGACGGAGATGTCCGATTAACGATGGGAGGCGAGCCAACCTTTGTATCGATCGACGACATGGAGGGTCCAGAGTGGAATACTACGGCGGACAGCCCGGCCAAACGAGAGCGTGCTATCGATCTCACGGGCCGGCTTCAGGAAGCCTTTGCTCCCGGCGGGTTTATCTGGTTCGGCGAGGGGAAATGGTATCCCAGCGAACCGGTCCCACGTTGGGCATACGGTGTGTTTTGGCGAAAAGATGGCTACCCACTGTGGCGTTCGAAAGGAACTCAGGGCGATCCAGCAAAACCCGGCGACTATGGATTCGACGAATCCCGGATCCTTGCCGAGGCCATCACGGAAGTGCTCGGCATTCAAAAGAGCTGCGTCACCCCCGCTTTGGAGGACATTGAATATTACCGGTGGAAAGCGAGCACGTTGCCTCATTTTGAAAGCGAAGCAGAATCTGAAGAGGATGATTCGCTTGAGCGCCGTACCATCGCGAAATTAACCAAACGCGGACTCGATGTGCCGACGGGCTACGTTTTGCCCATGTTTCACAAAGAGTCGACCGGACTTTGGACCGGTGCAAAGTGGGAGATGAAACGCGGGGCGCTCTATATGATCCCCGGCTCATCCGCAATGGGATTCAGACTACCTCTCGACTCCATCCGCAAGGCGACTGAGGAAGACGTCATCGAAGAACGCTCTCCGATGGAAACGGAGTGGAAAGAACTCGAAGCCGATCCGCTAAAAAAATACGCCAATCGAGTCGACACCCCTAGAAATAACGAATGGACCCCGCGCACAGCGTTGAGCATTGAAAGCCGCGAAGGCCGATTGCACGTTTTCTTTCCACCTACGGGAACTCTCGAAGCCTATCTCGAATTGCTTGCCGGAGTTGAAAAAGCAGCAGAAAAAACAGAGCTGAAGGTCATCATCGAAGGCTACGAGCCACCAAAAGACCCACGACTCGAATGCCTGAAAGTCACGCCTGACCCGGGCGTGATTGAGGTGAACATACATCCATCCAGCTCGTGGGAAGAACTCGTAGAGCGAACGGAGACTCTCTACGAAGAGGCTCGTTTGTCGCGACTTTGTGCAGAAAAATTCATGCTCGACGGCCGCCACACCGGTACTGGTGGTGGGAATCACGTTGTCATTGGAGGAGCAACTCCTTCTGAAAGCCCCTTCGTCCGCCGCCCTGAAGTATTGGCGAGTATGATCGCCTATTGGCAACATCATCCTGGTCTTTCCTATCTCTTTTCAGGGTTGTTTATTGGCCCAACCAGCCAGGCCCCACGGGTCGATGAATCCCGCGATGATCGTCTCTTCGAACTCGACATCGCATTGGAATCGCTTCACAACGGCGTTGGCGAGCCGATTATGATCGACCGCACCTTGCGGCATTTGCTTACCGATCTGACAGGCAACACGCACCGCGCCGAATTCTGCATCGACAAAATGTGTTCGCCGGATTCCAAAACGGGGCAGCTCGGCTTGCTCGAATTACGTGGCTTCGAAATGCCTCCGCACCGGCATATGGCATTGGTGCAATCCCTGCTTGTTCGCTCGATTCTTGCCCGTTGTTGGGAAACACCCTACCGATATCCATTGGTCCGCTGGGGCACCACCCTGCACGATAAATTTCTCCTCCCAAATTGGGTGTGGGATGATATCGATGACGTTTGTGATGATCTAAATCGTGCCGGAATTCCGTTCCAAAAAGATTGGTTACTGCCGTTTTTCGAATTCCGTTTTCCTCGGGTAGGCACGATTTCGCCCGCAGGAATTGAAGTCGAAATCCGAACGGCACTCGAGCCCTGGCATGTTCTCGGCGAGGAATCGACCAGTCAGGGAACTTCACGTTTTGTTGATTCATCGGTGGAAAGACTTCAGGTAAAAGTCAAAGGCATCACCGAGACCCGTCATATACTGACGTGCAATGGCCGCCACGTGCCGCTCTGCAAAACCGGAATTCAGGAAGAATGGGTCGGAGGCGTTCGTTTTAAAGCGTGGGACCCGATTTCCGCGCTTCACCCTTCGATCAAAGCTCAATCCAAACTCGTTTTCGATCTCATCGACACCCGAAACCAGAAGTCACTGGGCGGCTGTGTCTACCACGTAGGACACCCCGGTGGGAGAGGATACGAAACGTTTCCTATCAATGCTCGCGAGGCTGAAACTCGTCGTCTGACACGATTCTGGGAACATGGTCATACTGCTGGCATAATGACCACGGCCACTCCAATCGCCGTTTCGGGAGTCTCTCCGGGCACGTTCGAACCCATTCCGGGAGGCCAGGCGGTCGGATACATTCCTCAGGAAAAATGTCATGCTGAATGCCCTAACACCCTGGATCTGAGAGCTATAGCAGAATTTTGATTTCCACGATTTAACAGGGTTGTTTCATCAAATCAACCCTATTGGTTCGAAAATTGCTTTAACTTTCGTCGATTATACAGCGCAACTTTAAGTTCCATTTTTTGTAGCATCTTCTGCTAGCAGCAGGGCCTATTTTGCATATCATCCACCATGGATTCAGAGATGTTCGCGAATCGCGCTTCACCTAAAAGTCTGGCATCTGCTCTTGCATACACGTCTCAAGGGAATCGACGCGACGAAGCACTGTCTCCTGACGGAGCAGTCGAACCGGAGTGGTATGATCTTTTTGAATCGATCAATCGTCACGGTTTGGATACATTGATCGATTGGAAAACTGTCGCTGCCCGAATTTCGCGTGAACGTGGACTGGCGTATCGCCCGGCAAGTCTCGACGAATCGAACGAAAAGGGCTGGACCCTTGGACCTATTCCCTGGATTATTTCGCCAGAACGATGGGCTGTTTTTGAAGCCGGAATCTCTCAACGAAATCGACTCTTCGAAGAACTGCTCAAAGATATCTACGGGCCTCAACGAACCTTAAAAGAGGGACTTTTCCCTGCCGAGATCTTATTGAGCCATCGCGGCTTCCTTCGATCACTTCATAACCTACCCCCGGGAAACGGCGTTATCGGACTTGGAATTTCGGCCTTCGATGTTGCCCGGGATTCAGCAGGACAAACCTTTGTCGTAAACGACCGTTTCGATTCCCCTTTTGGACTCGGGTTGGCTCTCGAGAATCGCACCGTCGTGAACAAAGTTTTGCCACGCCTTTTCGGACGATGCGGTATTCGGCGAATCGGTCAATTTTTCACGGATTGGTTTGATTATCTGGGTCGATGCGCACCGTCGGGTTCGGGCGCGCCACAGGTCGTTATTTTGGATCCATCTGAATCGGGTCAAGATTCAGAAATTGGATTTCTTGCCAATTATTGCGGAATTTCGCGGGTTCACCCATCTGATCTCACTGTCCGCGACGGACGTGTTTGGATTAAAGCCCTCAATGGCTTGGTTCCAGTCGACGTGATTTGGAAAACGATGCCGGGACGCGACATGGACTCACTCGAATCTGAAAATGCCTGGGCACGCGGCACTGCGGGGCTTTTCGAAGCAATTCGCGGCGGCGGCGTTGCTGTGGCAAGTCACCCCGGCTCGGAGGTTCTCCAGTCGCCCGGATTCTATCCCTATCTGCCAAAGATTTGCCGCTCGCTCCTGGACGAAGATTTGCTGATCCCCCCTGTCGCAACCTGGTGGTGTGGGAAGCCCGAAGCTCTGAGCCATGTATTGACCAATCTATCATCGATGGTGATCAAACCGGCCGGATATCATCACGACTTCAGCACCAGATACGGCAGCCGACTTTCAGCCGGGGAGTTGTCCGATTTAAAATCGCAAATCATGGCATCCCCAAATAGATTTGTGGGTCAGGATGAGCTCTTAATATCCACGATTCCAACTTCTCGCGGCAATCAACTGGTTCCCCGCGGCGGAGTTTTGCGGATGTTTTCGTTCAAAGACGGAGACAACACCACGCAAGTCATGCCCGGTGGCCTGGCCCGAGTTAGCAACGCTGAGGGAGTCGTTGTTTCCACCCGTGAATGCGGAGAATCAAAAGACGTCTGGGTTCGCTCTCCCATCGTGGAAAAGCCCTTCAGTATTTCATCCGCGCTGAGCCTCACTCACCTCGCCACCCCAGACATCGTGCCGAGTCGCACTGGCGAAAACCTCTTTTGGACCGGCCGCTACGCTGAGCGTGTTGACGTCATATCACGTTTTGCAGCCAGAATCGTCGACGTTCAAATCAGTAGCTTCTCTCACGATGAAGACTTCGGTCAGAAGCATGAAAAGTTCCTTCTAAAAGCACTTTTTGGCATTTTTGGTACCAAAAATCCGGCAAAAAAGGCGAAAGGCACGGACGACCGGCTTCGACTGATTCTGGAGGATCCCAACTGCACGGTTAGCGTTCCCTACAATCTCAATCGTTTTTATAATGCCACTCAAACAACCCGGGAGGAATGGTCGCCTGCAAGCACGCTGGCCATCAGTTCCTGTCTCAATGAATGGAACTCTCCGGCTTCAGGCGGACCTCTCGAGACTCGATTCGACTCGAAATTGAAAATGCTGCAGTTGAACCTTTCAGCATTCCTTGGACTGAATCTCGACAGCATGACGCGAGACGAAGGTTGGGCGCTGCTCGATGCGGGTCGTCGCCTGGAGCGATTGTTTGTTATCTGCGGCCTGCTTCGCTTTTTGCTGAAAACGAAATTTAGCGAGGACATGAGCACCTTTTTCAACGAATCGATTCTATATATACTCGACAGTGTCAGAACGTTTCAAAGCAAGTTTCATGAGACACCTTCAACTGAATTGACCGTCCGCCTCTTGCTTGGCGAACAAGATTATCCGCGATCAGGTTCGAATCTGCTGCATCGACTCAGTCACGTCCTTCTTAAGCTACCTTCGCCCGGACATCACGAGCATCCCCGGGACCGGATCGATCCTTGGATTGCGCGAGTTTCCGAATTCACATCAGAAATGGAAAACGGCCACTTCGAACGTAAATCGACTCTGGCCATGCTCGATGAAATGCAGGGGTTTCTCTCAGCGCTCTCCGATGCCTTAACGGTATCCTATTTTAGCCACGCTGAAGAGAACATATGAGTGCAACCGTTCGTTACCGAGTCAGACACCTGACCGCCTACCACTACTCTGGGCGCATTGATCTGTGCCACAGCCATGCCCATCTCACCCCCCGTGAAGACAAGGTGCAGGAAGTTCTCTCCCATCAGCTCAACGTCACACCGACACCTCATTTTCAGGTCGTCCGAAAAGACTATTTCGGCAACCCAACTGATTACTTCGCGATTCAGGGTTCTCACGAACAACTTGAAGTTATTTCCACATTCACCGTTGAGAAATCGTCCGCTCCTCCCGTTTTACCAGACAGCGGAGAGCCCTGGGATCGCCTTTACGATCGAGCCGTGATGATCGCTCAAGATGACACCGGGGTTTGCCTTGGTAATTACCTCCTTCCGACGCTCCCTTGCCCATCGCTGCCTGATCTGGATCTTTTTCTAAATCCCAGCCTCACCCCGGGCCGGGAGATCATGGATTTGGTAAACGAATTGATGTTTCGCGTCTTCACCGAATTCCAATACGTAGCGGGAGCCACCGAAAACTCGACGCCCTTGCAAACCGTGCTCGATCAGAAAAAGGGGGTCTGTCAGGACTTCGCCCACGTGATGATTGCCGCCCTTCGGAGGCTCAACATTCCAACTCGGTACGTAAGTGGATACCTGGAAACCATTCCTGCACCCGGAACAATAAAACTTCAGGGAGCCGACGCCAGCCACGCATGGCTCGAAGTCTACACTTCAGCAACCGGATGGGTTGGATTTGATCCGACCAACAACAAACTACCCGGCCACCAACATATAAAAATCGCGCATGGTCGGGACTACTTCGATGTCCGGCCACTCCGCGGAACATTCATCGGTAG
Source organism: uncultured Verrucomicrobiales bacterium (assembly GCA_963977055.1). Classification (GTDB taxonomy): domain Bacteria; phylum Verrucomicrobiota; class Verrucomicrobiia; order Verrucomicrobiales; family DEV007; genus Arctic95D-9. The sequence goes on from CAXBMX010000070.1 coordinate 10,700, forward strand.
CGGCAACCAAAAGCTGACTGTCGAAGTCGATGTTGAACGCATTTAGCGCAATTGCGTCGCCAAATTCGATACTCTTTTTTCAGGGATTGGTATGAACCCGGGACATGGATAACAAACGAACCCGAGACATGGGTAACCGTAGTCCTCAGCAGTCCTCAGCAGTCCTCAGTAGTCCTCAGCAGTCCTCAGCAGTCCTCAAGGACAGGTTAATTATTAAGGGATCGTGGACACCCCTTGGTACTTCCAATATTCAGCTCCAGGCAATGGGCGCGGACAGGGATCACCCCTCTCACTTATTCCACAATCGGGCCTCTATGTAGCCGGGTTTTAAGGGTCAGGGTTTTAAGCTTTTAAGGGGTCAGGCGGGATTGACATTCGCGGCGCGATTTGGGATATCAGTGAGATGAAGAATTTTGCCAGATGTCTTTCGATTCTATTTTTCTCGTTGGCCCCCAACGCAATTGCGTTGGGGGAGGAGCCTGCGGAACTAATCAATTCACGCACCAACTACGAAAAGGCCCTCGATCGGGTAACGGCACCGATTCACCAGAAATACCTTGAGCACCTCCAACGATTGCAGGGGAAATTTATTCAGGAGAACAATCTCGACGCGGCGCTGGCAATTCGGGCGGAGATTGAAGCGCTTCAAAAACAGCTGGAACTCGGAGTCGAGGCGGCAAGAGTCACTTTAAACGAAGAGCCGACGGGAGAGGAGTCTTTGCAGGTATGGCTCCAGGGAAGAGAGTTCAGGTGGGAGGGAACATCCGTAAAAGAAGTGGTCCTGACCTTTAAAGGTGATGAGGTCCGCGTTGTTGCTGACGGTCGTGAGATCATGGAGAAGGAATTCGAAATTGTCTCTCCTATGGCTTTTCAGTTCGAGTGGGGGACGAATGACATGAACACTTTTACGATCGCTGACGGTAAGCGCGATTTCACGCGTTTCATGCAAGGTTCCCGCAGCACTCATGGCGGAACGATTCGTGCGAAGTGAGCGCCATCAGGCTAGTTCTCGATCAGTCCCATCTCTTTCAACTTCCGCTGCATCGTCCGGCGGGAGATGCCGAACCTCCTGTATGAAAAGGTTCAGCTCTGGGTCGAGATGATCTTCAGCATTTGATCGAGAGCCGAACGGTAAAGCCAGGCTCTGCTGTTGGAATCTTTCTTCTGTCCAGCTTGAGTCACTTTGCTGA
>CAXBMX010000071.1:0-10439 GCA_963977055.1 uncultured Verrucomicrobiales bacterium
GGGGGCGAACCTCGTTTGATAATCCGAACGCGTCTCAACCGGCCTCGAAGAGACCAGCTACCAGCTACCGATCGGCAAAGGCCTGGTCAACGCATCAAGTCCAATTCGCTCCTGGCCACTTGAATAGGCCATCTCAACCGCATTGCCCTGCCGCTTTCCCAACGGTTATCCTGCTGGCAATGATGCGACTAATCCTCTCCTTGCTCTTAGCTCCCTGTCTAATCCTTCAAGCGGAGGAATTCGACACCCGCAACTGGTTCAAGGGGAATACTCATACTCATTCCCTCTGGAGTGATGGGAATGACTTCCCTGAAATGATTTTCGATTGGTACGGCAGCCGCGGCTACGATTTCATTGCTATCAGTGATCACAACGTTTTGCAAAATGGAGACATGTGGATGGATATCGAGTCCATCAAAAAACGCCAGCGAGCGATCGGGCGCGACGCCATTTCAAAATGCGAAGCCCGCTTCGGAAGTGATTGGATCCAATGGGAAACCCGCGATGGAATCAAAGGCATTCGATTAAAAACGCTGGAGCAATGCCGCGACGCATTGGAAAAACCTGGCCAGTTCTACCTCCTCCCAGCCGAAGAGATCTCGAACACCTCCCTCGGAAATTTACCCGTCCACATCAACGTGCTCAACATCTCTGAGCCGATCGCCGCGATTAAAGATCCCAACCTTTCTGCTTCTGAGGTGATGCGAAGTAGCCTTCAAAAAGTCAAAGCCTACGCAGAATCATCCAACTCTCCAATCCTGGCCCATCTCAATCATCCGAACTTCAGATGGTCTCTCACCGCCGACGATCTCGCCACTGTCGCTGAAGGGGCATTTTTTGAAATATACAATGGTCATCCCGGGATCAATCATCTCGGTGACGAGAAGCGGCCCGGCGACGAATCCATTTGGGATATCGCCAATACGATACGACTGGCGGAACTGGACTATCCACCGCTCCTCGGCGTCGCTACTGACGATTCGCACACCTATCATGGAGGCGATGTATCTCCCGGCAGAGGCTGGGTAGTGGTGGGGGCCACTTCTCTTGACGGAGATTCCATTGTCACCGCTATGAAGGACGGAAGATTTTACGCAAGCTCTGGCGTTGAACTTGATTCCATTCACTTCGACGAATCTAAGCAAACGCTCTCTCTCCAAATTAAACCCATCGAAGGAGTCGAGTTCACCACTGAATTCATCGGCACCCGAACGGATTACGACGCTAGCAAAGAGGTCACTGGAATAGGCGAAATTTTTGAATCAGTAGTGGGTAGTAATCCCTCTTTTAAACTGCCGGACGATGCCCTCTACCTTCGCGCCACAGTCACTTCGACTCGCAAGCACCCAAATGCATCCTTCCCCGAACAGAAGGAACAGGCTTGGATCCAACCAGTCGGCTGGCAAAATTAATCGCAAGCTTGACCCATCGCCAACTGCAACAATTTTGCTCGATCGAGCTTTCCAATTTCGGTTCGAGGCAGTTCTTCAACGACTAGAACACGATCCACTTTTTCAATGCTATCAAGTTCAGCGTTCACTTGATCCAACAACAGAGTTGCCCGCCCCTGGAGGACGGATCCAATCATGACCAGTGAGTTCTCACGACGTGCATCAGGAACCGCAACAACTTGTGCCTCCGCCCCAAATTCAACGGCAGCTCGTTCCGCGATATCATTAACCCGGGACAATGAAATCAATTCCCCTGAGATCTTCACCACATCGTCTGCTCGATCAAGGAACCGAAGCCGGCCGTCATTCAGTTCACACCTATCCCCCGTTTCAAACCAGCCGTCCTCGTCCAGAGCAGGCTGAAATCTCCACTCACCACTCTGCTTCGAAGCGTATCCCGAAAATAAGGCATCACCTCGAATTGCCAGTCTTCCCTCAGGAGAAATCTGACACTCCCATTCTTCCAGCACTGGCAGCCACTCGGACTCCCCATCGGTGCTCGTCGCGATTTGCGAGCAGGCCTCCGTCATTCCATAACTCGGCCAGATCGGCCATCCCAGTTCTATGGCCCGCTCAACCAGGGCCAAATCAATCCGACCTCCCCCCAGAAAAACGCCTCTCAACCCCAATGGAGCCTTCACTGACCCAACCACCAAATCATGCAAATGAGTCGGCGTCATAGAAGTCAGACTCGCCCCGGAAGCCTGACAAGCCTCCACCAATCTCCTGCCACTTCGATCCCATTTTCCTGGCAATAACTCTTCAACCTTTCCTCCCGCCACATAGGCCCTCGCATAAATCCCCAGACCTCCCACATGAAAATCTGACAGACTCGAAAGCCAGACATCGGCCTTCTCCAATTCACAATGCCTGATCACTGCGCCAGCTGAATGAAGTAATGCCCGCTTTGACAACACCGCGAACTTTGATTCTCCAGTCGACCCCGAAGTCGCCATGACAACGGCAGATTGAATTCCACAGTCAGATGCCAAAAACGGAAGCAACCCTTCCGTATTAATCATCCGCCCCGGATTCAGCCGAAGATCAATCTCGTCAGATTCCCAGAATCCGTCGCAGGCTAGTCCAGTCGTTTCCAAGGCAGCTTTTCTAACAAATCATCAAATCCCAACCCGGTTCCTCCGGGACTTATCAAACGGGTATCGCGAACTTCGAAGCGATCAAAAAACTGATCCGTCTCAAAACAACGATAAGCGAGCAATCCACATTCCAAAAGCCGATCGCTACTCAATTCAGCAGCGATCCGGGACGCCTCAGCCGCAGCCCACATCTGCCCCATGGCGTGCTCCATATAACAGGTCACCAAAAATCGCTCAGGCGCCGGAGGCACCCACCCCGAAAGAGCCGGCTTCACCACTGCAACGTATTCGGATTCAAATCTCGCCTCGACTTCGCGGTCCACCGCAATAGGAATTCCCGCATCCTTCAGCGTCGACCAGTGGCCCCTGACCCACTCCGTCGGGTCCTCCAGATACTCGATCGAATCTCGCAGATCGCCCAAGCCATACCAGAACTCCAGAAAGGCACTCAGTGAAAGGCTCTCGTTAAAATCCAATCTTACTCGCATTCCTGCTGCCACCCATCTTGCCACGCTCTTTCGCTCCTCATCCAGATCGCGACCCAACTTAATCTTCGCCACCGAAAAACCCTCACTCGTCGCGACCTCAGGATCATCTCCCGGCAAGACCAGCCAATGACTCGGAGGAATTGGATTTTCAAATAGAGATCGTCCGGCGACACGCGCGGCCCCGTCCACCTCAGCACAATGCAGCGCCTGCCGGATCAACGGAGTCGACTTCCCCTCTCTCAACCGAGCCAACTGCTCCGCGATGGGCAGATCTCCCAATTCCGGCCACGGATGAATACAGCCATATCCAGAATCTATCCGGATTAAGGCCCCCTGATGCTCCCTCCGCTCACTTCGAGAGTTCAGAGTGACCGATGATTGCAGCGTGTATTCGCAATAGAACGGCACATTCATAATTTAAGCGATCGCGAGCACAGCCAGGGCTCCAAAGAGCAGCAGTTGGAGCGCCCCCAGCGCGAGATATTTATTGTAAGCAGGTCCAGGTTTTGTCTTAAAAATGAGCAAAGAAATAATGATAGCAAGCGGCAGAGAAAGAAATAGAGCCGTAAAAGCCCGTTGATCGCCTTCACCCAGAATAGGATACAGAAAACTTGGAACAAGGCAGAAAATCGCAATTTCAATTCGAGCAAAACGAGATCCAAATCGAACCGCCATCGTCCTCTTTCCCGTCCCTTTGTCCTCACCTCTGTCGCGTAGATTGTTGATTGCTATTAGCACGCTGGAATAAAGCCCGCACTGCAATCCAAGAATCCAGATCGATCGACCGCCTAACACTCCCGCCTGAACATAATAGGAGCCAAGAACCGCCACAAAACCGAAGAAAAGAATCACGAATAGCTCCCCCATTCCCCGGTAGGCCAGCGGAAACGGTCCGCCTGTATAACCGTAAGCAAAAAACAACGACACCATTCCGATCACAGCAATGGGCCAACCTCGCTCCACTAACAATGGCACAGCAATGATAACCGCCAAAAGACAAAACCCCATTGCGCCCAGCATCACTGACCGCCGCGAAAGCAGTCCCGATGCCGTCGCCCGCTTCGGCCCTAACCGCTTCGCTGTATCGGCTCCTTTCGCAAAATCGATGGCGTCATTAAACAAGTTCGTCGCAATCTGAATGCAAAGACAACTCACCAAGGTTGACCAGAACAGCAGCCACGAACCCGTCGCCTGATCGCCATCGGTCAGTAAAGGCATCGAACCCACCCAGACCGGAACCACCGCAGCCGGGAGCGTCTTAGGTCGTGCTGCGAGGATCCAGGCGTTCATATCAAACTCTTGCTCTTGATCTTAATCTTGTTCTTAATCCTTTTCTTTTTCTCTATCTTTCCCCCTCACCTTTTCTGCTCCCATCGCTTCACCAGAAGAGTAAGAAAAAGATTAAGATCAAGAAAAAGAGGCGTCGCTCCACTCCTTACGGGACTCGAGGGAACTTCGAAAAGTCGGGCTTTCGTTTTTCAACAAACGCATTCTTACCTTCCTTGGCCTCTTCCGACATGTAGTAAAGCAGCGTTGCATTCCCGGCCAGATCGAGCAGCCCCATCTGACCATCACAGTCAGCATTGAGCGCCGTCTTGAGGCATCGTAATGCCATCGGCGAATGATCGAGCATCTCGCGACACCACTGCACCGTTTCCTCCTCAAGTTTCTCGAGCGGAACCACCGTATTGACCAGCCCCATATCCAAAGCCTGTTGCGCATCGTACTGCCGGCAAAGAAACCAGATCTCCCGGGCCTTTTTCTGCCCCACGATCCGGGCCAGATAACTGGATCCTAAGCCACCATCAAACGAGCCCACTTTCGGTCCCGTTTGTCCAAACTTCGCGTTGTCCGCTGCAACCGTGAGATCACACACGATATGAAGCACGTGTCCGCCACCGATCGCATAACCAGCCACCATCGCTACGACAGGTTTGGGAAGGCCCCTGATCTTTTTCTGAACGTCCAGTATATTGAGACGGGGAATCCCGTCTTCCCCGATATATCCGGCGTGGCCTCGCACCTTCTGATCCCCACCTGAACAAAATGCGAGATCTCCCTCACCGGTCAAAATGATCGCACCGACCGTCTGGTCTTCGTGTGCCAAATCAAAAGCAATCAGCATCTCCTTCACCGTCTGAGGTCGAAACGCATTTCTCACCTCAGGGCGATTGATCGTTATTTTGGCAATCTGGCCATCCTCCGATTTTTCGTAACGGAGGTCTTCGAAGTCGTGAGCGGATATCCAGTTCATGTGTCATGAATTCTAGCGAGGAAGCAGGAACTCGCAAAGAGATTACGTCACAGGAACGGCTCAAAGACTCTTTTGTTACTTGGTTTTCCGATCGGCTACTGATCGGCTCTCCAATCTGCTATAGCAGCAGCAGCAGCCGGAGACAAACATCTATGTCCATGATCGGCCAGAACGACGTGTCGATAGTCCTCAAACACATCCGCCATCTCCTCTCCGAAAGCGCGATACTTCGAATCGTTCTCCCCCGAAATCCAAAGAACCGGAGCCTTAAAGCTCTTCAACGCTTCTCTGAGGTCGCCCTGATGCCCCAACGACCAGTAATCGAAACCCATCGCAACTGCCTCGCGCCGCGACTCCAACGCCGTCTGTCCCTCAGAAATCGGGCAGCCGGCCAGAATTGGCTGAGCATTCCACTCCTTCAGAAAATCCGACCATTGCACCGTCCTCACCTTTTGCGCCCATTCTTCATCAGCCGAGAATCTCGTCTTCCGGCCAGCCGCGTCCGAGAGCCCCGGATTGGCCGACAGAATCACCGCCCCTGACCATCTCTCAGGAAACCTGGCCATCGACTCTAAGGCGAGACGTCCGCCCAACGAATACCCTGCAATCAGCGGTCGTTCGTCTTTATCGACCAGTTCCTCAGCAAGGAACATAGAAAACTCGTCGAGCGACAAATCGGAAAACGACCACAGATCCAGCGCCTCCAAATTTGGAATTCCCAGTCGCGCCCAATCATCTGCCGTGCCTACGTTTCCATGCAGTGCGACGATCGGAATCTCACTCATCTCATCTCTTTCCAAAACGATTCCGTTGGACCGTTCTCCAACAGAACTTCTATTAATACATTCTTACCCGAAATTTCTGGAACCGGCTTTCCTGCCCTCCAAGATACATAATCCATCCCCCACATGGAAGCCCAACTATCGAACCTCTGCCGGTGGTGATTCTCCGTCACCGCTTTTTCTTCCGGACTTAACCCGGCCATCGAAGGGAGCCTCGAAAAAATCCTGCCGCCGCCATTGTTCATAACAACGATACGGCGCTCACAATCATCCAGTTGTGGCAATACGGCAGGTGCATTCAGATCGTAGAGCGCCGTCAGGTCCCCAAATATCCCCCAGGCCTCGGCGTTCCCTTCTGACATGCCGAGAAAAGTAGCCACCTCGCCGTCAATCCCATTGGCACCGCGATTGGCAAAACAGAGCGGATGCCCCGGCTCAACCGATGCCGATAAGTTCCACTCTCGAATCGGCAAACTATTGCCCAAAAATACCATGGCCTGACTCGGAATAGCATCAGCCAAAGCACGCATCATGGCAGGCTCCGACTTTGGATGCTGATCTAGAAAAGCATCCAAATTCCCCCGACCAAACAGGGTAACATCATCGACCCAACCCGGTTGAGTCACATTCCTCGTTAAAGGAAATTGATCGCAAAGCAGCAGCTCGGAGTCTCGCCCCAAACCCGGAAACGGCTGCCGCGTCACTGACAAGACCTCAATACCCCTGAGTGTCTCCAAATCACGCCAGTAGCGCAAACTTGGGATCCCCCCAATTCTAAGCACACTGTCAGGCCTAATTACTCCGACTTGATGCTCCTGCCTGATCAATTGGGGCGCTAATACCTCACTCTCACGTAAACCACTGATAGCTTCCGCCCAGACCGGCGCCCCTAGTTCGTTGAGAAACAGTTCCACCGATTCCCTCCAGCTTTTTGGTAGAGCGCCTACGATCACCACCATACGCTGCCGCGATGAAACAAAACGCTCCAGTCGATCGACTTCATCTTGACCCGGAATCCGTCTCGCCGGTTCCGGCACCACCACCGTTCGAAAGTCCACCAAGCAATCATTCGGAGCCGGTTCTTCGAAGCAAACATTGAGATGCAGCGGAGCCTTCCGGTCCCACTTAACGACCCAGCTCAAATCCCCACGACGCTGAACATCAATCGCAAGCGGTGCATAAATCCCATACAACCCCTTTTGTTCGATCGACTGCGGAGCGCCACTGCCCCGATACCATTCCGGCCGGTCAGCCGTAACCAAAATCAGCGGAACCCCCTCGTAGTATCCTTCAATCGCAGCGGGCAATAATTCCGCCGCCGCTGTTCCTGACGTGGTCAAAACAACCACCGGCTCATCCCTCGAACGGGCCAGACCCAATCCAAAAAACGAAGCGGTCCTTTCATCAAAATGATGCCAAACCCGCAGCCCTTTACTCTCACTCGCCGCCAATAAAGAGGTTACCAGAGGAGCATTTCTGGCTCCGGCGCAAACAACAAAATCCCGGACCCCCAGTGCAATCAAATGCCCAAGAGTTGCCCCGGCAAGTTCAGCGTTTCGAGTCATACGCCGAGGAGAGACTTCACCGAATTTCGTTTTAACGCCAGTTCACGCCATTCCCGATCAAATCGACTGCCTTCCACCAGACCCACTCCGCTGGGCAAGAACACATCGCGCCCATTCCAGGAAACGTTTCTGATCGCGACAAGAGCCTGAAACGCCCCGTCGTGGAAGGCCCCAAAAGGAGCGCCAAAATCTTCCGGCACCTGAAGTTTCTTTCGATACTCAAGCAACTGGTTCAATGCTCCCTCCCCCCGCGGACAAGCGCCCAAGGCTGGAGTCGGATGCAACTGCTTCACCAATTCGGTCAAGTCATGATCACCCTCGCGGAGCTTCACCCGTATTCTTGTGATAAAATGAACGATCGAACCCAAGTCCAATAACGTCCGTTCATCCCGCTCAATATCCCCCAGGGGGGAAAGTAATTCTTCAAGATATTCGGCCACCAACTCATGCTCCCTGATCTCTTTTGGGTCGTTGGGGAAATCTGCCACCTCATGCCTCGGAGCAGTGCCAGCGAGAGCCATCGTTTCAAGAACGCCGTCTTTCACCGAAAATAATTGCTCCGGAGTCGCCCCTATCATCCCGGTATTCCCCTCGCGATACCCGTATCCTGACAACGAATCCGGTGCGCCAATGATCGCTTTAACCAAAGCGGCAGGCTCGCCCCGATGCAAAATCCCGCGTTCAGTCAATACTGGAACCGACTTCGTGAGTCCTCCCTCGCGAATATGATCAAGGATTTCTTCAAAGATTCCGCGAACATCCGCATCACCGAGCCCTGACCAAGCTATCTCCGGGAGAGCGGTGGCGCCATTATCCGGCAACAACAACCGAAGGTCCGCTGTTTCAAAAACCTGCTCCGGTATTTTCCACGGCTCAGGATCAGATAATTCAAAATCATTCCGGTAAAAAGCGCTTCCGCCACCCTCCGGAAGCTTACTTGAGGACGCAAAAGGGCCAGTTCCGCAAAGATAGCGGTTTGGGGCCAGTTTGATGAATGCAAAATCCTCCATTTTAAGACGTGCGCATGATCTCTATCAACACCTGACACAAATGGCAAATCCTCAGACGACACTTCGTCAATTCGATGCCGAGCCATGTTCGGCCCTATTAAGAGACCTGAGTTCATCCATCGCGACGCATTTGATAAGGAAAACCCATGCAAAAAGAGGCTAATAGCCTAAATTTGCCGCATCGCAGGAAGTCTTCCCTGCGACTAAAGAATGAACTTCAGCGACCTCAGAGCGATCCTTCAATATGTCCCCCAGTTTCGGGGTCGCACCTTCGTCGTCGCGTTGGACGGAGCCGTCATCGACTCGCCTGATTTCTCCAATATCCTCCTCGACCTTGCTGTACTCCGATCACTCAATATCAAAGTGGTCCTCGTTCACGGTGCCGCAGCCCAGGTCAAAGCTCTTGGCGAAAAACGAGAAATCGAACTTTCCAACTTCGACGGAACCGGAGTCACCGACGAAGCCACCCTTGAAGTGAGCATGGACGCCATTTCCCGGCTCAGCAATTCCGTGATGCAGAGCCTGACCACCGTCAAGCTTCAGGCGGCCACTGCCAATGCCATCCACGCACACCCTGCCGGAATCATTAATGGAATCGACGCAGGACTCACCGGGACCATTGAGCGTATCGACGCCAGTGTCTTGCAGAGCTTCCTCGATCAGGAAATCCTTCCGGTCGTCCCACCCCTCGGATTCGATGCCGACGGACAAACCCTGCGGGTCAACTCCGACCTCGTCGCCCGCGAAGTCGCCACCGCTTTGGGGGCTTCCAAAATTCTCTTCATTTCCAGCGATGACCCACGCGCCGGGTTAGCTTCCGAATTCTCGCAATTTTCAGGAGAAGAAGCCCTCCAGTTCATCGCCGGAAATCCAGAACTTTCCCCCAACCTGGCATCCAAGCTAAAACAGGGTGCCATTGCCACCCGCGATGGCACCGCCAGAGTTCATCTCATTGGAAGTCGCAGCGACGATGCCCTTCTCGCTGAACTTTTCAGCAATGAAGGAGTCGGCGTGATGGTCTATTCCGACGCCTATCAGAAGGTCCGCCCCGCAAGCCGTCTCGACGTTGATGAATTGTATCTCCTCATCCACCGCGCCATGGAGGACGATCAATTGGTGTCACGAGATCGCTCCGAAATTCTCTCAGCCATCGAAGATTACATCGTCGTCGAAATAGACGGCAACGTCGTCGGATGCGTCGCGGTTCACTACTTTGCCGACGACAACAAAGCTGAGCTAGCCTGCCTCTTCGTTAAAAAAGGTCACACCGATCAAGGCTACGGAAAGATTCTCGTTGAGGCAGCCATCAAACGAGCCACCGAACTTGCCGCAGATCAGCTTTTTGCCTTATCCACCCAGGCCGCAGGATACCTTGAAAAAGAAGGATTCCAGCGCAGCACCGACCTGACATTTCTCCCTCCATCCCGTCGCGAAAAGTGGGAATCCAATGGTCGGAACGCTCTTCTTCTGATCCGTCCGGCCGCTTTTTCGGGTTAGTCTATGGGCAAGAATGGCAATTTGGAATCCAGCATCTGCAGTCGGGGTCCGGATAGAACACTCCCGGTTCCAATGAACGCTATGTAGCTGGGGTCTGTGACCCCGGGCGGACGTCGTGCGATATCCGAACGCGTCTCCCGGCCTCACAGAGACCGCCTACAGCGGAGTGAATACGCCCGATTCCAATGAACGCTATGTAGCTGGGGTCTGTGACCCCGGGCGGACGTCGTGCGATATCCGAACGCGTCTCCCGGCCTCACAGAGACCGCCTACAGCGGAGTGAATACGCCCGGTT
>CAXBMX010000072.1:0-9938 GCA_963977055.1 uncultured Verrucomicrobiales bacterium
ACAGGGTAGGACCAACGCCCCGATAAGAACTCCTTGAAAAAGCAAATTCAGTCGGGCGCGGGAGCTCATCCGGGGATGCTGGGAAGTGAGCGGATCGCGGGTGTGATTTCATCTTGATGAGCCCTTCGCATAAAGAGAGGGGGGACGGGTTCAATCCTTGCCTTTACCCAATTGGGCCGTTTTTTTCTGGGCGATTAAGGAGTTTGGATCATTGATGGCGGCGACACCAAATAGTAACTGGCATTCTTATCGCCTATTCTTATCTCATCAATATAGAGAGTTCTCCGCGTTACTGTAGAGGGTGTTTTCTCCGGCGGTTCCCTCCAGGGCCATTTGTATATGCCGAACTTGAAGTAGTCTGCAAGTTGGCCTGGCCCGCAGTTTCGCCCTGCATCGGTGATGATCTTCTTCCCGTTTTTCCAAACTTCAACGAGGCCATTTTCACCGGCAGACCATCTGACATGGAATACCCAATCAACCCAGTCACCCTTATCCTCCGTAATTTTTCCTCGCCAAAGGTTCTTGTAAGAAGTTTCCCCTGCAGCCCAGCGTTTCTTAATGCAGTAGTCTTCTCCATAAATGTAAATTGCGAGCGAAGGGCCGTAATTTCGCCACCCAATCCATTGCACGAACAACTCGGCTTGCGTATCGGGTTCCCAGTCATCGGGCCAAAAAGTACTGAATCCGTACCAATATTCCTCTTCCATTAGGAAACTCCTGGACATGCCTTTTATCCAAAAGTCAGTTCTGTGGCGCTTCTTGTCTGCGTCTTGGTGACGGTCGAGCTGCAGCTTGAGTGCATGATTGCCATGACGGACTGGTGACGCAACCACCTCGGTGTTTTCTAAGGTCTGGTCGAGTTGAGAGTCTGCAAATGGTTCGAGACCCTGCTGCTCGATATCGCCTACAAACATCAACGCTGGATCAGCAGCAACACACACTGAGGCGGCAATTTCCAAAATGATGAAACACGTGCCAAGAAGCAGTGAAGATAGTCCAGAAATTAAACGCTTATTCATGATTACATTCCTGCGTTTGAGTCCAGTCACTCAGTGCCGAGAGTGAGTCGCGCATTCAGGGTCAGCTTTTAAACTCGTTCAGGTGAACTGTAAACCTGCGTTCTTGTGTGCTACGGTTGTTGGTGGGCTTCGCAAGAGGCACCGACGGATGATGGAAGTGATTGATCAAAACCTGGAAGGTTCTGCTACGGGAGCGATGCAGGCGGGGCACAAAAAAAGCGGATCCGCTTTCGCAAAACCGCCTTCGTCGAAACGTTTAACACGTCAGACTGAAGTCGAATTACTTCTTCTAAACAGTCTTTTTTTTGGCCACCTTCTTCTTCGGTGCAGCCTTAGCAGGCTTGTCCGCGAGAGCAGTTTGGGCAGCAGCGAGTTTCGCAATCGGGATGCGGAACGGGCTACAGCTTACGTAGTTGAGTCCAGTGCGGTGACAGAACTTGACGGACTCCGGGTCACCGCCGTGCTCACCACAGATACTGCGCCACCTCAATCCCAGCCAGCCCTCATGAGCTTCGTAGCTTTGGCGAAGAATGGTTCGTAGCGTGCAGCGCGAAGAACGGGGCCGGACCGATGCGCCGATAAGAACTCCTTGAGAAAGCAAATTCCAATCGGTTAGCAGAGAAATGAGTAAATCCATTTGGTTCGTTTACATCATCCGTTGTGCTGACGGTTCACTCTACTGCGGCATCGCTACCGACGTTGCCCGTCGTTTCGGTGAGCATGAGAAAGGTGCTCCCAAAGGTGCCAAATACACGCGCGGCAAAGGGCCGCTCGAACTCGTTTTTCAAAAAGAAATCGGCTCCCGTTCCGAAGCCAGCAAAGAAGAGCTGCGAATAAAAAAACTGAGTAAAAAGGCGAAGCTACTCATGCTGGAGGCTTAAAAAATGCCCTTCCCCCAATCGTTGGCGTAGACCCACTTGTTGTTTTATAGCCACTTGAAAAAATGGCTCCTCCGGTTGGATTCGGTCTGCTAAGTGGTTGTTTTTAAGCAGCTTACCGAGATAAATGGGGACTTCAAGCACATACTCCCCACTGCTAGCATCTTCTGCTTCCTGCTCTGCCATACACAGTTTTATGCACAGTTTCGAATTTGATGCTCACTGAGTATTCCCGTACCGACAGATACACGTGGAGGCAACACATGATGGATCAACGATAACAGGAGCAGCCGGAATGTCGACTCCGATGCGATATCCACAGCTCGCGACGATCCCTCGCCGTCCTACCATTTCCCCGGATCTAGGTCCTCGCATCCCGCGAAGATATCGGGATTCAGTACTGCACGCCGCAGCAGCCGCTCACGCATCGCCTTGGTCATCCTAGCTTCGTCACACAACAGGCCGAAGTGCTCGGTGATGTCACGCACCTGATTCTCCACGATTGAGCGCCCCTCCTCTTCCGACAATCCAAAATCGGAAGCAGCATCGAGACAAAGCCGGATCCTCGAAAGATTGCTGTCGCGAGTGATCTTCATTCCGTGCCCAGCCTCGCCGCCCGCTCGGGGAAAAGGTGTAACGTCGTAGGCGGGCGTGAGTCGGATGCTCGCCCCCTCAACGAAGAAGGAATGGTTTCGCGCGTGATCGTCGGTATTGCCAATCAGCACATTAAACACGAGCCGGGAGAATAATTCAGTCGCGTCCTTCCGGAACTCGACTCCATCCACTCGGATGCGATCAACCAAGTCCGGGTAAGTGGCTTCGCGAGCCCAGCGTTCGTCCAGGGCCAATACGGTGAGCGCCGACACGAGAGGACGCCGCCGCCATCCACCCTCTCCCTTTTCACGGTCAAAGCGTTTCACCAGCAAGACATCCTTCCCCGCCACCTCCTCAAGTGACACCGCTGCGGCATCTAGTCCAACCCGCTCAGCAAGGGTCATGGCAACATACTCCGCCTTCGCGATCGGGAAGGTGTCGGTAGAGATGGAAAACTTCGCAACATACTTGGCGTCCTCTCCTGTGATCGCCGCCTTTGGCCTCGCTCCTCCGATACTTGTTCCGTGACGCAGTGCCTGCTCCAGATCGGAGGGAATGGGCTGGTCGGTGGCGAGCAACTCGGCCGCCTTCTGGAATTCCTCCAACGACGCGGAGTCCATGTCCCTGGGAACGTAATCCGTAGGCGACTCCTGAAAATCCAGCGCTCCTGTCCGATCCGATCCTGATTGCAGGAGGTAGGTGCCCTCGTCCAAGTCTCTCCCCGCTTCGGCCTCTCCGCGCCCAAAGACACGGTTCTCGATCACGCGCCGCCCCCAGGCATCAGGTGCCGCGTCGCGCAGACAGGAGAAATGAGCCAGTCCGTCGACCGGCTCGTGGGCTCCACTGCGAAGTGGCAGCTCTGGCTCGTAGATCGGTTCGGCATTGCCTCTCTCCAGGTAGGAGCGTCCATAAACGAAAGTCTGCCGTCGCTTATCGTCGATTCGCAACTCCCCCGCGACGACCGGATCGGTCGCTCCCGGCAACCACCTCCACACAAAGCAGCTAGAAGTCATCATCAACCACCTCCTCGCGGTTCACGATTCGTTTCGGCAGCAGGGACTCGATGTCGGCAGTCTTGGACGCCGTCACCGCAAATCGATCCGAATCCGGGTCAAAGAGCGGCACGCCGAGAATGTGGGCCGCCTCGAAGTAGGTACCGATCGCAACGGTCGGAGCCCCGTCCAGCATGCTACGGACTGTCGGGGTGGACGCTCCGAGCCGATCAGCCAGTTCGTCGAGCGTCAGTCGCTTCTCTTTCCGCCGGACACGAAGGAGCAATGCAAAGTGCGCAAGCGCAGCTTTGGCGACGACTCCGGTTTGAACTGCTCCCTTTGACATAAAATAAAATTACCTTTAATCAATAAAAAAGCAATTTTATTTTACTTTTACATCTTCACCTCCCTGTTCTCTCAGCTCGCGCTTCAGA
Source organism: uncultured Verrucomicrobiales bacterium (assembly GCA_963977055.1). Classification (GTDB taxonomy): domain Bacteria; phylum Verrucomicrobiota; class Verrucomicrobiia; order Verrucomicrobiales; family DEV007; genus Arctic95D-9. Next base: position 3,918 of record CAXBMX010000072.1, read on the forward strand.
TCAATCCAGTGCGATCCCGTAGTGTCCAAAAATTCGGATACCACCAGAATAGCAAGTTATCGAACGGATCATTCAAGCCGCTTCCCGATAATAGAAATTGAGCATCCCACCCAATCGTTCTTTACGCTCAACCTCCCCTACTCCGCGTATTCGAAATTGAGGCTGAATCATCCAACCTTCCAATCCTTGATGATTTCGCTCCCGGTGATAGTGCTCAACGTATTCAGTGATCGCGTAGCCCAGAGATCGTTCACTGAAAAAAATCATCCGATTGAGACACTCCTCTTTGATTGATCGAACAAAGCGTTCCGCTAACGCGTTGAGATTCGGCGATCGCTTCGGAAGCCGAACAGATTTGATTCCTTCACGATGAAGTGTTTTCTTGAACTTCGCCGTAAACAAGGGATCGCGATCGTGGATGAGGAATCTACAACCAGTGAGAAACCCATCAAATCCGTCCGTCAGATTCCTCGCTACTTGCTCCATCCAAAGCCCATGGCATTGTGCTGAAATTCCAGCGATATGCACTTCCCTGGTCGCGAACCTCAATCGCCTGGGCGGTGTGGAGTGAAACGTCCGTTTCGCACGCCTGGCTTGCTGAACACTTGAATATGAAGTCAGCAGCAAACTCAAGCCAGCAGATTCGCCGTTTCGCACAGGCGGATGAGAAAGTGCTGCCCGCAAAAATCCGGAAATGGAAAAAATCAAGAAATGCTGGCTGACCCCTAATTCTGGCTGACCCCTAATTTTTAAAATTGGAGCCAGCAACGCGGTGGGCGAAAAACTTGATAACCTCGATGTTAAGAGGTGCAGGGGAAATCACACGATCTCCGTATCTAAGGTAAGTGCTTGCAGGCCAACTCTCCCTCGATCCTGAGCAATAAGTGAGAGCGGGGTAACCAATCGATCCGACTCTAAACACGTCAGGGAGCCTTCGCGATCCCACCTGTGAAAGGATCCCAGATCACCACGGCGCTCACGTCATCGTATTTCGGCTGCTCTCCCTGTGTTAGTGCTTCCGGATTCTGGATTGCCACAAATTTACATTCGAGACGAATCTTTGTTTCATCCCATCCGACGTGCTCCACATAGAAACCACCCCCACTTATGGTGTGTTTATATCCGAGTGCTGAGATCACTTTGTCGTGATCGAGCTTGATCAGACCACGCTGGAGTATCCACGCCCAGGCCGTCGTCCTCCTGCGATCCAGCTCCACGATCATAGCTACGATATCCTTGTCGGTATGCCAGGCAGTGAATCCTCCTTCTTCTTCGATTTGATGATTGTAGAAATCCAGGTGTAATCCCAGCTGCCATCCGAGAAGTTCCTCGGTGCCATTCTGGGTGTCGATCAGACACGGATGGCCGTATCGTTCGTAGAGAACCCATCGACCGTTTGCACTGCGGCTCACTTCTGGGCTCTTGTATTCACGAGTTAATAGCGCAATGGCCCGGCTCACCATTCCGCCGCGGGTTTCGGGATCGGCGTTCAGATTTCCCCTGAGGGCCTTGATGTAAACAGGAATTCGCTCCTCAGGAATCTGCCAATAACGGCTGCCTATGCCGCGAGCGGCCAGCCGCCGGGTGGTATTCCCTTCATCTTTCAGGAGAATGAGGAGAGCCTCGGGTAGCCGGGGATCCAGTGACGTTTGCAATTCGCGCAAGGCGGCGATACGAACATCCATGTCATTATCCCGCAGCTGCTCGAAGAGAACATCATTAGCTGGGGCTGCCTGCGCGGTAGCCGAAGAAGGGAATACGATGCTGGCGGAAGCAGTAAGAAACAACAGCCCCATGCGAATAGATCTCATCATGTGGACACTCTGAACGAATACCGTAGACGCGTCAAAACCATCTCGGGGAGTAATCGTGTCGCGGAGCCGTTTGCGTCCCGTCGACTTCAAAAGGCTCACCTTGATCCCTTCTTCTCCGGATAAATTTCTTTGTGATCTCCGAGTGGGAAAGTAGCTTTGGATATGAAAAAGTTCGGCATCACCCTCATAGGATTGATACTTGCCTCGACCTCCCTCAGCAAAGCGGACACGATTCACGTAGTTGTTCGGGAGTATGTGCTCAAAGAAAATGGAGGGAAAGAGCCGGAATGGAGAATACATGGGAAAGCGTGCGAGTGGCACAAGCCCAGTGAAGGCATTGTGGAAAAATACAACCTGCCCCGCTTTCCAGTCATCGAGGATCGCCTCACTTTTTCAAAGGATCTCAAGTTCTCTGCTACGAAAACAGGGCGCGGACGGATCGTCATTGATGTCTTCTCAGGAGAAAAGAATCTGGCCCATACGCAGGACGATCTGTTTGGAGATTCCTGTGCGCTGGCTTGTAATTATTCTGGACAGACCAAAATCGAAATCAGCGTCTGGACAACGAAGATGTAAGGAGAAGGTCACCGGCCACACGGTCATGCTCATGAAACTGAATCCACCTTCCCGGAACTACTGATGCGCATCGCTACCTGGAACGTCGAACGCCCCACGCCCAAGCACAAGCCCCGAAGAACGAGGCGCGTCTTGAGAAGATCCGTGAGATCAACGCCGACATCTGGATCCTCACCGAGAGTCATGGGGTGATCGACCTCTCGGCCACCCATTACGGGGTGGCTACGAAACCGTCTGCACGAAAGCCTCGCCCCGGCGAATACTGCGCTGCGGTCTGGAGTCGCTGGCCCATCCTACAGAGCATCAGCACTGCGGACCCGACCGAAGCGGTCTGCGTGGAAATCGCCCACCCCGACGGCCCACTGCTCGTCTATGGGTCGATCATCCCATGGGACGGCTGCAAGGGCCCGGACGGCAACTCGCCTAAGTGGGAGGAGCGCTACCGCTACATCGAGTGGCACGGCCGTGACTGGCTGCGCCTGCGGCAAGAGTTTCCCGATCACCCACTCATCACCGGCGGCGACTATAATCAGAACCGCGACGGCGCCCGCTGGTACGGGACCCGCAAGGGCCGGGACATGCTCACCCGGGCGCTGGAGGATGCCGGCCTCCGCTGTGTCACCGAGGAGGACTTCGTCAAGACGGGGAAGCTCCAGAAACGCCACACCGTCGACCAGCTCTGCATGGATGTCTTGCTGGCGGAGAAAGTCCAATCGGTCGGGGCCTGGGAGAGAGAGCGATCCGATGGCCTCCGGCTCAGCGATCACTCCGGGATCTATGTGGATCTCGGTAAGTGAGGGGCGCCGGCTGCTGGGCATGATCGACCGGAGTCTTGGCTTTCGTAGCCAAGCAGATCTGGCTACTATCGGACTAGCCACAGGGCTGGGGCTAGTTGATTCGCGAAGAATCCTTAAAGTCATTCGTTGTGAGGGCCTTGTGCTAACTGAGAGTCGGGGGAGTGGTTTTTGACGTTTCACCGATCATTCAGCTCATGCCCCGGGGCGTGCAGGGTAATTACCGGCGGCGGGGCTGCCGATGGATTCGGCGATGAACCTTGCTTCACGATCCGGGGAAAAGCTGCACCAGCACACCTTGAAGTGTTTGGATGTCATCCTCTTCCCAATCCTTTTTGATCTCTTCCACATTCCAGCTTTCTTTCGAGACAAAGGAACTGTGGACAATGTCCTGCGCGCGTTGATAGGCCTTCTCGGATGTGATTCTCTTAACAACATCGGACGATGTCTCATACTCTCCCGAGGTCACCATGGCCAAAACTCGATAGGCATCTCGGGCATGTTTGAAAGCCTGGTCTCGGGATTCTGCAGGTGCTGAACGACTATCCTCCGGGTTTTGAGCCTCCGCCCAACGCTCCTCCGCGGCTGTCAGCTTCATCAGGAGATAGGTTGCCGGGTTGGGAAGCGATACTTCCACGTTTTTCCAGGTAAATGAGAAGGGAAAGACATCGTGCCCCACTAATTCGGCGTTGGCGTATCCATGAATCGAATTTTTCCCGGGGCCTTTGATTCGATTCCCCTCTTTTTTCAGTTCTGGTATGGTATTCTCGATTCCTGAGGTCGGTGCGTGAAGTTCGATGACCACCTCGTTGTCTGGTGGCAATTGTTTGGTCCACTTCCAATATTTCACATCTTCTGTAAACCCGTTACGATTGAGGAGTTTCGCTACGGACTTTTGATTCTCTGGATTACAGAGGAGGTCCAATCCAATGGCGATATCAACGTCCTTGGTCGATCGCAGTTGGGGATCCTTCCATCGCTCCAAGGGGACGATGATCTTCTCGGATCGACCCTCCTCCGACAGGAGCCACTGTTGCTTCATGATGAGGCCGAAACCTCCAGCTACGAGAATGGGTCGCTCTCCGATGGCGTTCAACTCGGGTAGGAGAAGCGCGAAGTGTTTCCAGAGGTCGTCGATCATGTTGAAAATTCCTTGATGATCTTAACTCTTAGATCGGTGGCTGTTTCTTTTTGTCGCGCATCTCCCGATTGGAGTTCCAGGTAGCTCTGCAGCGCGCTGCTCCAGCGAATCCCGTTCTCGTCCACCTGAGTGTCGAAATAAAACCCCGGTTCCTGAGACTCACACAATTCGATGTCGGCAAAGCTTGGAACTGATCCAGACTTCCCCCCAATCTCTTCGATGGCACGCCTCGCCTTACCCAGGTCATCGACCGCCACACGAATCGGGCCGGCCTGAGCGAAGGACACGTAGCGAGGCGCAGACGATTCGCCTGTAACCCCCCACGCGAGATTTCCTGCTGAGGAAAGGGCGCGTGCCCAGTCTTTGCCCTCCCCAAAGGTGAAGTAGTCGCTATCTCCCTGTTCTGGGTCCCACTCCGCTGTGAGTTTCTCGAGCAGTTGTATGGGGTCCGTCAGGGCGATGGAGTTGGATGATTTCCTGACGATCAGATCTTCCTCGATTGCTTTCAGCGCCTTCGAGGCTTGCGCCAGCGATAGTTTCCCTCCGAGTTGCGTGATCGCATCCGCGAGCGAGGAAAGAGTTTTCCAAGAAGGGGACTTTAGCAGTGTTCTGGCGATCAGGGAGGACTTGCCCCGATAGGGATTACTGGTGGTGCGGGAATCTGGAAATTGATTGGGAGATCCCGTGCGCAGCACCAGCAATTGTCCCGGCACAATCACAACGCCGTTTCCACAGAGGTCGACGCCGCTGACCCCCTCCTCCTCCAACATGGCGAGAGACTCCGGAGTCAAGTAAGGGACTTGGATCGCGGGAAAGATGTTTTGAAACGGGGCTTCGCCATCGCGTTTCTTCGCGTCCTCTGTGAGTTTCCTGGCCTGATCCATCGCCTGATGAATCGATTGCGGGGTTGATCTTGCCTTCGACTCAAGGATGAATCCGTATCGATCAGATCCTCCTTTCCAGGATATTTCGAGATAAGCGCCCGCCTTATATTCCTTTAAGTAACTTAGTATGAACAGGTTGCGACTTTCATTTACAGGTGGGGAAAGGTCGTATCCTCGATAAGAATCTTTGGCGATTACGAGGTTAGAAATCTCGATTGGAGATAGCCAAGTATCTCCGACCTTCAGTCGGGAGAGCATTTCGGACTCGGTTATTTTCTTTCTATTGGCCATTTTCCCACGCAAGAAAGCATAGGCTTCTAAGAAAATCCAAGAAGTTATCTTCTTTTAGGTTGTTTTCCCGCGCGGGAAAATGGCCGATTGGAGGAAAAATTAAAACTCAACTGTCGACCAGCTTGAGATTTCTCCCCAACCCCGCTTAAATCACTGTGACAGGCGTTCATTTGAACTGTATTTCATCAATCCCGGTAGGGCCAACGCACCGATAAGAACTCCTTGAAAAAGCAAATTCCTGTCAGTTGAATGGGAAAGAAATCCTCGAGCCAATGGAGCTCAGCTTTCGGCTTGGGTCCGGGCGGGTGGCGCTGGGTGTTAAAGCTGCCGGCAAGACTTCGCAAGGTCGTGCTGAGATTACGAGGTTCGCCATTTGGCCAACGGCCGATCTATGGGCCCTGCCCGCCGAACCAGGGAGGCGGCCAGACTGAATTCGCTTCGTGACACGAAAGTGTCTACAAAAAGCGTCTACAAAAAGCGTCTACAAAAAGCGTCTACAAAAAGCGTCTACAAAAAGCGTC
>CAXBMX010000073.1:0-9755 GCA_963977055.1 uncultured Verrucomicrobiales bacterium
AACGCCAGTCGGCATTTCCTTCCGATAGCTCTCCTCCAGTTCCGGCTCCGCCTCGATTGCTGCCTTTACCCTCTGCCAAACAGCAGGGTCGCTCATCCGTGAGTAGAGAACGTGGCGAAACAATCCCCGATTCACATCATTTCCGGAGATCTCGAACAGGGCCCCCACATCAAAAACAGACCCACGCGAGGTCGTCTGAGTCACCATCACCGTATCATCTTCAGGAACGGCGAAAAGTCTCTGCACTGACCCCTCATAAAACGGCTCAGTCAGGTCGGAAATGGGAATGATCATGTACCCCTTCGACCAAAGCGACCACAGCAGGATTGTCACGCGAAAAAGTGGAGGATTCTTCCTGAATCCCATTTTCTTAAAACGACCAACACACAGTCAGTAGAGGAAGCCACCAAACTTCCAGCCATTAGAGTTTTTATAACCCCCTCAGTTTTTAGACTTCACTAATTTGGTCAAACCGCTCAATCGATTTTGAACAGCTGGTCCAACAACTCAAGGTCTTCAAACTGCCGGCTTTCGCCCTGCCTTACCATGACCACACCCGCCTGAGGCAGCACATAGAGTTTCTGCTTTCCGGCGCCCGCTGCCATGTAGGCACCTTTCAACCAAGGGCGTTCGGCGACCCGCTCATTATCTTTATCCAAAAGCCAGAATGTCAGTCCATAGCCCGGATTGGCCAGCGATCCCCGCAGGCATTGCTTCAACGTTTCCGAATCCAACAACTCCAGGTCACCAACCCGGCCCTCGTTCAGAAGCAGTTCACCGTATTTCACCCACTCTCGTGCCGTCAGGTGCGCGCCTGAAGGCAATCGAGGCATTCCGTTCGCGTCGCGCTTCCACTCCGCAAATTCCATCCCGATTGGCTCAAACACTCGGGCCTTGAGATATTCAAGGGGATCTGCAAACTCGAGATCCTCTCTCAACCCTAACTTGCGCCGAATCACCTCACCAAATATTTGGTAGGGCCGCGGCCCGTAGGCAAACTTATCACCCGGGGCACGCCTCATCGCGTCCAGCTTCCCTAACTTGATCGCATCAGTGTAGGCAGGGATCATTCCCACCATTCCAGGACTCAATCCGCTTGTTAGACTAAGCAGGTGACGAATCGTAATCGCTTCCAGGGCTTTGTCCCCCGTCCATTCCGTGATGGTTTTCGCGACAGGCTCGTCCAATTCAAGAAGGCCGTCTTTCACACCCACTGAGAGAATAGCCCCGGAAAAACTTTTGGTCCCACTGGCAAGCCGATGTGGTTTTGCCGGTCCCCAACCCTGGTCATACCGCTCGAAGACGACCTGTCCGTCCACCATGACCAATGCGGAGTATCCGTTCCTCTGAGCGGAGTATTCCGCCGCTGCCCGACATCCCAGTTCGTTTACCGAAGACGATTCCGGAAACTCATGAACCAGAATCGATGTTTCACCATCAGGCGCAGACGCCGGATCAGCTACTGAGACTCGTCGCTTCGCAAAAAAATCCTTCGCCTCGACCAGCGAAACGACGCTGTCACCATCCTTGTCCGCAAATTTGACCCATCCCGTCTTTTTCCCCTGCGCCTCTAACTCCACCGAAGACAGACGCTCATCACCATCGGTATCCAGCCGCTCAAAAAGTTCCTCCAAGGGCGCATCCTGAGCCGATATCTGGCCAATCAACAACAAACAAGTGGCAGTACCACCGGCAATTCCAATCCATTGCATCAGGGATCTAACCCGCAGCAACAACATCGGTTGCATCCGATTCTTCAGATCCTGAGCTGTCAGAACTTCCTGGGTCATCGACATCGGGAACTCCTTTGCCCATAAGGGCCGATACCCATTGGAAATCCGAACTGTTATCGAGCATCACTTTCACAAGCATGGTGAGCGGAACCGCAAGCAGCATCCCAACTGGTCCCCAGATGAATCCCCAAAAGAGGACAGAGATAATCACGATGACAGTGGAAATCCCGAATCGCTCACCAAGAAGCATCGGTTCCACAAAATTGCCGATCACTATGTTGATGACCAGGTAACAAACCATCACCCCAAGGGCTGGCCAGAAGCCATAGAGAATCAAAGCTAAGATCAGCGGTGGAATCCCTGCCAAAATCGATCCGATCGCCGGCACGTAATTGAAGAGAAACGCCACCAATCCCCATAAAAAGGGAAAGTCGATTCGAAAAATGACACAAGTTAGAGTCGCCAGAAGCCCCGTTGCAGCACTAGCAGCTGTCTTGATCCCGAGATACTTCTGAATGTCCTGTGAGATATTCTGAAACCGAGTCAAATCCGGCCCCTTCACTTTCAGCACATCGGAAACTTTATGGGCATAGCGGCCAGATTCTGCGAGCACGAAAATCATCACAATCAGCGCAAAAAAAGCTTTTGAAGCCAGAGACGTGAAGCGATTCACGACATCGAATCCGCCCACAAGTTCCAACATTCTGTCGGAGTCCCAGTAGAGGTCAAAAAGCTCCTTGAAGGTCATCGTCGGCCCTATCGCGCTAAGAACTCCTTCCTCTTCTTTTTCCTCGATCTTGAGTTTTGACTTCGCACCGTTTTCCTGCGCGTTTTCAGGACCCTCTCCGATGACGGATTCAGACGCTCCACCTTCAGGTTTATCCTCACCCGCATCCCGCCAGAAGCCCTCCAGTCGCGCAATCTGCTGATCCATCGTCACCGAAAATTCCCCGGCCTGATACCTCATTCGCTCGGTGTATTCGCCGCTTTTCTCGTTGAAGTCTCCAATCACACCGGAAGCGAGAAAGACAATCCCGCCCAAGATCAGCAGGTCAGTAAAGACGGTTGCCATCACTGCCAGCGGACGAGGCAAGCCATGTTTATCGAGCCAATTCAAAATCGGCATCGACAGCAAGGCAATGAACAAACCCAACATGATGGGGATGAAAAGCGACTCAGCTAATTTCAATCCCGTCACAACGATAACGACACAGGCCAGTGAGATGAGCACACGGATGCCGCTTCCCACTTGTTTTTTAGCTGCCCCGGCTTTCTCCATTGCCTTGCCAACATCCCGAATCGCTCGTTGGAAACAAGGGAATTCTTAAGGTAAAACCCTTTCGCGCTGGTCAAAATTTGAAACCGGTGAAAACTTCATTCAACCTCATGAAATCTATTATCAAAAAATCGAGCTTCCTGCTGCTCCTTCTCTCAGGTCCCTTTTCCTGGATCTGGATTGTCTTTCAGGGGACCACAATGATGAATTGGTTTATTCCTGTATCAGTCATTGCCTGGGCTCTGCTACTTACGATTTGGTATTTGTGCTGCGGCGCGGCGCCGTTCAAAAAACGAGGGATCAGAGTGCTACTCGGATTGGGAGGCGTTACCGTTGTTATCTTCGCCCTATCATCCCTGCTTCGATACGAAGGATCAGCGTCAGGATCGTCCTTCCCCAAATTCTCTTGGATTTGGGAAAACCAACCGGAACGAAAACTTCCTCCGTCGATTGAAATCGTTCGTGGCATTGCTATCAGTCCAAAAGAGCTGGATTCCGCTTCGGGTGATCTCAATCAAATCTTCGGCCCCGACCGCAATGCGATGTGGAACGAGGCTTCTTTCAAAACCGATTGGTCCACCGACTCTCCCAGGCTCGTCTGGCGACGCCCTATCGGAATGGGATGGTCCAGCTTTGTCGTAAACGGCACCCGGGCCATCACGCAGGAACAGGATGGCGACGACGAATGCGTTACCTGCATCAACCTCTCAACCGGGGAAACCGAGTGGCAATACAAAAATGAAGGGGTCAGGCTCTTACTCGCGAAAGCAGAAATCCCAGGTGCCGCCATGGGCGGAGACGGTCCGCGGTCTACCCCCGTGATTCACCAGGACAAGATCATTTCCTTAGGATCCACTGGCATCGTCAATTGCCTCAAACTGGAAACAGGTGAGCTGATTTGGAGTCGCAATGTCATCGAAGAATTCGATGGCCGGCTCCAGGAATGGGGACAGGCCAATGCACCCCTCGTTCTTTCAGAACTCGGCATCGTAGTGATCCCCGGCACCGCCAAAACCGGAGTCGACCTCGTCGCATTCAACATCAAAAATGGCGAAGATGCCTGGGTTCATCAAGGGAGCGGAGCCAGCTTCAGTTCACCTCGAATGATGACATTCTCGGGAGTCTCAATGATCGTCTGCTGCAACGCCCAAACCGCGACCGGTCACGACCCCAAGACAGGCAAGTCTCTATGGACTTATGAATGGCCCGGCAATTTCCCGCGAGTGGGACAACCTCAGCAAGTCGGCGAAAACCGCATTCTTTTCACCGCCAGTTACGGCATGGGCAGCCCCCTGATCGAAATCCAAAAGGCAGGCACCCAATGGACGGTATCCGAGATCTGGAAAAGCACTCGGCTCAAAACCAAGTTCAGCACTGCAGTGATCCAGGGGGACCAGGCAGTGGGATTGGACGAAGGACGCCTCGCGTCCATTCATCTCGCAACCGGCAGCATACGCTGGAAAGGAGACAAATATGGGTTCGGTCAGAACCTTCTGTTCGGGAATACTTTGCTCATCCAGTCCGAAGCGGGCGCCGTTGTGATCGGGCAACTCAAGCCTGATGGGTTTACCGAAACCGGACGAATCGACGATGCCCTAAGCTCCATGACGTGGAACGCTCCAGCCGTCGCCGGCCGGTTCCTGCTCATCCGCAACGACAAAGAGGCCGTCTGCTATCTTTTGCCTGCGCGCTAATCCTCACAAGTCACCTCCTCACTCTTTATCCATCACTGCCAAATGTCCTTCGAATCACATACCCACGAATTCACCGTGCCGACCAAAGGCAAAGGCACCTACGAAATCACGAATGACCTACGAGATTTCGTTGACCGAACCGGACTGAAGAGCGGACAAGCCACCGTCTTTGTCCAACACACCAGCGCCAGCCTCGTCATCATGGAAAATGCTGATCCCGAAGCACGAACCGATCTTCATGCATTTTTCGATCACCTCGTGCCTGAAGATCTACCTTTTCTCGTCCACACCCACGAGGGCCCGGACGACAGTCCTAGCCACCTTCGCATGGCCCTGACCCGAACCAGCGAAGTGATTCCGATTCATCGGGGCCAACTCGCCCTCGGCACCTGGCAGGGCGTTTTTCTATTCGAACACCGCAGAGCACCACATCAGCGCAATCTTGTCATCTCGGCCGTCGGCGAAACCTAAACCATCTTCAGCCCAATCGACTTCGCGACATCACTGAATCGAGGGCGGTTCATCCACATGTAGAGCCGGGCGAGTCCTTCTCCTGCCACATACCCTGCCAGAAGCACGATCAGAATATTAAACTCTCCCAGCACCCCCATCGTAATCGCGGCAGGAATCAGCAGCATTACTAACAAAGCCACTATTCTAGTCAGCAAACGAGGTCGGGCCAGCAGCCTCAGTCGGGTCAATTGCTTATCATCGCCGTGATACTCCGTCGCGGTCAGAATAGCCCAGTTCCAAAACACTCCATTTCTGATGATGATATCGGTCTTACCCGTCTCATCATCCTGCGAACCCGGAAAGTTCTGTAGAACGGCCTCAAGTAACTGGCCGCGTCCTGTTCCATCTTCACTCCAGAAGGTTTTTTCGATCCCAAGCTTCCACCACCCTGACATCATCTTGCTCAAAGCAGATGACCCCAAAGCCTGCAAACTCCCGAACCAGTTCATCCGACGCCAGCCAAACCTGATTCTGGCTCCACTCCTGACGACGCCCTGCAAGAGAATCAGCCAACTCAGCCACCACCGGGCAATTCGAGAGTCAAAGATTGGTTCAATCGACGCACGCGAAGCACGCCGTCGAGCCTCGATCACCGATAGGATAGCCATGACCCCGGCCCCAACCGGAAACCACCCATTTAAGATTCCTAGAACCGCAAACACAGCAACCGCCATCCACCACCCAAGGTGGAGACAAATGTCACGCAGACCAGATCCTGCCACCGGATAGATCAACTGAAACGGCTCATACCCATAACGGCCGTGATAGACTGAATGTCCTCCGGGGGCTCCCGTGTCGTAGACCCGGCCTCTCCAGGAAGCACCGCCCGAACCACAAAAACGTTCTCGATGGAGCGGTAACAGGGCCGCCTCAGCCCTTCCATAGCCAATTTGCTGACGCAAAAATGCCGCGGTCGTGAAACGCCGATGATGCCAGACAAACGCACCGGGATGGAACCCCAGCTCATAACCCGAATCAATCAATCGCCAGCAAAAATCCACATCATCCCCCGCCGTCCAAAACTTGGAGTTAAACCCGCCCACCTCTTCAAAGGCTTCCCGTCTCACTGCCAAATTACAGCCGGGCAGGTGCTCAGCGGTATCATCGGTCAAGAGCACATGGGTAGGCCCACCTGGTGCCGCAGCGATGACCGCCTCCCGCATAAATGTTGAAGGCGGAGGAACGTTCGGTCCTCCAGCACAACCCAAATCCGGACGCTTCAAAAACTGCCACGCAATCCATTGCAACCAATCAGCCTCCGCTCGGCAATCATCATCGGTGTATACGATGATATCTCCATCCGCTTCCTCAAACCCTCTGTTTCTAGCCGCACTCAAACCGACATGCGGAATCGAAACCAACCGGACTCGATCATAGTCAACGACGATTTCCTTAACTCTCCGGTCACTTCCATCGTTGACCACGATTACCTCAAAGTCAGGGTAGTCGAGATTGACAAGAGAATCGAGGCACTCCACCAATGTCCCGCTGCCTCGATAAGTACAAACCACGACTGAAATTGCCGGGGCGTTTTCCAGATCCAACTCCTCGCTGGGACGCGAGACACTCGCCCATTTTTCGCGAACCACTTCCAGCGCAGGCTTCGCAGAGCGATCGGCACGAGTCACACCAAAATCCCAGCCCTCGACCGTTTTGCCTCCTCGACGCCAAAGATCACTCCAGGCAAATATCGTTGTTCCCGCGGCTCCGGATCGGCAGGCCTCTTCAATGTGCCAATCCAGCATTTCAGCCTGAGTCAGTTCCCCATGCTCTTTTGAATCGACACCGAACTCCGTTATCAACAGCGGCCGGTCTCCCGCCAAATTCTGCAACCGGGCCAAGTAGGCGCCAAACGTTTCCCGAGACTCCAAATAGAGGTTAAACGCCACAAAGTCCTGATTCGCAGGAAGCAGATATTCCGTGCTGGGGTAGTTCGCGTAGGCAAATAGAGAATCGGGATCATTCTCATGACCTAAATCAATCAACCGCTCCAGTTGCTCGACGACTTTTCGCGGTCCCATCCAGCGAACCAGCGTCGTTTCGATCTCATTCCCCACGAAATAGCCCGCCAACGCAGGGTGGCCCTTGAATTTTAATATTGTCTCAATCAGCAGGCTTTCGGCCTCAACCAAGGCACTGCGATGATACAGGAAGTCCACGTGCTGTGCCCACGGCAGGGTGATAAATACCCGGAGACCCGCCTCTGCGCAGTCGTGCATGAAATCCAAAGTAGGCACCTCATAGACCCGAATCGCATTGGCGCCGAGCTCTTCGCGGATTCGCTTCAGCTCGCTACGACCTTCATCCGGAAATGCTCCCGCCGGAAACGGTCCGAATGTCACTGCCTTGACAAAACACACCTCATCCCCAGCACGAAAATACTTCCCGCTCACTTTGAGAGGATCCTGAATTTGGGAAATGGGGAATTCCGGTGGAGACATACGCCTGTTTACAGAACAACGGCTCAGCTGCGACTAGGTTAGGTTTGACTGAGCCTATGACCCAACAGGGTATGGTCATTCAGTCAACCCTGTTTAGCACCCTCATAATCATATTCTGAATCCCCTTTGTAGTTGGAAAATACGATCTGAACCGACACTTGTCCCCTTGATGTCAAAATAAGGGCAATGATTACGATGGTGAATAATCAAAACACAATCCTCCTTCGCAACCGCTTTCCGCTGGACACCGCGCCACGCTCCGATATGGATGAAGGAGCACTCGTCTTCTCATGAATTTCCTCCATACCGCTGACTGGCCGGAAAGGGTGGCCTGCGCTGGGATGAATGCACTACTACCGCACGGGACATGCCGCAGCGATCGGTTGTAAGTTACGTTGTCCTGCGCCTATTGGTTTGGTGACCGTATCAGATGATACGAAGTTTTGATTTTTGACGCATGCCCCCTATTTTCCCGTAGGTCAGAATAACCCGTCGAACTATTGTTCTGCGCAAGAGCGGTTTGGTAGGTGAGTCAAATGAGCAGTTGTGACCATTCTTGTCGATTGACCCCTTTTTCGATTGATGCTGTTAGGGTGGCAGGATAGAACGTCTGAGGACACGGAACCCTCACCGGAGGGCGCCGTCTCGAGACTGGGTTGAGGTTGAAGTTACCATGAAAATTTCGACTCGTCGCGGGTGAGGGTTACCGTGCTCCGCCTTGTTCGACCGCGAAATTGTGTAGAAAATATTCCCATTCATCTCTATGAGAGTCTCTTTCATTTATTAATCCAGCTACGTGACTTTTACGCACTAACTTGATAAGTTCATCAAAATCTGAATCGCTCAATGAAGGATTCTCTAATAGGATCGATGCGAATTGAATATTATCGGTTTTTGAAAGTTCAGACAATACATCTCTTGGTGCAAGAGGCGCATTGGCAAGGAATCTATTGACTCTAGTTAGCCCACCGTTTCCAAAAACTCTCCCAGAGTCAATATGGGGCTCAACGTATGTATTTCGATATTTTTTCCATATTTCACGAAACCGCTCTTCTGATGTAATCAATGTAAATCTACTCCTGTCAATATATGCCCACCATTCGCTTTCAAGTGGAACAGCTCTTTCAATACTGGCAAAAGTCGTTAGGTATTTCTTTTTTTTGTGCGCGTGAAAGTCAAAATCAATGTATCGACTTCCACTCTTATTATACGCATATTCGATAGATACCGTTTTCCCCTTGGCTCCCAACTTTAGCCATAATCGCGAATAAATATTCTTATCTTTGGAATGATAGAAGAATGGAACCCAATCACTGCTCCTATATCTGGTGTTGAGGATAATGCCAGGTTCGTAACCCTGTTTGGGAGCATAGGTCATGTCATTTCGGCAACAGTATATCCCGCCGCTGAGGGCACGAATTACAAAAGGGTAGAATTCCTTTCCGATTCTCTTATAGCGGGCAATTACTAAATCTGATTCTGTTGATGGTGAATCTGTAAATTTATTTTCCACTATGCTGAAATAGACTTTTTGAAGCTCTCTAAGGGGAATGTCTTCTGATGCTGAGATCACAACATTCTCTTTCTCGTCATCGTTCAACTTAAAAATCCATAATGTTGGATTATCAAAGTTGTGCTCCTCCTGATTGATGAATGTAGGCTTCAAGGATTCGCAATGGTAGCCTTCTTTTTTGACTTCAGCGTAATCAATCCATTCATACTTATGCCTAAACGTATATTCTCCATCAGAATTGGTGGTACACGTTCCTTCTTTATCTACTTTGAAAGTTGGTCCCCATAGAATTGGCAAAATCCCTCGCATTTCATACTGTCGATTTATGATGGATACGCCTGCGACAGGATTGCCATCTTGGTCCAATACGCGACCGTTGATTGTGCCCAAGTTTCGTCCGGAAAAGTAAAAATAATAAAAAAGACAGCTGATGCAGACTGGGACAGTAATGAATATGTGCCTGAGCTTCATTTATCGTCGAACGTCCGAAGATAGGCAGCCTCACCGGAGGGCGCTACTTCGGAAAATAGAAAATAGAAGAAATAGAAGGGGGACAGGACAATTATTAGCATCAACGAATTCCTT
>CAXBMX010000074.1:0-9358 GCA_963977055.1 uncultured Verrucomicrobiales bacterium
CTTGGCTTCGGGCTTGGTTTCAGGCTTGGCTTCAGGCTTGGCTTCAGGCTTGGCTTCAGGCTTGGTTTTGGGCTTGGTTTCGGGCTTGGTTTCGGGCTTGGTTTCGGGCTTGGTTTCGGGCTTGGCTTCGGTGACGGTATTGGCAGCGAGTTCGAGGCCTGTGTTGATCTCAAGATTGACGGTGCGCTCGAAGGAACGAGCGGAATTGGAATCAACCTGAGTTTGCCATACGTAGACTTTTTTCAAATTAGGTAGGGACTGAAAGGTTTCAAAAATCCCGTTGCCTACCTTGGTGCCATAAAGATTGAGGTATTCGAGCTGAGACAGGGAGGCGAGCTTGGCGATCCCGCCGTCGGTGATATTGGTATTTTCGAGATGAAGTCGCTCAAGTCCGGACATTTTTCCGACGGTCGAGAGTCCGTCGTCCGTGATTTGGCTCCGGGCGAGGTCGAGCCAGGCGATCCGGTCTGCAACGGGCTCAAGAAGGGCAAGTTGCTCGTCACCAAATTCTTTGGAGGCGTTGATCACGTTGATTCGGAGTCGATCATCTTCTGCCGAAATCGGCATGATAGAGATGTGATGTGTTTCGGCGGCTTCGGTGACTTCATCCATGCGCTCCTGTTGTTCTTCGGGAGAAAGGGTGTCCCAAACAGAAGTGGATACGACTGCCTCCATTTCGGAATCTGCGGCTGAGCTCTCGAGTTGAGCCGTTACGGCGAGGGCGGTTGCTTCAATGGATGGATCGTCGCCGAGGTCGGCCAGTTTCAGGTCAGTGGTTGCTCCGGCATTGATCCAAAGGGTGAGGATCTGAATTTCCTCCGCCGATAGAGGGTCTCCTTTCGGGGGCATCACTTCATCGTGATCGGAGGGCAGGAGAGTCCTGACAATTAACTCAGATTCTTCAGCATTTCCGGGAACCACGGTGGGGTAGTCAGTTTCTTCTGCCCCGGCCATGATCAATTCGTGGGTGTCGAGACGAAGCTTGCCCTTGGTCTTGTTTTCGTCGTGGCACTCGTTGCATTTGCCAGCCATGATGGGGGCAACGAACTCATCAAATACGACGAGTTCGGCGAGGGGTACTTCGTCGGATTCAGTGTCGTCACTGTCTGCTTCTGGCGCGGAATTGAGCCCGACGTCAAGGAGGGGGATCAAGGCTTCCGGGGCATGCTCGGTAAGGTAGTCGGCTTTGTGAACCATGGCTCCGCCGAAATGACCGCTGGCCGCAGTCGTGAAAACAGCGGCAAGGAGGAAAAATTTGAGCAGTATGCTTTTTCCTTTGAGGCAGGAGATCAACGCAAAGAGTGTGCAAACTACGACTGCCAATCCGAAATACAGATGGAGATCGACGGCTCTTCCTGAAAAGTCCTCTATCGACATCAGGATATAACCAATCAGTGATGCGGCGATTCCGCTAAAGAGAGCCAGCCACAGAATAAAGGGCATGGCCTTCTTAAGATAGGAGTAAGAGGGGATGATGGAGAGGGCCTCCATGGCGAAGGCCAAAAAGATGATGCCGATGGGCATGTGAACGAAAAGGACGTGGAATCGGCCAATGAAATTTAGGAACCCACCTTCCGTGCCATCGGAGTCACCGTATCCGAACCAGGTAACCCCGAGTAGGATTGCCCAAATGATGGTGACAAACCAGGCGACCTTTTGCCCTTTGCCTGATGGTTTCTCGTTCTTGACGAATGTACTCATGGCGAATCTTCGCTCCAACCCCCCTAGGGGTCAATCGCATGTTAACGTGCAGTAATATTTGTGAGTTTTGGTGTGAGAGGGGCGTATTGGTGCTCGAGGGCGTGCCAATTTGCATCGAATAGTGGGTTCTTCCTGACAAATCCAAAGAATCTGAAAGACATTGCGAGGCAGGGGAAAACAGCGTAAAAACTCCGTCTATCCCTGCTGGAGCAGGGATAGAACCATTTTGAATTGAGTAATCAGATATGAGCAAAGAGATTGGATCCGGGTCCGAAAGTGGTAAGCATCTGTATTTCATGGGTATCTGTGGCACCGCGATGGGATCGGTTGCCGCGGCATTTAGGGAAGCTGGATATCGAGTGACAGGGTCGGATGCGCACGTCTACGACCCAATGAAATCGTTTCTCGAAGGTCAGGGAATCGAGATTCTGAATGGCTACGCTGCGGAAAACTTGCCGGAAGATGTGGATCTTTTTGTGGTGGGGAATGCCCAGAGCCGAGGAAACCCAGAGGTGGAAGAGGTGATGAATCGCAAGGTTCGTTATGTCTCGATGCCGGAACTACTTCGCGAGCAGGTACTTCGGGGAAAGCGCAACTATGTGGTTACGGGAACGCACGGCAAGACGACGACATCTTCTTTGCTAGCGTGGATCTTCGAATCAGCTGGTCGGAATCCTGGGTATGTGATTGGCGGTCTGCCCGGCAATCTGAAGCAAGGTGCCAGATTCACTGACTCTGATTTTAACGTTTTGGAGGGAGACGAATACGACTCCGCTTTTTTCGATAAGCGTTCCAAGTTTATTCACTATCTCCCTGAGGTGGCCATCGTGAACAATATTGAGTTTGATCACGCTGACATTTTTGATGATCTGAAAGCGATCAAGCGGACTTTTGGTCACATGATTCGCTTGGTGCCTGAAAATGGTCAGGTGCTTCTTAATGGAGATGATCAAAACTGTCTCGATGTCTACGAGGACGAGGGGCACGCCCCGATGAAGCGGGTGGGTTTTTCGGCGGACTGCGAAGCTCGGATTACGGAGGTTGATTACGGTACTGATGTGACGGCCTTTTCAATGGAAGGGGAACGCTACACGATTCCGCTGAACGGAGAGTTTAATGTTCGGAATGCGGCCATGGCTGTAGCTGCGGCACGGTTCGGAGGAGTGACCCCAGATGAGATTCGAGCTGCGCTGGAATCTTTCCTTGGGATCAAACGTCGTCAGGAAGTGAGAGGGGTGACCGATCGCAATATCACAGTGGTCGATGATTTTGGTCATCATCCCACTGCGATCCGTGAGGCACTCATTGGGCTCCGGAAAAAATACGATGGTTCGAGACTGTGGGCGGTTTTTGAGCCGCGCTCCAATACGACTCGTCGCAATGTTTTCCAGGATTCGCTCCCGGAGGCATTAGGTCATGCTGATGCGGTCTGCCTTGCCGAAGTGGCTCGGGCCGACATTCTGGCTGAGGAGGAAAGGCTCGATCCTGACCTCGTAATGGAAACGATACGTAAGGGCGGAATTCCGGCGTTCTACGAGCCGGGAGCTGATGCAATAGTGAAACGATTGGTCGAAGAGGCGATCGATGGGGATGTGATTATCGTGTTCAGCAACGGCGGTTTTGATGGAATTCACGATAAACTTCTAGAAAACCTGTAATAACTAGAATTTTTAATCGAATCCAGCCAGAACTATCGTAGCTTGGCTGGTTGATCACAGCCCAAACATTGATCGCTGCAGGGGCTGTGGCGATTCTTCTATTGTTCCCCAGTGGCTCAGGCTGTGCTGAGGAGATGGACGCGAGAGTCTTGTCTCTCGAGGTTTTAGCCGAGGTCGAGCGCGATGGAACTATCGAAGTGGAGCAGCGCTTTTCACTGCAGGTCGATGGCGAAGTCATCAAGCGGGGGCCCTTGCTGAAATTTCTGACGGTATTTAAGGGGCCTGGCGGCTTGGTTCTCGACAATCAGATGAAGATTTTGGAGGTGCTTCGTGGCGGAGCCTCAGAAGAATTTCACGAAACGGAAGCCGATGGGCTTCGCAACCTCTATTGTGGATCACCCTATGTGACCCTTGAGCCGGGAGTGTACGACTATGTTGTGAGATATTCGTCTAAAGGCGACTGGATCTACCGCGAGAATAGCGCCTATGGGGCGTTTGATATGACGGGTTCATTTTCGGGACTACCTATCGACCAACTGAGTGCACGCGTGCGGTTGCCAGAGGGAGTTGAAGCGACTCAGTTTTCTGCTGCGGTGACGGGATACTCAGGGGAGGGCGCAGGGTATATTGCGAAGCAGGAAAGGGGCGATTTATTCATTAAAACGGATCAGCCGCTGGCTTCGGGGCATACGGTTTTTCTGAATGTTGTCTGGCCCGCGGGAGATTTTGCGACGCGAAGTCGCTGGCTTCAAGTGATGCAGCAATATCCTAAAATTCCGATTACCGTGTTTGCTGGAGTTGTCCTGCTATGGGCATTTTTTCTTGTCCTGGCCAAAGGACTGAGGCGCGCGCGGCGTCCTGCCACCGTCTGAAAAACGATCAGAGTGGAGGTTTTCGCGTTAGCGAAAGTTTGGGCGATTGACGTCGAGAACTCTGATTTGCGACGAGTTTTCTGATCGGAGGGAATCTCGGTTTGCTACCGATTGGGCTCCGACCATTTTTTGCCATACTCCCTGGTAACGCAGTCTGCCATCTGAGAGGCTGAATGCCTGACTCTGGACGATGCGGTATCCTTCGCTCTCGAGTTCGAGACTGCTTTGTAAAAAAGATTCGCGCGTTTGGTTGGCGCGGTATTGCCACTGCCGCTGATTGAGTTCGGGGATGGGATTGAACACAATCCGAAATTCATGGGCTCCTTGATGCAAGCGTCCTTCTACTGCAGTAATCCTGTGACCTCTTTGCCAGAAGCTCTGTTCGAACCCGCCATTGAGTTGTCTGATATAGGTGTCCAAGGCGAGCGGTGACAGCCAGGGAGTGAAGTCTTGCTCAGCGGCTGCCGTAGCGATGAGAACAGGTGAGGTGCCCTCGACAGAGGTGGAAATTGGTTCGGCGATGGGAATGGCGAGCGATTCGTTGGAGGACGCGGCCCTCGGCAGTGGGGAGCTCATACTGACCGCGGAATTGAATGATCGAATTTCCGGTGATGGCTCAATTTCAGAAACCATTTCCGTTTCAGTAGCGGATTGGATCAGCTCATTGTCCGAGGTGGTCGACGCCAGATCTGGCTGAGTCTTCACATAAAAGGTGACCATGGCCGCGAGAACTGCAGCGATGAGAATCGGCATGACTACGGTCTTCGTCTCTGTGGAGTGACGATAAGACTGCCTGATACCAGGAATTGGGTAATGATTGTGCAATGTAGGAGAGGATGTCTGTGTGTTTCGACTTCAATTTATAGAGAGCCTTCGAAAAGGTTGCAATCACGATTCACCAAAAAATAATCCGTCAGATTTCGAGAACTCGACTCAGCCGGGTGAATAGTAGCTGGGTGGAGATGGATTTATCGGGCAGTCCGGTCATCCGTCCCAGAACTTGTCGGTAGAGATTGAGCTGTGGTCGATATTTTTCAGCGGCAGCATCGATTTCTGCGGCAGAGCTGACTTGATCGGTTTTAAAATCGATGATCGTGGCACTAAGGGGGGCTCCGTTCTGGTCATGTTTGATCACCACCCGGTCAAATGTGCCGGACAACCATTCCTGATTGAGCAAAATCTCGAAACTCTTTTCCCGCCAGAGAATCGAATGTTCTGAGGGGCGGGTCAGAGCAGATCTGACCGATTCGTTGGCGAGGCATTGTTCGACTTGGTTTATGGCTTGTTCGAAAAGCGCCGAGTCTCGGACGGGATGATTTGCCTGAAATTGTTGAAGGTTTGTCAGGGTGTTTTCATCAAGCCACTCAATGTTTTCAAAGACGGTGTGGACGAGGGTGCCGAAGTCACGGGCGGTGTTGCTGCCCCGGCCGAAAATCTGGGAGGCGGTTGCGTGCGAAACTTCGGAGCCGCTCGGGGTGCGTCGCTTGGGGCGGAAGCGGGCGAGTGTTTCAGAGAGGGGCTCAATGGGGCTTTCCTCTTTGTCTGCCGGTTCAGGGAGTTGGAACGATTCGAACCAGGAACGGTTAGTGGTTGAGAGAGTGCTCTCGAAAAGCAGGGACACAGGGCAGTCACCAATCTGGTCTTCGACGGGATCGGCGGAGCAAAGGGCGGTCTCGAGCAGCTTGATGAAGTTGTTCGACTTCGCGGATTTTCCGCGCGGCTCGGTGATGAGGTAATTGGCACAACGTGCCCGGGTCATGGCGACGTAGAGCTTGCAGAGATTTTCGAAGGCCGCTTCGACTTCGCGTTCGTTGTGGTAGGCACTGAGGGTTTCGTCGGCCTGGTAGATTTCTTTGCGGGGAAGGTCGAAGACCCACGCCACTTCACGGTTGGCGCTCTTTTTCGCTCCGATGTTGTTGCGGGCTGTCGTCATGGAGTTACCGCCCAGATCGGGGAGGAGGACGGCGTCAAAGGTAAGGCCCTTGGACTTGTGAATCGTCATGACCTGCACCGCGCTGCGGGCATCGGGTTCCCGCATGGTTCGGTTGCGGGCAAAAGAGAGGAATTCGTCGATGTCGCGGGAACCGTTGCGATCGAAAAGGCGGGCAGAAAGCGCGAGGTCCTCGCCGCGATGGAGGCTGAACTCATCGATGTCGAGATCAGGGATCTGCGCGAGGCCACTGATGAAATCTCGAATCACCTGTTCGAATCCGTGCTCGAATATTTGCTGTCGAACTCGGGTGGAGAGTTTGGAAGCAGACCATTCGTTTTCTTCAATGATGCTGCGGTAAGGGGTTAGCAAGAGATGTTGCCACGAGAAGGAATCACCGGGATGAGCACCCAGCTGAAGGTAACTGAGCACGGTGCGGTTGAGGGCATTGTCAGTCGCGATGGGCACATCGGCTTCGCTCATGACCGGGATCTCGGAATGGGCTCTGATGTAGTCAACGAGGCGTCGGCTCACCTTGTTGGTCTGCACGAGTATGGCGCACTCGATCCCGCGCTGGATCGGTTGCATCTGTTCCAGAATTTGAACGACGATGGCGAAGCGATCTTCCTCTTCCGGTTTCTCTCCCGCGGGCGGGATGGGATTGATCAGGGCGGTATAGCCCGGTAGGGATTCATTGGGCGGGCAGACCAAGTGATCGTTCCATTCCCAGCGATTCAGAGTTTCCGCAGGCAGGTCGAGTTCTTCCAGAACGGCGCGATTCCCGAAGACTTGATTGACTGGACCAATCACGTCGTGTCCCGAACGCCACGAGACATCGAGGTCGCGTCGGATGATACGTTCTTCGTGCTTATTGTAGTGCCGGTAGATGTCGCGAAAGAGGGTGGGGTCGCCGCCGCGCCAGGAGTAGATGGATTGCTTGATGTCGCCGACTTGAAACAGGGTCCGTTCTCCCGAGGTGTCCTGAATGGTTTCGTCGATCAGATTGGCGATTACTTTCCACTGGAGATGGCTGGTGTCCTGAAATTCGTCGAGTAGCCAGTGGTCGTAGCGGGCATCGAGTCGGTAGTCGATTCGGAGACGTTCGTCGTCGCCCGGTAATTGGCTCAGCAGAGGAATGGTATCAGGATCCTCACTTCCGGATCCAGAAAGCAGCAGAGCGAGGTCCTGAAAGGTGAGTTTGCCTTGCCGACGGATGCGGTCGGCGTAGGTCGATTCGTAGCGATTGAGTAGCTGCCAGACGCCATGGGTGCGACGCAGGCGGGCTTCGATTTCGTTACCGACGAGATGCTTAAGAATTCGGATGACGATGGTGCATTCAACAGGGCCGAACTCGTGATTCTTGCGACTGATTTTGATGTCGGCGTGGCCTGCCTGGAGGTCCGCCCAATGCGGCAACAGGGTCTTGAACATGTAGGCGATGCGGGTGGTCAATTTTGCCCCGGGCAGGTGGAGGGGGGCTTCCCGTTGGAATTCTTCCCAGAAGGGCCAATGCACGCGAGTTGTCGCTTTGGGACCACCATCGGGGTCGTCGCTGTCCCTGAAAAGTCGGAACAGCTCGGCGAAGTCTTTTTTCAGCTCAGTCTTGCCTCCGAGGAAGGGGCAGCCATCCGGCCAGATCGCCTTCTCCTGACCCCAGCGCGCTTCGTTGGGGGCTTCGAGGTAGACCCCATGCAAGTCGGAGACAAACTGATCGAGCTCGCGGCGGATGCGGGACTCTTCTTTACCGAAGGTCGCCTGCCGAAAGGCTTCGAGAAATTCTCGCTGAGCCGCGTCGCCTTTTTCGTCTCGGTCCTTTCCCGTCGAGACAAAGCGACGTTGAAAGACAGATCGATAGACGTCGCGGCGGGCGAGACTTTCGAGATGGGGATCGAGAATTTCGAAGTCCCCGGCCAGCCCGAATTCGCTGGGGAAGGAACGAAGAATGTTCGAGTAAAAGCTGTCGAGGGTGCCGAGGAAGAGACGTGGCATTCGGCTGATGAAGGTACGGAGAAGCCGCGTGAATTCCTCGCGGCCCATCTCCGCGACGGCTTGCGCCAAAGCGTCGTCGGTATCGAGAACGGGCGCCTTGGTCGGATCCTTCGCCGCTTCGGCCAACTTTTCGAGAATGGAGTCGAAAAATTCCCCGGCTGCCTTGCGGGTGAAAGTCACCGCAATGATCCGCTCCGGGGTGACTTCCTGCTTCGCGAGCAGCTGCATCGCCATGAGGCCGATGTAGCGGTTCGTGAGCTGGTAGGTCTTCCCCGATCCCGCCGAGGCGAGGATCATTTCATTGTGGAGGAGGGACATGGGTTGGGTGAAAGTTAGTGAGGCGTTTCCGATTATGAGAGGCTGGGGGAAAAGTGCAAACTATTCAAGCGTGGAGGGTGAGGTAGGAGACGAAGAGAAAGCGCAGCCGATTTAATGAACGCCCTGTAGCTGGGGCCTGTGACCCCGGAACGAGCGTTGTTTGATGTTCGAATGCGTCATCCCGGCCCCATAGAGGCCACGGGGCTGGCCTTCCAGAACGCAGCCGATTTAATGAACGCCCTGTAGCCGGGGTCTGTGACCCCGGAACGAGCGTTGTTTGATGTTCGAAACACCCCTTATTGCAGTGCCATTCTCCACTGGCGAACGATCGGTCAATCGGTCAATCGGTCAGGAATCGGGCGCCTCCGAGGGCTTTCCAGGTCAGGGTGACGATCCAGTGACAAAGGATGGGCGCCCAGAGTGAACCGGTGATGCGGCGCATCAGACAAAAGGTAAGGCCGAAGAGGGCGGCAAAGCAAAGGAAACGGAAATCGCTAACAAAAGGGAAGGCTTCCGGAATAAGGAAATATCCGGCGATCGGATGCCAGAGAACGAACAAGGCGGTGGACAGGCCGATCGACAGCGGAGTCTGTTTCGGATTGAGTAAACCGCGGAACACCAGTTCTTCAATCAGGGCCGGAAACAGGAACGCGACGGCACCAATCTTCACCATCTGCAGAGCCGAGGGACGGTGGGACAGATCAACAAAGTCAGGGAGGATCAACCAGGCGATCGCCAGCAGGACCGCGGTGGCCAGGCCGCATCCCAGCCATTGCCTTCCGCTGGGCCAGGATCTTAAGTCACGAAGCGCGGGGGACATTAGTAAGAGTATCGCTTTTCGACATGGCCATGCAAGTGAGTTGGAATTGCACACGGAGACCGCGGCAGCT
>CAXBMX010000075.1:0-9070 GCA_963977055.1 uncultured Verrucomicrobiales bacterium
TCCCACCCCTCCTTCGCCAGATCACTCGCTACTCGGAGACATTCGTGAACCATCGCGCTGTAGGCGACGACGGTCGCATGACGACCTGCCCGGGCGATCCGAGCCTTTCCAACCGGGATATTGTCCTTCGGAAGCTTCTCAGCTTTAAGGTGATAGTAGAGAAACTTATGCTCACAAAAAATCACAGGATCATCGATCTCGACCGCCTCGATCAACATCGAATAGGCATCCTCCACTGTCGCCGGCGTCATCACAACCAGGCCCGGATAGTGAGCGTAAATTGACTCCAAGCTCTGACTGTGAAAGGGACCACTCCCCTCGGTTCCGCCTGAAGGAAGACGAACAACCAGTGGGCAAGGAATCCCAGTACGATAGAACTGAGTGGCAGCCTGGTTGACAATCTGGTTAAAAGCGACCGTTGAGAAATCAGCAAATTGCATCTCAATGATAGGGCGCATTCCTTCAATCGTGGCGCCCACCGCCGAACCAATCATGGCATCTTCGCTGATGGGAGAATCCAGCACTCGGCCCGGGAACTTTTCGGCCAATCCCCGGGTCGCCTTGAATGCACCGCCAAAATCCGCCACATCCTGCCCGTAGATATAGACAGAATCGTGCTCAGCCAGCACCTTCTCCTGCGCTTTGCGAATTGCCTCAAGGTAAGTAATTGCCATGAATAGGTCGCACTTTTGCCCCTACTTGCCTCCTTGGCAACCGTCACAAAGCCAGAAGGTAGCAGAAAACGTACTTATCCGAACTCACTGATCTTCACGGGACGGCCTTCGACAGCCGACCGATCACAGGCAAAGAGAACTCTGAAAGTTTCAAGCGCCTCACCAATACTGGTCCGCGGCATGTCTTCACCACTGTCCAGTGAATCGAAAAACGACTGAAACTGCGCCATGTAAGGATGATCCGACACATCACCTGAGTCAGCCATCGCCATCGGCAGATCAGCCCACTTTTTATCTCTCAAGCCGAAACGGTTTGAGTAAATCTTGTTGTCCAACAGGCTGCCCTCACTCCCGACCAAATGAGTGTGAAAGTAGTATGGCTGAAAGCAATCGATGACCGAAGCGACCTTGCCGACTGATCCATTGGCAAATTTCAATATTGAAGCGGTCGTCGTCTGATACTCGTATTTCTGAAAGATTTCGTGTTTTGAGGTAGTGCCGAACGAAGACACCTCTTCGACTTCATTCCCCATACATAAAAGAAGCGCATCAAGGGCGTGGCACCCCGCCGAAAGCAAACTGCTGCCTCCGTTCGCCGTTGTCGTATTCCATCGATACTGTCCATACCAAGGACCGATCCCGTGATAATAATCGACTTCACCGTAGTGAATGTCCCCAATCAGCCCCTCCTCAATCAATTTCGTTGTTGTCAGGAACTGACTGATAAAACGAAGTTCAAAGCACACGCAGGCCTTCACTCCGTTCGCGACGACGGCATCGTGGATCGCTTTGCAATCCTCCCAGTTCAGCGCCATCGGCTTCTCGAGGATAATGTGCTTACCCGCATTGGCCGCAGCGACCGCATGCTCTCGATGTTGATTGGGATAGCTGGTAATGGACACAACATCGACATCATCTGCCGCCAACATGGCGCCAATGTCATGGTAGGTTTTGATCGAACTACCATGGGCCGCTGATACCTCCGCATCATCCAGTTGCCGGGATGAGTAGACTGCCGACACAGTTCCCTGATCCGTTCCGTTAATGGCATCAGCATGCGCCGTCGCCGCCCATCCATAGCCAATGATTCCTACACGATATCCCATCCCTCATTGAAAGCGAAACCGACCGGTAAGGGCAAAACAAAAAACACCCCGATTGCGCAATTCACATCTAATCCAAAAACTCAGGAGGAAAGGCCTGATCCGTCATTGATGTCGAACGACATACTAACAAACCCGCCTCCAGAGAACTCTCCACCGAGGCGACGGACCACTTTGAAGCTAGGAAAAATCATGGGAGCGCCAGTGACACGGTCCATTCCTCTAAGCCAGATAACAATCCAGCCAACGAACGCTACCAACACCAGCGTCGCCAGAATGACAGCCACGGTCACCAGGATAGAGAGTGCCCGGCGACTCGACTCCTCGAGGAAAATGCCCGGCGCATACTCCCTCAGTAATTCAGGAGCATCAGCTGAAGCTGGCATTTCATGGGCCGGAGTCGCTTCCGCAATGGCCATCGCCTCTTTGCCCTCGGCAGTCATCAGCTTACTGAGCCAATACAATTGAATGCTCAACTCGATTGCCATCTTCTCGACTTGATCCGGTGCGAGATCCGTTGCGGCACCTTCTCTCAAACAATTCTGACTGATCCGGTCAAAGACCGACTTAGGCAGTGATGAGCGCACAGACTCATTGTAGACAAATTCGGTTCGCTCAGGGTGCTCCCGAAAATAGACCATCAGCACAGCTCTCTGATCAGAGAACCACTCCTTGTGTAACGCTTTCAAATCCACATCCTCCGGAATCTCCTGAGTTTCTCCGACCACCATGACGTAAATATGAAATGGTGATTCATCCGAATGGAATTCGAGAAACCGCTTAATGTCATTCGACTTTTGCTCAGTCAGCAAACGCTGAGGATCGATCAAATAGTCCACCGGCGGATACCCGAAATACAGGTTTTGAAGTTCGCCTTCCAGGGACGGTAACGGCTCTATTGGCACCTGAGCCGGTTGGTCACTACCGCCCTGCCCTAAGGATACACCCGGAGTCTCTCCGTCGGCCAAGGGCCCATAAAAAGTGAGAGGAGAGCCATCAGGATTCGTCTTAGGTGCCTCGCCCGAACCATCGACGATTCCACTTGGTCCGTCCGCCGTCTCACTTCCCGGGGTGCCACCAGGAAGCAGCCCTGCTGGCCAAAGACCGCCACCTAGCCCATAGGAAGCCGCCTCGGTCGCCTCAGTCCATTCAGGCAAATCGATTTGAGCAGACCAGCCTGCCAGAGGCAGGGCCATCAAAATCGAAGCTAAAGCGGTAAATCTCATTAAATAGATCAAAGCTAGGCCCTTCGGGCTGCGCCTAGTCGAAACCCTCTCTTTTTCACTAACAAAGGGGCAAAGTGTTCCGGCAGATCCAGCTTATTTTCATTCAAAGCCTTGCTCTGTGCCTGCAGCTCTTCGTGCGATAGCTTTCGGAGTTTTCTCCCATTCTTGGTCAAGACCCGCGCCAGCCGGCGAAAAATGTTTTCGATCGCTTCACCGTATTCAGCATTGAGCAGATTCGGCCTCGCCCGCAACAGCGCGCGATAAGCCTCTTCCTCTGTGATGATCGATTCGGCAAAATACCCCATCGATATCCCTATCTGCTTGGTGTTCATGTCGACGATCACCAGGATTCCGTTCTCATTTGGCCGGGCATACTCAGCCCCCTTCACCTGACCATGGTTCAATAACCAGAAACCTAGCTCACTCATACTGAGTCCCTCAGGCAGTGTCCCCAGGTAAGCGCAGAAAAGCATCTGCGGAAATTTGACCTCAAGCTGATCAAGGGCCGCGTTCAGAATATCCTTCTCCTGCTTACGAAGACAGTGCGCCGCATCATGGACCCGGCTCAAAATCACCTGATTGGATCCGAACTTGGAAGCAGCCTCCAGCTCACTGTAACCGCATGAATAGCAGCTATCAGCTTCATGGTCCACAGGACGCATACATTTGGGGCACTTCATCTCGATAGCACTGGTCAAACCTCAGTTTTATCTAAATTATTAGATTTACTAGAATATAAAGAATTCTTAACTACGTCAAGTGATTATAAGCGCTATTGGATCAAAAGTGATTCCTCTGATTTCGACTGAATCAGGGATCAATAGTGCCATCGAATCCCACAGCAGATCCGCCGGGACAAGATGGTTAGGTCTCAAGGCATCCACAACCCATTCCATTATATAGAGGTGCTTCACCCACCCTACCCTGTTGCCAAACGAGAATGGCAGACAGTTAAATCGACATCGCCGAAAAGCCTCCGTCGACGATCATTTCGGTCCCAGTGATGAAAGATCCCGCCTCACGCGAGGCAAGGAGCAAAGTGGCCCCGATCAATTCCTTCGCCTCACCAAAACGATTCGCAGGGGTGTGCCCGAGAATCGAAGCGACGCGCTCCTCGTTCAAAACCTTGCGGTTTTGCTCCGCTGGAAAAAATCCGGGGACAAGCGTATTCACCCTGACTCCCTCTTCCGCCCATTCACGTGCCAGATTTTTAGAAAGATTATGAACCGCTGCCTTACTCGCAGAGTAGGTAAAAACGCGGCTGAGTGGGCCTAGTCCGGAAATCGATCCAATATTGATAATGGAACCACCTCCCTGCTCCAGCATCTGCCGACCGAATATCTGACAACTGCGCAGGATAGCACCAAGATTGATATCCAGAATTCGAGAGAACTCATCATCCTCAATATCAAAAACCGGAGTTGGTGAGTTCACTCCCGCCCCATTCACCAAAATATCGACCTTTCCGCTACGTTCTTTCACAACATCGAGCAGTGACTGCAACGATTCCCGCGAAGCGACATCGGCCTGAACAAAGAAGGCTTTCCCTCCCGCACTCTCGATTTCGGACACTTTATCAGCCCCCTTTTCCTCACTGCGCCCGACGACGGCGACTTCCGCGCCAGCCCGGGCGAGGCCACTGGCCATTTCGCCACAAAGAACACCGGTGCCACCGATTACCACTGCGGTTTGGCCTTCGAGGGAGAAAAGATCGTCCAAGTAACTCATGCTTTATCTATAGGACATGCCCGGCAAGGGTCAACCAACGGAAGAAGCACCTGGAAACTGCGCATTTATGCCGCGCCTTCGTCGTCAGGTTTCTCCACCAACTCAGGCTCAATATATCCCTCGTCTCCTTCTTCGATCTCCCTGCGCCATTCACGCGAAATCCAGGGGCGAACAAGGCCGTAGATAAAATAGGCCAAGAAGAGAATCAGCGGCACGAACTCCACAAAGTTAACCGCACAAACCAGAATAATGATCGCGGCAAAAAGCCAGATCAATGATCCCCTTGCCTTCCAGTTTAAGGCCTTAAAACTAGGGTAACTGAATTCGCTCAACATCATAAATGACAGCAGCAGCATCAGCGCCAGTAGAACGTAGCGCCATGCCCCGATCTCTTTGTGACCTTCATTCAGCCACAGAATAAAAATCGTCAGCGAAGCAATCAAACCAGCCGCAGCCGGTATCGGGAATCCGACAAAGTCTCTATTTTTGTTTGCTCCTGGGTTTTCGGCCTCTGCCTGAGCGAGACAATTAAACCTGGCCAATCGCATGCCCCCGCAGAGCAGGTAGACGAAGGCAATAGTCCAACCAAGACGGTTATCGAACGAACTCAGCACGATATCCATCACCAGAAGCGCCGGGGCCATTCCAAACGAAACGATATCGGCCAGTGAATCGAACTCCCGGCCAAACATCGACTCCTGTCCTTTGAGCCGGGCGAGGCGTCCATCCAGGGCATCAAAGAAACAAGCTCCAAGAATCAGGAAAATAGCGAGGTGAAAATCCTTAACGCCCCCCCCATCAGCCCGCATCCCCTCGAAGATCACCAGCACCGCGCTGAACCCGCAGGCCAGGTTGCCAGCTGTCATTAAATTAGGCCATAAGTAGACCTGAGGATTGCTCCAGGGACCGGGAACGTGACGTTTCATGCGCCCAAGATCCATCCCTAGCCGTAAAATTCAAATTTCAAATGTCAATCGGATCGGAAAGGTCCATATTCCAAGCATGGCAGAAACGGCAGAAATACCGACGATCGATGGCTCGATCACCATGGGAGAGGTGCTGGAGCGCTTTCCCGGGGCAAAGCGTGCTCTGTTTGCGCAATACCATATTGGCGGATGTCAGAGCTGCAGCTACGACAATACCGAGACACTTTCCTCGGTCTGCCAACGCAACGAAGACCTGCCTGTCGACGAAGTCATCACTCACATCCTCACTTCTCACGAGAATGACAGTAAGACCTTCATCGAACCAACCGATCTCGCCGCAGCCCTTTCCGACTCCCCGCCGCCAAGGCTCCTCGACTTACGCACCAGCGAAGAACACGAAGCCGTCGCGCTGCCTGGCTCCGAACCTTTCAGCAACGACCTGCTCCAGCAAATTTTCGGGAACGAAGACAAACAACGCCTCATCGTTCTCTACGATCATACTGGCGACAAAGTATTGGATACAGCCAGCTACCTGATCGGCCACGGATTCAAAAATACCAAAGCCCTGCGCGGCGGGATCGATGCCTACGCCAGGGAAGTCGACAAAGACATACCACGCTACAAGCTCGAATTTGAAGACCAGGCAAGCTAAACTGCAAAAGAGCTACCCGCTAAACAGCTAAACAATGAGTGACTTCGAAGACAAAATCCAGGATGCCATCGCCAACCCGCAGAACATGGGTGAAATGTCCGATGCTGATTCCGTCGGTACCGTCGGCAACCCAGATTGCGGTGACATGGTTCGCCTATGGCTCAAATTCAGCGAAAAAGACGGCAAAAAGGTGATCGATAAAGCCTCGTTTC
The DNA here is from genome assembly GCA_963977055.1 of uncultured Verrucomicrobiales bacterium. Taxonomy (GTDB): domain Bacteria; phylum Verrucomicrobiota; class Verrucomicrobiia; order Verrucomicrobiales; family DEV007; genus Arctic95D-9. The sequence goes on from CAXBMX010000075.1 coordinate 6,522, forward strand.
AAAGTTTCGGCTGCCAAACCGCCATCGCCGTCGCCAGCATGGCCACCGAAATGCTGAAAGGCAAAACGGTGGACGAAGCCAAGGCGCTCGATTCATCTGACTTAGCCGAACCCCTCGGACCCCTTCCTCCAATGAAAATACATTGCGGCGAAATGGTCGAAGGCGCCCTGCGGGACGCCCTCAAAGAAGACGGAGACGTAACCTCAACTCCAGAACCAAAGTCCAACCCCAACACATTGCTTGGCGACATAAACAAACCCGCTTTGAAAAGCGGAAAACTCAAAGTCATCAAACTGGACGACTGACACTTTCTCGATACCTTCATCCTTTCCATTGCCGCAACGCGGCCTCCCAACCATGCACGAAGAAATTGAACTCTCCCGCGAAGTCGACGCCATCCAGATCCCAAGTGGCGACCTGATCCACCTGCCTACTGGCACAAAGGTGATGATCACCCAGGCCCTTGGCGGCACCTACACCGTAGCGACTCAGTCCGGCCTCGCCCGCATCAAAGCCGAGCACGCCGACGCTCTCGGTATCGACCTCGAGGCAGAAAAGGCCAAACAGGATGCGGCCGGTGTCGCCATCGCAAACGGCGACGTTCAGGGCGCTATATGGGCACAGCTCAAGCTTGTTTTTGACCCTGAGATCCCAGTCAATATCGTGGATCTGGGACTTGTCTACGACTGCAATGTCAAAGAGGAAGAAGGCGAGACCAACGTCGAAATCAAAATGACCCTCACCGCCCCCGGTTGCGGAATGGGCCCTACCATAGCCGCCGATGCCCAGTCAAAAATCCTCATGCTGGAAGGCATCAGCAATGCTCAGGTCGATCTCGTCTGGGATCCCGCTTGGAATCAGGATATGATTTCCGAAGAAGGCAAAATGAAGTTGGGGATGGTTTGACCCCCCTCTTTTTCTTGATCCTTATCTTTTTCTTTTTCTCCACCTCAAACTAGGGAAAAAGAAAAAGATTAAGAAAAGGATAAAGAGTTTCGCTGCCTAGCTGTGCGCATGCTCGAAGGCATCCGCAATGCTCCGGTCGATCTCGTCTGGGATCCCGCCTGGAATCAGGATATGATTTCCGAAGAAGGCAAAATGAAGTTGGGGATGGTTTGAGTTTCGCAAGCGAAACTCAAACCAGTAAAAAGTGGGAAGGTAAAAAGCAAAAAGTTCCCCGATCTTCCACCCAACTCACTTAGCAAAGACTTTTCACCTTCGCACCTTTCACCTTTTTACAGCGGCGCAGCCGCTAAGCCACTCGATCGAAGTAGAGGAACGTGCAGTAGCCGAAATAGCCGAGAAGCAACACGGCTCCTTCCCATCGCGTGATTGCCCTGCCTTTCCACAGGATGGGAACAAGCAATAAGGTGAAACCGATCATCACATAGAGATCCATCACCTCGATCCCTGTGCTCGCGATGGGTTTGATCATTGCGGTCACTCCGATCACTGAAAGGAGATTAAAAATACACGATCCGATCACGTTTCCGATGATGATGTCGCCTTCTTTCTTCAGTGAAGCAATGATCGACGTCGCCAGTTCCGGGACCGACGTGCTGAATGCGATCAGGGTCAGCGAGATGACCGCCTCAGGGACTCCGAATCGTTTGGCCAGACTGACGCCACCCCGCTCCAGCCAATCCGCTCCGAAATAGAGCGCGACCAGGCCTGCCAAAATTGAAATGGTGAGCACGACAAGAGACGCCTGTTTGGCTTCATCGACCCCAAACTCCTCCTCGAACTCCTGATGCACCTCCGGATTCTTGACACTTCTGGCCAGGGCCAACTGGAAAATGGTGTATCCAACCACCGAGACGAACAGGATGATTCCCTCAACCAATGAAATCTCGCCGTCGGAAAGCATCCAACAGAAGCCAACCGTCGCCAGCAACAGCACCGGGACATCCCGGATCAGGAGAGCGCTCTTCACATGGAGCACACAGATGAAGGCGCTGACCCCAAGAACCAGACCAATATTGCAGATATTCGACCCGATCACGTTTCCGAGAGCCATATCCGGATACCCCCCGAGATTGAAACCAATCGAAACAAAAAGCTCGGGAGCGCTGGTGCCAAAGGCAACCACCGTCAAACCCACCACCAAAGGAGAGATCCCATAGCGGACCGCCAATTTGGAGGCGCCGCCCACCAGCCATTCGGCTCCAAAATAGAGCGCGACGAGACCGGCAATTAGCCAGAGAAGATCGATTAAAACGGGCATGGGCCACTGTGACAGCCCATGTTCAACCTGCCACCGGAAAATCTTTCACATTTTAGACTTGCGCAACGTCAACTAATCCGCATATTTCCGCCCCGCTCTCAGATTCAAATGAGTCTGAGTTTGCGTCGAACGTGACCCGTTCGTCTAGCGGTCTAGGACTCCGCCCTTTCACGGCGGCAACACGGGTTCAAGTCCCGTACGGGTCGCCAAATTAACCGCCTTTTAGGCGGTTTTTTTGTGGCTATCCATCGGGACGAAGAACCCGAAAGCGGACCGGCCTTCCGTGGGACCGGCCTTCCGTGGGACCGGCCTTCCGTGGGACCGG
>CAXBMX010000076.1:0-8712 GCA_963977055.1 uncultured Verrucomicrobiales bacterium
CGTCGTGCGATATCCAAACGCGTCTCCCGGCCTCACAGAGACCGCCTACAGCGGAGTGAATACGCCCGGTTCCAATGAACGCTATGTAGCTGGGGTCTGTGACCCCGGACGGACGTCGTGCGATATACGAACCCTCTTCCCCGGCCGTCAAAGATACCCTTTCAGTCTCCTTCTTTTTCGAGGGCAGACCGTTTCACTTTGACCACAAACAAAGTGGTGTCATCCATCCCTGCCTCTTGGCAAGACCACTCCAGAATGCGTTGAGCGACCTCTTCTGGAGTTTGTCCCGACTCTTCTGCCTCCTCGAAAGATCGGGCAATATTCTTATTCCAAAGTCCGTCTATCACTCCGTCTGAGCATATTAGAAACCAGTCACCAGGTTCCAGCGATGAAGAATCCACCTGCGGGCTGACAAACTGGCACCCACCACCAATCGCCTGACTGAGCACATTCCGACGTGGATGCATTCGCATCTCCCGTTCGTTAATTTTCCCGGCACGAAACTGACTTCCCAGAATGGTGTGATCATGAGTCAGCTGCTCCAGTTCGCCATTCCGATAGCGGTAGAAACGACTGTCCCCGACATGAGCAAAATAGACTCGAGCGCGGATAAACAATCCACAGACCACCGTCGCGCCCATCCCCCGAAGTTCATCGCTGTTTTCACCCGTCCGGCTCACAAAGTCATGCAAAGAGACCACCGCTGCCTCCAGGATCGCATCCAGATCCCCCGCCCCGTGAAAATCCCCCATCATCGCCGGAAGAAACCGCCGCAATTCGCGCACCACCAGCTTACTAGCGACCTCTCCACCTGCCGGTCCGCCCATCCCGTCACTCACCGCAAAAACCAAACCATTCTCGTCGATCGATTGCTGAGAGCACAAGTCCATATCCTCCGCCCAGCCGCCTTCGGATGAAAAGACGGATAATGCATCCTGATTGCCCGGCTTACGTCGACCATCCCGGGTCAATCCACACCAGGAGATAGCCCGATGCGCCTCCTCTTCTTCTGAGCCGTTTTTTGGGTCGTCCTTCACCTCGGCTAACTCAAAATCGATGATGCAAAATCGCCCCATTCGACTGTTGTAGGTGATATTGCGAGGAAACGGGTCGTCGTGAACCACGCCGTAGTCCTCTGCCAATTCCTTAAACAACATCGCGGCCTTTCCCTCACTGATAGTTTCCTCGGCAGGCGCACCGCAATTAGTCGTGATGATAGTGATCGTCTCCGGATCGCTATCGAGAAGCCGGGGAACGTAATCGCAGCCTCGAACTTCGAGCACTTTCAGAACCCGAACCTCGTTCGCAAAACGCTCTTCTTTATCCGTTCCACGAAACGTTTTGTGAACCCGTCCGTCGTAACCGACTTTAACTATCGATCGAATACCGTCTTTGGCGACTCTCATCAGGGGAATTGTGGAGGTGTTCTGAAAAAAATCAAAGGCCGTTGCAGACATCTGGACATCGTATCTACGTCCCCCCATCATTCACTGACGCCTCCCGCGAGACAATAATCCAAAAATGACGCTCCATCCTGTCTTGCGACTGGCTGGCGACCGTGCTACCCATTGCCATTCACTCATGACGGGATTTAAGGATATTCAACTGATCGGAACAGAGGTGGCCATCCGATGGGAAGATGGCACCGATGATTTCTATAAAACGGATCGACTTCGCGCGCTGTCCCCCAGCGCCGAAACCCAGGGCGAGACCGATCTGCTTGGCAACCCCATCTCAGGAGATCAAAAGAATGTCGATTTTTCCGGAGTCACCGTTACCGGATGGGCACCCGTCGGTGGCTACGCCATTCAATTTCAGTTTTCCGACGGCCACAAAACCGGCATCTACACTTTCGACTACCTCAAAAAAATCGCCTCCGAGGCCTAAACCCCTCTTGCACTCGGTCGCCGCGCGACGGTCGCCACGCGATCCCACCTTTTACTTTTCACATTCCCACCTTTTACTCGTCCCTCAGGGACGACCTTAAAAATGATCCCAAACGTCCTGGCAGAACGCTACGCCACCGCTGACATGAAGTCAGTCTGGTCCCCCGAAGGAAAAGTCCGACTCGAACGAGAGCTCTGGGTCGCCGTCATGAAAGGTCAGCGCGACCTCGGACTCGACATTCCACAGGAAGCGATCGACTCCTACGAATCAGTCATCGACCAGATCAATCTTGATTCAATCGACGAACGCGAGCGAGTCACCCGTCACGATGTCAAAGCCCGCATCGAAGAGTTCTGCGACCTCGCCGGCCACGAACATATCCACAAAGGGATGACCAGTCGCGACCTCACTGAAAACGTGGAGCAATTGCAAGTGTTCCGTGCCCTCGGAGTGGTCCGATTCAAAACGGCCGCTGTCCTCGTCCGACTCGCCGCCAAAGCCGACCAATACCGGGATCTCGTCATCACCGCCCGGACCCACAACGTCGCCGCCCAGATCACGACATTCGGCAAACGCCTCGCCACCTTTGGCGAAGAAATGCTGGTCGCCAATCGCCAACTCGAAACCCTGATCAGTGACTACCCCGTTCGAGGACTCAAAGGCGCCGTCGGCACTCAACTCGATCAGCTCAGTCTCTTCGACGGCGATGCCTCCAAGGTGCTCGAACTGGAAACCCGCATCGCCAGTCATCTCGGTATCTCCCGTATTTTTACCAATGTTGGCCAGGTCTATCCCCGTAGCCTTGACCTTCAGGTAGTCTCCGCTCTCAACGGAGTCGCTTCCGGCCCATCGAGTTTCGCCAAGACCATCCGACTCATGGCAGGACATGAACTCGCTAGCGAAGGCTTCGCCAAAGGTCAGGTCGGTTCTTCCGCCATGCCGCACAAAATGAACAGCCGCAGCTGTGAGCGCATCAATGGCTTCAAAACTATTCTCGGTGGCCACCTCGCCATGGCATCCAGCCTTGCCGGTGACCAGTGGAACGAAGGCGATGTTTCCTGCTCCGTCGTTCGCCGGGTCATGCTGCCCGATGCCTTTTTTGCCATCGACGGCTTACTCGAAACCATGGTCACCATCCTTGACCAGATGGACGCTTATCCCGCTGTCATCGAACGCGAGAACCAGCACTACCTCCCTTTCCTGCTCAGCACCACCATCATGATGACCGCGGTCAAAAATGGGATCGGACGCGAGACCGCTCACGAAGTGATCAAAGAGCACGCCGTCGCCGCCGCCCAAGCCTACCGCAACGGCCAGGCCGACAGCAATGACATGGTCGCCCGCCTCGCCGAAGACGGAGGCCTCGGCATGACCGCCGAAGAACTCCAGCGCTGCCTCGACGAAGGAAAATCCAACGCCGGAGCCGTCCAGGCCCAAATCGACGGCTTCCTCAAAGAAGTCACCGCCACCACCGCATCCATCGAAGGCGCCAACACCTACCAACCCGGCAGCATTCTTTAAGTTATTAGTTATTAGTTATTAGTTATTAGTTATTAGTTATTAGTCCCTTCTGCCTCCTGCCTTCCCTTCTTTCCACTTTTCACGCGCTCCAAAGGAGCGCCTCCCCCCAATGACCCCTCAGCTCACTGAATTCTTCGATTTCCTTCGCATCCCCAGCATCTCCACTGACAGCCGTCACAAGGAAGATGTCAGGAAGTGCGCTGACTGGCTCGTGAATAAATTTAACAACATGGGGCTGAAGCCGGAGCTTCACGAAACGCCCGGGCATCCCGTTGTCATCGCCCGCAGCGAAGCCAAACCTGACCGACCCACCGTCCTCATCTACGGACACTACGATGTCCAACCCGTCGACCCGGTCGAAGAATGGGACACGCCCCCTTTCGAGCCCACCCTCAAAGGCGACAAGATTTTCTGCCGGGGAGCGACTGACAACAAAGGACAACATTTCGCGCACATCTTAGGCGTAGAAGAAGCCCTCAAAGAACACGGCGATCTCCCCGTCAACGTCATCTTCCTACTGGAAGGTGAAGAGGAAATCGGCAGCCCCAACCTGGCCCCATTTCTCGAACAACACCGCGACTCGCTCGCCTGTGATATTTGCGCTGTCTCCGACACCGGCATGATCGGGCCCGGCATCCCCACGCTGACCTACGGACTTCGCGGCATCGCCTGCCTCGACTTCACTATTCATGGCCCAGCCCTCGATCTCCACTCCGGAGTCTACGGAGGAGCCGTCCCCAATCCCGCCACCATCGTCTCGCGCATCGTTGCCTCACTCCACGACGAAAACGAAATCATCCAGATTCCAGGATTCTACGATACCGTGATTCCCCTCGAATCGTGGGAGCGCGACATGTGGGCTTCTTTGCCAGACGGCAACGCCGCCACCCTCCACGAAACCGGATCGCCCGGCCTCATCGGAGAAACTGGCTACACCGCACTCGAACAACGTTGGGGACGCCCCACCGCAGAAGTCAACGGCATCGGCGGAGGCTATCAGGGAGAAGGTTCCAAAACCGTGATCGCCCGGGAAGCGATGGCCAAACTCAGTTTCCGTCTCGTGCCCGATCAGGATCCGCAGGAGATCCTGCGTCTCGCCTCAGCGCACCTGCAAACGCAATGCCCCCAGTCCTGCCGCATCGAGGTGGAACTCGGTCACCATGGCCCAGCCTATGTCATGGATCCCCATTCCGGCCATGGCAAAGCAGCCCAGCGAGCCCTTGAGAAAACCTTCTCTAGCGAACCTCGGCTCATTCGCGAAGGCGGCAGCATCCCCATTATACAATCGATCAAAGACATTCTCGATGTCGATACACTCCTCCTCGGCCTCGCCCTACCCGATTGCCAGATCCACGCCCCCAACGAAAGCTTTACCGTGACCAATTTCGAAGCCGGCATCCGATTAAATCGCGCTCTCCTCGAAGAATTGAGCCACTGAACCATCTCGAAAGTCATGAGACTTTCGAAATACATCACCCCCCCACCGTAGCGAAAGTCGTGAGACTTTCGAAGTGCATCAACATCCCAAGCAATCTTGCCCAATCCCACTTGAGGTTTGCTTCGAATGCTGGCATTGGTATTCCACCGCAATTTCCACCATGGCTGTCCAATATCGCGAATACTACGAAATCCTAGGAGTCGACAAGTCCGCGTCACAGGCCGAAATCAAAAAGGCGTTTAAGAAACTCGCCCGTAAATTTCATCCCGACGTCGCGAAGGACAAGGCTGACGCCGAGGAGAAATTCAAGGAGATCAACGAAGCCTACGAAGTTCTGGGTGACGCGGATAAGCGGAAAAAATACGACACCCTTGGGCCAGGTTGGGAACAAGGGCAGGGTTTTCCCGGCGGTGGCGGCTACTCCGGCTCTCCAGGCGGTGGCTCCTACGACTACCACTTTGACGGCAGTACAGGATTCAGTGACTTTTTTGAGAGCATGTTCGGCGGCCGCGCGTCATCCGATCCTTTCGGTGGTTACGGAGGATCACGAGGCGCTCGATCCAATCGCCCCACCGCAGGGCAGGATATCGAAGCCGATCTGCTCGTTCGCATCGAGGAGATCATGGAAGGCTCCACCAGAGAGATTCGCCTTGCTCGCCCCACTTCGTCAGGAGGACCTTCCAAGGAATCTACGATTCGGGTAAAAATCCCCAAAGGGATCGGCCAAGGTCAGATGATTCGTTGCGCCGGACTCGGCTACCCGGGCTCAAACGGAGGGCCCGACGGCGATCTCTTTCTTCGGGTCCGCCTGGAGCGCCATCCCGACTTTAAAGTCTCCGGCTCAGACCTCACTAACGAGCTCATTCTCGCCCCTTGGGAAGCAGTCCTCGGCACCAATGTGACAATCCCCACGCCTCACGGAAGCGTGAAGCTCTCGATCAAGCCTAACACTCAGACTGGCACCAACATGAGACTTCGCGAAAAAGGCTTACCGAAAGGCAAAGAAGGCTACGGCGATCTCTACGTCGAAATCGCGATTGAGCTGCCAGAAGTCACCACTGATGAAGAACGCGCCCTCTGGGAAAAGCTTGCCGAAACCAGCTCCTTCTCACCGAGACCCTGAGACAGCGCCGGCCGCCGTCAGCGCCGCATCAAATTCAGATTCCGACAAATGGCCGAAGGCGATTTCATGGACGGATTCCTCCTTTCCGTAGACCATCATCACGTCTCCTGTTTCCATCCTGTCCTGCGGTCCCGGCGCACCAAGGTAGGTACCGTTCTCTTTTTCGATCCCCAGGATAATAACCCCTGAATCCGCCGGCCGTGTTTCGCCAATACTTTTCCCGGTAACAGGATTGTCTTCCAGCAATTCGATTTCCGAAACGCAATAACCGTCTCGCACTCTAAGTAGTAACTCATAATCAAACGCCCTCACCATGCCCACTCGCCTCAGGGTAAACCGCAACACCTTGTCGAGAAGGCGCTGCAAAAACTTCACTTTTGAAAGGAGCTTAAACGTGATCGGAATCATCACCACCATCCCCAGAAGCGTCATCACCTCGATCGTTTCCTCTGCATGCACCGCGGTTGCTACGACAGTGGCAGCGCCCGACATCAGCCCCAGATTTCCGACCAGAATCAGATCGCGAATGATGCGCCGTCGGATCGGGTGATTCACCACCAATTCAGCCTCTTTCGTCGTAAAGCCCACCCCGAAGAATGCGGAGTATGATTGAAAATTGGCCGAGTCAGCACTCAACCCGGTTTTCATCAATGCCAAGGCACCCATCCTGACCGAGATCAGAGAAAATACGGCAATTAACGCAAGAATTGAAAGAGAGGCTCCCATCCTTCCAACTTAGCATAATTAATTGAATACAGGAGACCCAATGCGGCATCTGAGGGACTCCCGAACCTACTTATAGATTTCAGAACAAATGAGCGATTTTGAAGTTCTTCTCTTCACAAAACATTTCTAAATCGCCAGTATCCTGACACAATGAGCAAACGCACCGCAGGATGTATCTTCTCCGCCATTGTGCTCTACCTTATTCTTGGGGCAATCCTGTTTGTCATATCCCAATCTCATCGCGAGGACTACCACAGCTCCCCCACTGACTCCCGCGATGTCTACGGATTCAATTCCGGTAGTCTCGGCATCCTCAAAGAGCCTTCAAAAAAGACCGAACAATTTCGGCCCGCAGAACCGCCCATGCCGATACCGACGCGACACGCCGGGCTGACGAAAGGAAGCTTCCTTCTCGAATGGGACAAAGATGCTGACATCGACAAAGGCACTCCGCCCGATCCCTGGGTCGATTCACTTCAGGGTGACGACAAGATCGAACTGATTGCCTTTGCCACTTGGATCCCACAGCCGGAGGACCCCTATTCAGATCCCGACGACTGGAAACCAGAACTACAATTTCGCGATGCCAAATCGCTCCAACTGCTCGACGAAACCCAAATTGCCGATCTCGGCATCCCTCCCGAACTTTTCCTACTCGACGCTCCCGACGAATACCAAACGCCCCGACTCAGCCTGCTCCTGCGGACCAGGGGAATGGAAGTCGTTCGCTTCAACAACATCGACCTCGGCGATGGCAGGACCGGAGCCAAGGTCAGCTACGATCTAGAGAAACTTAGCGAACAACCTTCCCGCTCCACCACCATCAAGGAATGGACTCGGCTCGATGCCGCGATGCTGATCTTTCACGACAGCCCGCTGGAAGTGAGAACCACCGTTCTCACGGGCGAACCCAATTTCCAAACACTGAAAAAAACGACTGGCTCTCAAGTCGTTTTTGGAGACCAGCTTCGAGTTCAATGGCTCCAAAAGCTCCCTCGCAGCCCCTACGTTGAAAATTACGCCGATTCCTTCATCCCGGCAAAGTCCGTCCCCAAAGAAACCGCCAAGCGACTCAAATCGATGGATCGTTATGGAAACAACAAAGACAAGACTCGCGCCTTTCACATCACCTTGAAGGACTCCTCAGACCGACAACCCTACGAATTCGTCAGGGCATCATCCGACACCTATTTGGAAAACCACTGCGGCCTCGTCACGGGCAAAGGAATCGATTGGGAATGGGACTCCGAGGAGGAAGACGACTCCTACTACCTGGCTACCATCAAATCTGACGGCTCCAAAAAGACTTCCCAATTGGTTTTTCTTCCTCACATCACCGAGCTCAGATTCAAAATCCCTGCTCTGCCAAACCTCCCCAATTTAGATACCATCGACGACCTGTTTGAGACCAGCCTTCCCCGTATCACGCTGCCCCAAGATCTCTCCGACGCCGAAGGACAACTCTTCGGCTATATCGGAGTTGGCGCACAAGTTGCCTGGGACACCAATAAAATTTGGAACGACCATCCTCCCAAAGAATTACCCGCCGACAACACTTTCATCAACCAAACCCCTCAATCACTCCTCGACTGGTATCTAACCAACACCCCCACCGCCCAGATTCGATACGACGAAGATGGACTCATTCTCTATATCAACGAAGAGAATGAAGGATGGTGGGAAAGCTTCGTCGAAAGCCTCAATTTCCTAGGCCTGTTCTGAATGGCGCGGACTAATGGGAAACCTCTTTTTCCTTTTGTCAGAAGAACAAGCCTATCCTTTTCCACCGCTGTAGCCGGAAGGCCGGACCCTGGTTTCTCCGAGGCCGGACCAAACGCGTTCAACCCAATATAACGCTTCCATCCCGAGGTCACAGACATCAGGGGCTGGCCTTCCAGCTACAGAATGCCGCTCCAGCATTCCCTTACCCGAACGATTCATCCCCTTGTAGCTGGCCTCTTTGAGGCCGGACCAAACGCGTTCAACCCAATATAACGCTTCCATCCCGAGGTCACAG
>CAXBMX010000077.1:0-7968 GCA_963977055.1 uncultured Verrucomicrobiales bacterium
GAATTGCCGAGAATTGCCGAGAATTGCCGAGAATTGCCGAGAATTGCCGAGAATTTCATGAACCGCTTATGAAATGATAGTAATTTGCTTATTCAAGCCCGTTTGTTCGAGCGGCCGGGATTGGAGGGGGTGCAACGGTTTCGACGTGTCGCTCTGCTGGCGATTTCCCATCACCGATTGGCCTGATGCCTATCTCCGGGTCGGCAGGAGCACTCATCGGCTGACTTTCGCCACAGTCGACAGGTTCCTCTCCCGCATCGCCCTCGAGGAAGAACTTTTCCGGATCCAGATCGAATCTCAGATCCCCACGACGGCAGCTGTCCCTGAGAATTCCCATTGCGAGTGAGGTATTATCCACGATCTGCTGCACCTGTGCTTCATCCAGTCCGAAGCTCGAACGTATATAGTGGAAGAGGGCTCCCTGAGCTTGCAAATCAGCATCCAACACAATTAACTGACGGTAGGTTCCTGCATAGAAATGCCTGAGCTTTTCCAGCATTTGAGTGGATTTTGCAAAATTGGCATATTCGACCCGGCCCCCGGCGTCGTTATCGTTCAACATGGTTCGCTTGAGGAGGATTGCGCCTTCGGGAACAACTCCGTCACCCGGCTCGCCGCTCTTGGTTCTCTTGCGCTCGACTTTCCCGTCTTCCTCCCAGTAATAGTAGGCCTCGAAATCAATATTACCGACGCGGTCCTGCTGACTGAAGATGAAATCCATAAGCACAATCTCGGAGATTTCGCGCATCCAGTAGACCATTTGCACAGCAGCCGCCGAATCGCCGATGTCTTCCGCAATCTGCGGGTCCCGGCAGCCTAGCTCAATTCCCTCAACAATAGCCTCTTGCAGGGGGGCCGCGCTTCGCAGTGCTAGAAATGCAGGAGTCTCCTGAAAGTCCATGTTCTGACCGGTGCCCCAGGAAGACTTACGCGTACCGTTCACCTCTGATCCGTAGCGACTACCCTTATTCGAAAGAAGGACGCCGTAGATCGCTCCCCTGTCTGCGGAATATACATCATCAGTCGGAACGTAAATCTGCGGATTTTCGCCGGCGTCGGCAAGAATCTGCCAAGCCTCCTGATTCATCTTCGCGCCCGGGTTTTGCTGAGAAATGGAGAGACCAGGGCGTGCCACTCTCGTCAGGTGCATGGACCTGTCCATACTTCTCCAGACCGCAACCGGTACTCGCGCTTCCATATCGAAAAAACGCGAGAAGTGATAGTAAAGCAAAGAGGAGGCCGAAAAGGTGGCACTCGTTCCCGGTTGATTCATTGACGGCTTAAAAACAGCGAGTTCGTCTTTTGCAAAGGCCTTCGCTAATTTTCCCTCAATGCAGGCGTTGCTTTCGAAGCCGTTTCGATCTCCTGCATAAGCACCTTCGGAGATGTCGTAAATAATCATGCCCGGACTGGTGCTCCACGTTTTAGGGCACAGCGCTATGTTAATAGCGTAAAAGTCAATTTCGGAGTAGCCCTCTTCGTCTTTTGCGTCGCCTTTGTGATATTTCGCTCCGGCCATTCTTGTGATACGGACACAACGTTCGGGCGCTCCATTCGGACTTGTGTAGCCGACCTCTTCCCCGATGACTCTGTCGGAAGCCTCAGCCCCAACAACGTTGATGACGAGGAAAGCAACATATCGAAAAAGACGAATGCTAGGATATTGACTGCTGCTGGAAAATTGCATTTTCAACGCTGACGTTTCACTGTTGGCGAAAGCTGGGATTGGCGGAGGGGCACTCGCCACCCATAAGAAAACCAATCTTACCCGGAACGTCGAATCATTTTCGCCCCACATCGACCATAATCAAACCAGTTCACGACTATGGATTGCGGGGTCGATCAAAAAGATTCAATTCGGGCTATCATTAATCAAGAATTCTTGACTGACACGTTTCGAAACACCCTTTGCTTGGCCTCGCAAGCCCCACTATTATTGCACCCCCTCAATCCCGGTAGGACCGACGCCCCGATAAGAACTTCTTGAAAAAGCAGATTCCTGTCAGTCGGTGTAATTACTTCAGGAGGGAGACGGTCCGGGTAAGCGAATTCCCCCTCGATTCAATTGCCATCGCTGGGGTGATGCTGTTAATTGAACACCCATAGCCCAGCAATCGTCATCACGCCTTAGAGAGCCTACTTCAATGATACAGCTATAGGAGTATCATTAAACAAACCGAATCACTGAAACCATCAGTCCTCCCATGAAAAAGTCCACCAGCCACCAGTCATGCCCCATCACAATGCTCGGGATCATCGCATCCCTGAGCCTATGGGATCCGGCCTTCGCTCAGGGGACCGATGCCTACCTTGAAAAAAGCGCCATGAAGGCACCACCCAAGGAATTCTCGCCTTATGTCAACCGGGACTTCCCTACCCGCGTTTACTTCGGCGACACCCATCTCCACACCAATTTATCGGTGGATGCAGGTATCTTCGGCAATAGGCTCGGCCTTGATGAAGCCTATCGATTTTGTAGGGGAGAACAGGTCACCGCCTCCGGAGGGTTCCAGGCAAAACTGAGCCGCCCGCTGGACTTCGTCGTGGTCGCCGACCATTCCGATGGCATGGGCTTCTTTTCAATGCTGGCTCAGGGTGATCCGCTCTTGATGCAGGCCGAAGAAGGCCGGCGCTGGAACAAAGCCATCAAGGAAGGTGGCGAGGTTGCGGTCAACGCCGCCTTGGAGATCATCACTGCGTTTGCCAATGACAAGCTTCCCTGGGCAACCAACGATGAGGACCTGATGAGGCCGGTCTGGCGGGACATCGTCAATGCCGCGGAGACATACGATGAGCCCGGCAAATTTACCGCCCTGATCGGCTATGAATGGACTTCACTGGTGAAGGGGAACAACCTCCATCGCGTCGTTGTGTATCGCGACAACGGAGACAAGGCGAGCCAGATGCTGCCGTTCACCCTGGGGGACAGTGCCGACCCGGAAGACCTCTGGAATGCGTTGGCCAATTATGAAGAGAAAACCGGAGGTCAGGTGCTCGCAATTCCGCACAATGGAAACTTGTCCAACGGCCTGATGTTCGACGTGGAAACACTTTCAGGAAAGGCCTTGGACCAAGACTACGCCGAGCGGCGACAACGCTGGGAACCGCTTTATGAATCCACCCAGATCAAGGGCGACGGGGAGGCCCATCCACTGCTCTCTCCGGATGACGAGTTCTCGGACTATGAAACCTGGGATGTCGGGAATCTCGACATGTCCCAAGCCAAGACCGATGCGATGATCCCAGGAGAATATGCCCGCTCCGGACTGAAGCGGGGACTCGAATTCGAAGCAAAACTCGGAGTGAACCCATACAAGTTTGGCCAGATTGGCAGCACCGATTCGCATACGTCGCTGCCCGCGGTCGAAGAGGATAATTTTTTTGGAAAACACTCCGGTGTCGAACCATCTGCGGAGCGCGCAAACCATGTGACGCTTGGTGGCAAGGAAGGCAATATCATGGGGTACCAGATGGCCTCCTCCGGATACGCGGCCGTGTGGGCCACTGAAAACACACGGGGAGCACTCTGGGATGCAATGAAACGACGGGAGACCTACGCAACGACCGGATCCCGCATGGTGGTTCGCTTCTTCGGAGGCTGGGAGTTCGAAGCGGAGGATGCCATGAATCGTCTGCCCGCAGAGGTCGGATATAGCAAGGGCGTGCCGATGGGCGGTGACCTTCCTGAAGCTCCTCAAGACAAAGAAGCTCCCACCTTCCTGGTCGCCGCCCTCAAGGACCCGATGAGCGGCAACCTGGACCGTATCCAGATCATCAAAGGCTGGGTCGGAGCCGACGGCAAGGCACAGGAAAAAATCTATGACGTCGCCGTCTCCGACGGACGCAAGATCGCCGATGATGGCCGCTGTCGGCAAGCTGTCGGAAATACGGTCAATGTCGAGAAGGCGACGTGGACCAATACCATCGGTGATTCGGAGCTCATTGCGGTCTGGACCGATCCTGAGTTTGATCCGAACCAAAGGGCATTTTATTACTCCCGGGTTTTGGAGATCCCCACCCCGCGGTGGACCGCTTATGAAGTTCTGCGCTTCGGAGTGAAGCTCCCCAAGGATGCGAAGATGACTACTCAGGAACGCGCCTATACCTCGCCGGTCTGGTATACCCCATAACGATGCCAGGGTGGCAAGCTGGGGAACCGGCTCCTCTTGGCGCGGGGGCTTCAAGTGCGGTTTTTCTTCCTGGAGAGATCGCTAATGGCCCGGCCGATTTGCCCAAAGGCAATCGTCACTTGGGCCGTGCGGTCGTCGTTCCGCTGCGTTCCACTTTCCGGTAGAGAAAGGCAACTGATAGGAATTTGCTTTTTCAAGGGTTTTTGACTGACCCCGTTTTATTCGATTGACCAAGAAGATGGAGATTGGAAGGTTCTTCAAACTTTGTTACCAATAGAAGGGGAAATGATTTCGTGATTGAGCGAAGCCGATTGTCTGGAAAAGCAGTTTTGCCCGACACCTTTTCCCTGCGAAGCATCGAACCACTTGTCGTTATGAGAGAAAGTCTGCAGCTCATCTCACTAGTTTTTCTGGGATTTTTTGCGCTCACGTCCCCTGCTAAGGCTGAATCATGGGAGGATTACGTGGAGTTTCGCGATGAAATTAAACCCAGGACCGTTCCAGAGATCTACGTTCATCAGGGGAAAATCAAAATTGTCGTGTGGAATGACGAAGACAAGGCCAGTCTCTCCAGCGACATCGAAACTGTTTTCGGAAATGCGCGAGGTATCTTCCGTCTTGGTTCTTCACAGGGACCTGTTCCCTTATACAGGCTGACGGGAGGCACTAATTCCTACGGTGGCCACGGCGCTTTGTGGTTGAACTACCTCGGAGTCAACGTTGTCGCGCATGAACTGACTCACGTTGCTGATGCGGAACACAAGATCGCGCGTTCCGAGGAGTTCAGACTACTGGTCGAACCCAGAATCAAGAAACTGAGGGAGTTGATGAACGAAAATGGAATCAGTGATCTCGCTTCCAAGGAGGCCAACGAACGTCTCGATATTGCTGACCAATGTGGCTTGCCAAACGCGTATTCCGCAGAAACGATCCAGGAAACCCTCGCTGAACTGGCTCGCAACATCGTCATCGGGAAGGATGCCAAGTTACCTCCGGAACTGAAGCACTTTGTCAGTAAAAATCTAATCAATGCGACTCTGGCTCCCGACCCGTCGATTCCGCTCCACCGTGATGGAAAAATCGCGCGGCTCAGAGGCGATATCGAAGTGGCCTATGAAAAACTCAACGGCGCAGTGAAGGCCGATCCTGAATTTGCCGAAGCCTATATCGAACGCGGATTGCTCCACGAATTGGATCGAAAACATGAGTTGGCGCGGGACGATTTTTCCACGGCACTTAGCTTGATGTCCGAATACGACTGGCATACCTACAAGGTCTACCAGTTTCGAGCCCAACAGTATGCGGCCCTGGCACAGAATGAAGAAGCACTCGCGGATTTTGAGGCGGCTGGCCGAATCAAGCCTAACGATCTAACCATCAAAAAGGCAATCGTACAGTTCAAGGCGCTCGTAGAAATGCAGAAGAAGTTTAAGAAGTGACCGAGAGAAATATCCGGGATCAGTCAAAACGGTATTCGCGTTATACGGGGTCAGTCAAAAAAATGCCCCTAAAACTTGCCACACCCTTTCCAGCACTAAATCATCATTCCCCTCAATCCCGGTAGGACCGACGCCCCGATAAGAACTTCTTAAAAAAGCAGATTCCGGTCAGTTCAAGTGAAGCCCGGATTGTATGGCGGAAGCTTTCGTCCCACTGAGCCAGGTGTGTATTTGGTGAGAGCCAGTTCCGGGGGCGGATGGTTTCGGCGGGGCACGTTCACAATCCAAGTGCTGAAGCCGCGACGGGGCAGGTGAATGAAGAATTGCTCCGAAAAGTGTGTGAAATGACCAGCGGAACCTATTTGGAAAATGCAGATGGGAAGCTGGAACTGACCGGCTCAAATGTCTCGCGCTACGTTGAACTCTGGCCGTTTTTGCTGCTCGTGTTCATCGCCCTGTTTGTGGTCGATTTGTTGATTCGCCGTTGGGAAAATCTGCTGGGGCTGTTTGAGCAGGTGGGTGGGATTTTTGGTGGCGGTGGAAAAAAGGCGGGGGCGTAGGGATAAAACCAGCTTCTGGAACACAGGGTATTTCGAAACGTGTTTTCCGTCTGCGGGTAGGCGATCGCTTTACCTGTAGCCCGGCTTAGAAAATGCCGAGACGGTTCAGCAAGAGCGTCGCTCCGATGATCAGGACTGCTCCGGTGAGATCGAAGAGGATGCCGGTGGTGAACATGTCGTGAACCTTCAGTTTTCCGGTGCCGTAGACGATCGCATTCGGCGGGGTGGATACGGGGAGCATGAATCCGTAACTCGCACCGAACGCGCAGGCCATAATCACGAGCGGCGGGCTGACATGTTCAAAACCCGGCTGTGCCAGTACCGTCAGCAGAATGGGAATCACGATGGCGGCTGAGGCGGTATTGGATGAAAACTCGGACACAATGATCCCGAACAGCACCGCGCCCGCCACCAGGGCAAGGACGCCCCATTCTGGATTGAAGGCGAACAATCCCAGCGTTTCGGCAAGGCCGGTATCTGACAGCATCTTGCCGAGAGTCAGGCCGCCGCCGAACAGAAGAATAGTTCCCCAATCAATGTGCTTCGCGTCGCTCCAGTCCAGGTTTAGTCGTTTTCCCGCGGGCAGGAAAAACAGAATCAGCGATGCACCGATGCCCACGCCGCTCATGGGAAGCCGTTCCGCAACTGTTGTGACCCAGGCTGCTTCCGGCAAAGCGATTTTCAACAGTCCGGGAGCAATCCACAGGAAAACCGCGAGAGCAAACACGGCGGCGACCTGATACTCGCCCGTTTTCACCGGTCCGAGGTCGCGGAATTTCTGGTCGAAATGCTCACGAACCGTTTTCAAATCAACCGGTTCGAGCCGGAAGCGAAAGTGCATGATGACAATAAGCGCGATGAACATCAGCGCCGCGATTGGCAGCCCGAACCCCATCCATTCGATGAAGGAAATATCGACGCCGTTCGTTTTGAGGAACTGAATCGCAATGAGATTGGGCGGGGTTCCGATCGGGGTTGCCAACCCGCCAATGCTCGACGCAAACGCCGTGGTCAACAGGGCGCGAGTCGAAAACCTGCGGCGCTGTTTTTCGGTTGCGAGTTCCTCTTTCAGGATCGCGATAATACCGAGGCAAATTGGCACCATCATCGCAGCCGTGGCGGTGTTCGATAACCACATGCTCAGAACGAAGCAGATCCCGCCGATCAGAGTGATCAGGGCGGCTGGGGATTTTGCGCCGTACTTCGACGATAAAATCCAGTAGGCCATCCGCTTATCCCAACCGTGCTTCTGCATCGCATGGGCCAGCAAAAAGCAGCCGATAAAGAGAAATAAAATATCCGAGCCAAACGGCATGAACGCGTCTCCTGCGGGAAAAATTCCGTAGAACACGATCAGCACAGGGACCAGCAGGCCGGTGACTGGCAGCGGTAGTAATTCGGTCAGCCAGAGGATTACGATTGAAAGCAAAAGCGCGATTGCCCGCCCGTTCTCGATGTTTGAAACTTCCACGAGGGCCAGTGGGCCGAGAATCACAGCGAGGACGATAAAAGGCAGCGTTTTTTTCGGCATACGTAACAGGGAAATGGGGTCAGTCGAAAGGGAGATGGGAACTGGAGTCGGCCAAAAAATATTGACGCTAGTCCACGTCTTGATCAATCTCGAAGTCAAAGAAATGGGAAACGGGAACTTTCCTGAATCTTCGGATCCGTTGGCTGCGCTCCTCATTCCCAGTTTCAAGGTAATCCATTCCGCTAAGGGGTTCTAAGGGGTGTTCTAAAGACGTGACCTGCGCTGAAGTGCTTTCGAATCTCTTAGGGACAGACCCGAATGGCGCTGCATTAAGTCCAGTCTTCGTGTGAAATTAACAAGGCGAGATT
>CAXBMX010000078.1:0-7471 GCA_963977055.1 uncultured Verrucomicrobiales bacterium
ATGCATTCTCGACTGGATCAGGTAATTTCTAGGTTCTAAAACACGACCTAGTCCAGGTCCAGCGAGTGTCCTGGAAAATGCGGCTGATGGGCAAAGTTTCACCTAGGGCATCGGCGCTGCCTTCACGGTCATCGCGCTTGGAAAGGAACTCGAAGGTATCCTCCCCGATGTGCTGGCCCAAGGCGCGATAGGCTTCCCATTGTTCGGGATCGAAGAATTGGTCGGCGGTGCTTTCGTAGGGGAAAGAGGGATTGGCTTTGCGATAGCGTTCCACTTCGACGGGTTCATCGCCGGTGATTCCAGTACGAAGGTAAATAAGGACGCCCTCGGAATTGTCGGTGTAGTGAATCGAACCAATGGCGACGTGTTTTTCGGTTTCTCCGCTTTCGTCGGGAGTGAATCCGGAGACGTCGATTTTGATTTTGATGCCAAAATCCGCCTGAATGCGCCATAGGGTGTGGGCAAGGTCTGCGGAGGCAGCTTCCGGATCGGTTCCTGCTTCAGAAACGATGATGTATTGGCAATGACGCCGCACCAGTTCATAGAGTCCGAGGTTTTCGAAGTGCCCGCCGTCGGAGAGATGGATGTATCGGCGCCTTTCGACCCTGGTGTCGGAGAACAGTTCGCGGAAAAAGAGAGAGCCTGGGAGGCCGAAAAAACTGGGCGAGACAGTTTGGCTGAGGCTGTTTTTCGATCCCTTCCACTTTGGCGGATGATTGGGATGGCGCACCCAACAACCCAAACGTAGATTCAGGGCAGATAGAAGAAACGCGAAACCTTTGCCGAGCCGGGCCGTGTAGACTCCCATCTGGCTGTTGAAGGCGGCCGAGGAGATGGTGAGCGCAGTGGAGAGCGTCATGCGTTCGCCGGGAGCCCATTCGCGGTGGCTGCCATCGCACCAGAGTCCATAACGCGAGAGAACGACGCTGCGCCCACCTTTGTTGTAATTCATGAGCGGCTCGCCTCCAATGTCGTTGGCGGTGGCGCAAACGAGGTGGAGAAGCCGACCTTCCTGAGCTTTTTGCCAATCCAGGTCGGCGAACTGAAGGTCGTCCAAGAGTGGGGTTTCCGCAGTTTCGATCATTTCTTTATCCGGCCGGGCACTGCCGAGGAAGGCGCGGGCAATGCGGCTGCGAAACAGCGGGTGCATACTGAGATTGGTCGGATGAAACCGCCAAAGGGCAAGCAGCACGATGATCACCGGGATCCACACCGCAAAGAGGATTATCCATTGGACGATGTCGTAGTCAGACTTCCGGGCAAAATGCAGGACTTCGATGATAAGGGTGGTGCTGAGCGCCATTCCAGCAAAAATGATGACGATCGGAATCGCTTTGATGGCCAAGCGGGTCAGTTTGATGGGCCAAGCTGACGCATTCGGTTTAGGCTTGGCCATCGCTCGCTTGATCAGGACATGACGGCTGAGAATCGTCGCCAACGGGATAAGGGTGGTGACGATAAACTGAACTACGAGGACGGCAATCTTGAACGCGTGCGGTTTTCCGCCTTCAATAGCTGAAGGAGCGGACCAGTTGCCAACCATGAAGGCAAGGGCCAGGAGGAAAAGCCAAAAGGTGCGGCTTGCCAGCCAACCGCAGAAGCGCCTTTCCTTGATATTTGCGGGAGGTCTGCCGATCAGTGCTAACCCAATCACGCGAAGGAACGAGGTGCTGAGCAGAGCGACCGCGCACAGGATCCCGGGAATTAGAGCTGTCCAAGGTGCAAACCTGAGTGGAAGATTTTGATTGCAGGACTCGGCCCATTCGGCAGCGAATTGGAAGCCAATTCGGATTTGGGTGTTAATGGGTTTGGCTTGATCAGCCAGGGATCTCAGCGCAGAGGCCGAGTGCGCCACCACTGGAGCAAGATCCTGAATCGCCATGAAAGCGAACACGACGATCGCGAAGAGCGCATTAACTGCAATGAGCGTCAGGGTGAGAAGGGGCAAGGCATGGAGCCAGAGAGTAAGGCCGTCTTTGCTGATCAGTCCCGGGCGTGGCGTGAGGTAATTGGCATAAGCGCGAAGTTGGTTGAGAGCGTCCTGTTCGTCCTTCTTGCCATTTGCATCAGGGAAAAACTGGGCGCTTTTCCCAGGATAGTAGTGATGATGAAGCCACGCCATCCAGAAGCCGACGGTGAACCCTCCCCCCGAAACGGTGGATACGATGTTAATGCGTCCGAGGAGTTTGGTTTTTGCGAGACCAAGGAGGATTCCCAGATTAAACACCGCGCTGCGGATGCCGCCGCCGGAGACGGCTAATGCGCAGAGGGATTCGGTGAGGCGCTTGATGAAGGGTTCTCCCGTTGAGGAAATCTCGACTTTGAAGTGTTTGCCTTCTTTCAAACAGGTTTCTTTACTAAAAAGCCTGCTAAATTGACGGCATTTTTCCTCTCGCCGCTCTTCCTCGGCATCGTTCTGAGTTTCTGTGGGCTTCCCTCCGCGCATAGCCTTCCATGTCATAAGCAAAACTCAGACCTTTGCCAATTTTAAAAATCAACTTCCCGTCTCGCGGCTTGACGACTAGCTAACCAAATTTTACGTTCCAAGCCAGCTGGAAAAGATCTAAAATCCGACACTTTGTGGGCAATGCTTCTTTATGAATCTTACCAGGAAAGCAATCGCTATGAAAAACACACCTCCTCAAATCGAGAAATTTACTCAAGAAATTAAAGCGGAGCTGGACCTCGGATTTTCATTCACTCCTTTCCTAGGGTCGGGCGTATCTGCCGCATCGGGACTTATGATGGGCCGTGAATTTCAGGACTATCTCGTCTACGCCGTCTACAGGTGCGTAGCTCCAAGGCAGCCTCTCGGGCGGTGGAATCTCGCACGTGATGGTTGGCTGCGAAAACCCACGAGCGAACAAAGTCGAAGGGCTGTTGAGTGGCTGAGAACTCGCTTTCAGGAGTTGGACGCCAACATGGACAAGAAGAGCCTTCGCCCATTCCTACCATGTTTCCGCTCGGAGCGTTCTAAAACGGAGAGAGATTCGCTTCGAACTCTGGAACAGTATGGCGGAGAGGAGGCTGCGTGGAAGTCACAAATCGAAGCTGCGTGCCGGAGATGGGAGCGTCCATATAATATGGATCAAAACTGTAACAATTCTGTAAAGGTGTTAGCTGAAAGTTGGGATTCTATTGACTTAGAAAGAAGTTCGACGCAGGAACCAGATTTTGTCTACGAAGAATGCGTTGTCCTGGAAAAGGCATTGCGCTCCCTCTATGACTGGAAGGCAATTCTCTCTTTCCTTTCGCATTTGGAGGAAGGTGAGATTCAAACTAGTCTGAAATCAATTGGTCTACGATTTAGCAAACATCAGGATCGTACGATTATTGACCGATTTAACATCCATATTACATGGGGACAGAAGCCCAACCTAGCACACAATCAAATAGTGCATTTAGCAAGGCCGCTTCGTATAAGAAAAATTCTTACAACTAATTTCGACTCACTGATGGAACAAGCCTTTGCGCAGGTGAGGTTGCCGATTCGAGTCCTTGAAACAACTGTTGATGGCTTTCTTCCTGATCCCGCACTGACGGTCGGATCAAATTGCTTGATCAAACTTCACGGTGGCGATCAGCAAACAAGGGCGGACTTCTCTTTGAATGAGGCACCCTCCGAACTCGACCGCGAGAGATTTGTTCAGTATCTCCAACACAGACGAAATGTGGGAAAGCGCGAAGATGGATGCTATAATCCAAGCCATCTTTTACTCCTTGGGTTTTCAGGGTCTGACTGGCGAATCATTGATCTGATTCAAGAGGCACTGTGGAGAATCCCTCACCTCAAAGTCTTCTGTGTTGCGAACAGCAAGCGCTCGGAGGCCACCTTTAGGGAGCAGTTCGACGGATGGAGAGAAAACGTTCGAGTGTTTACGTTAGGGCGAGCAGATTTAGTCCTTCTTCGGCTCTATCAAGAGCTCACGCTTGCTCTTCCGCCGGGAGGTTTTTCATCTAGGTTTGGGCAACCAGTTCCGGCAGGAGAACACGCGGGTGAAGATGTATTAGCCAGCGCTCGTACTGTGGTAGATGTATTAGAGAATGCTTCTAGCAGCCAGCGATTTCGTTTTTTGAAAAAAAGGGGTAGCAGCGACAAGTTGAAGACCTGGATCGCGCAATCCCAACCGTCATTCAAGAAGTCAAAATCAGGTGGGTGGACAATGGTGGCCCAGGGTGAGTCTGGTCAAATGAAATTCTTCAGAGCGCTTTACGAAATTCATGCACGTAAGTATCAACAGACAGTTTGGATGGAGATGGAGGATAGCATTGGGTGCAATGATTTGCTGGCTGAGATACTTCGCTTACTTGCCCTGAACAAGGGGCGATATCAAACATCTCATGTGGATATCGACCGTCACCCTGATTGTGGTGAGCCAGGTGCACTACGGAAATGGATAAATAAAATGCTTGACTATTTGGATTTGAGTCCAAGCGAATGCGTGGTGTTTCTATACGGAAGGAATGGTCCCGGCGGTTGCGCCCAACTTGTAGCGGAGTATTGGGAGAAGAAGGAATATTCTAAACTCACCACCACAATGGGGGTGTTGGCTGATCTTGGGATGCAAGTGTACTATCTGCCCTTTTCTGTATCTCGATGGACCAGGAATCTTGAGAAGGAACACGGTTCCGACGGTGACCCTGGAGTAGAGGGACGAATGGCTCAAGTCTCTGAGGATAGAAAAGGCGGTGATCGAGCTGCGCTATATTCGAAAGAATATTGGTGTATGAAGGAGTTTGGTCAACGAATACCAAAGTCTTTAGTTCATCGAATTGGAAGTGGAAGTGAGAGCAAGAAGGAAGCTCCTCTAAATGGGGTTAATGACGATGAGCGAGAAGCTGGGACGTTTGGGAAAATGCTTGATAGGATTGCGTCGAACTTCCTTTTGGGAATAGATGGCGCACAATCCAAGAAGCCTTGGAATACCGTTTCACAAAAATGCAAAAGGAATGAGTTTCATATGCTAAACTCTGGCCGACCAGATTCTCTGTGGTTTAGGGTGCAATTCCTCTATGCTTGTTCATTGTTTCGACAGTCTCGACATCCAAGTGCGCTGATCTCGGAAGGGATTTTTTCGTGTCCGTTTGCATTTACAGACAAGCCTCAAGACAATGATCTCATCCGTTCAAGCGTTGCATGTGATTGGGTCGAGCTCCTTCGCACGGAAGGGCTGTTTCGCGACAAGCCTGGCGGCTACTTGTGGCAGTACCGTGATTCACGCCTAGGGCTTCAAGCAATATTAGAGAGCCTCCGGGGTCTCAATTTGGGTGACGGTGCGCACTTGGACTTTCTGGGGCAAAGGCGAGCGAGGTTGCATTTTTGGATAGGAGATTGGTATCGTGATGCATTTCAATCTACACGCCACATTATTCCGATTATAGAGTCTCTCTATCACCGGTGTGCTAGTGTTCATTTTGCCAAGTGGTCGAAGCCCAGCCGCCTCAAAGAGGAGCGAGATTTGAGTGATATAGTGCTCTATAGAGCACACCTAATTATTGCGAATCTAATCGAAATTTCTGATCTGGTCGAAATGTGCTTCGCTGCCGTGTCTTTTTGGAAGCCAGGTAGAGTAGGTGCTCGATTGTTCGAGACAAAGTCCATATTTGGGACCATGAGCCGCGGAGATTGGGAATTGGTTCTAAGTCGTGATGCCGGCAAGCTGAGAGAGTGGACCCTAACACGCCTTGGAGTTGGGGAGGCGGAGTTGCTTAAGTGCCAGCATTTGGAGCACTACATTTCAAAGATCGGTAAATTGGTTGAACAGGTCCGAGTAAAAATCGATTCTGTTCATGGAAAGCTTAGAATGGAAGTTGCCGGGGGATTCTCCGCTGTGATTGATCCAAGCACTTCCACTGAATCTGAGAAACTAATGGAAGGGGTTAAGACTGAAGTGGTTGAGTCGAAGTTTTATTGCAAAAAAGGAAGGGAAGCCATTTCAAAGGATCTGTCGAGAATCTTAAGGCATTGCTTCACAATCAAAGATCCAGCTACTGGAAGCGAAAGCGATGATTTCCCACAGTGGCTGTACATTAAGGAAACAGAAAGCGGTCAACTGAGTGCTTCAACAGTGCCTTTGAAACGGGAGGCACGAGAGAAAACAGTGAGTGAATGGCGAAAGAAAATGGCGGCGACACTCACGAAGTCCGAGAGTGAACCTTACGCCTATGTTGCGCTGCAAGCTCTTGCGGAAGCGGCTTATGCTCGAATCAAGTCTATCAAGTTATCGAGCCGCGCCTCTCAAATATCCTCTGCGAAGCGTGCGCTAACTAAGGATGGTGAAGAAGTTGAATGGGTCAATGTCACAATGATTTGCTCGCTAGGGCTTTCGCTTTTGAGAGTTTGCGATACAGCAAGCCTAGTTGAGAGAATAAGATTGCGCCAAAAGTTTCTAGCCTTTTACGGTCTTTCATTGGGTATTCTTGGCAGGTTCTACGAAGCGCATAGAAGACTGAATCAGGCGACAGGTCTTTGTCGGTATCTATCGGCAAGCGAAGGCGATTTAGCCCGTGTGATTCTACGAATTCGACGTGCGGAAGTACATCTAGCAGAAGCGCACTTTCTTCGCCGTAGCGAAAAGTTTAAATCTAAAGAAGTTCAGGCCCGCAGAGTCGCTGCAAAGATTGACGATGCAGTGGTAAGTTTGGAGGCTGCGGAGCACTTACTTCAAGGGTTAAGTCACAGTTCGCTGTGGTGGGGACGGTTTTACTCACTCCGGTTAAGAGCCATCGCCCTGTCAGGCACCTTGGTAACCTTATCTGAGAATAGAGATTCAAAGACTGACTCGCGCAAGTGGATTCTCTCGTTGGCGTTTCGGCGACGGCACGATTACATTGCCAATGTCCGCGACATCTTCTCAAAAGGAATTCTGCTGTGCTACGGAGATTTCTACCGATTGCTGCGTACAGTCGATTATACCTTAAGCGCTCTTTCGTCTGTAAGGTTAATTTTGGGGAAAGAAGTAGCAGATGAAACACTATTGTCTACTTTGCGGAAAGAGAACCCACGAATCTACGGGGAGATTAAAGATGCGTGGCTGGAGCTTAAGGTCGAGGAATCATCCCAGAGGGGGAATAAAACTGAGGAACAGTGGTGCGCCGACTTCAATACCTACCTTCGGGAACTCGATGATTATTGGAGCCTCAAATCATTGGTAGACTAAACGACAAAGCGATGCAGTCCTTTGCTGGTTCAACCAATCGTATCTGACGCAGATCGGGCGACACAGTATCCTTAATCACGAGGTGTTATAATCGAAGCGAAGAAACATCACGTCGCCTGGAGCGCCCCCCCCCTGAAGAGTTGGACAGGTATTAAGGAGACATTTTCCTTCGAGACAAGGCCCCTTAGCCGACGCATGTCGGGGGCCTTGACTTCGGAGGAAAAGGTCGACGAACGTCCTAACAAGCTTCAAACTCTGATCCCGTCATGAACGAAGACTCCAAGGATATCAAACGCTGGACGGCGCGCCGC
>CAXBMX010000079.1:0-6881 GCA_963977055.1 uncultured Verrucomicrobiales bacterium
GACTCGAGTCGCTCGGACTCGAGTCGCTCGGACTCGAGTCGCTCGGACTCGAGTTGCTCGGCAGCGCGCCCGCCCAGAGAGGCACTTCGAGTGTTTTCAACGTTTGCAGGATCAGTCCGAAATGAGCCGTGGCTTTCCCGTTCTCAATCTGCGAAACCCACACCGCACTGACCCCCACCCGGTCGGCCAGCTCTCGCTGACTCCAGCCTTGTTTCTGACGCTCACTGCGGACCAGCGCGCCGATGTCTGCGGTAGAAGTGACTCTCATGAGAACAAGATACAATTAAACGATCGCTTGTAAAGTATGCGTTTAAACGATCGATTATTATACCAGGTGTATAACCGTTCGCTTATCACAACGGAAGAACAGCACGCGGATAGCGCAGGAGCTGTTTAGCGGGTAGTCGTTTAGCTTTTTAGCCTTTTTAAAATCAGGGACAGGCGTTCATTGCCTCCCCTTCTTTTTCATTATCCTTATCTTTTTCTTTATCTCCAATTTCCCACCAGCCATCTCCCCCATTCAGAATTCGACATTCGGTATTCGATATTCAAAATTCGATATTCAGAATTCAACATTCGATATAGCATTCCCCTTCAGATCCCCCTCTTGCTCTTGCTCCTAATCTTGATCTTGCTCCCCCTTTTGTTCCACCCTTCGAAGCCTTGGCGAAAAATCGGCGTCGCGAGACGCCGGGGATGGAGTGATTTTGAGTAGATGAGAGGCGACCCAACAGGGTTAGGTCGGTGACTGCACCCTGTTGGATAGTGCTAGTGTAGGCATTTCGGGGCAAAATGACGCAATTAATGCGTTGTGTTAGCGATAGGATGCTTGGCAAGGTAGCTGATGGCGTTGTAGCATCGAAGCAGAGATTGGGTTTAGCCGCTTAACATTACCTCCTCTCCAATCTTTCACTTTTTTCAGAACTAATTCGTGAAATGCCATGAACATCGAAGAGGTAACGCAACGCATTAGAGCATTTCGGGATGCTCGGGATTGGGAGCAGTTTCACAATCCGAAAGACATGGCGATCGCAATCTCCCTGGAGGCCGGGGAGTTGTTGGAGCACTTTTTGTGGAAAGGTCCTCAGGAAGTGGATGCCCGGGTGGAAAGTCATGAGGAGGAGATAAAGGAAGAGATCGCGGATATTGCGATCTACCTGTTTGAGCTGGCAGATAATTTGGGAATCGATCTGCTGGCGGCGATGAGTGCGAAGATCGAGAAGAACGATGCCAAGTATCCGGCTGAGCAGGTGAAGGGATCGTCGAAGAAGTATTCGGAATATGAAGATGGCGACGAATCCAAGAGATGATCGTCTATCTCCAAACAAAGTCCCAGTTTAGGGAAGATATCCTTTCCAATCGGATTGAGGACAAGGTTTTGGACTCCTTTAAAGGTGCGCTCGGCAAGAAGGTGGGCAGTAGCGAGCTCGCCTCATGGCGGAACTCCCTTCCCTACATGAGCAGAGTCTTGGAGGACCCCGACATCCCACAAAACTCCGGTGTGGCGATCGAATTCAACATCCCACAAACGGGAAAACGGGTCGACTTCATCATCACCGGCACCCGGGAAGACGGGCAACGCACCGCGGTCATAGTCGAGCTCAAGCAGTGGCAAAAGTCTGAAGCGACCTCGAAGGACGCCATCGTCAGCACTTTCGTTGGCGGGCGGGAACGGGAGGTGAGCCACCCTTCCTATCAAGCTTGGTCCTACGCCATGCTCATCGAAGATTTTAACGAGACCGTCCGGCAGGATCCCATCCATCTCCGGCCCTGCGCCTACCTCCACAATTACGAGCTGGATTCCGTCATCAGAGCTCCGTTTTACGCCGAGCACACCAAGGCCGCACCGGTCTTTCTCAAGGACGATGCAGTGAAGCTACGTGAGTTCATTAAGACCCACGTAAAGCATGGCGACGATGGCGAAGCGATGTTTCGGATTCGCGATGGAAAAATCCGGCCTTCGAAGGGACTTGCCGACCATCTGGCGTCGATGATTCAGGGGAACCGCGAATTCTACCTGATCGACGAACAGAAACTCGTCTACGAGACCGCGCTTTCTCTGGCCACCTCATCGACCCCGAAGAACAAAAATGTCCTGATCGTCAACGGAGGTCCCGGCACCGGCAAGACTGTGGTCGCCATCAATCTGTTGGTGGAGCTGACAAACCGGAAAATCGCCTCGCAATACGTCACCAAGAACAGCGCACCCCGCGCCGTCTACGAAAACAAGCTCACCGGGACCCTGAAGAAGACACGCATCTCCAATCTCTTCGTTGGCTCCGGCGCCTTCACTGCTACGCCTGCGAACACCTTCGGTGGTCTGATCGTCGATGAGGCACACCGCCTGAATGCGAAATCCGGCATGTTCAGCCACCTCGGCGAGAACCAAATCAAGGAACTCATCGATGCCTCCACCTTCACCGTCTTCTTTCTCGATGAGGACCAGCGCATTCACTGGAAGGACATCGGGGACAAATCCCAGATCCGCGAATGGGCAGACTCTCTCGAGGCCACGGTCACGGAGCTGAACCTCGAATCCCAGTTCCGTTGCAACGGGTCGAATGGCTTCCTCGCTTGGGTCGATCAGGTGCTTCAGGTCAGGGAAACCGCCAACACGACGCTTGAGGGGGCCAACTACGAATTCAAAGTCTGCTCTTCCGCCACCGAGCTTCGGGATTTGATCCGGCGGCGAAATGCGGTAAGCAACCGAGCCAGGATGGTGGCCGGCTACTGTTGGGATTGGCTCAGCCGAAAAACCAAAGGAAACCCAATCCCAAAGGACTACGATTTCAAGCTTGATGACGGCGCATTCACCGCGAAGTGGAATCTGACAGAAGACGGCCCTCTCTGGATCATGAAACCAGAGTCGGTGGAAGAAATCGGGTGCATCCACACCTGCCAAGGACTGGAGATCGACTACGTCGGCGTGATTCTTGGGCCAGATCTAATAGTTCGGGACGGCAAGGTAGTGACCGAAGGTGCTGAGCGGTCGAAACACGACTCTTCCATCAAGGGCTACAAAGGAATGCTCAAAACCGATCCTGACACCGCCCGAAAAAAGGCTGACCTCATCATCAAGAACACCTACCGCACCCTCATGACCCGCGGTAGCAAGGGGTGCTACGTCTTCTCGACCGATCCGGAAACCAACCGTTACCTCCAAGAGCAGGGAGTGGGAGCGCTTCTCCCTCAATTCGACGAGCCGAAACCTTCGGTTGCGCTGGAAGAACTTCCATTCCGAATCCTTAGCGACAACGAACGGGCGGAGTCCGGAAATGCCGTGCCGCTTTTCGATATCAAGGTTGCCGCAGGTGACTTCAGCCCCGAGCAATGGCTCGACGATTGCCAATGGGCCGAGCTTCCCGAGCCCTTCGTGGCGAAGGACGGTTATTTCATCGCGCAGGTCGTCGGAGAGTCCATGAACCGCCGCATCCCCAATGGATCCTGGTGCCTCTTTCGCAGCGCAGGAGCCGGATCACGCGAGGGCAAGATTGTGCTCGTCCAGAGTCAGGATATTCAAGATCCTGAGACAGGACGCTATACCGTTAAACGGTATTCGAGTGACAAGCAGGCAACTGAGGATGGTTGGAAGCATCATAAGATTACACTCTCGCCCGAAAGCCACCGACCAGGCTTCCACCAGATCGTTCTCACCCCATCTGAAAATTCGGAGTTTCACGTAGTCGGCGAATACATCGCAACTCTTGGATGAGGACCTCATATTAAATATGCAAAGTTCATTGAATGCTTATTACGCGTCTTCGATTGGGAATTTTATTCGAAAATCTCAAAATGAGATCCTCGGTGAAATGACCAGCAATGGGAACTTCTCACTTGAATTAACTCAACGGAACGCATGGGAAGAAGAGATCACCATTCTGAAGAGTGAGCTAGCCAACTTAGAAGGTCATATATTTCTAGAGTATGATGTCCCTCGCATTGGAAGCCGAATCGATGCTGTGGTTGCCACATCCGGGTTACTCTTCATCATCGAATTCAAGGTTGGAGAAACGAAGTTTAGTCGAGCAGACCTAAACCAAGCATGGGATTACGCGTTAGATTTGAAGAATTTCCACGCCGAAAGTCACGACCTCCCGATTCTTCCTATACTAGTTGCAACTGAGGCACCCAAGTTTCCCCCTGAACTGAGTAAACCACACGGAGATGGGGTCTACTATCCGATGCGGGCAAGTCGTGCATGCATTCGAGATATCATCCAGCAAGCGGCAAAAGAGATTCGAGCGAATCACTACAATGCTGAAGAATGGGCTCGTTCTGCATATCGACCAACGCCAACAATCATTGAAGCGGCCCAACGATTATTTTCAGATCAATCAGTTGATGCCATTACTCAACAAGATGCTGGCAAGATCAACCTAGCAGTCACATCCAAGCAGGTCGAGGAGCTCATCGGTGAAGCGGAACGTAAAAAACATAAAGTTATTATTTTTGTCACAGGTGTTCCAGGCGCGGGGAAAACTCTAGTCGGTTTAAAAGTGGCGACTCACAAACGCAACGACACGAAAACTCACGCAACATTTTTATCTGGAAACGGACCGTTAGTGGAGGTCCTGAGCGAGGCATTGACTGAGGACGAATATGAGCGAACGGCTGCTGAGAGACCTCGCCCTAGGAAAGGAGAGATTCGGCAGAAAGTGAAAGCATTTATTCAAAACGTTCACCATTTTCGTGATGCCGGATTGCGAGACGAGCATGCACCGAGTGACCACGTTGTAATTTTTGATGAGGCACAGCGAGCATGGAACAAAGAGATGACATCTCAATTCATGGCGCGGAAGAAAGGTAGGCCCGGTTTTAACCACTCAGAGCCTGAATTTCTCATTTCTTACTTAGATCGCCATCAAGATTGGGCGGCAATCATTTGCCTGGTCGGTGGAGGACAAGAAATAAACCAAGGTGAAGCAGGCATCTCTGCTTGGCTGGATGCGATCAGAGATTCCTTCCCAGACTGGCATGTGCATTTGTCTTGTAACCTCACAGACTCAGAATACGCAACTGGCCACTCAATTTCACTCTTAGGAGGTGTAACGAGCGTTAGTGAAGACGAGAATTTACACCTACGCTCTTCAATGCGTTCATTCCGCTCTGAGAATGTTTCAAATTTTGTTAAAGCCCTGCTGGATCGTGAAATTGATTTAGCAAAGCAGCACTTCAAAGAGTTGAATGATAAATACCCGATCCGAATCACTCGCCGCCTAGAAGACGCAAAAACATGGGTTCGACAGCAGGCTCGCGGTACCGAGCGATATGGAATGGTGGCATCCTCAGGCGCTCACAGACTCCGCCCACACTCAGTCGATATTCGAATTCCAGTTTCTCCTAAGCACTGGTTTCTGAGAAACGAGACCGATGTGCGCTCGAGCTTCTATTTGGAGGAAGCTGCTACAGAGTTTCAAGTCCAAGGCCTTGAGCTTGATTGGGTCTGCGTCAATTGGGATGCGGATTTACGACTGATCAATGATGACTGGGCATACCACTCTTTCAAAGGGGCCAAATGGCAAAACGTGAAGAAAGCAGACCGCCGCCAATATTTACTGAATGCCTATCGAGTGCTTCTCACTCGTGCGCGCCAAGGAATGGCAATTTTCATTCCTACTGGAAGCAAAAAAGACCCAACAAGATCCCCTGAATACTATGACGGCATATATGACTATCTATGCCAAATCGGCATCGCAGAGCTGTAAGGAGTTCCTAGGAACAGGTTAGGAGTTCCCTGGGGTCGTTAACAAAACGGAAAGGCCTTTCGAGGAGGAGCAGGGCGAA
Source organism: uncultured Verrucomicrobiales bacterium (assembly GCA_963977055.1). Classification (GTDB taxonomy): domain Bacteria; phylum Verrucomicrobiota; class Verrucomicrobiia; order Verrucomicrobiales; family DEV007; genus Arctic95D-9. The sequence goes on from CAXBMX010000079.1 coordinate 5,785, forward strand.
TGGATTCAAAGGAAACCGACGTTGTACACCACGCTGATATCGGTCCTGAACGTTCAGGACGAAGCGGCGGCAGGTGACACCGACACAAGAATATTTTGGTGGTCACGCCTCAAAGTTCCTAGGAAGTTCCTAGGGACAGGTCAACCATCCCTAGCGACACAACTCCCCCCCTTGCATAAACTGTTCACTTGAACTACCCTCTTGCATGAGGCAAGCACGACTGCGCGGAGAGGGGCAAAGCTACTACCACTGCATTTCGCGAGTTGTTGACCGCCAATACATCTTCCAAGATGAAGAAAAGGAGCTCTTCGTCGGTATCATGCGCAAACTGGAGGCCTTTCTCGGTCTCCGGGTCGTCACCTACTGCATCATGTCCAACCACTTCCACCTTCTCGTGGAAGAACCAGACGCGGAAGCGATTCCTGCGCTAGACCGCAGAACGCTCCTCAAGCGCGCCAACTACCTTTACGATGATGAGGCGGTGCGTTCTCTCACTGATGAACTCGATCGATCCACCCAATCTGGCAGCGATCGGTGGGAGGAGGAAATCCTGGATCGCTACCGTCAACGGATGGGAAGTATCTCCATCTTCATCAAGGAGTTGAAACAGCGTTTCACTCAAACCTACAACCGTCGCAAAGGACGACGCGGCACCCTCTGGGAAGACCGCTACAAAAGCGTGCTCGTTGAAGGCGATCCGCAAGCGCTCATGACAATGGCTGCTTATATTGAATTGAACCCCGTTCGCGCCGGGATGGTGGAGAAACCCGAAGATTACCGCTGGTGTGGCTATGCTTCAGCCGTCGGAGGTAACCGTCGGGCCAAGCAAGGCCTGGGAAGAATCCTCGACCAGTCATCGAATCTCAGTGGCGAAGATTTTGAAAAACAGTGGACGCGAACCAGTCAAGTCTACCGGCTCTGGCTCTACGATCAGGGGCAGGAACACGAGGCATCCGACCTTCGTCAGTCGAAGCCAGCCCGACAAGGGTTTTCTTCTGAAGCTGTAGACAGAGAAGTCAGCCGAGGTGGAAAGCTGAGCCTTAGTCTGAAGGGACAGACCCCAAAACGGTTCCCAAAACGGTTTCTAACAGCGGTTG
>CAXBMX010000080.1:0-6764 GCA_963977055.1 uncultured Verrucomicrobiales bacterium
CCTTCTCGTGTTTTAGTAGTCCATCTGAAAAATCGACAAAGGAATTCGTTGATGCCAATAATTGTCCTGTCCCCCTCCGTCCCCCCTCCGTCCGCTAATAATTGTCCTGTCCCCCTTCGTCTTCTGCCCCTTCGTCTGCCCCTTCGTCTTCCCCTTCGTCTTGTTGGATAGGTCGCGAGGAACTCGTTTTTCCGCGATAGCCCACGAGAACCCTAGACGGACCGCCTCCACTTTCAAAGGCCGCGCTCGCTATGAGCTTCAGCCATAAGATCTCGCGAAAGAAACTTGCGCCGATGTTCAGCGCGGATACTTTCTCCTTATGACTAAAGGAATTTCCATTGATCCCGCCGTGTGTCACGGAAAGCCTGTGATTGAGGGGACGCGGGTTCTCCTCTCGACCATTCTAGGTGCACTTGCAGGCGGAGATTCAAGAGAGATGGTCGCGGACGACTACGGCCTTACTCTGGAGCAGATTTCGTCGGCTCTCCAATTCGCGTCTGACATGGCCGATTTGCAGGTCTCTGCATACGACGCCGTTGCATGACCTTTCTTTTCGACGAGAATTTCCCAAAGGCCGCGCGTCCCATCCTTGAGCAGTTGGGACACGACGTTTTCGACTTTCGACTTTTGGGTGATGAAGGTGCCCCGGATTCGGAGGTCATGAGTTTAGCAATCGAAAAACGTGCCGTGATTCTTAGCACGGATCGTGATTTTTTTCATACCCTTGGTCGATTGAACCCAGGACACTACGGCATTCTTGTCATCGCCCTCAAGAGACCGACTCGGGATGCGCTCATTGGACGCCTCCAATGGTTCTTGGATCATTTTGGTGATTCGGATGTTTCGGGACGATCCTTTCAGTTAAGAGATACGGCTTGGATGGTTTATCCACCGTTCGACAATCCGGACCGCGAAGCGGGCAGAAGCGAGGATTGAACTCGCTCCCCCCACACCACCCGGCATGCGGGTCCGCACCGGTCGGTTCCCATCAGTGATGGATTCTCCGAACGATCCTTCGGACCATCCGGATACCGAACCGAGCGGAGCGAGATAGCCTGCATGAAGTGCAGCCCGAAGGGGCGAGGGGGACCGAGAGCAATGCTGATCCACTGGTTTGCGATTGATGGGACGCCTTGCTGATCGAGCCATTCATTGTTCATCGCGTTCTGGATTTTTGAGTTTTGACTCACTCGCGAGAGCCGGAGCGCAGCGGAGTCAGCCTGCACACAGCGCTGCCCGAAGGGCGACCAACGGGAGTCTACTTGCCATATGAACGGTCTCACGGTTGATCCCGAATCGTAACAGATTTCGCCGTCGAGCGTGTGGTCGTCCGCGCGGCGCTCGGAAAATCACGCTGGGGCAGGGTTCTGGGGAAATCTGGCTTTTTCTTTCAGGAATTTGTTAACCTGAGAGAGCCTGATGGCATTTGTCTATGAACGAGGACCCATTACCGGACCCCCCGATGGAACACACCGACCAGAACGACAGCGAATTTGTGGCCCTGCTGACTGAGCATCAGTCGGCCCTTCGCTATTACGTGGCTTCGCTGCTGCCCGGCGACTCGGCCGGCGCCGACGTGGCGCAGCAGGCCAATACAACGATCTGGAAAAAGCGCGACGATTTTGAATTGGGAACGAATTTCAAGGCCTGGATATTCAGCATCGCTCGCTATGAGGTTCTGAATCATCGCAAGAAGGATCAGCGCGACCGCCTTGTCTTCAGTGAGGAGATGGAAGACTTGATCGCTGACGAGCTGCCCCAACGCGCCGCGGAGCTGGATCTGAAGCAGGAGGCGCTCCAGGGCTGCCTGCTCAAGCTGAAACCGGCCGACCGAGAGCTGATTCAGCATCGCTATTTCGAAGGCACGCCGCTGGCGGAATATTCCACTAGGATCAACCGCAGTGTCGGTAGTCTCAAAGTCACTCTACACCGGATTCGCAATCGCCTTCTCCATTGCGTCGAATCCAAACTCGCTACTGGAAAGGTTCTAGAATCATGAGACCAGAAGAACGTAATCAACTGATCGACGAATTGCTTGATGGCGTCATCGCTGATGTCGACTTTGTGCGACTCGAAGCGGAGATGCATCTCAACCCCGAGGCGCGTGAAGCCTACTACGATCGGCTGGCACTCTCGACCCTGCTCGAAATTGATGCTGAGAACCGAGAAGAGGTTCCCACTCAAGATGATAAGATCGTCGCGTTTCCTTTGGGCGCGTCGAATCGTCATTGGTGGGCGGTTGCGGCGGCGATTGTTATTGGCATCATGGTTGGGGCAGGCGGTTGGTTGACTGGCCCTCAGTCAGGCGGTCTCGCCGAGCGCGAAGAATCTGTCGCACACGGCTTTGCCGTGGTGGGCGAATCAATGGATGCCGTCTGGGAGGGTGGGAAGCCACTCGATCGTGGTGATCTTGTGCCTCAAGGCTCCCTCAAACTTGCTTCGGGAACGGTGCAACTGGATCTGTTCAGTGGCGTTACCGTGGTGGTGGAAGGTCAGGCGGAATTCGAAATTCTTTCGGCCATGGAAATGGCGGTGAACCTCGGCAAAATGCAGGCACGCGTGCCGGAGCCAGCCCAGGGTTTCCGCATTCACACGGCCGGTGGCGAGGTGGTCGATCTGGGGACCGAGTTTGCGCTCGATGTGACACCGGAGCATGCGGATATCTCAGTCATCGACGGTGAAGTGGAGTGGTATTCGCCAACGGAGCCCATGGAGACGGTGTTGGGCGGTGAGGCGATTCGGCACATCATCGGGGGAGACTCTGCTCGCATGTCCTTCGATCCGACTTCACTCACTTCAGTGGGAAATCGGGTTCAGGAGCTTTCGACTCAGCGCTACTCGTCTGAGGAGCGCTGGTTGGCTTTCAGTGAAGAGATGGCCCATGATGACCGACTGCTCGCCTATTTTCCAATGACCCAAAGCGGTCACTGGCAGCGCACCCTCCGAGACGAGACCCCGGCCGGACGGGATGGTGCCATTGTCGCCGCGCAGCGTGCATCCGGTCGCTGGGGTGGAGAATCGGGAGCGCTTGATTTTGGTTCGACAGGCAGCCGCGTCCGGATGGCGGTTCCAGGCGAATACAGGGCAGTGACCTTTTATTGCTGGGTGCAGATCAACAGTTTGGATCGCTGGTTCAACTCGCTTTTCCTGACGGACGGACACGAACTCCATGAGCCGCATTGGCAGATCATGGACGACGGTCGTCTCTTCTTCTCGGTGAAGGCTCAGGATGAGAAGGGCAAGATCGACAAGCATGTGGCGTATTCGCCTGTGGTATGGACGCCGGAAATGGCAGGTCAGTGGGTCCAGTTGGCGGCGGTCTACAACACCGAGAACTGGACGCTGACACACTACCTTAACGGCGAGGCTGTCAGTATCGATCAGATCGAAGATGAAGCGCTGCGTGCGCCTATCGTAAAAATCGGATCCGCCTCCATTGGTAACTGGAGTAACCCTTCCCGTGACGATCCCGCCTTTGCGGTTCGCAACCTCAACGGCTCGATCGACGAATTTGCCATCTTCTCAGAAGCACTGACGGCTTCTGAGATCAAAAACCTTTACGAAATTGGAAAACCTTAACGAACTTGTATGAAATCCCTAACCGGTAGACAAACTCTAGCTGCAGTGGTGGCGCTGTCGATTTCGGGCGCCGCTTTCTCCGCTGAGAAAATCTCAAAGGCTGATCGGCTTTTTGTGCTCAAGGTCCAGCCGCTTCTCTCCGAGAAGTGCAATGGTTGTCACGGTGATGATCTTGAAAAAATCAAAGGTGATTACGACATGTTGACTCGTGAGAAACTGCTCGCTGGTGGTGAGACCTTCGGTGAAGACGTGCTTGTCGTGGGCGATGCCGAAAAGAGTATTTTCATGGAGGCGATCCGTTGGGAAGATCCGGATTTTGAAATGCCGCCGAAAGAAAACGATCGGCTGACTGAGGAGCAGATCGCGCAGGTGGAGGAATGGATTAACGCCGGAGCCCCGTGGCCGGAAGAGTCCGTGCAGGTTGCGATTCGCGAAGCGAATGCCAGAAAAGAAGTCACTTCCGAGGGCGTCATTGTCGCCGGTATCGGCGGCTTGGCGGATGAATGGACCTACCGTCGTTATCAACCTGAAGACATCTGGGCCTTCCAGCCCATTGAGAAGCCCGAAGTTCCAGGGGCTGATTCGACAGGGTTGAGTGAGGGAGCTAACCCTATTGATTCGTATATTCAGACGGCCCTGAATCGAACCGAGTTCGAAGCGGCACCTCGTGCCGACGCCTCGACGCTCATTCGCCGCGCCACCTATGATTTGACCGGCCTGCCTCCGACACCTGAGGAGATGGCTCAGTTCCTAGCTGCCTGGGAAAAGAGCTCGGATGCCGCTTGGTCTGCTTTGATCGATCGTCTGCTGGACAGTCCGGAATACGGAGAGCGCTGGGCGCAGCACTGGCTTGATGTGGCCCGCTACGCGGACACTGGCGGCATGTCCAACGACTATGAGCGTTCCAATGCGTGGCGCTATCGCGACTATGTTATTCGCGCCTTCAACGAAGATAAGCCCTACAACGAATTTGTTATCGAGCAGTTGGCCGGTGACGAGTTGGCTGATCTTTCTGTCGCCAAACGCTTGGGAGAGGACAAGGTGCACGCCACTCGGGTGAGCGGTGAATACAACAAAGAGGAGGCTGAATGGCTGGTTGCCTCTGGTTACCTTCGGATGGGTCCCTGGGACGATGCGATGGTGAAGGAGCCTGAGGCACGCCAACTCTATCTCGACGATGTCCTCAACTCTGTTGGACAGACTTTTCTCTCAACCACGATGCGATGCTTTAAGTGTCATGATCACAAATTCGATCCGCTGGCCACCAAGGATTACTATCGGATGTATTCGATCTTCGCGACGACACAGATGGCGGAACGCAAGGTACCTTACCTTGGTGAAGAAAATATCGAAGGCGTGGAAGGGGGGCTGGAGTTCACCCAGCGAATGCTCGATTTTGCCCAGACGGAAGAAAATAAGCTGATCGCCAAACGAGAAGCTGAAGCGAAGAGATGGTTCGACGAGCACGATCTGGAATACCTCGATCTCAAGGCTCGTGGCAAGTTGCCTGATGAGGAGAAGCCGCCTCGTCACTGCGGGCTCAGCATCGAAGAACAAGGGCAACTCAAGGTTCGCACTCAGGACGTCTGGATTTGGAAACGCCGACTCGAGCGTCACGAGGCCATGGCTCAAAGTGTCTATAGCGGCAGTCGCGAAGGGAAGAGCAATGCGCGTAGCTTGAAAGTGGATGACAAACAGGACCAGGCCTGGAAGCCGGAAAACTTCATTCTCTCCGGTGGCTCTATCGAAGCCGCTGGCGAAGCAGTCACTCCCGGGGTGATCAGTTCTCTGTCACTTCCCGTTGAGGGCGCAAACGAAGCGGATCCCTACGCCCTCCCGGACACGGTCAGTGGTCGCCGACTGGGCTTGGCCAAATGGATTGCTAATGAACGCAATCCTTTGACGGCTCGTTCCTTCGTTAATCGTGTCTGGCAACAGCACTTCGCTCAGGCCATTGCCGGGAACCCCAACAACTTTGGGGTGAAGGGCAAAAAGCCAACCCATCCGGAATTGCTCGACTGGTTGGCTTCAGACTTTATGGAAAACGGGTGGACGCTGAAGCGGCTTCATCGCCTCATCATGACTTCGAAGACTTACCAACAGTCGAGCCATCACCCAGAGCGTGAGTATCTGGCGGAAAAGGATTCGGACAATGAGCTCCTTGCCTACTTTCCGACTCGTCGACTCACCGCAGAAGAGTTCCGCGATTCGCTTCTGGCGGTCACGGGCGAATTGGAAGATGCCCGGGGAGGGCTTCCGATCAGGCCTGAGATCAACATGGAGGTGGCGCTGCAACCACGCATGATTCAGTTCTCACTGGCTCCGGCCTATCAGGCAGACCCCACCCCGGAGATGCGTAATCGGCGAACCATTTATGCCTATCGCGTTCGGGGAATGGCAGACCCATTTCTTGAGCTGTTCAATCAGCCGAACCCGAACGATTCCTGCGAGTTCAGGGATGCTGCTGCGGTATCGCCCCAGGCATTCACCCTGTTGAACAGCGATCAGATCACCGACCGTTCTGTTGCCTTTGCCAAGCTACTCAAGGATCGATCAAACGATCCTAACAAACAGATTAATGAGGCCTTTGAGCTAACTTTCGGTCGATCAGCGGATAACGCTGAAGTGGAAAGCCTGACGAAGTATCTTTCTGAAATGATCGAATATCATCAGAGCAGTGAACCAAAGCGCCCTGAGTACCCGACCGAGATCACCCGTTCGCTGGTTGAGGAATTTTCTGGAGAGGCATTTGAATATCAGGAAATCCTGCCTTCGTTTGAAAATTACCAGCCGGATCTCAAGGCGGCTGATGTCGATGCCGAGACTCGCGCGCTGGCGGATCTTTGTATCTTGCTCTTTAACTCGAACGAATTTGCCTACGTTTACTAAGAAATTGAAACCGCTGATCGACGCTGATTTTCGCTGATATAAAAATGAAATCTACCGAGCCATATTCTGATGAGGGTTTCTCGCTCATGGGTGCTGCTTTCGCAGTTCACAATGAGGTGGGTGGTGGCTTGAGTCGAATTGAAGCCTCAATCAATCCCTGCCAAAAGAACATCAGCGTCAATGAGCGCTCATCAGCGGTTTAACAAAAACACTCATTAATTTGCCTGCGTTTACTGAGAACTTGAAACCGCTGATCGACGCTGATTTTCGCTGATATAAAAATGAAATCTACCGAG
>CAXBMX010000081.1:0-6659 GCA_963977055.1 uncultured Verrucomicrobiales bacterium
CGTGAGTTCCGAAGACTATTGGAGCTATTTGACGCAAGTGGTGACGGAGCAGTGCGGGAAGGCAATGGGAGCACGCGATTAATATCCTGTCCCTCCGAATTTCTAAAATGGGTCGAAGATGGTGTGCCATTCCTGCCTTGCGGGCCCCTTTTCTAAGGTCGCGGTTCACAGTCACTGTGGCATTGAGCGCACCTGGCGTTTATTTGAAAGCGCGCGTGTTGGCGTCCACTGGCCTGAATATCTAATACACTGGTTTTCATTCGGATTGATGTCTCGGTTAATGGTTGAGTTAGTCAAATAAATAGGTGGCGTAGGCATCGACCCTCCAGCTTCCAATACAATTTGTTAAAATTGAAAACCCTTACTCCAATCATTTTTTGGGTAGCAATATTTTGTTGTCTACCAAGACATCAAAAGATTCTACCATCGTTTCTTCTAATGGGCGGTATTTCATTCCAAGTTCTGTTTCCCCTTTTGAATTATCAGCAGTGAATTTGTGATTCACATTTTTCGAGATGTATTTTCTGTCTAATGCCTTGTCAATCATTGGTCCGAAAACCCAGATCAACCATTTTGGCATCGCCTTCATTTTTATTGGGAATTGATCTCCATATTTTTCATGAATGGGTCTGATCATTTCTATGAAATTCGTGTTGTGAGCATTGATAATATTTCGACCATTTGCGCTTGATGTATACCCTGCATTGTAGTGAGCAATGGCAAGATCTCTAACGTCAATCACTCCAATCCCAACGTTTGGAATTCCTGATTTCATCGCACCATCACCAAATTGTTTCACAACTCTAAAACTTTCTGAGGTTGTAGCATTAGGATTTAGAAATGGACCCAATACAAAACTTGGGTTGATCACAACCAAATCCCAACGATTTTGATTTTTGGCTATTTCCCATGCCTTTTTCTCAGCCAGCGTCTTAGAATAAGAGTAAGGCTGATAGTCTAGCGTAGCAGTTGTATTCCACACTTCTTCAGTGATTTTTCCTCCTGGAGCGTTCTCTGTGTCGATCGCGTCAGTATAGATTGCTGCGCAACTACTCGTTAATACAACTCGCTTTACACTTTCTGTTTTGTTGGCTTGATCTAAGACGTTTTTTGTTCCGTTTACTGCAGGCTCTATCAAATCTTTTTGGGGATCGTCTACCTTTAAAATGAAAGGTGAAGCAGTATGAAATACGAGTTCACATCCATTCATGGCCTCCGCGTAAGAACCTATTTCAAGTAGGTCAGCTTTATAATACTTGATAGATCCTGATGACTTCTCAGCGATTGCATCAAGATGTTGCAATTTTTCTTTTTTGTCAGGGTTTCTTACTGCTGCGTGCACAGTGATACCGTCTTCTAGCAGTCTTTTAATTAGCCAGCCAGCCACGTAGCCAGTAGCGCCGGTTACCATTACTGGTTTTGATTTATCTATTTTCATTTTGAGATTTTTGGGATTCAAGTGTTTGTTAGGATTGACTCAAAGAGAGCGATTGGTGAAAGATGTGGGTGTCCTTACTAGGCAGCGGTCGCGCCGAACTTTTTGACTCTCCCGATCCACCTATCGATGACGCCGGGCTTGGGATGGCTGGCCCCGGAGAAGTGCGTGATTCTCGCGGGCTTGATACCGACGAAGCCGAAGATCTGTTTTCGAAGCTGGTAGAAGAGCGCATTATTGTAGACGATGCGGAGGAACCATCCCGGGGTGTCGGACGTGAGTAATACCCGAGCGCTTCGCCCGCTTAGCAAGGGGCTCGGCAAGCCGCCCTTCAACACACGAGTGTCAAAGGTACGTCCTGGCAGGAACGTGCGGTCGATCATCCCTTTTAGCTTTGCAGGTAGTCCACCCCACCACATTGGAGACGCTAGAACGACGTGCTCACTCCACTCAAGGTCTTCGAGCACTTTCTCTAACGCAGGCTCTAGGGGCTTCGTTTTGGCAAAGCCGGCATAGCCGAAGTCGCTGTCGAAGCTCAGATCATGCAGATGGGTGATCCGCACCTCATGGCCTGCTGCGATCGCAGCATCCGCATAGGTCTCGGTAAGTTTCTTGGATAGCGAGACCTCCGCAGGGTGGCCGTTGAGGATGAATATTCGTTTCTTGTTCATGATTTTAAAAATTCTTCGATTGATTGATCAGGAGAGCAGCGCGTGAAGATCGGATGCGGCGCTTAACTCGCTGCGCCAACGTTCCGGGATAGAATCGATCCCATTCGCGGCGCCAAGCAGCATGCCGAGCGCCAATGCCCGGGCACAGTTGTCGCCGCCTGTCATGGCGTTCTCGATGAAAGCGGTCTCGGTGTCCCCTCCGTGTTTCAATGCCAGGTAAATGACCGAGGGCAAGGCCGATGGAATGGGACAGGCACGGCCAAGCTCGCCGATGGCTTCCTCGGCAGGGAGTGCCAGGACGCCGTCGGCAGCTTTCAGGGCCCAGTCAGGAGCGGTTTCGCGGATCGTGTCTTCCAAACTGGCACCATGCATGATCCGGAAGCTAGCTTTGGCGAGAAAGGTGGCGGCTTCCTCGGCGTCCGGTGAGCGATGGGTTAACTTGGTCTGCTCGACCGCTGCCTGCACGACCTCGTGCTCGGGCGACTCCGCCAAAAACGCGACCAGCGGCGCGATCCGCGCAGGCCCGGCAAGTTCATCTGATGCACTGCCGGCATCCGTCGGGGTGGCTCCGCTTTGCACGTTAGTCAGAGTCGTCTTGGTGGCTTTGTCGACGTAGTCGTCATAGCTTGCCCACATGGCTAGCCAGTCGTCCATGAAGGTTGCGGCGCCCCAGCGTTGCTCGCGTTTTAGAAAACCCAACAAGCGCAGCGCCTGATCGCCGACGTGACCCTGATCACCCGATTGCTTGTGGGGATGATAGGAATCCGAACCGGGTGCCTGGTAGTGCGTCACGCGTCCGTGTTTCCGGGCGAGTTCGTCGGGGTCGTAGATCCAGTGGACACCGAGCGAAAGCGCTTCGGCGGAAAAAGAGCCGAAGAGGAGTCCAGTGCGGCGGTTGTTAAGGTCAGTCATGGCGTGATTGTTTGTTGGGATTGGCTCAAACTCGAAGCGAGCGATTGGTGAAGTGTGTGGGTTTCTGCGAGCATGCGGAACCGTTGGAAAGCGCGGTCTGCGACGTCGAAGCTATGGGCAATCGGAAGCTGAACTTTCGAATTGCGGGACGGACCGGAGACTGATCGCTATTTCGATCCCTTGCCTATTTTTGAAACCAATACGGCTAACTGCTCTGTTTTGTAGAGTGGCTCTCCATGTCCAAAACAAATCAGCTTTGGGTGCAAATTTGCAAGCTTTCGGATCGAAGCGCGATTTTCCCGGACATCGGTTGTGAACATGCCTGGAGGCTCACCCAATTGGGTTATGGTCGTATTCATGTTCATGTTGACGAGGACGTCTCCCGCAATGATTAAGCCATCACTTTCGCGCCATAAAGCAATGTGTCCTGCGGAATGCCCCGGTGTTTCCAGCACGTTGAATTGTCCCACTTGATCTCCTTCTTTAAGCGCACGAGATACTTTGTATTTGGGTCCCGCCCAAAAGCGTCTTTGAAAGCGAGCAACAGGATGGTTGGGATTTGGGAATTCAGAGGTTACCTGGCCGCTCTCCATCGCCGCCACATCATTTTCACCACACCAAAGGGGGATCTGTAAGGTGTCACAAATAAAGGCAGAGGCACCCTGATGGTCCGCGTGGGCATGGGTAAGAACGTGCCCTTTGATATTGTCACGGCCGTATTGGTCGATTGCTTTTAATATTTTTTTGCCAGAACTTCGGATACCCGCATCAACGAGATACCCTTCAACAATATAGGCATTCACTCCGTTTCTGGGGAATAGAGGGATTTGCCAGACATCTTTTGCAATTTCTTTGATGATTGATTTCATGATGATGAAATTTGTGAGTAGTTTTGAGGATCACTTCGAAGCGAGCGATTGGTGAAGTGTGTGGGTGTCCGCGAACATGCGGAAACGTTGAACCGCGCCATCGGCGACGTCATAGATATGGACGACCGATGCTCGGAAAGGTTCGTTGGTGGTGGAGTTCTTGCCGGCGTAGTGTCCGATAACCGTGACTACTTCCCCAGCCCCATGCATCGACTCCAATTCGAAGCGAAAGTCATCCCAGAGGGCGTCGTTACGTTCGAACACGCCTTTGATGATGGCGTCGGCACCTTCATAGGTAGCCCCTCCAGGAAAGCCGGGGTTTTGAACCCATTCAATGTCAGGCGAACAAAGTTTCCGAAAGGTGAGATAGTCACGCTTGCGGAACGAGGCATACAAATTCTGAATAATTTCCAGGGGAGTCATGGCAATGGTGGATGTGGCGCGGGAGCACTGCTACCGCGCCAAGGTTGGTATTGTTATTGTGATAGGAATCCGCCATCGACCTTCAAGGAAGTGCCGGTGACGAAGGATGAGGCGTCTGATGCGAGAAAGAGCACGGCGTCGGCGATTTCATCTGCCATTCCCATGCGACCAACCGGGTGCATGGAGGTGAGTCCGGCCCGCATTTCGGATCCCTCTTCACCGGCGAAGCGGTCGATCATGTCGGTCTCGATTGCCGCTGGTGCGACCGCGTTTATGCGAATGCCTTCCTGGGCATATTCCAGTGCCGTGGATTTTGTCAGACCTTCGACAGCATGCTTTGAGGCAACGTAGACGGACGCCCCGGCCATACCGACATGGCCAACGATACTGCTCGTGTTGATGATAGCGCCTCCGCCATTCTTCAGCATGGCGGGGATCTCATGTTTCATGGAACTGAGCACGCCCCAAACATTGATGTCGAATAGACGCTGATAGTCGTCCTGCGTGGCATCAGTGGTTGGGCTCATGCTTTCGACTCCCGCATTGTTGAAGGCGACATCGAGACGCCCGTAGGTTTCCACGGTCTTGGCGACGAGTGCTTTCACGTCGTCTTCGTTAGCAACGTCAGCGCGCACGAAGGTCGCTTCGCCTCCGTCTGCTTTGATCGCGTCGACGACAGCTCGACCTTCGGTTTCGCGCCGTCCGGAGACGACGACCTTGGCGCCGGCGGCGCCAAATTTGAGTGCGGTGGCTTTGCCGATCCCGCTGGTGGCTCCGGTGATTAGAACTACTTTGTCTTTCATGATTTTATTGGAATGAGATTTTTGATTGGGTTTTGTTAGTGTGAAAAGCAGTCAGGATTTTCCGCCGTAACTCGCGTGGTCATCGAGGTCGAGCGCCTCAAAAATGGTTGAGATGTCCTCGCGCTCCGAGCCGCCAACACTGGCGACGAGTTCGTTGATAAACTCGCGATTTCCGTTGCTGGAGGGAGCGTGGGCTTCGGCCACGGCAGACCACTGGACGATCTCCCAGTTGTCGCGCTTGATCGTCGCGTTTTCGTTGATCCAGTTGAGTAACGCGCCGTCGCCCAGGCCTTTCGCGACCTCGGCCTTAAGCGCTTCGGCATCAACGCCGGTGAAGCTGAGAAATCGTTGGTCGAGCGGGCAGTTGTAATGGTACTCGCCGTTGTTGCCTTCGAGTTCGGCGCGGCATTTATCGAGCAAGCGTGGGAGGATTACATAACCGCCGAGGCGGACACGGGCACTGCGAGGAGGACGTTGGGTAAGATTGATGGTTTGCATGTTATTAGTGTGGTTTAAGTTGCCAATATTAGACCGGTCGGTTTATTTTAACTTGAGTTCAGATTGGATATTCAGCCAGTCGGTTTAGTGATCGCTAAAAAGAAAGCTCTTACGGAGCGGGCGCCAGGGTCTCGGCGATGTGGTCGATCGCCAGCCGCAGTGGCTCGACTTTCCGGGTGATGATGCCTTCGAGCAGTGCCCCCATCCAGAGGATGTTGATGAGCTCAGCGTTTGTTGCGGGGTCGTCGAGAGGCGCTATCGCCTTCGTTTCGATCCCTTCTCGCAGCACCTGTTCGGTAACTTCGGCCCATTCGCCGCAGCGGGCTTCCACCATCGCTTCGCGCATCGGTTCGCTGAAATTGGCGACCTCCGAAGCCAACTTCACGATCAGGCAAGGACACTTGCCACCATTCTCGACAAAGCAGGCAAGGCTCGATTCTAAGAAGGTGAGCAGCCGGGCCCGTGAATTAGCCTCAGGCTCCGTCGAAAGCAGAAACTGTCGTTTGTGTGCATTTGCCGAAGCCGAGTAATGCTTGATCAACTCAACGCCGAATTGCTCCTTCGATTCGAAATGGTGGTAGAACGACCCCTTGGGCACGTTCACCGCCTTGAGAATCTCGTTGAGCCCCACCGAGTGGAAACTCTTCTCGAGCATGAGGCTCTCGGCGCCCTCCAGGATTCGCTCTTTGGTGGAATGTTCGGTCATGTCGAGAGCAGAATAGACTAGTCGGTCTAGCACGCAAGTCCTATTTGAAATTATCTCGCAGGTGGTGCCTTTTGTTAGACTTCGCCGTTCACTTGATCATGTATTTCAAGTCCGACGTCTAGGTGGGATAGGCCCACAGAAACTCGGCCAATTCAGGTGCCTTGATCCCATGCTTGATGGCCAAGGCGTAAAAAGGGGTCCGTAAAAAGGGGGCAATCGACATCTTTTGACAAAACAAAAAGCTTCCCACACCCTGGAGCAGATTTTCGATTAGGAATCTGTCCCTGTAGATTTTTTAAGGGAAGCTGGCAATCCACCTGACTAAGTCGGAACAAAACTGGA
>CAXBMX010000082.1:0-6463 GCA_963977055.1 uncultured Verrucomicrobiales bacterium
GAGGTGTCAATAGTGTTATTTTATCGCCTGACCCCTTTTTTCTGACCCCTTTTTTCTCGGTTCGTTTGTTACCTATGTGTGCGGTTCATACCTGAAAAAGCGAATTCCTATCAATCACCATTAAAAACCCTTGAAAAAGCAAATTCCTATCAGTATCAGTAATCTATCACTCGCCGCGACGGAACCCACTTATCTTGAAAACTCCCATCATTGCCGCCCGGGCGCTCGGCTTGCCTTTCATGATCCTCGTCGTCACCACGGCGCCTCTGTTCCAGACGGCGACTCCGCTGGACCTCCTCCCCCCCCCGGCCAACCCTGACTCGGAAGCGGCAGAGCCATCCCTATCAGCGCGTGCCCAGGACGCACCACCTTTCGGATCGATTAACATCTGGGCTCAAGCCGTGATCGAGTTAAAATAGGAACTGACCGCCGATGTCTGACCAAAGTGAAATATTTCTTATCATTTTCGGGGCAATAGGGTGGCTTCTTAGTCTGTATTTCGGATTCTTCCGGTTTAAGCAATACGTGTGGGCGAAAAGCAAAGTGCAGTATGACCTTTTTACGAGAATCAATCAGAAGAGTAATAATCTCTTTCTAAAGGCGACGACGCTGATTCCGATTCAGGGAAAAAGCGAGAAAGTCTCAGCTAAGATAGAAGGGGTGTGGATCAAGTATTTGGAGAACTTCACCGAGAAGGTTTTTCTGATGCGCTGCGAGATGGCGCCAAAAGAAATCGCTCTCTTCTGGGTCAATGGAACGATCAATGAACTGCAAGTGTTCGCATTGCAGGACAAGGCGGTATTAACGAAGCTGCGAAATCTCTCCGAGCAGAGTTGCATCATCAGTCCGTCGACGATTGCCCTGTTCGATTTTGCGGACAGCGATACGCCAATCACCGCCGAAAGGCTCGAAGCATTGTATTTGGAGTTGATGAAATAATTATGAATGTGATTTTTTTGAATTCGCATCGGGCGAAAAGCGGGATACTAAATGGGGAGATTTTGCCCCAACCCTATGTTCTAGCGTCGAAATTCTTTGATTGCGGGATCATTGACCGGACGCACACCCTTGATGTTGGATTTAGTCAAAAGGTGGTCGACGAAATTCCGGCGATAGATCCTGGCTTTTCGCTATCCTTTGCTGATATTTGTGACCTCACCGCCAAGGGGCTAATCGAGGAAAGCCAAGAGAAGGGCATGAAGATTCAGGTTCTCTGGTCGGGCGGAATTGATTCAACGGTCGCCTTGATCGCACTCCTGAAAAACTTGGACCCGGAGGAATACTCTCGATTGGAGGTGACCCTCTCGCTCGCCTCAATTGACGAGTATCCCTTGTTTTTTCGGCGCCACATCTTAAACAAATTGTCGTTCAAACTGATCAATCCGCCGATCTCGAATCACTTTGGAAACATGGCGCTGATTGTGACCGGCGAACATGGCGATCAGTTATTTGGTAGCGATAAATTGTTGCCACTTATTGACAATGGATTGGCCGGGGAAAACTACGAAGACATTTGGCCACTCTATCTGATGAATCAGTTTGGTCGCGCTAAACGGGTAGACATGATCGTCAATTATCTGCAACCGCTGATTCAGGCTTGTCCAGTCCCGATCGTTTCCACTTTTGATTTGTATTGGTGGCTCAACTTTACGGTCAAATGGCAACAGGTCTCGATGCGAATGGCCGCGTTTAGCTTTGCTAAGGATTTGGGTTCGCTTCAAAGTAGGGTCAGGCACTTTTTCCGTAACGATCAGTTTCAGCAGTGGTCCTTGAAATTTCACCCGCAACGCGCGGTAACCAGTCTTAAAGACTACAAACTTCCCGCAAAGGAGTATATTTTTGACTTTACGGATGATCCCGAATACTTGGATCACAAGACAAAAGAGGCGTCGCTGAAGCACGTAATCATCAACCGGAATAAACAGGGAAATCATCGATACCGGATGGTAATGGACGAAAACTATCATGCTGTCGCCGAGATTTTTCACCGACGATTCATCAACAAGAATATCGTATCATGAAGCCCTTCTCTGAGTTTGAGTTCAAGAACGGACTACTTTTCGACTACGCTGAGAATAAGTTTCCGTCCAGGTTGCACGCGTGGAATGACGCCCAGTCATTTGATTCTGAAGGTTCGACTTACTACGGATATGTCTATTCCGGCGATGTCCTGCTCGACACTGCTGCTAATAGTTACAAATTGATCTCCCGGCAATACTTTTGTCTGAACGCTCCATTTTCGCTTTCCGGTGGCAGCGGCATTGTGATTGAGCGGATCGGATTCAAGGGAATGAATTCCGTTGGGGGGCCGGTGGAATCATGGGGGCGTTTGAAGTACATCGACGGATGTACCGACTCGCTCTTGTTGCCCCCGGTCAGAATGGGTGATCCCTGCTTAAATGCTCTCTTTTTTCCCGAAAAGATCGATCAGACCGCGCACACCCATCCTTCAATGCGTGTCGGCATGGTCATCGACGGCCATGGGACCTGTGTGACTCCCGACCAAGATTACGATCTGACGCCCGGTAAAATTTTTATCATCCACGAAGACGGGCATCACAAATTTAAGACTGAACCGAACAAGAGCATGACTGTGGTCGCTTACCATCCGGACTCCGATTTCGGCCCGCTTGATGAGGATCACCCGATGATTAACCGGACAATTGTAGACGGAATCTCGGCCGCCAAGATCAAGGAGATCCAAACAAAGTAGCGCAAGTTGGCAAATACATGCTGTACATCGCGCGCATTTATGTTAGGTAATCCCAATGAAACGGGATGCGAGAAAGCCTCCTAGCGAGGAACGGTTCTTGCTGCGCGAAACTGGGGTGCCGATGTAATTTGAGCAGGGCTACACCAAAACTGACAGATCAGTGGTGCTTGGAGTTTCGTGGCAAAATGTCAATCGATGGTGGACTCTCTATGAGGAGGGCGGGTTCGAGGCGCCGAAGCTCGGACCGCGCGGGCCAGTTGTGGTGATCACCGACAACCTTTCCGTGCATCACGGCAAGCGCGTCGCACAATCGGTCTCGGAGCAGGATGGAAATCTGGTCCTGGAGTTCATCCCAAGCTACTCCCGGAACTCAACGCCGACGAGTAACTCAACCGCAACCTGAAGAAGAATATGAACACTAAAAGGACGCCGAGGAGCCTTGCCTAACTTAAAGCGAAGATCATCTCCTTCATGGGCAGCATCCATGAGCAACCATCGAGGATCATCAAATACTTTTCAGGCAAACACATTGCCTACGCGCTTTAGCTAAACGGAATCTATTTGTGGGCCGCATTAATAGCAGGGCCGAGCGCAGGTTCAACGGATCTGAGCGACTGGATTTTTCAGGACGCCGACGCCCTCAATCATGATCTTAATGTTGTGTCCCTCCTTAAGCGTAGAATTGTCGGATCGGCCCGTACTCTTTTTGCCTGAGGACCCTTTGATGCGTTGCCCAGGCGTGCCCGTGAAGATCATATCGCCGGGTTGGAGCGTTGTGTGCAGACTAAGGTAACTGACGATTTCGGCAACGCTGTAGCGCATGTTCTTCGTGTTGTCGTGCTGTCGCAGTTTGTCGTTGTCCCACATCTTGATTTCCAGATTGTCGTAATTCAAGCCACTCACAATATTTGGCCCGATCGGTCCGAACGTCTCGAACGATTTAGCTTGGGCCCAAGCTAGTTCACCTTGGCTCCAATCTGAATCATGCGTTAGGATTACCTTCTCATTGGGAACCGCCCAGTTTCGATTGCCGCGAGACAGTGTGATATCATTCCCGCAACTAACGCCGAGAACATATTTGAGTGCGTCGTCAACACTTACCTTTCTCGCTTCCTTCCGAATGATGACAACCATTTCCGCTTGGGAATGGGGCTTCCTAGCAGAGTCGGGGAGCAAAATGGTCCCTCCATACCCGATTAAGCTGCTCGGGTGTTTGAGGAACGGAATCGGAATCTCATTCGCCTTTGCAAACGCCGGTTTTTTGAGAGCGTCTCGCTTTGTTTTACTTTGTGACCGATTGATGGGGCCATAGTTGTCCGCGATGCAGTAGATTTTTGCCGTTGGGACCCATTTTAGATCATCTTCGCCAATCCATCTACCGTAAGGCATGAAGAACGATACATCCTCTTTGCGCCACTCGGTCTTGGTCTTATTGTAACCCTTGCTTCCATAAATATTGCCTTCCAATTCGAGAACGCGATCGCCTTTAATCAGGCCGAATCGCTTCACTCCATTGACTTCAAACAAGCAAAACTTCTTAACGTCGGAATTCTTTGCGAGTCCAAATTGAGCGCCGGTGGCGAGGAGGCAAAGCGTGAGAATTAAGAGGCGATTCATGTTTTTAATAATCTTGGGTGTGATGCGGGAAACTGCAACAAGTCGGCCCGCCGAACCTGACTGTTTCGCCACATCCCGTCAAGACAAAAAACCGATATGGATCGACGCGTTGCCTCATAAATATGGACACCGTGACGCATGGCAATCACCATGAGTCAAAACGCTCGAAACGAGTACCTCGAAAAGATGCGCAGCCGGTATCGACGGCGAACCGGAAAGCTGAAAAAAGGGGTCTGAAAAAGGGGGCAATCGAGAATGGCACTGCATTAAGCGATCGCGTAGTATTTTGTCCGATGTTGGATTTCGATAAATTCCGACCTCGGCTTGGTCATCCACTGGAGGTGTTGCGGCCTTCGTTTCACAGCCCTTGGTTCCGACCGATGGGGCCTGATTCTAAGCCAGCGCTCAAGGATTCTTTCGTCCAAAATGATTCTCATTCTCTGGAGTAATCGGGGACGGCTTTGGAGGCCCTGGAACTCTGTTCGGAATGTATTGATGACATCCACGGTTCCCTTGAAGGCGAGATCATCAATCGTGAGATTAGCGGATTGGATAGCGTTGTGCTGGAGGGCTTTGATCAGGTTGTAAGCGATCTGGATCATGCGCAGTGTCTTTCGTGCCATCTCTGGTGTTTTCACCCGGAACATATCCAGACCCAAGGTGGTTTTTATGTCGCGGAATTTCACTTCGATTTTCCACCGTTCTGCATACAGCGCGGCGACCTCATCGGTCGGATATTTCTCAGCATCCAATAGTGTCGTAGCGAGGTAGATGGTGCGTGGTTTTCTGTCTCTTCCGGGGGCTTGTATCCGAACCAAGCGTATCTCCATTGTGTCTGGGAGAGCGCTCCACTCCTCCCGTGTAATCCCGCACGCGCCCGGCTTTGGCGGCTTCGTCCACATGACGAGACGGAAATGAGAATCCAGCTTTCGGCCGCGACGCCAATCGAGTTTTCCCTCCTGTTTCTGATGCAACCGCATAACTCTATCGACGCGGTCCTGTCTCAACATTGCGATCAGCTCATAGGAACAGAAGGCTCGGTCCGCCAAGACTACGTCCCCGGCGGTGAAGCCTTTCGCGAGTTCGTTGAGACCTTTCGCATCGTGTTTGCGATCAAGGCCCGTCACCGTGCGTTCAATCCGACCGGTGCTCAGATCGAGCACTCCCACCGCGCCCATCAGAGGAAATCCACAGCCGGGAGCCTGCGAAGAAGATTGAGGATAATCAGCTTGGTTTTCTGGAGTATCCATCAGACGAAACGAAGTTCCATCAACCGCTTTGAGGCGCCACCCGCGCCACAGGTGATGTCCGTCCATTCGGGCTTCTGCGTAGCCTTCACAAAGACCGTCTACTGCATCGAGAAAGCCGGAAGAAAGTCGCTGGCGTGCACGGCAAAACGAAGAGGTGCTTGCCGCAGGAAGAGGGAGCATCGCCTCCTCCTGCCAAGCCTGCACCAGTGCGGTAGCTCGCGCACACGAACTGTTCACTTCGACAATTTGAGAAACCCAGGCCCAGAATGTGACAACTTCTGGGAAAAGTCTGTTTCGCAGGGTGTTAGATACTACAAAAAGCTTTTCCAGAGGGAGGATGGAATCAAAGAGGACTCCATAGTCACTCACCGACTCTGATCTTAGTTTTTCTCGCTTAAGACGGAGGATTTCAAGTTGACGGCGACGCTGACGCCCAGCAAGTTTCGGCGAGAAGCCCGGCAAGAATTTCGTATTAGTTTTCACACCCTGACACGAGACTACTTCGCCGGGTTTTTCATGCTATTTTTCTACGAAGAGGGGCCTTAATGCAGTGCCATTCCTACCTGACCCCTATTTTACTATTTTACGTGCCCCCTATTTTACGGACTCAACGGCTACAGCATAATTGTTTTCGATCAGGCGAAAAAGGAAATCACGATGGAGTTTCATCCCATGAACGAAGAACGGAAGCCCTTGAAGGAGGATGTCTACGGCTGGCCGAAAACGATTAAATTCTAGGGTGCTTTGGAGATGCCTGATCTCCTGTATGAAGAGGTTCAGCTCTGGGTCGAGATGATCTTCAGCATTTGATCGAGAGCAGAACGGTAGAGCCAGGCTCTGCTGTTGGAATCTTTCTTCTGTCCAGCTTGAGTCACTTTGCTGA
>CAXBMX010000083.1:0-6365 GCA_963977055.1 uncultured Verrucomicrobiales bacterium
TGCATCAGGGCGTCGAGAAGGTCGGGGCGTCGCTTCGCGATTTCGTTGTAGAGATGCATCGAACTAATCAGCTCGTTTTCGCCGCCGGTTTTTGCTTGCCGCCAGCAGAGAAAGGCAATGACGTCGCAGCGGTCAGTGTGGAAGGAGAGCTTCCGATTCGTATTTGGTCCGCGCGTCCGGGGGTCGTTCTCGCCGAGTCCGGCATCGGAGACATCGAAGACGGTGTCTCCCATTTCGTTTTGGGAAAGGAGGGTGCCGAGTGAGGCGGTCCACTCACGGAACGCTTCCCGGGCACTATCTTGATCGTATCGCTCAATAGGGAATCCCTTTAGAAGCACGGCACCGGATCCATGCTCTAACTGGTCCCTGATCTTGCTCGCGTCAGCTTCGTCAAAACGAGCGGGCCAGTCGGCTCTTTGAGGGAGATCTTCTCCAGCCCAAACTGCCGGATGTTCCAGTGGAGTAGTCATAGGAGGTCGTCTGGGAAAGGTATCGATCGGCGAGAGCTTTTCGAGTTCTATTTGGGTTGTTGTCCGTCATACGGATTGCAGTGAGTTGAAGAAGTTCCTCTATCCCATCGAAACATACCGCCCTATTCTCGCGAACTTCATGGGTCAGTCTGCAAATAATAATGTGTCCGATGTATCGTTGCGTCACTTGTTAGGTTTAGTCGCCGGCGCATTGCTGATTTCGTTCGCTCCGATTTTTGCCGTGATGAGTAATCAGGGCGAGGGCCGGGTCGGGATGTGGGATTCCGCTTTCTGGCGGGTCGCCATCGGTGCCATAGCGTTGGGAATCCTGTTTGGAGTTCAGCGACAGCGCTTGATCCCAAAGAGAGAAGAGTTCAAAGGGGGATACGTGTGGCTTTGGTTGCCAGGAATGTTTTTTGCGGCTGATTTCTGGGTCTGGCACTGGTCGTTCGAGCACACCTCAGTCGCAAATTCGACGCTTCTGGCGAATACGGCGATCCTTTGGGTGACCTTGTTTGCCTGGTTGGTTTGGAAAGAACGTTTGAGCCGATTGTTTCTAGGAGGGGCTTCAGCTGCTTTCGTGGGCATGGTGGTTTTGATGTTCAGTTCGACCCGAAGGGAACCACCTACGTCGGGTGATCCTGTGTTTGGAGATGTTTTGGCGCTGCTAACCGCCGTATTCTACGCTTCCTATCAGCTATCGATTAAGCGTTTCAGGCGGGAGCATTCAGGGCCGCTCTTGTTGTTCTGGGCCAGTGTCGTGGCAGCGGCGATCTTGTTTCCGATTGCGTGGTTCAATTCTGATCCCTTTTGGCCTCAAAGCGCAAAGGTGTGGGGATCGCTGATCGGGTTGGGTGTTCTGGTTCATGCTGGAGGCCAGGGCTTGATCGCATACGGGTTGGGTGGCGTGCCGGCGAGCCTTGCTTCAGTGACCTTACTGATACAGCCAGTAGCGACAGCGTTGATCGGGGTCTGGATTTTGGGGCAACCTCTGGTGCCTTGGCAAATATTGGGAGCGGTCGTGGTTTTTATCGGTCTGTTTTTTGCGATACGAGGGCAAATAAGGCAAAAACAGAAGGTGCCTTAGGAGGGTGACCTAGAAAACTGAACGCGAGATCTTTGCGTCGGGCCGAGTTATGGGCGATGGGTCTGGGGAAAAAATCATGGCTAGAAATCGTCGACCAAAATCCGCGGGGAATCGTCCCCGGGAAGCGAGAGAAAATGTGCACTCGAGCGGTATTTTTAAGGTGGCCCGTTTAACCGAGGAGTCGCTTTACGGATTTCTCGAGAATCCAGAGGGAGTGGAACCTTTCTTTCTCGTTCTCGACGGAGTGCAGGATCCTCATAACCTGGGGGCCTGTTTGCGCTCGGCGGAAGGAGCTGGAGTACATGCTGTCATCGTGCCGAGGCACAAGGCAACATCAGTCACGGAGACGGTGGTTCGCATTTCCTGTGGGGGAGCTCAGCATGTTCCGGTGGTATCCGTAGCGAACATGGCACGGTTTCTCGGTCGCATTCGTGAGGAGTATGGCATTCGCGTCGTAGGGGCAGCCGATGGAGCTGGCGGTGGGGTCCACGACTGTGACCTGACTGGTCCACTTGCGGTGGTTCTTGGAGCTGAAGGAGAGGGAATGAGGCGCCTGACGCGTGAGAACTGCGACGCCCTCATCAGTATTCCGATGGCGGGTAAGGTGGAATGTTTGAACGTTTCCAACGCTGCAGCGGTCTGTTTATTCGAGTCAGTTCGCCAACGAAACGTGGCGAAACGTGGCAAAACGGTTTCCCCTCTTTGATTTACTACTTTCCACCTTTTTGATAAGACTATCTGAACTCAATAAAATGAATACTGGTTACGCTAATCCTTACACTGTCGCCAATGCTGAACCCACCGAGCGGGCGGCGTTTATTCGTTCGACCTATCTGCATCTTGGTTTTGCTGTTCTCGCTTTCGTCGGGGTGGAATGGTTCCTGTTGCAGCAAAGTTGGGCTCCCGCACTGATTTCAAAAATGACCGGCGGCATGGGCTGGCTAGTCGTTTTGGGTGCTTTCATGGCGATTTCGTTCCTGGCGGAACGTCTCGCCGCCTCTGAAGCATCGAAAAGGGTGCAATACGCTGGGCTTGGTCTGTTTGTGGTAGCGGAAGCGATCATCTTTCTGCCGATGCTCTACATGGCTTCCGTTTATGCGGGTGACGACCAAGTGATTTTGAAAGCGGGCGTGACGACACTTTTTGTCTTTGCTGGCCTGACCTTTGCGGCGTTCGCGACGGGCAAGGATTTTTCCTTTTTGCGCGGGTTTTTGATGGTAGGTGGAGTCGTCGCGATGGGCATCATCGTTGTTTCGATCATTTTTGGATTTAATCTCGGGACCATCTTTGCCGGAGCGATGGCGCTATTTGCCTCTGTGGCGATTCTCTATAACACCTCGAATATCATCCATCATTACCGGACCGATCAGTATGTGTCGGCATCGCTATCGCTCTTCGCGAGTGTGGCACTGCTTTTCTGGTATATTCTGCGAATTTTCATGGCCTTTCGCCGGTAATTTTCCGACTTTCAGCCGATTGAGGATTTATTGGGCCGTCGGTAAACCCGGCGGCTTTTTTGCGCTAATCAATTGGCCGCATCTGCGGACCGCTTCAGAGTTGCCGGAGGGGGGGACAATTTCCTAATCTAGAGGGAATATGAAAACTCCTCAGAACTCACCTATTCCTGACAGGCGTAAAATTCTTAAGTATGGAGCCGGTTTCGGGCTAGGGCTGGCCTGGCCAAATTCTCGTGTGCTAGGTGCGAATGATGATGTCCGGGTTGGGGTCATCGGAGTGAACAGCCGTGGTAAAAATCACTTGGATGCCTACGCCAAGATGGATGGGGTGCGGGTTTCGGCCATTTGTGATATCGATCCGGCGGTGCTCGATGCCCGAGTCAATAAGATGGCCGAGGTGCAGAAAATCGATGTCACTGGCTATTCCGACATGAGGGAGATGTTTGAGAAAGGGGATATCGATGCGGTTTCAACGGCGACTCCCAATCACTGGCACACGCTGGTAGGGTTCTGGGCCATACAGGCAGGGAAGGATGCTTATGTTGAAAAGCCTATTTCTCACAATGTCTGGGAAGGGCGTCAGTTAGTGAAACTCGCTCGGAAGAATGGGAAAATTTGTCAGGGAGGAACTCAGAGTCGTTCCTATGGATCCATTCAGGCGGCCGTGAAGTTTGTGCAGGATGGCGGGCTCGGGAAAATCCAGTATGTCAAAGGCATGTGTTACAAGCCGAGGGCTTCCATTGGCAAAGGGGGCGGAGGCGAAATT
This sequence comes from uncultured Verrucomicrobiales bacterium, assembly GCA_963977055.1. Lineage (GTDB taxonomy): Bacteria > Verrucomicrobiota > Verrucomicrobiia > Verrucomicrobiales > DEV007 > Arctic95D-9. The sequence continues at coordinate 3,781 of CAXBMX010000083.1, forward strand.
CCGGAGGGAGTTGACTACAACGCCTGGTGTGGTCCGGCCCAGATGGAGTCACCTCTTGGGAGACAGCGCTTTCACTATGACTGGCACTGGTTCTATGAATACGGCAACGGCGACATGGGCAACCAGGGGATTCATCAGATGGACGTGGCTCGCTGGTATTTAGGTGAGGATGCTATTGCGCCAAGATCAATGAGTATCGGCGGACGCCTTGGTTACGATGACGATGGTGAAACGCCTAATACGCAAATTGTGTATCACGATTATGATGCTGCTCCGCTTATTTTCGAAACACGAGGACTCCCTAGTGCAAAGAAATTTCAGGAAGATGGTTGGGGCGCTAACATGAGTACTCCTGATAAATTTCCTGAAGAAAAGGGAATTGGAGTGGTCGTGGTTTGTGAGGGAGGATCCGTCTACACCAATGCTCAAGGTCTGGTGTTAGTGAAGGATAAAGACGGAAACGACATGGACGTGCCGGAGCCTTTTGAGTCGGAAGATAATTTTACGAATTTCATCTCTGCGGTGAAGAGCCGAAAGGTTGAGGATCAGAATGCGGACTGCGAGGAGACCCATATCTCCAGCGCGCTTTGTCATACAGGTTTGATATCCCACCGTCTCGGTCAGCGTTTGGACAAAGAGGAAATTCTGGAGCGCATCAAAGATGACTCGGTCTTGACGGATCGGTTTGAGTCGATGTCTGATCATCTCAAAAAGAATGGGGTCGATCCAAAAGGGGACTCCGTTGTGATGGGGCCGATGTTGAAGTTTAATCCTGAGTCCGAGTGGGCGGAGGGTAACGGAGAACTTGATGATCCTGCCAATCGTCTTGCCACCCGGGTTTATCGAGAGCCGTTTGTTGTGCCTGAGGTTCTTTGAAAATTATTAGCTCAGCGTGAATCCAATTAATTTGAAGCGGTGATTGTTTTTTGAGCGATCACCGCTTTTTTGTAGTGATGATTTCCCGTAATCTGGACAAAGCCAAGTCAGCCTTTGAATCGAAAGATGAAGAGGCTTCGCGGCGTGCTCATGATTCCGGTGATGGTGAGCCTCACCAAGCGGGGGGCGGTCAGTACATCAAAAGTTTTGTCTATGGAGGGCTCGATGGGACGATTACGACTTTTGCAGTAGTCGCGGGAGTAGCCGGGGCATCCCTGAGTTCGAATCTGATTTTGATTCTGGGATTTGCCAACCTCATTGCCGATGGGATTGCGATGGCATTTGGGGACTTTCTCAGTACCCGAGCGGAGCAGCAGTATCATGCTGCTGAACGAGCGAGGGAGGAATGGGAATTGGAGAATTATCCGGAGGGTGAAAAACTCGAACTCAAAGAACTCTATGTTGAGAGAGGCTTGTCAGTAGGTGAAGCGGATACAGTAGTTGAGATCTTTGCGAAGCATCCTGAATTCATGGTGGATACGATGATGAAGGACGAACTGGGGATTATGGAAGATGACGAGTCTCCCATGAAAAATGGACTGGTGACTTTTGGTTCGTTTGTTCTGTTTGGGTTTGTTCCGCTTCTCATTTTCGTTTTTATGCGTATCACGAGTATGGAGCTGGACGGGATGTTCTGGGCCTGTGTCCTGACTGGAATGACCTTGTTCGGGCTGGGAGTGACGAAGGGTCGGTTCTCTTCCGTGACGTGGTGGAAGTCGGGATTAGAAATGCTTCTGCTTGGTGGTCTGGCGGCAGTAGCTGCTTTCATGATAGGAAGGGCGCTGGAGTCACTTGCCTAGGCGCTCGGCAATTGAGATCGACGGGGTTGGGTAGATTCGATAGTAGTTAGGTGGGTGTCATGAAATATTTTGCAGCGATTTGTATTCTAATAGTTGGCGCTGCGCCTTTGATGGCGCAGGTCGTGCCACCAAATCCGAATCAGTTCACGAAACGGAATTTAGGGGAGAGTGGTGTGGGTGTTAATTTGGGTGGCGCTACCGGCTCCGCCAAGCAGACTAAAACGGTACATTACACGGCGGTTTCGCCCTTGCGGGGATGGACCAATTTGGATGGAAAAACCATTCAAGCTCGGCTGATGGCTTTTTCAGCGCCAGCCCCTGGTGAGACTGGGCCCGTGGAAGTGATTCGTGACGGCAAAGTCAGGTTGTTGATTTCAGGTAAAAACAGCCCGGTCGATTACCCTTTGGAACAGTTGAAAGCGAAAGATAAAGCCGAGATTCAACGTATCGCCGAAGCGGCGGCACAGGGGCCCCCTCCGACCCCGGTGGACTCTTCCGAAGAGGGCAAAACAGAGTAAGGAAGGCGCTTCGAAAGGGGCGGGACTATGTCAATCCTAGCGCCAGTCGAGTCGATTCAGTGATGCCGTAGGCGGTCTCGTCGAGAGTGAGCCCGTCCGTTGAGACGTCCATGTCTTTTGCCTCATCATAGAGTTCCAAGCGACTGCTCAACATCTCACGAATGGTTTTCTCCGGATCATCGGTCTGGAGGAGGGGGCGGTTACTATTGCGGCGAACTCGGTCGTAAATGGTTTCGGGAGAGGCTTTCAGCCAGATGACATAGCCAGCTTGCTTGAGGATGGGGTGGTTTGATTTTTTGGTTACGATGCCGCCGCCCGTCGAAATCACCTG
>CAXBMX010000084.1:0-5657 GCA_963977055.1 uncultured Verrucomicrobiales bacterium
ATTCTCTTATCAAATACCCCGATTTCACTCCCGCCACTTAAAGACAGTTGCTCCAAAAAATGCCCGGGGATTCGTCAATGGCCCGCAAGGGCCTGGAGGGTCGCGGTCCTCCGCGACCGTTCGAAGCCAAGCAGGGGACTCCCGTCCCGCATTAAAATATCGAGCCAAGCAACACCCTATTTTGAGCGCCGGTTTAGATCTGCTCGAACACTAGGGTGTCGGGCTTGTTCGACCCGCTCTCACCTGTTCCTGTGACTCGTAAGGTTTGACCTCCGGAGCACCTGATTCGGGAATCCATTGAGCGAGTTCCTTTTTGATCTCCCTATGATCGGGGTGATTGGCGAGGTTGGTAAATTCGTCGGGATCACTTCGGTGATCGTAAAGTTCCTCCGCTCCGTCGGCATAACGAATGTAGCGCCAGTCACGGTTCCGAACTGCATGGTTTCCGTAGTAGCTCGATGATAGGGCGGGCTGTTCCCTGGCTGAGTTGGGGTCACTGAGTTGAGGCGAAAGACTGAGGCCTTCGAGATGGGAGTTCTCAGGAAGGTTGCAGGCTGCGATCAGGGTGGGGTAGATGTCGAGCAAGCTGGCGGGCTCGCCGCAGTCTCCGGGTTCGATTCCGGGGCCGGCAAAGATGAGCGGAACGCGAGTGGATTCCTCCCAAAGCGTTCTTTTGGCGATGTGCTGTTTTTCACCGAGGTGGAATCCATGATCACTCCAGAGAACGACAATCGTATTGTCTTTGTTAGGGCCTTCGTCGAGACCTTTCATGACTTCGCCGACGCAGTGATCCACGAATGCGGTGCTGGCGAGATAGGCGTGCACCAGGCTGCGCCATTTTTTCTTTTTCTTGATCTCAGTGAAGGTGGGCGCGACGCCCATCTTGTATTGAAAGTTGGCCGGGATGTCATCCATGTCTGACTTCGTCGCATGAGGCAAGCTGATGGCCTCAGGGTCAAAGAGGTTGTACCACTTTGGGGGCACGAACATGGCGACGTGTGGGCGAAACAATCCGATGGAAAAGAAGAATGGCTTGTCGTAAGATTTTCTCAGCTCAGTGGCGGTAGCTTGAGCGTTTTGATAGTCAAACATTTCGGCATCCGTGGGCGGATACGCACCCCAGTCCCAGGAGCCGGCACCCCATTCCATCGTTTCTTTGGGTTTGGGGCCACCCTTTTTTGCTCCGAAACTAACATCGATGTCTTTGGCCAGCCGGCCAGCGAATCCGTGGTGGAGAACCTTGCCTCCAGTCAGAGTGGTGTAGCCATGATCCTTGAACCAGCGGTGCATGGTGGGCACGTCGTTGAGCCGATCAATATCCTGATAGGCTGGTCCCAGTTCGTAAGAGCCTGACGTGGTCGGACTTACCCCGGAAATGAGGCTGACTCGTGACGGCGAACAGACAGTGACAGAGCAATGGGCGTTGGTGAATAGTCGTCCCCGTTTCGCCAGCGTATCGATGTGTGGTGTTTGCGTGTGAGGATGGCCTCCAAGACAGCCGACCCAATCATTGAGATCGTCGATGCAGATCATCAACACGTTGGGCCGTATTGAGGTATCAGTCTCTTGCGCAAGAACTGGTGTTTTGACCAGCAGGAGCAAAAGCGCTGAAATGAATATGAACTGATGAAAAAGACGGGACGCCATGGCGTAACAATGGACGCAAGGCACCTTCAGGCGCCAGCGCTTTTGTTGGCGCAATATCGCAGGGCGCATGGGAATACGATTGGCAACAGGGTTAGGTGCTCCACTTAACCCTGTTTGATGGGCAGTAGTTAGGAGCTAAGACTCCACTCAGGAAGTCTCACAATCTCGCCACCTTTCTGCGCGCTTTCGTGGGAAAGGATTCCGCAGAGCGTGATATTGGCTGACTGGATCGCATTGGGGTAGCCTTCGCCGTTGCCGCGAAGCAATTCGACGAACTGGTGAACCAGGTGCGGATGAGAGCCACCGTGACCGGCTCCTTGAGTGAAACTGAGGTGATCTTCGCCTTCTTCTCCTCCGTAGACGCCACCTTGCGTGAACGGAGCGATTTCTTCAGGGAGCAGGTGTCCGTAGTCCGGGCACTCTACTTCTTCAGGGATTTCCGGCTCGGGCTTTTTCGCGGTATGGACCACTAATGGCCCACCTTCGATGAGCGGCCATTCAACCCCTTTCTTGGTTCCGTAGACCTCGATACTTTCGCGGTACTGACGCGCCACATCAAAAAGAGAGCGGTAAACCTGGGCACTGAGGTCGCTGTTGTGGAATTTGATGTGAGTGGTTTCAACGGCGTAGGGAGAGCCATAACACTCATGCATTTCTTCACTGATGGTCCCGCTGGGAAAACAGCTGACATACTCGGCTTCGTTGCGAGCAAGCCCCAGCACTGGTCCTACGCAATGGGTGGCGTAGTGCATCGGAGGAAGCCCTGGCCAATAGCCGGGCCAGCCTTCCATGTCCTGCTGATGACTCGACTTGAGGAACTGAAGCTTTCCGAGTTCGCCGTTGTCGTAGAGTTCCTTCATGTAGAGGAATTCGCGGGCGTAGACGACTGTTTCCATCATCATGTAGTTCAGCCCGGTCTCGGCGCAAAGTTCGACAATGGTTTTGCAATCTTCTTCCGAGGTCGCCATCGGCACGGTGCAGGCGACGTGTTTGCCTGCTTTGAGTGCCGCGATGGTATGTTCGGCGTGATTCGGAATGGGGGAATTGATGTGAACGGCGTCGATTTCGGGATCCTGGAGAACTTCAGCGTAGTCGGTGTAGCGTTTTTCGACTCCAAACTTGTCACCGATCTCATTAAGCGAATCCGCATTTCGTTGGCAGATGGCGTGCATCTCGGCATCGGCGTGCCTCTGATAGATAGGAATAAATTCTGCGCCGAATCCCAATCCGACAATGGCGATGCGAGGTTTTGAAATAGGAATGCTCATGATGCGATTATATTAAATCGTGACTGATGCCAGACTGTAGACAGAAACCAGTGGCGGTTCTTGATTGCGCTGGCCGAAGTTTGTGCTGTTTTGGCCACCAGAGATGCGAACGGTTGAAGGGTTCGTCAAAACTGCCTGATGTTGGCAACAACGTTTCAATCTTTCAGGCGGTCCGGATCAGTGGATGGAATAGGCGCGATTGGCGCCAGTCGATACTTTCCAATGTCCGTTTTGACGGATCAAGGTGAGGCCGTCGAGTTTGGGAGGCTGATCGAATTTCCACTCTGACCATCCGGTTCCTTCTTCAAAGCTGCGGTAGGATTCCACGTGTATTTGGTAGTAGACTCTTTCGTCGATTCCATTGCCGCTGTCTGCCTCGCTCAAGGGAAGGGGCTCGGGGCCGGTTACCTCAAGTCCCATGAATTGATAGGGCATTGGTATGGCCCCCCAGCGTGATTGGGAAAAATGGGCATCTGCTTGCTCGAAGAACATTGCCTCGAGGCAGGCGTCACGAATGGATAACTGGTCGTCTGCGGGGCCTTTTTTTGGAGCTTTGTCAAACAGGCCACTTAGTTTGTCGAGGACCTTTAGCTTATGCAGTTGCTCTTCTACCGCGAATCTCGCTTTCTCGACTGTCAGTTTCGTGGTCGATCCGATGGTGGTGTCCGCACCTATTGTGTATGAAAACGCGACCAGCCCGCCTAATACGAGCACCAGGAGAAGGCATTTTTTGACAATGGGGGATCGAGGTAACATGCTTAATGGATTCTTTGACCCGGACGTTTTGAATTCCGAGAGTAGAGAAAGTCTTAGATTATAAGAATTATAGTAAATATAACTGTTAATACTAGTGAGTCAAGAACTCGACAACCAAAATGATCAAGATCTCCATTGTGGCGGGGCCGGCAATCTCGTGCGTTTCCACGCTTGAGAGCCCTGGGGACAGTATTATTGGCCTTTTAGGGGCCAGTAGCAAAGAACTGACGAGCGAGCCGTTCTTCGACTTAATCGAAAAGGATGAAGTTCAGGGCCTACTTTTTGAGCCGGGACTGCGGCAAGATTCAGAGGGGCCTATCTGACGCGGAAAGTCTCAGTGTATTTCGGCATGTGGTTGGCACTCCAGCTATTGAGGCCGTTTTCGGTATCATGCCACTCAGGTTGCGTGTGGGTTCTGCTCCACTCGAGACCGGATTCGATCAGGGTGCTGAGTCGTTCTGCATTGGTTTTGGCGAGATCTTCGGATTCGTCGTAGTCAGTGGTCACGTCGTAGATCTTCCACGCACCGAAGTTTTTCCGATAGGCTTTGAAGTTGCCTTGCCTGATGGACACTTCATTTCCGACGCCGTGGTGACGAAGCCAGAAAATGGTATCGCTGGGGTGGGGATCATTGCCGGCGAGCAAGTCATCCCAGATAGCCTTTCCATCGAGGGATTTGTCGGACGGAATTTTGGCCCCGGCCAGTTGCGCGAAAGTTGGGTAGAGATCCAGGGCGAGAACAGGATGATCGAATACCGTTTCGGCAGGAACTCGACCGGGCCAATGCATGAACATAGGGACCCTGATCCCTCCCTCGAGAGTGGATCCTTTGTCGTCCTGCAGTGGAGCGTTGTTCGCTCCCTGAAGTATCTTTCCTCCGTTGTCGCTGAGAAAAACAATGAGCGTATTATCGGCGATGGAATCGTCGTTGTTTTGATCGCCGTTCGGATCGTCGAGAGCATCGACAATTTGAGCCATTCCGCGATCGACGGCGTAGACCATGGCGACGTAGTTTTGACGGTCCTCGTAGTCGACGAAGTTGACACCGTTCCCAGGGTTGGATGGAGTGTGGTCAGGGTAGAGGTGTTTGAGATCTTCGGTTTTTCCGTGAAGCGGTGAGTGCGGGGCGTTGTAGGCCAGGTAGAGGAAAAAGGGTCTTTCCTTGGAGGACTTTTTGCTGATGAACTGAACGGCCTCGTCAGTCAGCATGTCGGTGAGATAGGCGCCTTCCGGGGACCGGTATTCTTTGCCATTTCGCTCGAGGAAATACTGATAGTCGTTGATCTTGGGTTCCACTTTGTCGGAAACCGACGGGTAGTATTGGTGTCCACCGCCGACGAAGCCAAAAAATTCATCAAAGCCCCTGGCGTTTGGGTGGAATGGCTTGCTGGATCCCACGTGCCATTTTCCGATGCAGCCGGTGTTGTAGCCTCCTTTTTTGAGGACGGTGCTCATCAGTATTTCGCCAGCCGGGATCCCTTTGTCGTTGTAGTTTTCCAGGTTTTTGGCGACGTCCGGCAAGTTTTTCTGGCCACCAAAAGTGTGCGGCATCCGCCCTGAAAGCAGGGCCATCCGACTGGGGCCGCAGAAGGGGTGCGAAACGTAGGCCTGCTTGAAGATGGTGCCGCCTGTTGCCAGGGCATCAATGTGTGGCGTGATGACATCCGTTTCGACGCCAAAGAGTTCCGCGTTGAACCCAAGGTCCGCGTAGCCCAGGTCGTCGCATAGAACGAGAATGATATTTGGCTTGTCGGCGGCGTCGGTGTCTGACTGCGCGATAGCGGGAATGGCGGCAATAATCGTTAAACCGAGAACGATGGTTGTGAAAGAGGTCTTCATATGCTGCTACGAAAACACTGCCATTAATTAAGAAATCTAACAATTTGAAAGCAGAGGGGGTGGGATTATCCGCGTCACTACGAGCTATCGCCCTTCGCTTTGGCCGATCTCTTCGCTGCGCTTCGAGTCGAACCGTCACGCCGGTTA
>CAXBMX010000085.1:0-4045 GCA_963977055.1 uncultured Verrucomicrobiales bacterium
CCCGGCTACAAGTCGGACACGTTCATCCTTCTGTAGCCGGTCTCTGTGAGGCCGGTGAGACGCATTCGGATATCAATCGACGTTCGCCCGGGGTCCGGCCCCCGGGGTCAGAGACCCCGGCTACAAGTCGGACACGTTCATCCTTCTGTAGCCGGTCTCTGTGAGGCCGGAAGACGCGTTCGGATATCAATCGACGTTCATCCCGGGGTCCGGCCCCCGGGGTCAGAGACCCCGGCTACAGGACCGAATCTACCTCCTCAGGCAGCGCCCTTCGCTGCCTCTCGTCTTGCCGCATCACGATCAAAGAAGGTCTCCATTCGTCCGTTGAGGTCCTCGTAGAAAGTATCAGCGAAACGTTCGAGGCGCTTAGCTCGAGTTTTAGAACGGGTATTCTTTTCTTCAGTGAGCCTGAGCTTCTCGACCTCGAGCCGCTCTTCAAAAGCCGTTTCGAGATCCATCAGGTTCTCAACAAATGCCTTGGCAGCACGTGAACTGTCGATCCCATCTACCACGGCACGCTCGAGTGGCTTGTTCTGAGTGAGGTGCAGCAAATGATCCGAGGAGAGACCGTCCATGTATTCCGTGTAACTCTCGAGCCAGGCCTCGCGCTCGCGAGAGAAACGAACCTCGTCGCGATCGACCAGAGCGTCGTAGGGGCCGGGGCGTGAGAAGAACTTCACCACCAGCGGGATGGTGTCGACCAGCATAAAGAGGGCGCAGAGCACGCCGTAGGCGATCAAGGCGAACTTGCCGCCATCAGCTCCTGCATCGAAGAGGTGATGAAGGGCAAGTGTCTGGGTGAGGATATCGCGGCGCGGCTCGTCGTTGATTCCATCAATGCGGCCTTGTTCCTGGGTGCCAATGGATGCGAGCTCTCCTTGAAGGCGGCCCAGCTCGGCTAAGCGCGTATCGATCTGTGCTTTGATCGTATCGCGAATTGAATTCTGCTGGACCACGAATTGATCTGCCTGCGATTGCTGAACTTGGTGCTTCAAGTCAGCGACTCGAGCACGCTCACCTTTGAGCCGGTCGGCTTTGGCGGCGGCGATTCCTAGAAACTCTTCTTGAATCAGGTTCTCCGTTTCTTTGACCTCTTGCCCAATTTCGTTGCGCTGTTCGGTGAGGTATTTAAGCATCTCACCAATGCGAGCGGCTTCGTCGCGTCTCCATGCGAGTTGATCATTTTGAATACTGAGTGCCCGTGGGCCCAAACCCTTGTAGCCGCTTCGTTCACCGTTGACTTCATTCTCGAACTCACGCTGCCATTGGTCCAACTCCACTTGAAGCTCAGAGTATTTCGTCTGCATGGTGGCAAACTCAGTATCGATCGCTGCGATACGTGTGGTGTTGATGGCCGTATCCTCCGTGATTCGTGCGTCCATGAGGGCGCGCAGTTCATCATCCAGCGCTGCCGTGGGATCGTGCTCCCCAGCCGTGGAATCCGCTACCAAAAACTCAGCATTGAAGGTGTCGTCGAACTTCTGGCGTTGTTCGGCGATCTGAGTCTCCATGCCCGTGATCTTCGTTTCGACACCTTCCTTCTCGCCATTGGCGGCGAGGCGGACTTCATTGATTTCCGTCTGACGCTCTTCTTCGATCACGCTGGAAATCGTGTCACTGAAAAGCAGGAGGGTGAGAGGGTGGGAGATAGTGATACCCATGAGGGCAGCCACTACGATTCGAAGGGCGAACTGCCCCACCTTGCGATGAAACCCCTGGTATGAGCGATAGATCGAGAGCAGAGCCCGGTCGATCGTCATGATGATGAGTCCCCAGGTGAGGGCGACAGGAATGATGATCTTCCAGTTATCGGTCAGAGTGGAAAGAGCGTAGGTGCAGGCGATAAACGCGAACACGCTGGGAACCAGAACGGTGGCCCCGAAGGCGACATACTTGCGTTGCTCCCAACCGGGGCATTGCTCAAGCGTCTCGGTTCCAGCTCCGGAGAGCCAGAAGAAGAGATGCTTAAGCGGTCCTGAAGTGGACGGGGTCACTGACGGATTCGATGAGGTAATCATGGCGCATGGATTTGAGTCGGAATAGTAATCAAGATAGGTCGGAGATATCTCCGGATTTACTGATGTCCTATGAATTATTAAGATATCTTAACAATTTGTAAATCCTAAATACCCACGATTAAGGGATGGCCAAGGGGGCCCTTTTGAGCCGGTCGAGGAATTTATCCAGGCGCTTGAGTTCGATCGCGATCCCGTTGGCCTGCCGGAAAACTTGACTACCTCAAAGCCATGCGGGGCGGGGCCTGTAGCCTGACCGCAAAAAGATTTGATTTTATAATTATATTTTAAAAATGATTTATGATTTTAAATATAACTTTTGGGATCCCGATAAAATTATAATAGGTATTTAGCTCCTCGGTGACTATTCGGTCACCTCGTTTTGGGCCGGGCTCTCTGAGATGGGGAATGAGCATACGGGTGCCGCGATTTACCCGACCGGGGTCACAGACCCCGGCTACAGCGGAATGGGGGGCTAGATGATGAAGGGAGATCAACTTCTCCAATCGTGTTGGGGAGTATATCTGCCTCCGACGCCGACGCCTACCCCTAATACTCCGGCCAGGCGTGCTTCGGATAGCGGCCTCTCAACTGCGAGCGAACCGCCGGATAACTCCCGGTCCAAAAGCCGGCGAGGTTCTCTGTGACCTGAACGGGTCGATGATTGGGAGCCAGAATTTCAATGACGACCGATGCCTTGCCATTACAGATCGTAGGGGAGTCATCCAGACCGAAGAGGTGCTGAATCAGCACTGAGACCTTCGGCTTTTCACCTTTGGCGTAGTGGACTCTGACCTCCTTTCCACTGGAGAGATTGAGGTTCTCCGGGGCTAGGTGTTCAATCGCACCAGCCTGGTGAGGTGGCAGCCATTCCTTAATGGTCGGCCAGACGGCGCGGTCTTTGATCTGTTTGTAGCTCATCGCACCGCTGCAAATCTGTTCGAGCATAAGCATTCGAGCATCATCGTCAATCGGGCTGATCTCATACTCAGAACAGTGTTCGGCGACGAGATTGACTCGGGCAAAATAGCTTTCCACCTTGTCGTCCCAGGCTTTGAGATTCAGTTCTCCCGACAGGACGCGACTGGCCAGGATCGCGGCGGCCTCTTCAGTGGGCGCTTCGCCACTGGGCCGGGTCTCCAGGACCAGATCGTAAAACCGTCGTTCTCGACGCGCTTCGATACGCCTGGTCTTTTCGTCGTAGACGGCGCCGTCCCGCTCGTCGAAACCATCCGGGAATTGATCTCGGAGCCAGTCCTCTTCGATCCGGGTGCAGAGGCCGAGCTTGACGTTGAGTTCCCGGCCTTCGATTTCGATCATTTCTCCGGCGATGAAGAGATGGGTGTCCTTTTCAGATGCAATACTGTCTTTTTCAATCTGGCCTCGTCGGCCGCCAATGACGGCGCAGGAAAGGGTAGAAGCGTTGTGACGCAGGGCGAGGCGGTCGGAGAAACCTGTCAGAAGGATGCGACCCAGGTCCTCATCCGTAGGCTCAGCATCGGCTGAGCCTTTCTGCCAACGCGAGGCAACTCGTATCAGTTGATCGGCGACCTTACCGGCATCGCGACACGCGCCGGCGTGAATACCGAGACGTTCACCGATTTCCCGACGGAAACCGTTCTCTTTCATTTGATACCAGGCCCTGAGCAGGGCCTGAAAATCAGAGACATCGCCGGATTTGGCAAAATCTTCAGGCATGAGGTGATCCGGCTGCCGTTTGCGGGTAGGAAAGAGCGGACGGGATTGGCTCAGGGCGGTGACCAGGGCGATGTAGCCGAGGCAAGCTCGGTCAGCGGCTTCGGCGATAATCCGTCCAAACCGAGGCGGAACCGGCAAATGACTGATCCGCCGACCCAGTGGCGTAATCATTTCATCGGAATCGAGAGCGCCAATGCCTTGCAGCCGCTGGATGGCCTCGTCGAGTCCTCGGGGATCAGGTCGTTCGAACCAGTTAAAATCGCGAACCGACTCGATCCCACTGGCATTCAGGATGAGAACCGCCTCAGTGAGATCCATTCGCTGAATCTCTG
>CAXBMX010000086.1:0-3374 GCA_963977055.1 uncultured Verrucomicrobiales bacterium
GAGGTGAAAATTGGTGATACCATCACCGAGTCTCGCAATCCGGCCGCGAAGCCGCTGCCCGGCTTCAAGGAGATTCAGCCCATGGTGTTCAGCGGGATTTACCCGGTGACCACTGATGACTTTGAGCAACTTAAGCTGGCGATGGGCAAGTTGCAGATCAACGACGCGGCATTCAGCTATCAGGCGGAGAGTTCAACCGCACTGGGATTTGGTTTCCGCTGTGGATTCCTCGGCCTGCTTCACATGGAGATCGTGCAAGAGCGCTTGCGTCGGGAGTTCAACATGGACGTCATCTCGACTTACCCAGGTGTCATCTACAAGATCAAGTTGAACAATGGTGAGCAGATCGAGATCGATAATCCCACTTACCTGCCGGAGCCTCAGATGATCGACGAGATCCTTGAGCCGACGGTGAAGGCCTACATCATGACGCCGAACGATTACATCAGCGATATGATGAAACTCGTGGCGGAGAAGCGGGGGCAATTGGTCAATACTGAGACTCTCGATTCAAACCGGGTGCTTCTCAGTGCAATCCTGCCGCTCAATGAAATTCTGGTCGACTTCAATGATCGCCTCAAAAGCATGACCCGGGGCTATGGCAGCATGGACTACGAGCACGCGGAATATCAGCCGGGTAACCTGGTGAAGATGGATATCAATATTGCCGGAGAGCCTGTTGATGCTTTCTCCGTCATCGTTCACCGCGACAAGGCGGAGTACCGAGGGCGTAATCTTGCCGCGAAGCTGAAAGAAGTGATTCCCCGCCAGTTGTTTGTCGTAGCAATTCAGGCCACGATCGGTGGCAAGATCATTGCCCGCGAATCCATCAGCTCGATGGGGAAAAACGTGACCGCCAAATGTTACGGTGGTGATATATCGCGAAAACGTAAGCTGCTTGAGAAGCAGAAAGCAGGTAAGAAGAAGATGAAAGCGATCGGGAAAGTGAATATCCCGCAGGATGCTTTCATCAAGGTCCTCAAAACCGGCGACTGAGTTCCCGCAACCATCAGTATTTTCATGTTCCTATTTAAGAAACCTAACGCCGAAGAAATGGCGGAACTCCCCCTCGATCGAAAAGGAGTCAAAGAGGGACAGTCTCTTTTGAAAGGAGTCCGCAAGTTTCTTCGATACAATGACGATCTGATCGCGGACGAGAAGAAGGACGGTATCGAGCAGAAAAGGACCGCCTTTGAGACGGCTCTCAAGAATCGCGAAGCAAAGCGTAAGGAGCTCGAAACCTTGGCAGAGGACCTGACTGAGACTTGTAAGAAGTCGGTCAAAGATTACAAGACTTCCGCGTGGAAGGAGAATGTTGAAGTCGTATTCGTCGCCGTGGTCATTGCGATGGGTATTCGAGCTTATTTCATTCAGCAGTTTAAGATTCCGACCGGTTCGATGCAGCCAACCTTAAACGGGATCATCGCTTATCCGACCCAGGAGATGAATCCTAATTCGGAATACAGCGCTCCGAATGATTACGAGAAGCCGGCGCTCCCCAAAAGACTTTGGGATAAATTTTGGTATGGTCGAACTCACGTCGAATGGATCGTCGAAGAAGATGACGTTCTGGTCCTGAATGACTCCAACATATACACTAAGAATCATTTAATCTTTTTCCCCCGGACCTATCTGGTGACACAGAACGGAAAGAAATTCAGTGCTCCTGGCACGAGATCGAGAATTATGGGTTTGCTCAATACGCAGCTTTTTCGATCACCTGGCTTCTCGAAAATTATACAGGTTCAGAGAGGTCAGACGATTGCGGAAGGATTTGTTGATACGGGTGATCAACTGGTGGTGAATAAATTTGCTTATCACTGGGTTACTCCGAGTCGGGACGATGTTTTTGTCTTCAATACGCAGGGGATTCCCAAGATTCAGGCGGGACTCGATGACCCTCGTCAAGGCTCACAGCACTACATTAAAAGACTGGTCGGCGAGCCAGGGGATACTTTGGAGATTAAGCCTCCGGAACTCTGGGTGAATGGGGAAATTGGCCAAGGTCCTGGGATGCGGCGTGTTATGTCTCAGGAAGGCCGCTTTTCCGGTTATACCTTGATGGGAACTCGATCCACGACTTTGCCTGAAAAGAAATACTGGGCCATGGGCGACAACAGTAAGAGCAGTTCAGACTCGAGAGATTGGGGAACGGTTCCTCAGGAGGACATTGTGGGGCGAGCGGCATTTGTGTATTATCCGTTTGGCCACCATTTTGGTAAGGTCAAATAAACCTCCAGGACTTCTCAATCAGTGGAACCTATCACTGCCAACTCCGCCGAAATTGTCCGCCGTAGCGGATCGAATCTGGCTTTTGCCCTGGCGGTTCTTCCGAAGAGTAAGCGCCGCGACATGACGGTGTTTTATGCCTTCTGTCGAGTGGTCGATGATCTGGCCGATGATCCCGGCCTTGGGTCTGAGGAGAGGCAAGCAGGCTTGAATCGATGGCGGGAGCTGATCGAGGGAGGCGCCACTGAAGTTTTGCCCGGACTGGAGAGTGAATTTGTTGATCTCTGTTCGCGGAGAGATCTGAATGCCGACGAGCTGGATGCTATTGTGCGCGGCGTTGAAATGGATCTGGAGCCTCGCAAGATCCAAACGGCGGATGAGCTAAAGGAGTATTGTTATCATGTTGCGAGCGCCGTGGGTTTGGTCAGCATCGACATCTTTGAATATGAAGATCCGGCCACGAGGGATTATGCCGAGCAATTGGGCTATGCCTTGCAGTGGACTAACATCATGCGCGACGTGGGCGAAGATGCCGGTGAGGGACGTATCTTTCTGCCGCAGGAAGATTTGGCCACGTTTGGAGTCAGTGAAGATGAGATTTTGAACAAGAATCCCGATCCTGAAAGCTTCCGAAATCTGATGGCGCATGAGGCGGATGTCGCTCGTGGTTTTTACCGGAAAGCGGTTGAGTTGCTGCCGGAAGTTGATCGAAAATCGATGCGATCTGCTGAGCTGATGCGACGGATCTACAGCGGCATCCTCGAACAAATGGGTGCCGATGGTTATCGAGTATTTGAGAAGCGCTATCGCTTGTCGAAGGTTAGAATGTTAGGAGAGTTTCTTCGTGCAAAATTAATTGGATAAGATGGAATACGTCCGTTTCAAACATTCCCGATTTTCGGCCCGCCTTCCGGTGGATTTTCAGTATTCGCTGAGTCATTACTGGATGTCTCGTGAGGAGGATCACGCTGGCCTCTGGCGGGTTGGGTTCACCAAATTTGCCACGCGCATGTTGGGGGAATTGGTCGAAGCCAAGTTCGAGGTGGAAAAAGGAGGCGCCGTAACGTCAGGACAGCAGATCGGTTACGTCGAGGGCTTTAAGGCGGCCAGTGATCTGTTTTGCGTTATGGAAGGTGAGTTCGAGC
>CAXBMX010000087.1:0-2598 GCA_963977055.1 uncultured Verrucomicrobiales bacterium
GTTTGCGATTTGTTCGCCTAGCTCCCACTGTGCCAGAGCAGTAAGGATGCGAAGCCGAAGATCGAGGACGGGCGATTCCGTCTTTTCATCCGGTGGCAGCAATTCGACCGTATCCCAGGCATCAGAGAACATCCCCAACTCCCAGTAGCCGGTTGCCTGTTCCATTATTTCTTGGCTTGAGTCCATTCGATACTGATTCACCCTTAGAGCAATGAAGTGGATTCTCGGACTCTTTGCAATCGCGGCACTAGCCTTTTCAGGCTGGAAGGCATACGAGGCGCTAGAGGCACGCACGGCCCAAAAGGAAGCAGTTGCCTTGATCGCTCCCCTTGTGGCCTACCGAGACATCTACGAGTCAGGCCGGAGCCGTGAGGCAAACGACTTGCTTCTATTGGCGGTGGCCGTGCTGATCGAAGCTGAGAACGAAGGGGCCGACCCTAGCGAGATCCTACGCCATGCCGAAAGGATCAACGATACGCCGGTAAACTATTCCGACCTCCTAACCGAATCACTTCTCCGAAACATCAAGATTGCGCGGGAATTGGAACTGGATACGCCGGAGAACTTGGAGCTAATGAGTGAAGGGCGAAGTCCCATCGTCGGCACTGGCCCCTATGCCGGTGAAAAGATTGAGGTGGATCACATCGTTCCACGTTCACTAGCTCCCGATCTGGATAACCTGCTGATAAATCTGGAAATGATGCCGATGACCTTGAACAGGAGGAAGAGCAACAAGGTGACTCAGCGTGCTGCGCAGATGGCGCAAAAGTTCTACGATGCCGGAGTGATGCTACCGAGTTCGTTTGAAAGGGTAATGGAGGCGAAAGAATAACCCCTTATCACTGGTCTGAGGCTCGAAAAGCGCCAACCGCGTCAACCGCGTCACACAAAACGTCACACAAAACAGGGTATTTTGGTGCATTTAAGGGGTATTCTCGTTCATTCCACCTTTCCGCGCAGCCCAACAAAAAGCCCTGTAACTCATTGAGTTACAGGGCTTAAAGAAGTTGCGGGGGCAAGATTTGAACTTACGACCTTCAGGTTATGAGCCTGACGAGCTACCAGACTGCTCCACCCCGCGATTTAAATTGCTTGTTGAGGACTGGACCGGACTCTCGATCAAATCAAATCAAGCGCAACCAATTTTTCTAGCCTTTACTATGATTTTTGTGACTTTGTTTCCTTGGTGGCCCACTACGAACATCCTTTGGCGACCGTTTGCGCTGCTACACCGCGCGCCCGGCGATCACTCCTCTGTCTCCACCCGTGTCGCGATATCCCAGCGATTCAAAGCCGCTCTCCGACATGAATCGCTCCATCTCAGAGACTGCGTAACACCTCCCTTGAGTCGAATGCGCCAAGATACAGGAATACTCAGCCACAGGCAGTGGGCCGGTTTTTTCGTTGTTCAAAAAAGTCTCGTGAATCAGGACAGTCCCGCCACTCGCGATCATTTGCCTCGATCGCTTTAACAAAGCCGCAACCTCCGCGATTCCCCAGTCATGCATGACGTTGGAAAACAGGTGAACATCTGCCCCCTCTGGCCACTCATCCTCGAACATGTTCCCTACCTTAACCGAAACCCGCTCTGCTAGCCCCCTCTCGGCTATTTTCTCTCTCGCAATCGCATCGACCGGCTCCTGTTCCAAAACGGTCACCTCAAGCGCAGGGAAGTTTGCCGCCAAAGCACAGGCATAGACACCCGATCCACCACCGATATCGATGAGCCGCCGTGACGACCCGAGCCAGTCCCCAGCTACATCCGCCAACTTTTTCCCGAGAAAGACTCCCCGGCAGTCCATTGCCGCAGTAAAAGTCCGGGCAAAATCCTCCTGCAGCATCGCACCATGCCAATCATCGTCAGCCTCTTCAAGCCCACTCCAATGAGCCGGTTTGTCAGTCTTCAAAACCCGCACATAGTCCGCCACGACGGGCCGATCCCGCAAAGAATCATAATACATCGTCAGATTCCACGGCGACCCTTCGCAGAGGTGCTCTCGAGACTTTGCGGTGAGCGTCAGAGTTCCGTCCGCATCCTCAGATAGAAGCCCATTCGCTTTGCAGAGCGTAATAAGGACATCAGCGGGTCTTTCGGCCCAATCAAAATGTCCACAAAGATCGGCGAGCGTTGCAGGATGCTCCGCCAGATAGTCAAAAATTCGAAATTCGACCACCGCTGCAGTCAGGATATCAGCGGCATAGATCCCGTCTCGGTATCGGAGAATACTTGTGGGATCACTCGAAGGGAGCACATCAAGACCAGTCATCCCCCACCAAAGGCGACGTTGGCCGCCCACACAACCTCACAGATGCAGAAGCGCTCTCGCTGCTTCGGCAATACTCTGCGCAGCAGGTCGATGAGCCTTCCACAAGTTCGGGTGATACGGGATCGGCGTGTCCCGGCAATTGTGCCGCTGAGGCGGAGCATCCAGTAGGTGAAAGCCTTCTGCCGTTACTCGGGAAACAACCTCTGCGGTGACGCCTCCCCAGGGAAATCCTTCTCCCACGCAAAGCAAGCGACCAGTCCGCGCCACTGATCCCAAAATCGTATCGGTATCGATCGGTTTGACCGAGCGAAGGTCCACCACCTCAAGATCC